>JAYPUA010000009.1:0-64186 GCA_038133845.1 Deltaproteobacteria bacterium
CCACCCACACCCCTGCGAAAGCTTCGGATGATTCTGGATATGCCAGTGCAGATCGGTGAGGATTTCAGGGATTTGGGGTGATGAGGCGCCGAACAGTTCGGAGTGGTGAATCCGGGACAGTTCGGAGAGGCCGGAGGCTGGACATCCGGCAAGTCGGGCCAGCCCTTCCAGGTGGGGACCTTGTCCTTGGGAGGCTTCCTCCTGAAGGCTTTCGTAATTGACACGAATGTAGATGCCCAGAAGTTGGTCGATCTCCGACCATCCGCTGCATTCGGAGGTTCCGGAGGTCACCGCGCTCGCGTAGGTGGCGGGAGAAATGAAGATGTTGATGACACCGATGACGACCTCATTCCGGGCGATCTTCTTGCCGAAGCCGCAATCGTCAATGTAGTTGCTGGCCAGCGACGGACCAGCCCACGTCAACAGCAGCAGGAAAAGCAGCAGAGTCGAGCGCATGAGAGGGCTCCGGATTTGGGTGGTTGGAGGTGTTGGGTGTGACCGGAGTCAGACTCCCAATGAGAACATGTGCTCCAAGTCGTGCCGGGAGTAGGTCCGGAAGGCAATCAGGGTCTCGGTGGAGGTGATTCCTTCCAGAGTGCCGATCTTTTCGGTGATCGTGTCTGCCACCTCTTCAGTGGTCTTGACCCGGACAATCGCAATCAGGTCATAGCGTCCGGCAACAGAGAACACCTCCGTCACCTCGCTCATGTCCACAAGCTGCTGGGATACTTCCTTGATTTGGGCACGATCGGCGTTGATGAGGACAATGGCAGTCACCATGAAAGTTCTCCTTGAGTAAAATGTAGAGTAAAGCGCTGAAACAAAGGGACTTGGTCTCGCTGAGGCCTCGCAAGCACCAAGCCGGATCCTAGTGAAGATCATCAGATTTCAGCGCCAATAAGGCAAGACCGAACACCGCCTGGCGTGGCCTTGGATTCAGCGGGAGCGCCGAGCAGAACGCTTGCTCCCGGATCTCAGGCTCCAGAAGGCGAGTAGCAACCCGATGCCCCAAACTCCCGCGAGGGCCTCCGGGAAATCCCGGCTGAAGGACGAGCGACTCTCCAGCACCAGTTGATGCACCAGCACTCCGGGCATGAACAGCTCCAGACGCTCCGACTGAGGCTGTCCATCAGCCCCCAAAAACACGGTGCGGCCGTTATTCGAGGCAAACAGCACCGGGACGCGATTCTCAATGGCCCGCCAGCGCAGGACGGCTTCCATGTTGTCTGAAGCTGTGCTCTTGCCAAACCACGCCAAGTTGCTCGGATTGACCACCAACTGGGCTCCATTCCTCACCATCTCCCGGATTGTCTGTGGAGCGAAGACATCAAAGCAGATGGGTGCAGAGACCCAACCTTCCGTGATCGGGAAGGTGGTGAACTCTTCGCCGGCAACAAACTCGGACATGTTGGGGATCTGCTCCCGGAGCCAGGCCGCCCATTTGGGGAACCAGGAAGAGAGCGGGATCGTCTCTCCAAAAGGGATCAGGAAGATCTTTCGATAGCGGCCCAACTCCTGTCCTTCAGGATTCAGTAAAGTTGAGATCCCGTAAAACTTCCACCGATCCCCCTCGCGTTCCCAGTCGACCGAGGTCAGGAGCAGGTGAGTCGGATGCTCCTGCAGAAACGCTCTCACCTCACCGCGCAAGGTGGCATCCTGGAAGAACGCTCCGGGGAACACCGACTCCGGCCAAACCAGCAGCCGTGGAGCATCTGAAGACGTTCGGGTCAGCCCCATCCGAGAGTCTTCCAAAAGGGCCCGCAGGTTCGCCTCACGGTCTGAATAGGCTAGCTCCGGATTGGACGCCAAAGCCTGCAGAGAGAAGTTGGGCTGGATCGCAACCACCTGCAAGGCTCTGGAAGGCGGTTGCTTGGGCGGCCCGCCTTGAAGCGTCCAGACCCCATAGCCGAACCCGGCTCCCCACAGCAACGTCACTCCCCAAAGGACCCTCTGCAACACGGCTCGGGAAATCAGACCATTCCGGAGCCTCCAGGCCTGAAGCAAGACAAACGCAAACCCGAAGCTGAAGAGCCCCATTCCGGATGAGCCCAGCAGTGCGGCAGACTGTTCCAGTAGCGGAATCCCCGAGAGCGGGAGGGCCCCAAGGTTCCAATGAATCAGCCGGGGCCAGAAGGCGTCGGCTCCCACCGCCCAGAGCAGGCGCAGCGGGACATCTCGGGAGCTTTGGTCGGGAAGCAGCAAACGCGGAGCAGCAAACGCGACCCAGAGCAGCACACCCACCTCCAGCCCGTATCCCACGCCCGTGATGGCCAAAGCCACTGGAAAGGGGAGGTTGCCAAAGACATGGACGCTGTTGGTGATCCAGTGTGCCGCAATCAGTGCACCAATGCCTCCGGTAAGCCAACAGAGCCCAAAGGAGTAGCGAGCCTGCTGCCCTTTGGAGAGGTTCTGTGGAAGCTGCTCCAGCACAATCAGCAGTCCCGGGATAGCCAGCAACCCAAGGAGCTGGGTCGGGTATCCCGGAGTTCCCACTCCCAGGAGAATCCCGGAAAGCATGGCCCCGGAGAGGAGGAGCAGTGACGAGGCCGGGCGAGTGGAGGGCACAGGACGGCTCAACTCAACCAGGTGGCGTGGCTGACGTTGAAGGTGATGCCCAGGTAGATGGAGATGCCCAGAATGTCGTTGGCCGTGGTAATGAAAGGACCTGTGGCCAGTGCCGGATCGATGTTGAGCTGCTTGAGCAGAATCGGGACCGAGGCTCCGATGGAGGCGGCAATGCAGACCACCGCAACCAGAGCCACTCCGGCGCTCAGTGCGGTCGCAATGTTCCGGGTGATCATCCAATTCATCAGCGCGAGTAGCACCGCACAGATCGCCCCGTTCAGTGCGCCCACCCGGAGCTCCTTCCACAGGCGAACCAGCAGGTCCGTGGTCTTGATCGCCCCGGTAGCCAGACCACGCACCATGATCGATGAGGACTGGATGCCCACGTTTCCCCCGAAGGCTGCGATCAGGGGAATGAAGTAGGCGGTCTCCGGCATCATCGAAAGCGACCGACCAAAGCCGTTCATCACCAGTGCCGCCATAAAGCCCCCGACCATGCTGAGAAACAGCCAGGGCAAACGCTCCCGGGTGGTCCGGATGATGGAAGTCTCCAGCACCTCTTCGCCACCGGTTCCGGCAAACTGCCCGAGGTCTTCGTTGTGCTCCTCATAGAGCACGTCCACCAGGTCATCGATGGTGATCCGGCCCGCCAGGCGCAGGTGCTTGTCAATCACCGGGACCACCACCAGGTCGTACTCCTGGGCAACTCGGACCACCTCCTCTTGGTCGAGGTCGCAGTCCACAGCGATCACGTCCGGGTTCATGATGTCGGCGATCTCGGCACTCCGGTCCGCCAAGAGCAGCTCCGTGGCCGAGACCGTCCCGATCAGGTGGCGGTACTCATCCACGACATACGCCGTGTAGAACATCTCGAAGCCTTCACGCTGCACATAGCGCCGGATGCTCCGGATCGCCTGAGCCACCGTCTGATCCTTGCGGATGGAAACGACGTAGGTGGTCATCAAACCACCAGCGCTCTCCTCATGATACTGCAGCAGGTTCGCCAACTCCTCGCGGTCCTTCTGCGGAAGTGAATCCATCAGCGCATCGGCCTGCGTTTCATCCAGAATGGAGACGATGTCAGCCGCGTCGTCGTCCTCCATCTCCCCGATGATTCCGGAAAGCTGCTCGTGACTGAGTTCGCTGACCAGACTTTCCAGAACGGTCGATGACCCTTGAAGGTTGGAGATCACATCCGACGCCCGGTCGGGAGGCAGGTGCTCAAGCACCTCCAGTTGGTGCTTGAGCTTGAGTTGCAGGAGGACTTGGGAGATCTCCACCGGGTTGAGCGAGTCCAGCAGGCTCTTGAGCACCTGAGGTCGCTCTGAAGAGATCAGACGCTTGACTACCTTGTGGTACTGCGGCTTGTGGTTTTTCGCCATGAACGTACTCCTCCGGCGAGTGCTCTCAGTTCCAGTTCAAGACCAGGTCGGTCAGCAGGCGGACACCGACTCCGGTTGCCGACCCAGAAGGGTGATAGTCGACATGTTTGACGCTCCAGGCCGCACCTGCGATATCGAGGTGCACCCAGGGAGTTTCTCCGACAAAGTGCTGCAGGAAGGCGCCCCCGATGATGGTTCCGGCGTCCCCGTCGCCAATGTTCCTCAGGTCTCCATGCTTGCCCTTGAGGGACTCGGCGTACTCTGGATAGTTGGGCAACTCCCAGACTCGCTCACCGCTTTGCTCTGCGGCAACACGAACCTTATCCATCAGTTCGGCGTTGTTGGTGATCGCTCCACAGGCTTGGTGCCCCAGCGCCACAATGCACGCTCCGGTCAGGGTTGCCAGATCCAGCACTGCCGTGGGCTTGAACTGATCGACCACATACGCCAGTGCATCTCCCAGCACCAAGCGACCTTCAGCATCGGTGTTGAGGACTTCCACCGTCTTGCCGTTGTAGGCCTTGACGATGTCCCCCGGACGCTGCGCCTTGCCGTCGGGCATGTTCTCTGCGGCGGCAACCACTCCGATCACGTTCACCTTCGGCTTGTGCTGAGCAATCGACTGCATGGCTCCCACCACAGCGGCCGCTCCGCACATGTCAAACTTCATCTCGTCCATGCCTTTGCTGGGCTTGAGCGAGATGCCTCCGGTATCGAACGTAATCCCCTTGCCAACAATGGCCACCGTGTCCGAAGCCTTGTCGTGGCGATATTCCATGATCAGTAGCTTCGAAGGCTCCTCGGACCCCTGTCCCACCCCCAGAAGCATGTGCATGCCCAACTTGCGCATCTCGCTCTCGTCAAGGACCCGGAACTTCAGCTTCTGTCTCTTGGACATCGCCTCTGCACGCTTGGCCAGCTCACTTGGAGAGAGCACGTTCGGAGGCGTATTTCCCAGAGAGCGCGCCAGGTTCGTCGCCTCTGCTCGGAGGGCGCCAGCCTTCACGGACTTCGAGTCCGTGAGCTTCTCCGGGTCCACCAGCTTGACTCTGACAGACTTCGGGAGGTCGCCGTTTTCGCTGGATTTGAACTCCGTGTACTCGTAGGCACCGAGCCCCAGTCCTTCAGCGAGCACCATGCCCAACGCGTGGGTCGTGACGTGTTCCAGGCTCCCGGAAAGGATCAGGGCCGCGGTGGTGCTCTTGAGAGAGGGAATGAGCCGTCCCACCTTGCCCGCCGCACGCCGCAACGCCTCGGCAGTCAACTCCTTCCGATCTCCCAGCCCCACCAGCAGGACCTGTGGCCAGTTCCCATTTCCTGTGACGACGTGGTGCGTGGTGCCTTTCTTCCCGGAAAACACCTTGAGCTTGCGGACCGACTCCAAAACGTTCTGAACGTCCTCGGGAAGTTCCTTGGCTCCACAAAGAGACCAGTCCGTTTCCTCAGGCACCAGCACGACCAGCGCGCCTGCTTTTTCTGCAGAAAGTGATTTGCTGCTGTATTCCAGCTTGAGGTCCATGTTTCTCCTGATTTTCAGTGCTCAAGGCACTCGATGTTGTGTTGTGGGCAAAAAACGCCAAAATAGTGGAATCGCGACAGCACGCTCAAGCCAAATCCCTGGATTCACCAAACTCTCATGCCTGAAGGCCCTGAAATCCGCCACATTGCCGACCAGCTACAGCAGGCAATCGGCGACGAAGACTGTGTGGAGATCTCCTTCGCCTTTGAGCACCTCAAGGTGTTTGAGGCAGAACTCACCGGACAGCGTGTGCAAGGGGTCACCTCTCAAGGCAAGGCCCTGCTGACTCGCTTCTCCGGAGGTTGGACGATCTACAGCCACAACCAGCTCTACGGGCGCTGGATGGTCCGCAAGGCCTACCAGTATCCGGACACGTCCAGGCAGCTGCGACTGGCGATTCATACTCGTCGCAAGTCGGCGCTGCTCTACAGCGCTTCCGACATCGAAGTGATCCGGACCGAGGAAGAGCACAAGCACCCGTTTCTCAAAAAACTGGGCCCGGACGTGCTGGACGACTCGTGCCGTGTTGAAGACGTCCGGAAGCGGTTGGACCTTCCGGAGTTTCGCCAGAAGCAGTTGGGGACGCTGCTACTGGATCAAGGATTCCTGGCCGGACTGGGCAACTACCTGCGAAGCGAAGTTCTCTTTCTCGCAGGGTTGCAGCCGCACCTCAAGCCCCGGCAGTGCGACCCAGTGCAGCTGAACCTGCTGGCGCAGGCCTGTGTGGGGGTCACCCGGCAGTCCTACCGCACCAACGGGATCACCAACGACCTGAAGCTGGCTGAAGCCCTGAAGCAGCAGGGCGTGCCTCGCGCGCACTTCCGTCACTGGGTCTTTGCGAGGGCCGGTCGCCCCTGCTGGAAGTGCCAGGCTCCCATCGAGCGAACCAGCTCCGGATCGCGAAGGCTCTACTTCTGCCCCAACTGCCAAAGGCTCCCTGCATGAAGATCTACCTTGAAACTGAAGTTGCCGGAAACTTTCAGGACGTGTTTGCCCAGTTCGACCAGTCTCTCTTCGAGCAGCTCGCGCCGCCGTTTCCTCCGGTGGAGCTGTTGCGCTTCGACGGAAGCCGTCCCGGAGACGAGTACCTGATTGAGTTGAAGCTCCCCTTGCTCCAGCAGCAGTGGCATGGCCGCATCACTGAGGCTGGGGCCAATGACTCCGAGTGCTGGTTTGTTGACGAAGGCCTCCGCATGCCATTCTTCCTCGCCTTCTGGCACCACCGACATACCGTGCGGCAGCAAGGCGATCACTGTGTGATCATTGACGATATTGAATACCGAGCCCCCTTTTCGTGGCTGACCGTGCTACTCTATCCCACCATGTGGGCCCAGTTCGCCTACCGCAAACCCCTGTATCGCAAAATCTTCGGACGCCCTGGCTCTGTGGGAGTCGGCTCATGACCTCCAGTTGGCTCGGATGGGTGACCTCTGGAGTTTTCTGCACCTGGATTCATGAGGCACTCCAGAGCAGGTTCTTGAATCATACTCATCCTCTATCAAGTGAAGGCACCCCATGAAGTCAGAAGCTCCCAAGACCATTCGGCTCCAAGACTACACGCCGCCTATCTTCGAGGTCGATTCCATCGACCTCCGCTTCGAACTCCATGAAGACCACACGCAGGTGACCGCAACCCAACGGTTGCGCCGGAGGACAGGACAGGAAGGCCCGCTGGTTCTGGAGGGACAGGAGCTGGAGTTACGGAGTATTGCCCTCGATGGAGAGGCGCTTGCGAAAAGCAAATACCGCCTCAGCGACACCCACCTGACGATCCCCGAGGTTCCCGACACCTTCATGCTGCAGGTAGTGGTTCATATTCACCCGGAAAAGAACACCGCGCTGGAAGGGCTCTATCGCTCCGGGGGGATGTTCTGCACCCAGTGCGAAGCCGAGGGGTTTCGCAAGATCACCTACTTCCAGGACCGCCCGGATGTGATGACCGTGTTCTCCACCACCGTGGAGGCAGACCGGAACAAGTTTCCCGTGCTGCTCTCCAACGGGAATCCGGTAGAGTCCGGAGAGAGTGGGGGCGGGCGCCACTGGGTGCGCTGGGAGGATCCGTTCCGCAAGCCTTCCTACCTCTTTGCTTTGGTCGCCGGAGACCTGGGCGTGCTGGAGGACTCCTTCCTTACATGCTCCGGACGTCAGGTCGCTCTCCGGATCTACTCCGAGCATGAGAACGTCCCGCGGCTCGGCTACGCCATGGAGTCACTCCAGCAGTCGATGAAGTGGGACGAGGAGCGCTTTGGGCGTGAGTACGACCTCGACATCTACATGATCGTTGCCGTCAATGACTTCAACTTCGGCGCCATGGAAAACAAGGGGCTCAACCTGTTCAACGCCAAGTACGTCCTCGCCGACCCGGAGAGCGCTACCGACAGCGACTTCTACCACATCCAGGCCGTGATTGCGCATGAGTACTTTCACAACTGGACCGGCAACCGGGTGACCTGCCGAGACTGGTTCCAGCTCAGCCTCAAGGAAGGCCTGACCGTCTTCCGGGACCAAGAGTTCAGCTCCGACCTGAACAGCCGGCCGGTCAAGCGCATCGACGACGTGAACATCCTGCGCAACCACCAGTTTCCCGAGGACTCCGGCCCGATGAGCCACCCGGTCCGTCCTGACGCCTACCAGGAGATCAACAACTTCTACACCGCCACCGTGTACGAGAAGGGCGCCGAGGTGATCCGGATGATGCACAACTTGCTGGGACGTGAGGGCTTCCGGAAGGGCATGGACCTGTACTTTGAACGCCACGATGGACAGGCCGTGACCTGTGACGACTTTGTCGCCGCGCTGGAAGACGCCAACCAGGTGGACTTTCAGCAATTCCGGCGCTGGTACGCTCAGTCGGGAACTCCGGAGCTGCGCGTCACTGGGGCCCATGCTGCGGACGCCCAGACCTACACGCTGATGGTGGAGCAGTCCGTGCCGGACACAGTCAAGCAGAACGGGTTTGGCTTTTCTGCCCAGCAGCAAGCAGGAGCGGATGCTCTGCAAAAGCAGGCCTATCACCTGCCTCTGGAGGTGGGGTTGCTCTCCTCTTCCGGAGCACCATTCGGGCTCACGCTCCAAGGCACCAACGCCCCGGAGGTCGAGTCGCTGGTCCTGCAGGTTCAGGAAGAGCGCCAGGAGTTTGTGTTTGCTGGAATCCCGGAGCCTCCAGTGCCTTCGCTACTTCGCGGATTCTCTGCTCCAGTGAAGCTTCATTTTGAATATAGTGATTCAGATTTGGCTTTCCTGATGGCTCACGATCCGGACCTCTTCAATCGTTGGGAGGCCGGTCAACAGCTAATGATCCGGATCGCCTTGCAGCAGGTAAAGCGCGTCCAGAGCGGCTTGGCCGTGGAGCTTCCGGAGGTTCTGCGGACGGCGCTTGGTCAACTGCTCGGCTCAGCCCACGCCATGGACGCCGCCTTGCTCGCCCAGGCCCTGGCCTTCCCGGATGAACGCTACCTCGGGGAGCAGATGGACGTGGTCGCCGTGGAGGAGATCCACGCTGTCCGGACCGAACTGCTCAAGCAGCTGGCCCATGGCTTTGCAGAAGAGCTTCGGGAGCTGTACCGAAGCCTGAACGCTCCGGAGCCGTACCGACCCGATGCTGCAGGCATGGGCCGGCGAGCGCTCAAGAACCGATGCCTCGGGTTGCTCACCACGCTGGATCAAGAAGAGACCCGGCAACTGGCTTACGGGCAGTTTCGCAACGCGACCAACATGACGGAGGCCTCCGGAGCCCTAATGGCCCTCAACCACCTGCACTGCCGTGAGCGGGAGCAAGCGCTGGCCGCATTCTACGAGCGCTGGCAAAATGACCCGCTGGTGATCACCAAGTGGTTCACCCTGCAGGCGATGTCGGCACTTCCGGACACGCTGAAGAATGTGCGGCACCTGCTGGCTCACCCCTCCTTCGACCTGAAGAACCCCAACAAGGCCCGCGCCCTGATTGGCGCGTTCGCCCACTCCAACCCGGTCCGCTTCCATGAGGCATCCGGTCAAGGATACGCGTTTCTGGCCGAGCAGGTCATCGCGCTGAACTCGCTCAACCCCACGATTGCGGCCCGCCTGGTCGGAGCATTCAACCAGTGGAAGCGCTTTGACCCGAAGCGTCAGGAGTTGATGAAGACTCAGCTAGAAGCAGTCATTCGGCTTCCCCAGCTATCCGGAGAGGTCCACGAAGTCGTGTCCCGCGCCTTGAACCGCGGATGAGGCCGAGCGCCCTTCCAGGACTGGCAGGAGCGTTGCTGATCAGCCTCAACGTGTACGCGGAGCCTCGGTTTCTTCTGCAGCGAGGGCTCCTCCCTCGTGGTCCCATGGAAGACCTCTCGGCTCGAATTCCAGAGCGTTCCGGAGGATTGGAGGTCATTCAGGTCGGGCGCTACTCCTGTGAACTCGAGCGGCAGACGCAGCTCTATGAAGAGAGCATCTGGGTTCACCAGGTTCTGCTGAACTGCATCCATCCGGAGTGGACGGAGCAGGAGGTTGCGTTTGGCGTGACCTGCAACACCGGCTCGAAAAATCGGGACAAGGGGCACCTGAAGCTCCGGGAGCGTGAACAGGAGTGGCTCCTCAGCTTGCGGTGCGAAAGCCGTGACTGAACAGGCCTCTGCGAGCGCTTGGCTTGCAAGTTCCCCAAGGCCAGAGAATGATGGCTGACTCCACTTCATCGTCCCCGCATCGCGAAACGACATGCGAGAACTGACGCTTCGAGAACAGATCCTGATCGGACTCATGCTGATCCTCATGGTCAGCCTTGCCGGGGTGTGGGTCAACCAGCGCGTCGTTCGAGAGCAGGAGCGCCTGGAGTTGCAGCTGGAGTCCCGGAAGCGTCAGCTCCAGGAAGCCCGACAGCTCTCCCAAGAGTGGTCTGCCCTGCAGCAAAAAGCCACCGCGCCCCTGATGCAGCAGCCGCTGAGTTCTTTTGTTGAAAGCGTCGCCCGGGCAGTAAAGATTCAGGACCACTTGCAGCTCAACGCCTTGCCCAACGCTCCGGAAGGCACAGAGGGGGTGCAGGTGCGGCTCGATCAGCTACTGCTGGAGGACTTGATGGAAATGCTGTATCGTCTGGAGAACAACCGGCCCGTCCTCAAGCTCTCCCAGTTGGATCTGAGCATCTCTCCGGGAAGCCGCCTGGTCCGGGCTTCTTTTCAGGTCCACAAGCAATCCGGAAGCTAAGCGTGTTCTCTGCCTCTCTCGAAAGTCTCCCGTGCGTTGGTTGAAGCGGCTGACCCTGTTGCTGCTCCTGGTGATTCTGATCCCGGTGGGAGCTTTCTGGGGGCTGAAGCAGAGCTTTCCGGGAGAGACCATTGCACAAAAAATGGAGCAGTACGCGAGCCAGCAGTCCGGCATCCCGTTCAAGCTGGCTCCGTTGCAGCTGGGCTGGACAGCGCTGGAGTTCCCGGAGTTGGCGATGCTGACGCCTCCCGGATGGAGGAGTGGTCCTCCGCTGAAGATGCTGGTGCTGGAGCAGGCGCGGGCGCCCTTCGCCGCTCTTCCCCAGCTTGAAGGGAGGGTGGAAGGTCAGGTTCATGGAGGCACTCTGCAGGTAAAGATCTCTCCGCTTCCGCAACCGCAGACGGCTCAGATACAACTCCAGAGCGTGCAGCTTCAGCGCGTTCCCCTTGTGGCGCTGTTTCCCTATGGCACCATCTCCGGAGAGCTTTCTTCCGAGTTGGAAGTGAACAACCTTGCGACACTCCTGCAGCGCAAGACGTCCTTGCCCCAAGGTGAGCTTCAGGGCAACCTGAGCAATCTGAGGGTCCGCCTGGCCGGCCTGGACCTGCTGTTGCCTGGATCAATCTTTCCGGACCTGGTCTGGTCCCGAGTTCACTATGAGCTCGAGTTGGGGGAGCAGGTGGTTCTGCGTCAGGTGGAGTTTGAAGGAAGCGTGGAGGGCAGCCTGAGCGGAACGGTTCGCCCGAACCTGAAACGGCCTTCGGCGTCTCAGTTGGACCTGAAGGTCCAGCTCAAGATACCGGCAGAATTATTGCAGGCTTTGGGGCCGCTCGCCTTGGTGCTTCGCCCCTATCAGTGTGGTGTAGAACTGCGGGTCCGGGTTCAAGGGAGCCCGGAGCGTCCGGTAACTCGACCAGGAGTGTGCTCATGAATTGGAGACATTGGCTACTCGTTTCGCTATCGGTGGGGATCGTACTCTCCGGGACGTTGGGGGGATACTTCTGGCACCTCTCCCGGAGCCCGGCCTCTGGCGTCATGAACGGAGAGCCTGCCCGGATCCTGATCCCGCGAGGGACGGTGTTCTCCGAAGTGACCGAGCAGTTGCGCGAGCAGGACATGCTTGCCCACCCGAAGCTCTACACCTTCCTGGCCTACTGGATGGATGCTCCGGTTCGTCTGCAGGTGGGAGAGTTCGAGCTCCCCCGGCACTTCAGTACCGGACAGGTTCTGGAGGAGTTGATCACCGGCAAGGGCGTTCTGCGCAAGGTGACCATTCCGGAAGGAAAGACGCTCCGGGAGATCGCTCAGCGCCTCGAGTCTGCAGGGCTTGCCTCCGCCAAGGACCTGGTCGCTTTGGAAAAAGATCCTGAGTTGTTGGACCAAACCGGAATTTCGGAGGCCACGTCTCTGGAAGGCTTTCTGTTTCCGGAGACCTACTTCCTCTCCAAGGCCTTCAGCCCCCGCGAGTTGCTGGAAGTCATGATCTCCCATTACCGGAACATCATGACCGACTCGATGCGGGAGCGGGCCCAGGAGTTGAACCTGACCGAATACCAGCTGCTCACGCTGGCCTCGATCGTTGAGAAAGAGACCGCCAACCCTCGAGATCGCGACAAGATCTCCGCCGTCTTTCACAACCGGCTTCGCAAGCGCATGCGGCTCGACAGCGACCCGACCGTCATCTACGGCATCCCGAACTTTGACGGGAACCTGACCCGCAAGCATCTGAGGAAGAACCACCCCCACAACACCTACACCAACCACGGGCTCCCCCCCACACCCATCAGCAATCCGGGTGTGGATGCCCTGATGGCAACCCTGTATCCCGCAGAGGTCAAGTACCTCTACTTTGTGGCCCGAGGGGACGGGAGCAGCCACTTCTCCAAAACGCTCCGGGAGCACAACCGGGCGGTTGCGTACTACCAGAAAAGCCGGCGGAACCGGAAGTTGATGCAGGAGAACAAGCTCAAGCTGCTCCGACAGGACACCTGAGCCTCACCGGACTGAGGCCTCTGGTGATCGACGCACGGCCATGCGCTTTCCCAGCGTGACTGTGCCGACCACAAATCCGGCGAACAGGAGCGTGTCCCAGCCAATCGTCTCTCCCAGCAACAGCCAGGAAAAGAACAGAGTGAAGAAGGGCATCAGGAGTTGGGTCTGACTGACCCGGGCCACGCCTCCCAGGGCGAGCCCCTTGTACCAGGCGAAGAAACCGATCAGCTGGCTGAACAGCGCCACGTACAGAAATCCCGCCCAGCTGCTCCACGGCACGGAGTCCGGGAGTTGCCACCCCAGCCAGAGCGTCGCAGGGAGCAGCGCCGGAGACCAGGCGGTCAGGGTCCAGCAGATCGTCTGCCAGCCCCCAAGTTGCATCGACATCTCTGCGCCCTTGATGTAGCCATACGCAGCAGAGATGACCGCCCCAAACAAGAGCCAATCTCCGACGTGAAAGGCACCTCCGCCCTCCCGGAGGGAGAACCCCACTACTGCGCTGCTTCCCAAAACACCACAAATCCAGAAGCCCACGGAAGGACGCTCCCGGAGGATCAGACTACTCCCAATTGCGGTGGCCATGGGCAAGATCCCCAGCACCACTCCACCATGATTGGCCGGGACAAAGCGCATCGAGAGAGTCATCAGGAGAGGAAACCCGAGAATCACCCCAAGTCCGGACATCCAGAGCCCCTTCCACTGCCTGCGCGTCGGCCAAGGCTGCGATGTGATTCGCAATATGGTGAATCCGACAAGCGCCGCCAGTAGCGCCCTGCCCGAGGCGACAAAGTATGGAGACAAGTGCTCCACCGCCATCCGGGTCATCGGCAAGGTCAGGCTGAACATCACCATGCCCAGCAGCCCAAACACCCAGCCCCGCAGCTCGTCTGAAGGTTCTCTTTCTTGAGGGTTGCTCACTTCCTTCCCTGAGTTACAGACTGCGCCACCACAACCCCAGCAACGGGACATACCCCACAGAGGTCTGGTCCACAAAGCCTGAAGAGTCAATCACGTACACCGTCGGGAACGCCTGAATCCGGTAGCGGGAAGGCATCGCCGAGTCTCCCAGCAGCACCGGCACATCCAGATCGTGCTTCTCCACATAGCGCTCGATCTCTCCGGAGTCCCGATAGTCCAGCGCGACAGCATAAATGGCCAGTGCCTCTTCGGAGCGAAGCTGGCGAAGCCAGTCCAGGTTGCCGATGTTCAGGGCACAGACGGAACACCACGGAGCAAAAAAGTAGAGCAACACCCGCTGCCCCTGATGGTCGCTGAGGGCCTTCTGCTCTCCGGAAAGCTGGGGGAGGCTCCAGTCCAGCGCCAGAGCCCGTGATGGCAGCAGGTCGCGGGTCTGCCACCAGGAGACCCCGGCCCAGATCACCAGCAGAAGCACCAGGTCACGGGTCAGGCGCTTCCATTGTGTTCGCAGAATGTGTCTCAGGCGGTTCACGGCTTTTGCGTACCATAGGGGGGGTTGCCAATCCTCATGCTTGCCCGAGTTTCCCGGACGCTCTACGATACCACAAGCGCTTTGGGGGTCCAGCATTTCCCAAGTCTGAAGAGACCCCGGAAGGTGTTTCCTGGGCCAGCGCCTCTTTCCCACTTGTCCGGCACCTGCATGTCTCACGTTCGCAACATCCTGTTCATCATGGCAGACCAACTCCGTTGGGATTGCCTCTCCTGCTACGGAAGCAAACTGATCTCCACCCCAAACATCGACCGCCTTGCTCAGCAGGGAGTGCGCTTCGACCGGGCCTACTGCCAGTCTCCCATCTGTGGACCATCCCGGATGTCTTTCTACACCGGGCGCTACTCCCAGTCGCACGGGGCGACCTGGAACGGCATCCCCTTGCGTGTGGGCGAGAAGACGCTTGGGGAGTACCTGCGGCCACACGGCCTGGAGACCTGGCTGGTGGGGAAGACGCACTTCTATCCGGACCTGGCCGGAATGCAGGAGCTGGGAGTGGCTCCGGATTCGCCGGTCGGCAAGCGCTTATCCGAGTGCGGGTTTGAAGTGTTTGACCGGATGGAGGGTCTGTATCCGGAAGGCCCTGCCGGACGCTACAACCCGGAGCGCTCCGCATACGAACGCTACCTGAACGCCCAAGGATATCCGGGGCCCAACCCTTGGAACGACTGGGCAAACTCGGCAGAGGATGAATCCGGGGAGCTTCTTGAGGGCTGGTACATGCAGCATGCGCATCGCCCTGCGCGTGTTCGAGAAGAGCACTCGGAGACCGCCTACACCACCGACCGCGCGATTGAGCTGCTCAGGCAGCACGGAGAGCGCCCCTGGTGCCTGCACCTGTCCTACATCAAGCCGCACTGGCCCTACCTTGCTCCGGCACCCTACCACAACCTGTTCCGGGAGATTGAGCTGCCTCCACCGGTCCGAAGCGAGAAAGAGCGCAAGAACCCCCACCCGATCTATGAAGCCTTCATGCACAGCCAGGTGGGCCAAACCTTCTCCCGCGAAGAGGTGCGCCGCAACGTGTTTCCCACTTACCTTGGATTGGTGAAGCAGTTGGACGATCATCTTGGGAGGCTGTTTTCCTTCATGGAGGAGCGCCAGCTTTGGGAGAACACGCTGATCGCCTTCACAGCAGATCACGGAGACTACCTGGGAGATCATTGGCTGGGAGAAAAGGACTGGTTCCACGAGCCCTCTGTTCGGATTCCTCTGATTCTGTGCGACCCGACCACTTCGGACGCTACACGGGGCACCGCCTGTCAGACCCCGGTGGAGGCCATTGACCTGATCCCCACCTTTTTGCAGGCTCTCGGGGCTCCGGTTCCGGAGCATCGGCTGGAGGGGCAGTCGCTCCTTCCCGTCTTGCAGGGCGCTGGGAGTGCCACTTTGAAGGGCGTCGCGGTCAGCGAGTACGACTACTCCGTGGCTCCGATTGCTTCCGCGCTTCAGGCAGATCCACGAGCTGCGCGCCTCTACATGCTGACCGACGAGCGCTGGAAGCTGATCCATGCAGTGGGGCATCGCCCGGTGCTGTTTGACCTGCACAATGACCCTCTGGAGCTGAGTGACCTTGGTGAGGATCCAGGCCATGTCCACATCCGTGCGGAGCTGCAGGACCGCCTGTTCGAGTGGAGCCTAAGGCACTCCCAGCGGGTCACACGCTCTCCAGAAGAGTTGGTGTCTCGTCGGGGGCGTTCTCTCCAGCTGGGAATCCGGATCGGTTACTGGGAGGAGGGTGAATGGGAGGCGACGGGTGGCGCTTCAGAGACGGACTGAGACCTGAGCACGCCCGCGAAGCTTCGCCAGAAATTCTCTGGAAAGGCGTTCCCGCTGAAGCTGATAAGCCTGATCGTTGAGGCGGCTGCGCTGGGCATCCGTCAAAATCGTGCACTCTCCACCTTCCGGGAAGCGTTCCGAAAGCACCATCAGCAGGTGAAAGCCAAACTGGGTCTGAACCGCCGGGCTCAACTCTCCGGGCTTCAGTGAGAACAGCACCCGATCCAGCTCCGGAAGGATCTGTCCCCGCTTGAAGAAGCCCATCCGCCCACCGTTTTGGGCCGCGTTGGGATCTTCCGAATAGATCCGTGCGAGCTGCTCAAAGGTGTCCCCTTCTGCAAGGCGACGACGAACCTGCTCCGCTTGGGCCTCTGACTGAGTCTGGTCTTTGCGAAAGAGGATCTGGCCCACCTCGACCTCTCGGAGACGGTCGCGCTCCTGCAGGCACAGTTCCCGGATCAGTTCATCCTCCACACGGATCTTGGGGTCCACCTCTCGCGCCAGAACGCGCTGACGCTTGAGATCCTTGGCGATGCGCTCCTGCAGCTCCATGCGGGAGTAGGACTGGAGCAGCTGGGGGTTGCGCTCCTCAAGTGACGCCAAGCGGTCCTCAACCTCCTGATCCTCGATCCGGATCTCGTTGGACTGCGCGTAGTCGAGAATCAGTAACTCCTCCACCAACTGCTGGATGACCTGCTGCCGAAGCTCTTGCGGAAGAGACTGCAGGCGGTTTTGTTCACGCAGGGCCTCCATAGTGGACTCGACCTCACTCAGGGTCAGCATCTGGCGGTTGACCACAATTGCCACCCGGTCGATCACCTGAGGTTCAGCAGCCTGAAGCCCGGAGGCCACCATGAGCGCTAGCGCTGCGGATTTCCACTTAACGGGCATAGTCCACTACCTTCCGGATCGGGAGTTCGGCAGCCTTGAGCTTCAGGGATTGTTCTCTCAAACTCCCCACAGGCAAATCGCCTATGCGCTCCAGTTGGGTGATCGTCATCTTCTTGAGCAATTTTCCGTTCAGTCGATACTCGGCAACACTGGGGTAGTCCTGCTGTCGATAGGTCTTGAAGTCCAGATAAATCACTTCCAGCATCCACTCCTGCCCATCCGGGAGCAAGATGGGCTGACGTAACGCATGCAGTTGAAACGTCTGGGGGTCGATCCAGGCATGGGCTCCGGAGGTAGGATGTCCCACGCGGTAGTAGACGTTGTTGTCACCATCCAGTTCCTGAGAAACCCGAAAGGATCGGACACCCCATTCACGCAGAGCCTGTTCCCGGGTCAACCGACGACGCGAGGTGAACTCGAGCCAAAGCCATTGCACCTCATCTTGAGTGAACCCAGGAGCCCCTCGCCACTCGCGCTGCTCGCCTTCGTAACTCCACCAGTGGTGTACCAGCGAACCGGAGGCCGAGAACGTCTCAACGGCCAGCAGACTGGAGTCCTTCCAGTGAATCCGCTGAGTGTAGCCCCTCTGCGGAAGCGGAAGAGAGACCGCACTCACGGTTCCATCGGCCTTTCGGGGAGGGAGGGGGTCGAAGACCTGCACTTTCGTCTCAAAGCGCATTCCGGACCAACTCACCTGCTCTTGCATTTGGTAGAGCAGGTCCGGCCACTGCATCAGGCTGGCTCCAGCCAGGTCCGGAGACCCGCAGATCCAGAGGAAGCTCATCCCCCAGAGCAAAATCCGGCTCAAGTGGCGGGGCGTGTTCAGGGGTGTTGGATTCAAGATAGTCTTTTCATTCGTTGAAACTGTGGTACTGTCGAGGATGTCACTTTTCTCAAAAATTCGCAATTCAACCTCCTTCCGCAAGATCAAGATGACAAGAACAGCGATTGGTGTATTTCTGACAGTCTCGATGGTGTGGCTCTCCGGATGTTCCGGGTTGATGGAAGATGCTCCGCCTCCGCCGCCCAAGGCAGAGGAATTCCTGACACTGGCGGACGTCAATGGCCGAGTGACCCTCCGAGAAGACTCCCCAGATGTCCGGGTGATTCGGGTCAAGGCCAAGGCCTTCATCAAACAGAACGACATCCGCTCTGCCAAGATTCTGGCCACCAACGTCGCCACAGGTTATGCCGTGGACGAGATGGTCCGGGAGCTTTTGACCGAAGAGACCTACAACAACAACTACGAGCAGATCGAGCAGTACCTCTCTCAGAACCTGCAGAACTACGTGGTAGACAGTGAGGTTCTCGCCGAGAAGCGCATCTTCGCCGGGAAGTACTACGGGATCGATGCCGCCTTCAAGATCAGCCGCCAAAAGGTGCTGGTTGCCCTGCAGAAGGACCTGAAGCTGATCAACAACAGTTCCAGCACCCTCGTGGTCGTCATCACCAGCAAGAAGGACATCGACCTGTCCTCCTCCGGGTTCCGGTTCTCAGACATCGAAGACGCACTGATGAACCAGATCCAGACCGACCTGAATCAGCGTGGGCTGAGGGCCATGGACTTCCGGAACGCGGTGACTCAACTCCAGTCCGATGAGAAGCTCCGGGAGCAGTTCAAGGCGATCTCCAAGGACCAGTTCATGGCCATGATTGCAGGAAGCGACGCCGCCTCGGCTCAGCTGAATACACAGATTCAGAATGCCGAAGAGTTCTACTCCACAGGACTGACCCTGCTTCAGCAAATGGCGAAGGTGGTCGTGGAGGTCAACGTTCAGGCCCTCGGAGGCACGCCTCAGACAAACATGAGCCTGTCCATCAACGTCACGGCCAAGAACATCTCCACCGGACGTGGCGGAGCGTTCGCCAACTCGCTCTTCAACGTGGCGCGACGTGGCGGACCGAATGTCATCCCGTCCGCAATGATCACCGGGCTGGTGCAGGACACCTACACCGACATGAAGAAGGATTTTGTGCCCCAAGTGATCAAGGAGATGTCCACCATCTCGGTCGGCGGAGACAAGCTGATGCCTTACGAAATCGTGCTCAAGGACTTTGAGAGCCGGGACGTGCGACGTTTCCGTGGGGCGTTGGATCAGCGACAGAGCGACCAGCTTCGCTACATCGACTATGACAACACCCTGGCGGATGCTCAGCCTTCGCTGGTCACGATCCGGGTGCGCTATGCAGGCAAGCCCGACCGTCTGGCCGATGTGCTGATGGGCATTCTGGATGCACAACAGATTGATTTCAAAGAGCCTCGAGTTGCCCCGGAACTCAAGGACCTGGTCATTGAGCGTGTGAAAGGAGAATCATGAACCCCCGATCCATCTGGTCTCTGATGCTCGCGCTGCTGCTGATTTTCGGAGTCGGCGCGTGCACAAAAAACATTGATGATGCCGAAGCCCTCTATCGGTCCGGAGACAAAGACGCCGCGCTGGACGTGGTCGAGGAGCTCATGGAGAGCGAAGACCCCGGAGTCCGAAGGCGGGCCATCAAGCTAGCCGGAGATATTGGCAACGACCGCGCCGGTCGGTTGATGGTTCGGGCCCTGCAGGATCCCAGCCCGGACGTCCAGAAGGAAGCCGTCCGAGGTTTGGGGAAAAATGCCTATGAGCCTGGAATCGAGCCAATCATCGACCTGCTTCCCAAGGCGGACCCCGACGTCCTGCGAGCCGCGGCAAGCGCTCTGGGACAGTATGGCAAGCCCGGACTGGATGCGCTCGTCGAGCGTTACGTCACCCCGTCGGAGAGCGGAAACCGAGGGCTTTACCGCCAAGTGTTCCTGCAGATCGGGGCTCCGGCTGCCGAAGCGTTGATCGTCACGCTGAAGGGGAAGTCCTTCTTTGAAAACCGGGACACCTTTGCACTCCTTGAGGAGATGCAGAACCCTCGTGTGGCCACCTTGATGCTTCCCTACCTTGAAAATGAGGAAGTGGCTGAGCAGGTCGTAGAGGCCATTGGTCGACTCGGAAGCAAGGCCGTGGCTCCAACCCTGGAGAGCATCAAAGGCTACTCGACTTCACCGGATGACGTCCGCGTTCTGGAGCTTCACATCCGAATCCTCGGGAAGCTCAAGGACAATCGTGCAATCCCCACCCTGGAGTCGCTGGCGACCCATCCGGATGAGCTGATCCGTGATGCCACCGACTTTGCTCTGACTCAGGTCCGGGGCTTCTAATTCGCTTTCGGTCGACCCTCTCCGGGTCGACCGAACTCACCGGCACAAGCTCCTCTTCTCGTCCGGCCCCTTTTCCCTTCCCTGCGTCCGGACGCATCTTCAGTCTTGATTTTTGAAGATTGCAAAAGTATTTTTGTGAGTTTGACTTTTCCTCTTAGCAACGAGATCCCTCATGTCTGTCAAATGCGATATCTGTGGCAAGACTCCCGGAGTCGGGAACAACGTCAGCCACGCCAACAACAAGAACAAGCGACGCTGGATGCCCAACCTGCAGACCGTTCGCATTCCGGCCGGAGACGGAACCCGGGTCAAGAGCCGTGTCTGCACCCAGTGCATCCGTTCCGGACGCACCATGCCTGCGTGAGTGGCTCCCTCCGTCGCTCTTGATGATCTTGGATACCGCCTCTGTCATTTTCACTCTGGGCCCTCAGGGGACATTCAGCGACGAGGCGGCCCACAAAGCCTTCCCCTCTCCTCCCAAAGTTCATTACACGCGTACGTTTCAGGAGGCGCTCCGCCTGACAACTCAGACGCCGGAATCTGTCTGTGTCGTCCCAGTGGAGAACTCCGTTGCGGGAACCATTGCCTCCGTTCAAGACTCGCTGGTTGCGGAAAACCTGACCGTCTTGCAGGAAGTGATCGTCCCGGTGCAGTACAGCCTGTTTCTGCAAGGTGCTCTGGACTTGGCCGGGGAATGTTTTGCACACCCCCAGGCGTTTGAGCAAACCAGCCAGTTTCTCTCTGAACACCTTCCTCAGGCCCGTTGCATCTTTTCCGACAGCAACATCGACTCCGGAGTACGTTTTCTCAAGCAGGCTCAAGATCCAAATTTTGCCGGAGCAGCCGTGGTTCCTTCATCGTTCGGCAGACAGCACCCGCAGTGGGTCCGGTTTGAGGATATTCAGGACTACGCGAACAACACCACCCGCTTTTTGGTCGTTCGCCGTCGGCAAGAGAGCGAATACTTTGATTTTTCAAAGCAAAAAACCTCACTCTTTGTGGAATTTCAAGAAGATCGCCCCGGGCTCCTTTATGAGATGCTGAGCATCTTCAACCGCTACGGGGTCAACCTGTGCCGTTTGGAATCGCGCCCCTCCAAGAGCATTCCGTGGGCTTACGTCTTCTACGTGGACTTCTACAACCACCCGGAGGTGGAGGCATGCCTAGAAGCTCTCGGCCAAGCCTGGTTTCGTCTGCGCGTTCTTGGAAGTTACGACCGGATCAGCTAAAAGCGTCGCTCCACACTTGTAACCCCCACTCATTTTTCCTATCCTTTTGCCGCGGATGGGTTCCGTGTCCTTTCACTCTTTGCAACAAGGTGATCATGGCGATATTTAGAAGTGTTCTGGAGAGAGTCCTTCAAGGGCTTGCTTTGATACTGGGTTGGGGGTTCCTGTGCGGTATTGATCGCGGAGGAAGCAATCCGAACTTCGGGCTCAGTGACTTGGAAAGCAAAAACATGTTCCAGTCCATGCCTCCTCCCTCGGCATGGCCCCTCTCGTTCTGGATCACCCTCTTCATTCTGATTGTTGGTCCTGTTGCAACGATCTACGGGCTGCGCTACCTGAAAGAGAAGCAGGAGAAGGCGCAGATGGAGAAGATCGCTGACGAGCAGGCGCAGTTGGGTGTAGACACGGAGTTGGAGGACAAGAAGGTCGAAGACACGATGCGCAAGTTCATCGCCGAGGTGGTGGGAACAGACGACCCCATCGAAGTGCTTCCGGTGGTCAAGGATCCTGTTCTCTTTGAAGAGAAGATCGAGGCCTACAAGGCGACTCCACGCTGCTCCGCAGACAAGCTCGCCAAGATCTATGCGTTGCGCAAGAGCATGCAGTTCACCATCAATTACCCGGAGATCCCGTTCATCAAGACCCAGATGCTCATCCCCAACATTCGCTTGGAATGCCAGCTGGAGCACAAGAACAAGATGGTCAACTTCATGAGTTCAGTCCTGGAGGTGCACGAAGATCGATTCCTGATCAAGCCTCCAATGGTCAAGAAGCGTCCCGCCAACCTGAAGCAGTTCCCGACCGTGACCTGTAAGCTCACCCGGGAGGGGGATGCAGACTACGAGTTCAAGGCACCGGTCATTGACCAGCTTCTTGAAGGGTCGAACGGTGTGATTCTGGGGCACACTCCAGAGATTCGGAAGATGGTCATCCGTGAATCTGAGCGGGTCCCCATGGAGATGACGATGGATTTCAACTTCATCCAGCAAGCGGCCTTTGAGGCAGAACAAGTGGGAGGGGCTGCTGGACCAAGGGTTGCGCTGAGCGGAAAAGTAGAGGACATGAGCGCTGGAGGAATGATGATTCAGATCGGCAGCATGCCCAGTCCGGAGATCAGCACAGATGACGTGATGGAGTTTCACCTGGCTCGGGCCAACCTGCGAGGCATGATGCTGGCCAACGTGGTGCGGGTTGTTGACAAGGGGGGCCTGTTCAACCTGCACCTCCGGTTCCGCAATGTGGATCAGCTCATGCGCATCAAGCTGAACCAGTACCTGCACCGAGCCAAGAAGTCCAAGCAGGCCGCATAACGTTTTAGGCGAAGCGCACTTCGGTAAAACGACTCCGGAGGCGCTTCACCCCTTCCAGCACGGATTTTCCCTCCAGCCCGTCCTTCATCAGTTCTGCCAACTCACCCATCTCGGATTCTTGCATTCCACAGCGTGTCATCTCCTGGACACCGATGCGTAACCCGGTCGGATTTCTAGCATCTGTATCTCCGGGGAGCATGTTGTAGTTGAGGATGATGTTGTTCTCGGCCAGGTTCCGCGCCACGACCTTTCCGGGGCCATACGCGGAGACGTTGAGCGCAATCTGATGACTTTCGGTGAACCCGAACTCTGCGGCTTCCACCACCACTCCGCTGTCGTGCAGCGCCTGCCCCAGAGCCTTCGCGTTGCGCACTGTCTGCTCCGCATAGGCGCGGCCATGCGCCTGCATCTCGCGGATCGTCACCAGCAGCCCGGGGAGGGTGTGCAGGTGGTGGCTGCTTGAAGATCCGGGCATCACCCCCCGGTCGATGCTCTCCCACCACTTCAGCTCCGAAGGCGTCTCCAGATTTCCCAAAATCACTCCGCGCTGAGGCCCGGGAAAGGTTTTGTGCGTGCTCGCGTTGATGAAGTGGGCGCCTTCGGCAAAGGGATCTTGGAACTGCCCCCCCAGGATCAGCCCAAGCACATGAGCCCCATCGTACAGCAGAGGGATTCCGTGATGACGGCAGACTTCGGCGACCTCTCGAACCGGCTCCGGGAACAGAAACAGGCTCTTGCCCAGAAGTACCATGTTCGGCTTGGTCTGCTCGACCAGATCCACACACCTTGCGGCGTCCAGGTGCCACCCGTCTTCCATCGTCGGCCAAAAGTGCAGATGGATCGAGTTCTCCCGCCCCGGGAGCAAGGCCTGTCCTCGGACCTGAATCCGGCGCCCTACCACGCCAATCGGGTTGTGGCTGATGTGTCCGCCAACATCAATCGAGTTGACAATGACCGTGTCCCCACCGCGTAGCAGAGCCAGAGCCACTGCGGTATTTGCGGCATTTCCGCTGATCGGCCGAACATCCGCCTGCCGACAGCCAGCCAGTTCGATGAACTCTCGGGTGGCCATGGCCTCGATCTCGTCGATGTAGCGAGTTCCCTCATAGTAGCGACGGTCTCCCTCCGGAGTGTTGGGGTGCCCCTCGGCATAACGCCCCATGAAGTCGTTCGCCTCGATCTCCCGGACTGCTGGAGACTGCGCATTTTCGCTGGCAATCAGGTTGATTGCCTCGTGACCACGCCACTGATTCTGACGATCTACGAGGTTCTGGATGTCGGCTATGTCAACGCTCATGATGGCTCCTTGAAGTGAATGAGAGGTGGCTGGAGATGGCAGTCAGTACTCCTGAAGGTATTCAATGCGGGCACCTGCGGCCTCAATCGCCACAGCCTCCGGAAGAGTCTGTTCCCGGAAGCGTTCGCCCTTGACCACCACCTGCGGACGGATGCGCTCAATCAGCCGGCTGGCATCCGGATCATCAAAGATCACGACCCGGTCCACCGTCTCTACAGACGAGAGCAGCATGGCTCGTTCACGCTCGTTCAGCAGAGGGGCCCGCCCCTTTTGCTCCGTAATCACGCGGTCGCTGTTGATTCCCACCACATTGAAGCCGCGCAACACCTTGAGCTGCTGGAGAAACTTGAGGTGTCCGGCACAGATCTCGTCGAAGTAACCATTCGTGAACACTACCGGCTGGTCCTGAAGCGAGAGGAAGCGCGAAAGCTGCTCCAGGGTCACGATCTTGGACGAGGTCTCTCCAAAGTCAAACCGGTGCAGCAGCTCGGCCTTGCTGAAAGAGACAACGCCCACGTGCTGAATCTCCATGCTCGCTGCCAGTTGTGACCAATAGGAGGCGCTCTCAATGGAGGCTCCTCCGGCCAGCATGAAGCCCAGGACGCTGATGACCATGTCTCCAGCCCCGACAACATCAAACACTTCCCGAGATTCCGCATTGAAGAAGTGGAAGTTTTGCGGATCTTCAAACAGCAACAGCCCGTCTTTGTCCAGGCTGATCACAACGTAGTCCAGTCCGACTTGATACTTGAGCACCTGGGCTGCGCGCAGGATGCTGTTGCGGTCTGTCAGACCAAAACCAACAGCCGACTCGGTTTCCTTGCGGTTGGGCTTGATGACCGTGAAGTCCTGGTAGATGCCGTAGTCGCTTCCGCGTCGGGGATCTCCAATGACAGGAATCTCATGAGTCTTTCCCAGGGCTGCAATTGTCCGGAGCAGGTTTTCGCTGAGCAACCCTTTGCCATAGTCAGAGACCACCACAGCATCCATTTGGGCGATGCTCCCCTTCAAGCATTCCAGGACTTGTCCCTCCAGGCTCGAGGGCAGCCCCTGACCTACCGGAGGATCCATATCCATGCGCAAGAGGTGGGTGTGCCCCGAGATCATCCGGTGCTTGAGCACACTCCGATATTCGCCGGAAACCACCACCCCGGATGTGTCCATTCCCTGTTGCTCCAGGATGTCCAGAATGACACGCCCGGACTCGTCCTGCCCCACGATGCCGCAGGGGGTAACCTGTGCCCCGAGTGCCGCGAGGTTCATCATCACGTTCCCGGCCCCTCCCAAACGCTGGTCCTCACGCAGAACACGCAATACCGGGATTGGCGCCTCCGGGGAAATTCGCTCCACGACACCCCAGGAGTAACGGTCCAGCATCAGGTCACCAATGACTAAAATGCGTGGAGAGTCAATGCTCTGTAGAGCACTGCGAAACGCTTCGGGATTTTCCATGCTCATCTCCGGGAAATTAGGGCCTCAGGATTTGGGCTTCAGGTACTTCTCCAGAACTTCCACAAACTTCTGATAAGGCTGTGCTCCGGAGAGCAGCTCCCCTCGAACGGTCCGGGTCTTCGGGTCGTAAGCCCCGATGATGAACCCTGGAGTTCCGGTGATGCCCAGCGCCATTCCGTCCTCAATGTCCTGATCCACCAGCTTGCGGTAGCGGTCTTCCTCGATGCACCTGTCGTAGGCCTCGAGGTTCTTGATCTGGATCTCGCGCCCATAGGTTTTGAGATTGTTGACGGACTGCGCCTTTTGCCTCTGGTAGAGAATTTTGTGAAGCACTTCAAACTTGCCCTGCTCCCGGGCGCACTCTGCGGCTACCGCAGCCTCATCCGCCTCCGTGTGGAAGGTCAGCGGAAAGTGTCGGTATCCAAAAACCACCTGCTCGCCATACTCTCGGAGCAGGTTCTCCAGAGTCTCCTGCACCCGGAGGCAGAACGGGCACTGGTAGTCCGAAAACTCCAGAAGCATCACTCCAGCCGATTCGTTACCCCTCAAGTAGGCCGTTTTGACCGAAGCTGTAATCACAAAGTCCGAAGGAGGAGCCAGGTAGGACTGCACCCAGCCTTCCTGCAAGGCCAGCGCATATTGGGACTGCAGGTGCTCCACCCGCAACTGCTGCTCCATGAAGCCGCGAATTTGGGGAGCCAGCTGCTCAAAGGTACCCCGAGATTTCAACCCGGAGGCGTCGTAGAAACGCTTGAGATCTGCGTCTGTAAGCGTGATCTCGGCTTCCGGACGGATCTCTTCATGCGTCTTGGCCAATTCGCGGACGCTGTACTCCAGCAACTCGGCCTCCAGCGCCTGATGCAGTTGCAAGGTCAGGTCGTGGATCCGCTTGTTCCTGAGATCCTCCAGCACCACCGGACGTCCGTCCACAGTCGCCAGCACCGGATTGTCGGAGTAGCGAACAGCCTCTTCTTGAGCCAGTAGGGGAGGGGCAAAAGCCAGCAGGGCCAGCCAAAAAAATCGAAAAAGCATGTCGAGGCTCAGTTCAGTTGGTAGGAAAAGGAGTCGTCATGAGGGTCTTCAGCAACAGCCATCTCCATCAAGGTGACCAGGTTCTCCATTCGGGCACCCAGGTCTGGGCTCTCCAGCAAGGCCTGCTTTTCCAGTCCGGAAAAATCCAGGTTCATGCAGAGGATGTTGACCAGAAAGTGAGAAGGGATGTTCTCGATCTTGTCCCACTCGATCTGGAGTTGTTTCTTTTCAACGTACTCTCGAAACGCACGCTGCAGGTCTTCAAATTTTTCAGGAGGCCGGGGCTCATCCAAATCTACCAAAAATGGGCTGTAGTCCACTTGGGCTTGTCGGTACATCGTGTCCACGTTCAACTCCCCCACAAGCATGAAGCGCAGGACTCCGTGAAGCTGCACCAGGTAGTTGCTGTTGGGAAGCTGCTGAAACTGTTCGATCTTTCCCAGACAGCCAATCGTGTGCACCTCCTCGCCCTCTTCTCCCACAGGCTGAATCATGCCAATGAACGAGTCCCGCTCCATGGCCTTCTCTACCATCTGCTTGTAGCGCGGTTCAAAGATGTGGAGAGGCAGTACGGCCTGGGGCAACAAAATGGTTCCCCCCAGCGGGAAGATCGGAATGATGTCTGGATACGTTAGAGCACTCATGGGGCATGACCTGATGAAGGAGCCTCAATCTTCCGGGAACATTTTTGGGAGGATCTCCGAGGTTGCAAGGAGATTCCGGGCTTGCTCGGCGTCAAGCTGGATCTGACGGATAAGCGCTTCTATGGAAGAAAACCGTTGCTCTGGACGAATGTGGTGGACCGGCCAGACCTCCAGCACCTCTCCGTAGAGGTCTCCCTCGAAGTCAAAGATCCAGGTTTCCACTGAAGGCGTGCTTTTGCCAAAGGTCGGGCGAATCCCAACGTTGGTGACCCCGTGATGCACCTGCCCAAGAGCCTTCACCCGGGTCGCATAGACGCCGTGGGGAAGGGCCAGGGGAACCTGCGGCATCAGGTTGGCTGTCGGGAAGCCGATCTCACGCCCGCGCCGGTCCCCGGAGACCACCGGTCCCAAGAGACTATGGGGGCGCCCAAGGTAGGTCGGGATGTCGCTGAACCGGTACTCGCTCAGCAGCTGCCGAATCAGCGTGCTGCTGACGGTTTGATGATCGACCTGCACCGGAGGAATCTCCTCCAGCTCAAAGCCTTGCTGCTGACTCAGGTTCTCCAGCAGTTTGAAATCACCGGCCCGATGCTTCCCAAAACGGAAGTCGTAACCGATCACCAGCTTCTCCAGTTGAAAGCGCTCCACCAAAAACCGGGTTGCAAAATCTTCCGCACTCAGTTCTGCCAACTCGGCGGTGAAGGGCAGCACATGCACCACATCCAGTCCGGAGCGTTGAAATCCCCGACGACGCAGCTCCGGAGTGCAGATCCGTGGCACCCGGCGATCCGGGTTAAGCACCTCCTGCGGATGCGGGTCAAACGTCACCAGGGCACCATGACATTCCCGAGCTTGAGCTTCCTGAACCACCGCTCCAACCAAGGCCTGATGTCCCAGGTGAAACCCGTCAAAATTTCCGATCGTCACCACTGCTCGCTCCCGGAGGACGGGAGTGTCCAGGGAGTCAATCACTTGCACTTGCATGCCTACCCAAAAGATCGGAGTTCATCAAGAAGTCAGTCTGTGAAAATCCGGGAATTCCATCACGCCAAAGTAGCTTTTGACCTGAAAAGTTACAAGGAAAGTCTGGCTTGGTGCACGAGAAGCCAAGCTGTTTTCCGGAGGCCTTGGAAGCGGACTCAAGGCCCGGATGGTGCTTGAGAAGGAGTCGTGCGATAGATCAGCGTCTGCGGGGTGACCGACTTCACATGGGCAGTCAGACACAAGGTTTCCGGACCCACCTCCTCTTGCTCTTCTCCGGCAGAGCTTCGGAGCCAATTCAACTGGAAGGAGATCAAGCGCCCATCGGGAGTCTGTGCAATCAGCTGCTCTCCGACCTCTAAGGGCTGACGGGTGAACAGCGCGAGGTACTCGCCCTTGAGCGATTCGATCACAGTTGCGACCAACTGCTCGTTGCGCTCCTGGAGGAACCGGTTCTGTAGCCGCTCAATCGGTCGCTCGGTCCGATTCGCCCGGAAGAACCCATGCGTGGTTCGCACAGGCCACAGACTCCGGAGTTCAGCGGCTTGCGACTCCTGAGCGTCGGACACCTTCAGCAAGGCCTGGGAGCGCTCGAGCAATTCTGGCCACTCGGAAAATTCAGGGAGGAAGCGCCCGTCCACTCGAACAGTGTGCATCCGGGGAAGCGCCTGCAAGCGATCGAGCAGGAAGAGGTCGCGGTTGTGAAACAGAAACGTGCCGTGCTGGTTCTCCAGCGTGGGGAACGGATGGTGAGGCTGGCTCTCTGTGCGGACCTGACGCTCCTGCCGGCTTTGTGATCCGTGAGCGATCAGAAAACGGGGGCTGTGAAACAAGAGGAGACGTCCTGCACCAAGGACTTCACAAGGCACGCCGAGGCTTCCGGCATATTCGTTGAGCAACTTCCCCGGAAGCTCCGGAGACAGGATCAGGCGCTGCAACTGCGGCCCAATTTTTTCTATCCAGCGTTGGAGCGCACGCCTGTTGTGGTTTCTTGACTCCGAGAGCCAATGCACCGGGAGTTCCGGGTGATGCTGAAGGACCCACTCCAGAACACCCGCATCCTGAATCCGGACCGCCGAGCAGAGCGACAGATCAAGTTCGGCAAGCGTCCGAGCTCCGGACCTCAGGGTTGCTTCGTCCGCGAGGACATCCCAGCAGAGCACTGTGCGAAACCCTTGAGCTCGTGCCGCCTGCAACAAATGATTTGCCTCCTGAACCTCAAGGGTGCCCAAGCGTGCCAGCGCTTGAGGCTCAATCAGCACCTCCTTGACCCCGGCCTGCCGGAGGCCCTCCAGGCCTTCAGCCTTCTGCAGGTAGGTAGTGAACTCCATCATTCAGCCAAGAAGCACACTCTTCCAGCGAAACCGCGTCCACCGGGCGATCCCGGCGAAGCCCCTGCTGGTGAAGAAGAAGCACTCGGTTGGAGACCGCCAGACCCAGCTCAAGCTGATGAGTCACCAGCAGCAGACTCCCTCCAGCGTGCACATGCTCTCTCAGCCACTGCTGAAGCCAGCTCACTGAAGTCTGGTCCAGCCCCGTGTAAGGTTCGTCCAGCAACAGCAACCGGGGCTGATAGAGCATCAGCCGGGCAATCATCAGGCGCTTGGTCATTCCGCTACTGAACGTACGTACCGGAGCCTGCTTGACATGGGAAAGCCGCACCTCCTCCAACACTTCCGGGACCTTCTGGCTCAAGCCATGGACCTGATACAGCCTCCCGTAAAGCCTAAGGTTTTCTTCTGCGCTGAGGTCCGGATAAAACCGGCTCTCGTGGGAAAGGACCCCCAAGTTGGCCAGCAGCTCCAGGTGGCAGTCTGCATAAGGTTGGCCGCGGTAGCAAAGACGTCCGGAGGTCGGGCGAGAAAGCGAGCTGATCAGGCGCAGCAGGGTTGACTTTCCAGCTCCGTTGTTGCCCAGCAGTAAAACGGACTCTCCTTCGTGCACCTCGAAACTGATCTGGTTCAGGATCGTCCGATACCCAAAACGCTTGCTGACTCCTTCCAGGGAAATGAGCGCGGACAAATCCAGATCAGTTCGAGGGGATCGGGAAATTCTCGTCCATCACCTTCTCCCGTGAGGAGTTCCAGGCCACGATGCGAACAAAAAGATTGGGGTCTTTGAAGGGGTAGTCTCGGGAGATCACCCGGAATCGCCGGATGCGGAAGGGAATGGTCTTCGCGGGGCTGAACTCCACCGGGCTCTCCAGCGCGTCTTTGGGAAGGAGCATGACTCCGACTCGCCCCTGCTGAATCTCACCCGTGTTGTTCGTCAGGTTGAACTTGAGGCTGAGTTGGCCTCCGGAAACCTTCATTTGCAGGCCTTCCACCAACAAGATTCGGTCGGAGGTATCCGCTTCCGGGTTGGGCAAGGGTGCGGTGGCTTCCATGTTCTGGTCCCGGAGTTCTTCCACTTCGGCTTCGACTTGACGCATCGCCAGCTCCGTCTCCCGGAGCTGCTCTTGAAGCTCTTCAATCTGAGTCTGGGCAGAGCGCTTCTCAACCTCCAGTTGTTGCACCACCAGCTCTCGCTGGCGCAACGCGTCCCGGAGTTCCTGGAGTTGTCTCTTTTGCCGCTCGATCAGCTCGGCCTGCTGCTCGGTCAGGCGACGCTCTTCAGCAGTCTGCTCTTCCGGAAGCGCCTCGCGGGTGGTTCGCTCCACCAGGAGCGCCTGAAGCTTGGAGCTTTTGAGGACCTCCTGCTCCAACTGATCTTGCAACAGCACCGTTTGCTTCTCGTGGGAGTACCTCAGGAAGGCAATTCCTGCCACCAATCCCAGCAACACCAGCAACACCAGGACGATCGAATGCTGCAACACTCGTCCTCGAATGGCCCAGCGTCGCTTGGCGCCGACAACATAAATTGTGGTCTCCAGTTCGCTCATCTCTTTGCTTATTTGGATTCCAACTCCAGAATCGCTTCCAGCTGAAAGCGCTGTCCCCCTTGCTGCTGAACGTGCCCCATCAACTCCAACTCGGTGAGCAACGACAGCAGATCGCCCATTGAGATTCCACTCTCCACATGCAACTGATCCACCTCTTCAACTCCTGCATGAAGCAGCCGCAGGACTGTAGCATGAGCCTCCGGAAGCGAAGACAACCGCAACGTGGGGGCACTTGGAGACCGCCACAGGCTGCCCTGCTGAACTCCTTCGCGGAGGTTCGGCAACTCGTACAACACATCGTCCATTGATCGGAGCAACCGTGCCTGCTGCCGGATGATGAGGTGATGGGCTCCTTCACTGGAGGGAGAGTCCACTCTTCCCGGAAGCGCAAAAACCTCCCGATTCTGCTGCAAGGCGAATGCCGCAGTAATCAATGCGCCACTTCGAGACTTGGCTTCCGTCACAATCACGGCCTGGGAGAGTCCGCTGATGACCCGATTTCGGATAGGAAAATTCCGGGCTACCGGACGAAGCGCCATCGGGAACTCAGAGATCAGCGCACCATGCTCGCGGATGGACTGGGCCAGCGAGGCATTTTCAGGAGGATACAGGTGCGTCAGCCCCCCTGCCAGGACGGCTACGGTCTTCAGGCCAAACTCCAGCGCAGCTTCATGCGCCACGGTGTCGACTCCTCGAGCCAAGCCGCTGACCACAATGGCTTCCGGAACATGCTCCGCCAGCTCGGCAATCAGACGCCGGGTGTGCTGTTTCCCGTAGCTGCTGCACTGGCGAGACCCGACAAAGGCAAGGCAAGGCGCCTCCATCTGAAGCAACGAGCCCCACCAGTAGAGCACCGGAGGCGGTGTGGCAATCTCCTGCAACCGTGAGGGGTACTCCGCAGATTCAGGACAAAGGAGCCGAACCTCACCCGATTCCCGGAGGAGCCGTTGCTCCATCTTGAAGCTCTGGGCTTCTCTGGCTTTGGGAAGACGGGCGGCCACTTTTTCCGGGACTCCAGCCTGGTGAAGCGCCGATGGGGAAGCGCCCAATACCGCTGAGGCGGAGCCAAACTCTGCGAGTAGCGCCTTTAGAGTCTTGGGCCCCAACCCGGAGACCAGGTTCAACGCCAGCCAGTCCCATTCGGGAGAGCTTGCCTCGGTCACGACTCTTTGCGGCGGTCGCTCAGCACCCGCTCAATCTCACGTTGTGCATCACGCTTTTTCATGGTCTCACGCTTGTCATGCTGCCGCTTTCCTCGAACCAGGCCCAACTCCAACTTGACCTTCCCCTTTTTGAGGTAGAGCTTCAGAGGAATCAGCGTCAGGCCCTGCTCGCGAACCTGGCCATACAGCCTGCGAATTTCCTGCCGGTGGAGGAGCAACCGACGCTCCCGGAGCGGGTCGTGGTTGTGACGGTTGCCGAAATCGTAAGGGGAGACGTGGACATTGAGGAGGTAGGCCTGCAGGTCTTCACCGACTCGGCAGTAGCCTTCCGTGAGGTTGACTTTGCCCTCCCGGATGCTCTTGACCTCGGTCCCGCGCAGCTCAATCCCGGCCTCAATGGTTTGGAGTACCTCATAATCAAACCGGGCTCGGCGATTGGTAACAAGGATCTTGATGCTCATAAGTACCGAGGAAATAGCCAGTATTTTGCCGAGGCTCGCTTCAAGAACAAGCCGTTTTTAGACGCGCTTCGACCCAAGTGATTCCGGACTCCACCGAGTCAAACTCTCCATCCAACTGTTTCTCGAAAGCCTCCCGCAAAAGCGCTCCCATTTCCGGACCAGGCAGCACGCCAAGCTCCATCAGATGGCGGCCTTTCAGCAAGGGGTGTGGCTGCGACTCCATTACGGCTAGACGCTCTGCCTCCTCCAAGAGCCACGTTCCCGCAGGAAACTCTCTCCTCAAGGCCTCCGGAAGTGTTCGACCTGAAAAATCAGCCTGTGCCAGACGGACGAGCAGCGGGATTGACACCCGCAGTGCCAGACGACGGATCGCTCCGGGTCCCAGCACCTCTCGCTGCTGGTGAAGCTGAACAACCGACAGGTGGTTGCGAACCAGCCCCTTGACCAGTTCCCGGAGCTGCTGATGCCAGGTCAGACGGCAGAGGAACTGGTCGGCCAGTGTCTCGCCTGCGAGATCATGCTTGGGCGTCTGCCACCTGCCCTGCTGACGCTCCAGCGTCGCAGGCTTTCCCATGTCGTGGCACAGCGCTCCGAGCATCAGGGCAAGCTCCTCCAGGGAGTCCGGGTTCTCCGGCTCTCTGAGTCGAGCCGCCTCGTCAAGGACCATCAGCGTGTGAGCCCAGACGTCCCCCTCCGGATGCCATTCGGGTTCGTGCGGTACGCCGATGAGCGCTTCAAGTTCTGGAAACAGGCTGAGGGCGTTGATCTCTCGGAGCGCCAGCAAGCCAAGCGAAGGTGCCGGAGCCCGCAGGAGCAGCTTGCGGAGTTCCTCAAAGACCCGCTCCGGTGCAACCTCTCGCAGGTTCTGCACCCGACACAGCCGAACGGTATCTGGGTGAAGCGACAGTTGAAACCGTCCAACAAACTGAACGGCACGAAACGCCCGGAGCGGGTCCTCTGAAAACGCGGGCCCCACATGACGCAGGATCTGGCGACTCAGGTCGGCCATGCCACCGTGAGGATCATGCCAGCTTTGGGTCGTGATTTCATACCCCATGCTGTTGATGGTAAAATCACGACGCGACGACGCCTCGGCAAAGCTCATCTCCGGATGGGCCGTGACCGAGAAGCCCTGGTGTCCCGGGGCAATTTTGCGCTCTCGACGAGGCAGGCTGAAGTCGTAGGAGGCAGAAGGAGTCCAGAGCTTCCAGACCCCGAAGCTCTTGCCCACCAGCTCGACACGCCCCCAGCGTTTGAGCTGCTGCTCCAAGGACTCCGAGCCAAGACCAAAGACCTCCACATCGCAGTCCTTGACCTTGGAACTCCCCAGCAGGCAGTCCCGGACTGCTCCTCCCACCAAGATGGCACGCCCTCCTTCAAGGGCAAGGGCTCGGGCAATCTGCCCCAATTCTTCGGGAATGGGAACGGGAATCACAAGACTTGAGAGAGCGGAGTGGTTGTGCGCCAGGGCTCGGGTCGTACGCTGGCGGAGATGGCCCGATTAAAGCGTCCGGTCGTACTTCTGACGAGCCGCAGGGTCGCTCAGGACATCGTAGGCCTGTCTCAGCTTGAGCGTCATTGCCTCTGCCTGCTCGCGCACCCAGCTGAACTCACTGCTCTGGTGCCGATCTGGATGATACTCCTTGAGCTTCTGGTGATACGCCTTCTTGATCTCCTCCAGAGGCGCAGAGGGGGACACGCCCAGGAGTTCATAGTAGTTTCCGGAGGGAGCCGCTGGCTCTGGTCCTGAAGCTTGCTCCGAGCTTTGCTTTTGCTGCGACTGCTCCTCGGACTTGGGCCGTGTCCCCGTTTCCTTGCCGCGCGCCTTCCCACGAAACTTCATGCCTCGCAGGGTCTGCTGAAGCACCAGCAACTGGGTGGTCAGCCGCCGGAAGTCGGCATCTGGAGCCTCCCCTTTCTGCGCGATCACCTTGATCTCTGCCTGAAAGTCCATCAGCCGCACCGCATGCTCCCGGTGGGCGTCCTTGCGCAGGGCCAGCCGGAGCAACTCCGTCGTCTTGGTCAAGGCTTCCCGGTAGCGCTGCTCGTCCAAAGACGGTCCGGAGCTTTTTGCTTCCGGGGGTTCCTGACGCACTCGGAATGGGCGTTGTCCTTCAGGAGCCTGCCCCTCATCCACCACAACTTTCTGTAGCCAACGTGGACGACGGCGGACCAGATAAAGCCCCAACCCGGCAAAGCTCACCAAGACCACGGCCGGAATCCCCCAGAACTTCACCAGGTCCGCCTGCTCTCCGGCCTCGATCTCCTTGAGGAGGGCCAGGGCTTCAGGATTGTTGGGATCCTGATCCAGGACTTTCTTGATCTGGAAACGAGCCTGATCCCAGTTTCCCACCCGGATGCTGTCTCGGGCGTTTTTCAGGTTTTGCTGAATCTGACTCTTTGCCTCGGCCTCCCGGATCAGGTCTCGGGCTTGCTGATAGAGTTCGCTCTCCACAGGAACCCGGATCAGCACCCCCACCGCGCGCTCAAACTCTCCGGCATCCATCAACTTTTTGGCGCGCTCCAGTTGAAGTAGATCCTGACGCCCTTGCAACTGGACCTGAGCAGCCCGGGCTGCCGCATTCTGTGGGTTCAGGCGGAGCAGCTCCCGGGAAACACGGTCGGCCTCAAGCCATTGGCTGGTCTGCAAGGCGACCTTCAGCCCATCTTCGAGCAGGGCGACCTCGGAGGGTCCGGGAGCTTTGGAGGTTTCTGCAGGGCCAAGCTGGTTCAGGTAGCGGCGGGCGGTCTCCGTGGCTCCGGAGGCCTGCAGGCGTTGGGCGTACTGCTCAGGCGTTTCTGCGGGAGGCGCTTCCATGAAGCGGGCGTTCCCTTTCTTGTCTGCCACCGCAATGTGAGCCCCTGTGGGGCTGATCGCAACGGCCTCCGGCCCACTGACGTCCATGCGCTGCAGCTCGCGTCCATTGGTGTCAAGCACCACGGCCTCGGTCTGGTCTTCAAACTGCTGCACCGCCATCACCAAACTTCCCCCGGAAAGCGGCTTGATCTGCAGCTCCTGGGCATCTTCAGAGCGTGGAATCTGGACCTGACGCTCCTTGAGCCGGGTCTTTGTGTTCCCCCAGATCAGGTTGCCAGCCTGATCCACAGAGAGCAGTTGGTCATTCTCCAGAAACTTCAGGTCCTTGACTGGAAACAGGTGATAGTCAAGGTCCGGGTTGTCCTGTCCATTTTCCTGCAAGAGGATCTTGCCTTCCTTGGGCTGAGCCACCGCCAGGGTCGAGCCATCCGGGCTCACGGTGAATCCGGAGGCTTCCGGGAGGTCCGTCCGCTCTTTCGGGCTCAGGCTTTCCAGCGCTGATTCCTTGACCTTGCCCCCCTCCAGCCAGCGGAGTGTGGATCCGTCCGGGGAGATCTGCACCTGCTCTGCCCGGGCATCCAAGCTCCAGAGCTTCTGAGACTCCGAAATTTCCCCAGACTCCAGGTTCTCCAGATTCCACAGCTCCATCCGCTTCTCTCCAGCCACCACCAGACGCCTTTTCCGGACATCGGCGACCAGGCTACGGACCGGATTCTCCGGGGAGGTAAACGAGGCAATCGGCTTGCCGCTGGCCCGGTCATGAAGCTGAACCTTGCCGTCCGGGAAGCCCATGGCAACCAGCGCCTCATCCGCGCTGTACGTGATTGCGGTGGCGGCCTGGCCCAACTCACTGCTTCCGGCCAGCTTCGCGAAGCCTTCCGCATTCACCGGTGCTGCCACGCACAGCAACAGGCTCACTCCCAGCAACCAGATTTTGCCTCCACGGATCCGCATTCCTCTTCCTCTCACTCAGAGACCTTCCTGCCGAAGCAGGTCATCAAAGTAGTCAATCGTCTCCCGCAACCCCTCGCGCAAAGCAACCTGAGGCTCCCAATTCAGCTGTTCTCGGGCCAGGGTGATGTCCGGACAGCGCTGTCTGGGGTCATCCTCTCGAGCAGGGATGAAGGTCAGCCTGGAGCGCGACCCGGTCAGCTCCAGCACCAGTTCTGCGAGTTCGCGGATGGTGAACTCTCCCGGGTTGCCGATGTTGACCGGACCGATGAGTTGAGTCTGCTCCATCATCCGGCAGATGACCTCAATCAGGTCGAGCACGTAGCAAAAGGAGCGCGTCTGCGAGCCGTCACCGTGCAGGGTCAGGGGCTGATTCTTCAGCGCAGCGACGATGAAGTTGCTGACTACGCGTCCGTCCTCCGGATGCATGCGTGGTCCGTAGGTGTTGAAGATCCGGACGATGCGGATGTCTACCCCGTTCTGACGGTGGTAGTCCATCATCAGCGTCTCCGCGACACGCTTGCCCTCGTCGTAGCAGCTCCGCAGCCCGATCGGGTTGACCGCTCCCCAGTAGCTCTCCGGTTGCGGGTGCACCTCCGGATCACCATACACCTCGGAGGTCGAGGTTTGCAGGATTCGGGCACGGGTCCGCTTGGCCATTCCGAGCATGTTGATCGCCCCCATCACACTCGTCTTGACCGTCTTGACCGGGTTGTACTGGTAGTGAACCGGAGACGCCGGACAGGCCAGATTGAAGATCCAGTCGGCTTCCAGGAGGATCGGCTCCACCACGTCGTGGCGGATCAGTTCAAAGCTGGGATTCGGCAACAGGTGGGCGATGTTGCGCTTGTTGCCAGTGAAGAAATTGTCCAGCGAGATGACCTCGTGCCCCTCTGCCAGGAGTCGCTCACACAGGAACGACCCCAGAAAACCGGCCCCACCGGTCACCACACATCGTTTTTTAGGCATAAAAAACTGAAATCAAAAATTAAAAGCCACCCTTGGGCGAGGCCTGGGCGTGAGAAGTACCACTTGGTTTACCGTTTGCTACTTCACAGGCGAAAACCTATGATAGTCGATCAGGCTGAAAGACATGCATTCCCGGTTCCTCAACATGGAACACCTCCTTGAAAAATCATGACCAGGAGCAATATGCAGAAAGAAGACGAGAAGAAAAAAGATCTGGAGCTGGCGATTTCCCAAATTGAGCGTCAGTTCGGCAAAGGTTCCGTGATGCGCATGGACGAAAGCTCCGTGCAACAGGCCCCTGTGGTCAGTGCCGGGAACCTGGCCATGGACATTGCCCTGGGAGTGGGAGGATTTCCCCGAGGACGCATCATCGAAATCTTTGGGCCCGAGGCTTCCGGGAAGACAACGCTGGCTCTCTGTGCCATTGCCGAGGCCCAAAAAGCCGGAGGCACCGCTGTGTTCATCGATGCCGAGCACGCCTTTGACCGGACGAACGCCAGGACGTTGGGCGTGAAAGTCGAGGAGTTGCTGCTCTCTCAGCCCGATTATGGCGAGCAAGCCCTGGAAATCGCGGAGCAGATGGTTCGGGTCGGAAAAGTGGACATCGTCGTCGTCGACTCGGTCGCCGCGCTGGTTCCCAAAAGCGAACTGGATGGAGACATGGGCGACTCTCACATGGGGCTCCACGCACGCCTGATGTCTCAAGCCCTGCGCAAGCTGACAGGGTCCGTCTCCAAATCGCACACCATCTTCATCTTCATCAACCAGCTACGCTCCAAGATTGGAGTGGTCTACGGAAACCCGGAAACCACTACCGGTGGCCAGGCCCTGAAATTCTACTCCAGCATCCGACTGGACGTCCGGAAAACAAGCCAGCTCAAGCAAGGAGACGCGATCACCGGACACCGGGTGAAGGTCAAGATCGTCAAGAACAAGCTGGCTCCGCCGTTTCGCTCCGCTGAGTTCGACCTGATCTACGGCAAGGGCATCTCGCGCTTTGGCGTTTTGCTCGATTTTGCAGTCAACCTCGACCTGATTCAGAAGAGCGGGACTTGGTTCTCCTACAACAAGGAACGCATGGGACAAGGACGTGACAACGCCGTGCGGTTTCTGGAGGAGCGTCCGGAGCTGGCGGAAGAGTTGGAGCGCCTCGTCCGAGAGCAGCACAGCCTGCTCCCTGCCTCTGCAGAAGACTCTGACACCAGCGGAAGCGAGGAGTGATTGACCTCACCCCCGGAGGTTTTCGTCAGGAAATTCAACAGTTTTTGCAAGGAGAATGTCCCTCTTGCTCTGTTGAGGCAGCCCTGAGTACCACGGCACGTCTGGTAGATGTCCGAACAGCAGAGGAGTTTGGCCAAGGGTCGCTCCCTGGAGCGACCAACTTCCCGCTGTTCGACCACTTGGAACGTGCTGAAATCGGGACTCTGTACAAGCAGATTGGTCCGGATGCAGCCATTGAACGAGGAAAAGATCTATTTTCCCACAAAGTTCAGGAGTTCCTCAAGCCGTTTGAGGAAACCCAGGACTCGGAGTTGGTCGTCTACTGCGCCCGGGGGGGAATGCGGTCGGCATCGGTCGTTCGCCTACTTCGGACGTGCGGATATCGTGCGGTTCAGATGCAGGGGGGTTACAAAGAGTATCGAAGGTACGTCCTCTCCGCTTTGGAAAACTTTCGGGGGCACTTCGTTGTCCTGCACGGACAAACCGGGGTGGGAAAGACGCGGATCCTTCAAAAGCTCCCAGACGCACTGGACTTGGAGGATCTGGCACAGCATCGCAGCTCTCTCTTTGGAGCATTGCATCGGACTCCTCGAACTCAACGCAACTTCGAGGGGTTGCTCCTTGCTCGGATTCAGGAGTTGCCCCACGGAGTTCCCTGGTTTGTGGAAGGGGAGAGCCAGAAAGTCGGACCGGTCTTCATCCCCAAGGCGCTGTTTCAAGCGATGCAGCAGGGAACCACAATTCTCCTGGAGGCATCGCTGGAAACCCGGGTGCAGCGAACTGTGGAAGACTATCCCATCCGAAACGAGCAAGATCTTCAGGAAGTGGATAAAATCTTGCAGACCCTCAAGGTCGCTCTAGGGGCAAAAGTGGTGGAGCATCTGCGCATTTGCCTTAGGCAGAATCGCCTGGAAGAAGTCGCGCGGGTTCTGCTGACCGACTACTATGACCTCCGCTACCGACACACCATGCGCCATTACGATTACTCCTTGCGCCTCTGTGCCGAGAACCTGGATGCCACTGTCAACGAGTTGGTGAACCATCGACGTGCCCTGATGTCCTCCGGAGCGCCATCATGAATTTACGCACTTCTCTCACCGGACTGCTCCTTTGCAGTACCCTTGCCTGGACTTCGGCCAACGAGCTACCCAACTATGTGGAGAGCCGTTCCGGACGCTACGCGCTGGAGACACCCAACTACGTCACAGAGTTCGAAGTTCCGGAAGGCCTGATCGTCCTGCCTGAAGTGGAGTACCCTCCTCTGCCTCAGTGGCAAAGCCTCTCCGATCGCTACGCGCCTCCGGAACCCGGATGGTTTGACTCTTCCGGAGAGCGCTTTCATGCCGCTTATCGCAAGCTGATCTCAAGTGATATCAAACGCTTGGAAGAGGCTACCAAGGATCTAGAGTTCGTCGCCCAAGCCGAGTCCGGGGATGCTTCTTCCAAATGGCTGGCCATTTCCTACTTCTGGGGAGCGCAGGGGTATACCCGGATCTATGAAATGCATCAAGCCCGCAAGGGTTCGAACAACCTGGAAGAGCGCTCGATCAAAAATGCTCACCAGTCTTTGGACAAGTACCTCGCCAGCAATCACGCGACCTTCAAAACAGAGGCGCAGTACAGCAAGGCGTGGCTACTGGGCAAACAGGGGCTTTGGGACGATGCCTTGGCCTGGCTGGAGGACACCAAGGATGACTGGGCACGACATCCTCAGATCTCTCATTATTTCTGGGAGTTGGAATACGTGCTCCGAAAAAATACACGTGCTCCGCAAGCCGTGGACTCGCTCAAGCAGTGGCAGCTCAACACTCCTACCTCCAAGGTCTTCCTGCTGGAAGCCCGGGAGTTGTTTCTACAGCAAGAGTGGAAGCAGCTCAACGCTCTTGTGGAGGAACGAGTGGAGAGCTTTTACAACGCCCCTCAGACTCCGGAGTTGATGCGCCTGCACGTGGTCGCCGATTTGAGAGAGTCGCGGTGGGAAAGTGCACAAAGCTGGGTGGAGCGACTGGAGAAGTTCCAGGGCCCCAGCGACTGGACCCTGCGGATTCACGGAATCCTCGCTCACCAGCGCCAGGATTGGAGCCAGGCTCTTGAAGTGTTGAACCGGATGCGAGACCCGAAGTTCCGCCGGCTTCAGGCTCGAGACATGGTCCGCTCCGCACTGGGTGCCGGAGAGTATGCGTGGATTCTCGGGCTCAACTTTCCGCCCTCTGACCTGCAAGGCTGGGAGGGGGAGTACGAGCTAGCCCGAGGATATGCGCAGTATCGTCAGGCCAAGTTTGAGGCTGCTTACGAAGGGCTACGGCGCGCCTCTCAGGCTGCAAAGACCGACGAGGTCCGGGAGTGGTCCACTTACCTCCGGTCCAATTTTGACCTGCGCAAGATGCGCTGGAGTCAGGCTCAGGAGCAGCTCAAGCAACTTCTGGCCGACTTTCCGGACTCTCCTCGGCGGCCGGAATATTATTTTTGGAACGCTGTTCTGCTACACCAGCAAGAGCAGGATCCGCGCTTCGTGATGCTCAACCTGAGGCAGGTTCCAGAGAGCGTGGAGCGCGCAGACGACCGCCTGCTGCTGGCTGCCACGCTGTTTGCCGATCAGCAGGACTGGCGGCGGGTTCTGGAGCAGACCAATGACCTAGAGCAGAAGTTTCCCCAGTCGCCGTTGCTGGAGCAGGCGTTGCTCCTCAAGAGCCATGCTCACCTGGAGCGTCTAGAGCCCGAGCAGGCCCTCAGCATCGCTGAGCGCATTCGCCAAGACTACCCCGAGCCTCTGCGCCCTGTGCGGCTGGCAGAGTACCAGGCTCAGGCCCTGATCGCCCTCAAGCGCTTCGAGGACGCGGATGCTCAACTGAAGCAGGACGTTCAGGCTCACCCCGATTTTTCGCTGGTTCAACTCCGTGTGAGTACCTTGGGAGCGTTGCGTAACGACGCTGAGCTGGCCCGCTGGTCCAGCGCCCTCCGTGAAGACCGGCGCCTGTTTTTCCAGGCCTGGTCTCCCGCCCAGCAGGCGTGGCTTTCATTCCACGAGGCCGAAGCTCTCTTCCGCCTGCAGCGCTGGGAAAAAGCCTTCGAGCGCTACCAATCCGCGCTCCAGGCACCTCCGGAAGGAAGCCTGCCCACGATCCGCTACCGGATGGCGGTCGTCTACCATGAGCTTCAAGACTATTCCGAATTCCTCCGTCTCGCTGAAGAGCTTCTTGCACAGGACATTGGCGATCCGGAGCGGGTAGATCTGCTGGAGCGAGCCGGTCAGCACGCTCTGAAGCAGGGCGACCTGGAGCAGGCCCGGCCCTACCTGGAGCAACTCTCCGCACACTTTGAGAGGCAAGCTCAGGAAGACCTGGAGCTCAACCCGGTGGAGCGAGTGGAGCTGCTGGTTCGTGCAGGCTCTTTGAGGAACACCCTCCGGACGCCCAAGGAGGCTGAGCGCTCGCTGAAAACTGCCGTCCAGATCAACGCTCAGACGGAGGACCAGAACAAGGCCCAGCGCCAGCTCCGCATCATGCGAGAGCAGGGCACCGCAGCATTTCTCGACAAGCGCTACAGCGAATCGCTGGCCGCCAACCTGAAGGTGATCTACCTGGACCGTCAGCTGAGTGAGCAGGAGAGCTTTGAGGTCAACCAGCGTGTTGCCGAAAGCTACTGGGCGCTGAAACGTGAGACCGAAGCCCGTGCGGTGTATCAGAAAATGCTCCGGGAGGTCCAGTCCGAAGAGCTGAAGCGCCAGATCCAGGCGCGTCTGGATCAAATCAAGAAACCCTGAGTTTCACGTGAAACCTCTATGACCTTTCAAATCGTTGCCCTGGATGGGCCTACAGGCGTGGGAAAAAGTACCTTGGCCCGCAAGCTGGCGGAGCGCTTGAGCTTCCTCTACGTAGACACCGGAGCGATGTTTCGCTGCCTCGGCCTGGTCTGGCAGGAACAGGGACTCCCGGAGGATGAGCAAGTACTGGAGCGCATCGGCAAAGAGACTCACCTGAAGCTTGAACCCGAGCACTTCTGGTGCAATGGCACAGAGGTGACGGAGCAGATCCGGACTGAAGCCGCCTCGGCCTTGGCTTCCCGGATCAGCCAGTTTCCTCCCATCCGGAGAGCCATGAAAGAGCAGCAGCGACGCATTGTCTTTGAGGCTCGAGATCAAGGTCTTCCAGGAGCCGTCCTCGAAGGTCGGGACATCGGAACCGTGATCTTTCCAGAGGCCGACTGCAAATTCTTTGTGGAGGCCGACCCGCAAATCCGGGCCCAGCGGCGCACCGAGCAACTCCAGGCCAAGGGCGAACAGGTCCGGTACGAAGAGGTGCTCCAGGCGCTTCAGGAGCGAGATGAGCGCGACCGCAATCGAGAGGTGGCTCCGTTGCTCCCCGCTCCAGACTCCATTTTGGTCGACACCAGCGAGCTTTCCGTGGAGGACGCTCTGACGTTCATGCAGGCTCGCCTTGCCAATCTCAGCCAGTCCAGCTCATGAAAGCGGTCATCCTTGCGGCAAACAACAGCCCCCGGCTTCATCCTTTCACCGAGACTCGAGCCAAGTCGATGATTCGGATCGGGGGACGCTATATCCTCGAATACACGCTCACCGCGTTGGGCAACGCAGGAGTCCGGGAGGTCGTCATCGTTGTCAACCACCAGCAGGACTCCATCCGGAAGTTCTTCGGAAATGGCTCTCCTTGGGGAGTTCGCCTGGAATATGTGGTTCAAGAGCCTCTGAGCGGGATCGGTCACGCCCTGAAATCGTGCGAGCCAGCCTTGGAGCAACAGCCCTTTCTGCTCGTCTACGGCGACACGCTGTTTCACGGGAACCCCTTCACCAGCGCGCTGAGCAGCTACTCCCAGACTGGAGACCCGGTTGCCGTGATCGCCCTCCCACGCTCCTCACAAGAGTTCGGCAACGTGTATCTGGATCACGAAATGCGGATCACGCGTCTGGTGGAGAAGCCGGAAGGAGCCCAGGCCAACTACGTGCTCGCCGGAGTGTTTGTGCTCCCTCCTCAGATCTTTCAGCTCCTTCAGACCAGCCAGCTAGACATGGCGCTGGCACTACAGCAGATGGTAGCCAAGCAGATGAAAGCCACCATCTGGGAAGAGGGTTGGATCGACATCATCTACCCGTGGCACATTCTGGAGGCGAACCGCATGCTCATGGACACCTGGACTCACTCCAGAATCGACTCCACGGCAAAGTTTTTGGGAAGCGTCCAGATTCAGGGGGCCGTTGTGGTGGAGGCCGATGTGGTCATCGAGGCCGGGTGTGTGCTCAAGGGTCCCTGCTTTGTTGGCCGGGGCAGCTACCTGGGCAACAACACCCTGGTACGCCACTACAGCGCCGTTGGTCCGCAATCGATCGTCGGGTACGGCTCCGAGTTGAAGAACTGTGTGATCTTTGGCTCAGCGGACCTAGGGCGCCTTTCCTTCATTGGAGACAGCGTCATTGGAGAGCAAGTGCAGCTCGGATCCGGAGTCACCACGGTCAACCATCACTGGAATCAGCAAACGGTCTCCTGTCGCCTCAGAGAAGGGACGATCGATACTCAACTCAAGAAGGTCGGAGCGTTTGTGGGGGACCGCTCCGTCATTGGAGCACGGCACACGCTCTCTCCGGGACTGTTGGTTCCCAGTGGGACTCAGCATCCAGACAACCTCAGCCTCTAGGTCTCTATGTGTGGAATCAGCGGAATTGTCAGCAAGGAACCGATTTCCCGTCGCCTGCTCTCATCCATCCGGAGCCAGGAGTACCGCGGATACGATTCATGCGGGATGGGAACGCTACACGAGGGACGCCTGCACATTCGCAAGAGCACCGGAGGTGTGGACGAGGTCAATGAGAAAGAAGACCTGATCACCCTCGAAGGACGGCTCGGCATCGCACATACTCGCTGGGCAACGCATGGAGGCGTGACTGCAGAGAACGCCCACCCGCACCACTCGATGAATGGAGAGTTCGCCCTGGCCCACAACGGGATCATCTCCAACTATCAGGAGTTGCGAGAGGAGTTGCTCTCTCTGGGGTTCTCGTTCTGCTCCCAAACTGACACCGAAGTGCTGGTGAACCTCGTTCAGCACCTGTTCCAGCAATCCGGAAACGTGGAGGAGGCGTTTGTCACCGCACTGAATCGGGTCCAGGGCTCCTATGCCGTGATCATGATGACCCCGCACCTTCCGGAGACCCTTTTCTGTGCAAAGCACGAGTCGCCTCTGGTCATCGGACTGGGAAACGGAGAGCACTTCATCGGCTCTGACATCAACGCCTTCCTGGAGTACACTCGACGTGCGGTCGTGCTGGAGGATGGGGAGTATGCCGTGATCACTCATGATGCCTACGAGGTGCGTCAGGTCGGCAACAGGCAATGGGTCGACAAAGCGGTGTTAAGCATTGACTGGGATACGGAGACAACAAAGAAGGGTGGATTTGCTCACTACATGCTCAAGGAAATCTTCGACGAGCCTCAGACCATCCGGCAGGCTCTCAAGGTCCCTCGGGGGTCTGTTGAAGGCCTTGCTCGCCTGCTGGAACAGGCCGGACAAGGCTATCTGATGGGAGTCGGGACAACCTTCTATGTTGCTCAGATCGCACAGTATCTGTTCTCAAACTTTTGTGGACGCTATTTCCCAGCCATCAGCTCTGATGAATTTTCTGACGTCTCCTCGATTGGTTCCGGAGATGCCGTGATTGCCATCTCGCAATCCGGAGAAACTTACGATACCAAAACGGCCCTACAGCACGCTCAACGCCAAGGGGCCAAGACGGGGGCAGTGGTCAATGTGATGGGTTCCTCCATCAGCATGATGGTCGATCACGTCATCATGCAAGGGTCCGGACCTGAGATCTGTGTGGTCTCCACCAAGGCGGCGCTGGCGCAGGTCATCCTGTTGATGCGCACAGCCCTTGAGTTGGGCAGGCAGACCCGGAAGCTCTCTGCCGAACAGGAGCGCACACACCTGGCCGAACTGGAAGCCCTGCCCGAAGTCGTGGAGTCCGCCTTGAACGAGAAGTCGGGTTTTTTGCGCAACCTCGCTCGGGCGACACACCAGGTCGAGCACTGGCTGTTCCTCGGATGTGGCCTCTACTATCCGGTTGCCATGGAGTCTGCCTTGAAGATGAAGGAGGTCACCTACCAACATGCCGAGGGCATGCCGGCAGGGTTCCTCAAGCACGGAACGCTTTCCCTGATCGAGCCCTCAGTCCACTCACTCTTCTTCATCCCCCCTCCGGAGCAGAAATCGCTACACACTCGGACCTTGATCGCCATGGAGGAGATTCGGACACGCGGTGGAACAGTCGTCGGCTTCTGTGCCCAGGACGATGAGCGTGCTCAAGGGATTCTGCACCATGCCGTCACACTTCCCTCCACCCCAACGCTTACTGCCCCGCTGCTTCAGATGGTGCTCGCACAGCTGCTTTCATACTACACCGCCTTGGAGCTGAAGCGTGAGATCGACAAGCCGCGCAACCTCGCCAAGTCGGTGACGGTCGGATGAGCGTCCCGGATCGAATTCAAGGAACCGACGGGATTCGAGGTCCGGTTCAAAAAGCTTCCGCAGTTTGTGAGTTGGACCCGCTCCAGGCGTTCTTGCAGCAAGGTGTCCTCACAGATCAGTTCTTTGAGCTATACACCTACTGCTTCGGGTGCTTGCTGCAGGAGTCCCGGCAGGCACTTCCCGGAGATGAGGTCCTGCTGGGCTGGGACACTCGAGATCGGGAGGGACATTTCAATCAGGCGGCGATCAATGGCCTGCGCAAGGCCGGACTCAACACCGTAGTGCTTGGGGTTCAGCCCACGCCTGCGGTAGCAATATACCTTGTGGAGCGCAAGGCCTCAGCCGCTTTGGTCCTGACCGCATCCCACAACCCTGCCCACCAAAACGGCATCAAGATCTTTTTGGGAGGCTACGCACTCAAGCTCTTTCCCGAAGACGATCGACGCCTGACGCAGAAGCTGCGCGACACGCCGTGGAGCACCGTTCAACAGGCAGAGCCGAGTGGAGCGCTGCTCTTCGCCGAGCAGGAAGCCTCCGCTAGCTTTGGTCGATTCTGCTGGGATCCCCAAAACTCCTGGCTGGACAACCTTCCGGAGCACCTGTTTGTCGTCGTCGATGCCGCGAACGGCGCCTACGGCCCAATGCTGAACACTTGGCTGGCGCCACTTCCTCAGGTCCGCGTCTGCAACGACTCGCTTGAGGGAATCAATCAGCACTGCGGAGTCGCAGACCTGGAGGGAGTGTCGGTGATCCTTCCCGAAGAAGTCCAGGCCGGTCGCTTTCAAGGATACCCAGCACTCCAGGCGTTGCTCGAAGAGGGACAGCAGCGGCCGGATCAGCAGGTGATCGGGCTGACCTTCGATGGAGATGGAGACCGCTGCTTTCTTCTCGGCTACGACGCCCTGCGCCAACGCATCCACGTGTGTACTGGAGACGCCTGTGCCCTTCTGGTTTCCCGGCACCTGCGTCCGGGTTCCGAGTTCGTCAACACGGTCGAAAGCGACCTGGAGGCCACCCGGAAAGCGGTCGACCAAGGGCTCCGGACCTACCAGTGTGCCGTGGGGGACAAGTGGATTCTCTGGAGAGCCCTGAAGAGCGAATGGGAGCAGAGGGCCACCACACATCCCAGCCGGGAAAAGGATACTCTCCTTGAGAGCCTCCACGAGATGGAGGAGCACTCTTGTCACGACGCGCTGCGCCTCACACAGTTGCTGCAGGAGGCGGAAGATCTTCAACCTCTGAGCGCGCTGAAGTTTGGACTGGGATACGAAGAGTCCGGACACCTGATCACTCCCGGGCGACTCGCCGACAGCGCTGGCCACGAAAAGATCGTGTATGTAGGGAATGGGCTCAAAACGGGACTGAATCTGCTCAGTTGCCTCGGTGCTTTAAGCCTGGACTCGGTCCGCGAGTTCCTCTGCTCCCCTTACTCTGCAGGCTTCCAGCGAAGCCGCCCGGTGTACTATGTGAACCCTCAGGGGCTGCTCCCTGGAAACCCGACCCGAGCGCACCTGGAGCGACGGATGAGAGAGTTGCTGACCGAAGCCTGGCCAGAAGCCTCCGTGAAGCCGATGTTCCGTCCCGAGGAACCGCTGATGCTCGCGATGGAGGTCTGGGCCGATGAAAGTCTGGAGGCTCTGGTCTTCATCCGCAACTCCGGTACGGAGGACAAAGCGACGCTCTACCTGCGGGGACGTATTGTTGACGCCGAGAGGCTCTCTCAAGTAGGTGACCAGCTCCTTGAGGCGCTGATCGAACACCTCAAGGATGAGTCCAAGCCTCACTCCCGTGCCGAGCTGGAGGTCTTGAGGTCCATTCGTGCAGGAGGGGCTCCGCAGACTCGGGAGCACGTATCCCTCTCGCACCTGATTCATGAAATGCACCTCCGTCAAGGGCTCATTGAGCGCTCGGGGCCAGAGTGGGAGCTCACCTCTTGGGGGGTCCTTCGGCTGGAATTTTCTGAACGTTCAGAATAGATATAACGATTCATATAAAAACCAAAATATTGATTTTATTCATTAAATGAATCGATCTTTTTTCCGGGAGCTCCGACCTGTTTGGAAAGAGGTTCCCAAGCCCTGGTTTTGGGAGAGCCTCCACCAGCACAGGTATTCGGACTCTCGAGAACGCTGGATCCATGAACTGCTCGACCTCGCTCTTCCTCTCTGGGGAGTCCCGTGGAGTTCCAGGTCCGCGTTTGAGGAGCTGCAACCGCTCTACGCGTTGCTTGAAGGTTTGGATCCTCACTACTGCCGGGAAGATCAGGTCCATGCCGGAGTGCAAAGGTGTCGCTCGCTGAGCTTGGAGCAGCAGGAACACTGGGTTCAATGGGGCCTGCGGTTGATGAGGTTTCTTCGTAAAACCCAGCTGCACCCCGGAAAAATGCAGCACCCGGAAGCGCTCGAGGAGTGGTGGAGACTTTTCCCGGAAGAGGCATGTTGGCAGGCGGCTGAGTGGCTGAGTGATCACGGGTGCCCTCTGCCCTGTCTTGCAGCCGGGATGACGGCCTGGTCTCGCTATAGTCATGGGAAGGTTCCGGAGCGATTTCATGTCCGAGAGTGGATTGATGCCTGCAAGGGCGCAACTGAAGCCGGCTGGGAGTCAGCAAAGGCGGCAGATTCCGGAGCTGCGCTTTGGGCAGGGCTGTGGAACGCTCACGGGGCTAATGGCCCCTGTGGGCCTCGTCCAGAGTGCGACACCTGCCAACTGCGGACAGGCTGCCAGTGGTTGAAGGTCCGGGCGTCACAAGCGCCCTCGCACCGCCTGGAGGACCGCTCTGACGCCGAGCTGATGGGTGCCGTATTGCAGTCCGGTTCCTCAGAAACTAAGATGCTGAGCGACCTGACGAAGACTCACGTCCTCAAGGACCTGCTGTCTTCCGAGGAGGTCCAGCGAAACTTTGGAGTACAGCAAGCGCTTGCGGAGCGCCTTCACGCACTGAGAGAGATCTGCAAGCGTTACGGAACCCGCCCCCTGCGAGTCGGTGAAGGGTTCCGGAGCAGCAAGGACATCTACCAGCACTTTCAGCAACGCCTGAGAGATAAGAAGCAAGAGCAGTTCATTGTTGTCCTGCTGGACAACAAGCACCGCTTTCTGGAAGAGCGCATCGTCACTCAAGGGCTGCTGAACCGGAGCCTGGTTCACCCTCGGGAGGTGTTTGCCGGGGCCTTGGAGCGCCGAGCGGCTGCACTCGTGTGCCTTCATAATCACCCTTCCGGAGACCCGCAACCGTCTCCCGAAGATCACCAGATCACCAGCCGCCTGGTCGAAGCTGGGAAGCTCCTGGGAATTCAGGTGCTGGATCACCTGATCGTTGGTGATGGGAGTTATGTCAGTTTTGCCGACAAGGGGTGGCTGTGAAAAAGGTCCGAGATCACTACTTTCAGCGAGCCAAACAGGATGGGTACGCCGCGCGCTCAGTATACAAGCTGGAGGAAATCGACCGGAAACATCGCCTCTTCAGACCAGGAATGCGCGCCCTCGACCTGGGGTGCAGTCCAGGGTCCTGGCTGCAGTATGCAGCCCGTCGAGTGGGACCTCAGGGCTCCGTAGTTGGCCTGGACCTCAAGCCAATCGGTGTTTCTCTGCCAAGTCATGCACAAGCATTGCAGGGAGATATCTTTGAGGCAGGAGCCTCTCCGGACTGGCTCTCCGAGCCTCTGGACATCATCCTCAGCGACATGGCCCCCAAGACAACAGGAGTTCGGTCGCTGGATGCCGATCGATCACACGCTCTCAACCTGCAAGTGCTTGAGTTGGCAGATTGCCACCTGCGACAGGGAGGCACCCTTTTGGTCAAGGCGTTTCAAGGAGCCCCGTTTGAGGAGCTCCGAAAGTTTTTCCGGGAGCGCTTTGAGCGCGTGAACCTCTGCAAACCCAAAAGTTCACGACAAGAGAGCGTCGAGATTTTCATATTAGGTCAAGGAAAGAAGAGTTCACATGATGAATGAAGCAACAGCCAAGCTGAACTACGACACAGCTTGTCGCTTCATGAAGCAGGAAGCCTATCTGCAGGCAATCGAATACTTTGAACGCACGGGTCGGGAGAAGCGCTTCACTCCGGATACCCTGAGAAACATGGCGTGGTGCCAGTTTCGGCTGGCCGAAGAGGCCATCTTCAAAGGCACCCCGTCATCGGCCCAAGAGCGCCTCAAGCTAGCGGAACGTCTCTATCGAGAGGCAGGAAAGGCGTTTCTTCAGATGCGCAAGGGAAAGCAGTCTGTGGAGGTTCAGGAGCGGATCGACTTCAGGGTCAAGGACTGCCGCAAGCGAATCTCAGACATTCGCTGCTACCGGGAGTTCATCGAGCGCAAGGAGGAGTTTCAGGAAAAACTCAAGGACAAGTCCCGGAAAACCATCACCCAAAGCGGGGCCCTGCCGATTTCCGCAATTCTGGAAATCGAGGACAACTCCGCCTCATGACAGGTCCAGCTCCACAGACTCGCCCAGGTGATCGCCCAGAAGCCGAGAGAAGCAGTCTGCAAACTCTTCCTGCTCAGCTTGAGCAAACCAGCGCCCTGACTTTTCCTGAAACCCAAAGTGCCACCCCCGAGCGTTTCCGGCCAGCCAGACTTCATGAATTGCCCTCTGGGTGTTCAGGACAATCTTGCGTCCGCTGGGCTCGTGAGTGATCTCCAACTTGTCCGGAGTTCGGTCGTAATCAAGGGTGTCCTCAAAGTCGATCAGCAGGTCCTCTACCTTCCGGAACAGCTTTTCGACTCGTGCCAAGTATTCTCTGTCTGTCATTCTGAACCTGTCTAGAGCAGTTCACAGCATCCTAGTTTTCCTCATCCGAGAGTCAAGACCTCCCTTCCGCAGGACCTCATGAAAGCCCTCAACGTCTCTCTCCCGGGCAGGGAGTATCCGATACACATCGGCTCCGGCCTCCTCGGCACGGACCTCCCGGAGGCTCTGGAGCGCCTCCAGGCCACACAGGTGGTCGTGGTCACCAACGACCAGCTTCAGGTGCTGTATCCGGACTGGGTGGAGAAGGTGCTGGAGCCCCACAAGCGCTGGAAGCTCCGAACGTGCGTGGTGCCGGAAGGTGAGCAACACAAGACTCTGGAGACGCTCTCACGGATTGTAGACTTCCTGATGGAGGCCGATGCCAACCGCAAGACCCTGCTGATTGCCTTTGGAGGTGGAGTCATCGGTGACATGGCGGGGTTTGCGGCAGCGGTGTTCATGCGAGGCATCCCGTTTGTGCAGGTTCCCACCACCTTGCTGGCAGATGTCGACAGCAGCGTCGGTGGAAAAACCGCGGTCAACCACCCCTTGGGCAAGAACTCCATCGGCGCCTTCAAGCAGCCGGAGCACGTCTGCATCGACCTGGAATTTCTGAAAACGCTCCCGTCTCGTGAGCTGACCGCCGGATACTTCGAACTGATCAAGCACGGCTTGATCCACGACCGGGAGCTGCTGGAGTTTCTCAAAGGTCGCTCGCTGGAGCCGCTGGACCTGGAGTTTCTCGAGGAAGCAATCTATCGTTCCTGCGCGGTCAAGGCTCAGATCGTTGAGGCGGATGAGACAGAATCCGGGCTGAGAGCGACGCTGAACTTCGGGCACACTCTGGGACACCTGGTAGAGACTCACGCCGGCTACGGCACCTACCTGCACGGCGAGGCGGTTGGCCTGGGAATGCTGTTTGCCGCCTTTGCCTCACATCAGTGGAGCCACCTTTCCACAGAAAGCTGGACTCAGGTTCAGGACTTCCTGCTCCCCCTCATGCCTCGGTTCACGCTCCCTCCCTTGAGCCAGCAGCAGTTTCAGCAGTTGATGCTCCATGACAAAAAATCTGGCAGTGGAGGAGTCAACTTCATCCTGCTCTCCGGAGTTGGGCGTTGTCAGATTCGAAAAAACACCCCGATTGACGAACTCTGGAGGCTCTACCAGCGATTTCTGCAGGCCTTTCCTCAAATCTGCCAACACACGGATTCCTGATCGATTGAGTACAGGTTTCACGTGAAACCTTGAAATCTGCATTTGAAACTCTCCGCAAGGCTGTTCAAGATGTTCCGGAAACCTGAACCGGACTGCTGAATGCCCCCCACCTATCACCTCATCTGGCTTGCCTTCACGGCAGCCACCCTGGCCTACCTCGCCCGGCTGTTATGGAAACGCAGAGGGCTGCTGCAGTGGCTCAGTGCCGGATTTCGCGTCCTGCTGGTCGCCTTTCTGCTCTGGCTCACCGAGGCCGCCGGAACGTTTCAGCCGCCGCCTCAGCCGCTGTACGTGCTCGTGGACACCAGCAACAGCGTCCGGAAGGTCCTCCCTCTGGCCGATGCCCCTCTGGCCGATGCGCTTCCGGAGCCATTTCGGAGGGTGCTGGAGCAAGAATTTTCCCAGCACGAGCCCCACTACTTTGACGTGCTGGCCGAGTCGCCTCTTGCAGAGAGACGGGACCAAACCCCTCTGGAAGCCGCCCTCGGGACGTTTGTCCAGCAGGGAGGAATCCCGGAAGGTGCCGAGTTGCTCCTGATCAGCGACGGGCAGGACACCAGCAGCACCGAACTTCCGGAGGCGCTGGCAGCCGAGTTGAAACACTCCGGGCTGACGCTGCACTCCTGGTTTCCTCAGCCGCCCCTACAGCAGGAAGTCTCCATCCGTCGGGTGGCAAACCCCCGGGTGTCTTTCATCAATCAGATGACGGTCATGGAGGTGGAGATCGAGTCCGACCTCAGCGAGGGTGGAACCACCAGCCTGGTTTTGATGGATGGCAAGTCCGTACTGACTCAGAAGTCGCTGGTGTTTCCTTCGGGGAGGCACAAGGAGACGCTACGCCTGCAGTGGACCCCGAATCGGGTCGGAGAGTCCCTGCTGACCCTGAGGCTCAATCCGGTGGCAGGCGAGGCCAACCCTCACGACAACCTGAGGTACCTTCCGCTTTCTGTCAGAGCAACTCGGCTCAAGGTGCTCCACATCGCCGGGCGTCCGGGCTGGGACGTGCTGCACCTGCGCCACATGCTCAAGACGATGCCGGAGTTGGACCTGATCGCGTTCTTTATCCTCCGGGACCCCTTCGAGGACGCGCAGAACGTTCCGGAGACCGAGCTGGCCTTGATCCAGTTTCCTGTAAGGGAGCTGTTCCTGCGCGAACTGTTCAAGATCGACACAGTCATTTTCCAGAACTTCGATATCCAGAAGTACCTGCGCAATCCGGAATTCCAGCGTGCGTTTCGACGCTATCTTGCAGAAGGTGGACGGATCATTGCGCTTGGTGGAGAGCAGGCTCTGCAGGGACAGGGGTATCAGGAGCTGTTTCTCTCTCAGGAAGACCGCCTGGAGCTGCGCCCTCAGCATCAGCCTCGCTGGAACTTTGCCGAGTCTCAGGTGCTCCCACCGGAATACCTGCGGCAGCAGTCCGGATTTCAGCAGCTAGAGGTCACGGAGGGAGGTTCGTCCCAGCTCCTGCTCCGGACGCCATTTCGGCTCGGTCGAGTGGACTGGGTGCAGGATCCTGTCAGCTGGAGGTGGAGGTTCCAGCCCGCTTTTGAGGCAGATCACCAGTACGCCTTGTTCTGGCAGTCCCTCTTGTATCAGCCGCTCTATGAGCAGCAGCGCATGTTCTGGGAGCTGAACTCTCTGCGTCCCAGGCACACCTCCGAGCAGGTTGAGGGGTCGTTGCACCTGCCCACGCGCTCCCCCACCGTGCAGGCAAAGGTCGTTGAACAGCAGTTGGGGCAGGTCCTCTTTGAGGAAGCGCTGGCAGTTTCCGACCAGAACACCTATATTCGTTTGCCGAAACTAGAGCCCGGTCAATACGTGTTGCAGATCTCGTGTGGATGCAACGACATGCCCGACGCCTCGCTCCCGCTGGTCATCGTGGGAGACTGGCTGGAGGCCCGGGACCTGAGCCGCAACGACGCCTGGCTCCGCATGCTGACGCAGCAGACCGGCGGACGCTTTCTCGGTGATGAATCATGATGCCTTATCCGCTCCTCCTTGCCACGCTCCTGCTTCTGGTCTCCTGTGCTCCCTCCTCGGTCGAGTTGAGCCCTCAGGGAGAGATCGTTCAACTGATGCAGGAGGACCTCCTCCCTCCCAACTGCGGTTCGCTCGGCTCCCTCAAGTCGGTGGCCCTGGCAGGAGAGCACAACGCGTATCGTCAGGCTCTGAAGCGCACCCGCAACAAGGCCGGGCTCTTGAACGCCACTCACATCCGCGTGGAGCGCACGGAAGCGCATGCGATGGCAACCACCCTCTATGCAACCGCCCTGAGGTGTGTTCCCCAGGAAGACACCCCTCAGCCTGACCCCGACAAGCTCATCATCCTTGATTGACCCTCTTCATGACTGACGGCCTGCTCGTTCTCAACAACGGCCAGTACTTCCGCGGAAAACTCCGGGGAGCCCCTTTGGAAGCAACCGGCGAAGTAATCTTCAACACCTCACTGACCGGATATCAGGAAATCCTCACCGACCCCTCCTACACCGGACAGATCGTTACCATGACCTATCCCCACATCGGGAACTACGGGATCAACCCGGAGGACATGGAGTCGACCACGATTCATGCGGCCGCTTTGGTGGTGCGGGAGTTGAGCCTGAACACCAGCAACTGGCGCGCGAGCGATGCCCTGGAAGAGTGGCTGCGTGCAAACAAGGTCCCGGTGCTGGAAGGGGTGGACACGCGGGCGCTGGTCCGGGCGATCCGCTCCGGAGGAGAGTGCAGCGGCATCATCACCGCCTCCGCCTCCCACCGCACGCTGGACACCTTGCGTGAAGAGGCCATGGCCCTGCCCTCCATGGAAGGCCAGAACCTGGCCGGCAAAGTCTCCACCCGGGAGCGCTATCTGTGGGATGCCGAAACCGCTCCCCCGCGCTTCAAAGTGGTTGCCTATGACTTTGGGATCAAGCACAACATCCTGCGCCTGATGGCTCAACTCGGAATGTCTGTCATCGTGGTTCCCTGGAACACCAAGGCCTCCGAGGTGTTGGCACTGAATCCGGATGGGGTCTTTCTCTCCAACGGCCCGGGCGATCCTGCAGCCGTTCAAGAGTCCGTAGAGTCCGTCAGGGCCCTGCTGGGGAAAAGGCCCATCTTCGGGATTTGCCTGGGGCACCAGATCCTCTCGCTGGCCTTGGGCTGCAGGACCTACAAGCTGTTTTGCGGACACCACGGAGGCAACCACCCGGTCGTCGACTATGCCACCGAGAAGATCGAGATCACCAGCCACAATCACGGCTTCTCCGTCGAGGAAGACAGCCTGCCTTCCGGAGTCCGAGTCACTCATCGCAACCTCAACGACCAGACGGTGGAGGGCATCGAATCTCTCGAATACCCGGCATATTCCGTGCAGTATCACCCAGAAGCAGCGCCGGGACCGCATGATGCGCAGTACCTCTTTCAACGCTTTGTGGAGTTGATGGAACGAGGCTGAATTCACCCTGCCGGCGCGATCACTCGATTGGATTCAAGCATGAGCGTTGGCAAGCTGACCGGGCCCAAGAAAGCCGCAATCCTCCTCCTGGCTCTGGGCGAGGAGGGAGCTGCGGACGTCATGAAGAACCTGGATGAACAAGAGATTCAACAGGTTGGCTACTTCATGACCCGCTTCAACGATGTTTCTCCGGAAGAGGTTGACATCGTCCTTGAGGAGTTCTACCGGAACTCCGTGATGCAGGAAGAGGGCGTGTACCTGGACACTTCTCCGGATTTCGTCCGCAACGCTCTGACCAAGGCTCTTGGAGCAGACAAGGCCAAGGAGTTGGAGGGCAACCTGCGCTCCGGACAAGAAGAAGGTGGGTTGGACGCGTTGCGCTATGTGGATCCGGTGACCATCTCCAACTATGTCCGCAGTGAGCATCCGCAGACGATTGCCCTGATCCTCTCCTACCTGAACAACGTGGATCAGTCCTCAACCGTACTCCGCACGCTCCCGGAGAACCTGCAGGCGGATGTGATGTATCGAATGGCCACCCTGGAGAGCATTCCTCCGGGAGTGGTCACGGAATTGAACGAAGTCCTGTACGACGAAATGAAAGCAGCCAGTTCAGTGATCACCAAGGTCGGCGGGGTCGCCCCCGTTGCGGAAATCCTCAACGCGGTCGACAAGGCCACCGAGACGCGTATTCTCGCGACCATCGAAGAGACCAACCCGGACCTGGCCGAGTCCATCCGCGAGTTGATGTTCACCTTTGAGGACCTCTCCCTGATCGACTCCAAGCAGATGCAAACGGTCCTCAAGGACGTCGACCAGGCAGACATGGTGCTTGCTCTGAAGACGGCTAGCGACGCCGTCCGCGAGCTGATCTTCAGCTCGATGTCCTCCCGCGCTGCGGAGATGGTCCGGGACGACCTGGAGAACCTTGGCCCGGTCAAGGTCTCCGACGTCGAGGCGGCTCAGCAGAAGATCATCAAGGTGGTCAAAAAGCTCGAGGAGGAAGGCAAGATCGTCATCGCCGGAGCTGGCGGATCCGAGGTGGTCTAAGCCCCCGGAAGCTCATTTCGTATAGGCGAAAAATCCCTTCTTGTTGTCTCCAGAAAAACATGCCAACCTGTTTTTGATCTGGTCCAACCTGAGACAACAACTCCTTGCATGCCTGTTGCCCAAGCCGCCCTTCTTCAGCCTGCCGATCTGAGCGAAGCTCGTGATCTGCTCGTCGAGCAGATCGACTTCTGGCTACGCTCCGGGGGGCCCTCTCCAAGCCATCGCAGCCTGCGGATCGTTCGGCTGGAGTGCCCCATTCAGCCTGCCGATCCGCTCCTTTGGCTCTCCGGACAGACCAGCCTGCAGCGCACTTACTGGACAGACCGTGCGCAAAATGAGCGCCTTGCCGGCCTGGGGGAGGCCTGGGCCATCAGCAGCGACTCCGCCAACCCCTACTCCGAGGTCGCTCGAGAGCTGCAAGAGTTGCTCAAAGAGGCGCCTGTGGAGTCCAGATTTTTTGGCGGGCTGCGCTTCGACCCGAAGGCATCGCACTCTCCAGAGTGGAACGACTGGCAAGCCGCTCGCTTTGTGCTCCCGGAGATTCTCCTTGAAGAGCGCGAGAATCACCACTGGCTCGTCTGTCAGGTCCTGAGACGAGAAGATCCCACAGAAGAGCGCACTGTCCTGCGGATGCTCCGGCAGCGGATGCTCGGCCTCCGCCTTCCGGAGAGGAGTCACCACGATACCTTTCACTTTCTGCATCGAAAACACACCCCGGACGCTTCCGGGTGGAACGCCCAGGTCCGGGAAGGGCTCCGCTGCATCGCTGCCGGAGAGTTGCAAAAGGTCGTCCTGGCCCGAAGCGCCGAGTTTGAGCTAGCCGAAAGAGCCGATCCGGTTCGGCTTCTGCTCGCTCTGCGGGAGCAGGCGCCTCAAGCATTCCAGTTCTGCTTTCAGCTCAACGAAAAGCAGGCCTTCCTCGGAATCACCCCGGAGCGCCTTTACCGTCGCAACGTGGGCTTGCTTGAGAGCGAGGCGCTGGCCAGCACCCGACCTCGCGGCCTCACTCCGGAAGAGGACCTGCGTTTGGCCGAAGAGCTGCGCAACAGCGCCAAGGAGCAGCGGGAACACCTGATGGTCCTCGCTCGCCTTGAGGCACTCCTGGAGCAATTCTGCATCACTTCCGAGAGGCTCTCCTACTTGGAGCGGCTGCCGCTTCGACACGTGCAGCATCTCCGGAGCCGGGTTCAGGGGAGGCTGCGGGAAGGCGTTCAGGATGCCGAACTTCTGCCGGCCTTTCACCCAACGCCTGCCGTCTCCGGAACTCCGAAGCGTCCAGCTGCTGAACACATCCGCCGCCTGGAGTCCTTTGACCGCGGCTGGTACGCCGGTCCTATCGGCTGGGTTAGCCGAGATGCAGCCGAGTTCGCTGTGGCCTTGCGCTCCGGGCTGCTGACCGAGAAGTGCCTGAAGGTTTATACCGGAGCCGGAATTGTTGAAGGCTCTGAGCCAGAGAAGGAGTGGCAGGAGTTGGAGATCAAGCTGCGAACCTGGGCCTCGGTCGTGGTCCCCGCGTGAGCAGTGGCACCTGGAACCCCCTGTGGGGGAGTTGGATCATTGAGGAGTTGGTTCGCAACCAGGTCGTCACCTTCTGCATCTCTCCGGGGTCGCGTTCCACTCCGCTGACCACCGCAGCAGCCCGGAATCCGCAGGCTCAGTGCCGCATCTTCATCGACGAGCGCGCCGCAGCCTACTTTGCCTTGGGACACGCCCGAGCGACAGGAGAGCCCGCCGCTCTGATCTGTACCTCCGGAACCGCCGTCGCCAACTACCTCCCCGCAGTGGTCGAGGCGTCTGTAGAGCAACTTCCCCTCCTGATTCTCTCTGCCGACCGCCCCCCGGAGCTCAGAGACTCCGGAGCCAACCAAACGATTGACCAGACCAAACTCTTCGGAAGCTACGTGCGCTGGTTTCATGACCCAGGGTGCCCAGGTCCGGAAACTCCACTCCCCGCGCTACTCTCCAGCCTGGACCAAGCCGTAGCGCGGACTCAGGCACCGTTGCCCGGACCGGTCCACCTGAACTTCCCCTTCCGCGAGCCGTTCTTCGAGGAGACCCCTTCGGAGGAGCCCGCCGTTCCAGAGCGTTGGAGGGCTGCTCCAGTTCCGTGGGTTCGGAAGCCTCGCTCCCACTCTTTTCCGGAAGATGCGCTGATCTCCGAACTTGCCACCCACGCTTCGCGTCGAGGGATTTTGAGCGTGGGGCGCCTGCCGCAATCAGAGCTTCCGGCCGTGAAGCAGCTGGCTCAGGCGTTGGGATGGCCGCTGTTTGCCGACATCACCTCCGGAATGCGCTTTGGCCCAGTGGCCCAGCGCGTTACCCATTATGATCAACTTTTGGTTGAGGGGCTGCCCAGCACCCATTGGGAACCGGAAGTGATCTGGCACCTCGGGTTTCCTCCCACCTCCAAGCGTTGGCTAACTCGCTGGGAGCGACGGCCGGCTCCCGAGATGGTCTGGATCTCCTCGCAAACCGAGCGTCTGGACGCCTCATTCCAGTTTGGGCTTCAGATGAACTCAGAAGTCTCCAGCCTCACCCAGAGCCTTTCTGCACACTTGACTCACCCCGGTCCCTCTGACTGGCTTGCACAGTGGCAGCAGGCTGATCAGCAGGTGGCAGAGGCACTCCAGCACCACTTCCTGCAGCAGACATGCTGGAGCGAGCTACAGTTGGCCCACGCGCTTCCAACGTGGGTTCCGGAAGGCCATGCCCTGTACGTGGGAAACAGCCTCCCGGTCAGGCTGCTGGACTTTTATGGCTCCGGAAGAGGCCCGGCCGTTCCCATCGGGCTCAACCGCGGTGCCTCCGGAATTGATGGGCTGATCGCCAGTGCCGCAGGCTTTGCAGAGGGGCTGCAGCGTCCCACCACGCTGATCCTCGGAGACCTCTCCGCCCTGCACGACCTGAACTCGCTGGCGCTGCTCGCGGAAAACAGATTTCCCATAACGGTAGTGCTGTGCAACAATCACGGAGGAGGAATTTTTTCCTTCCTGCCCATTTCCCAACAGAGAGACCTCTTCGAACCGTTTTTCGGTACCCCACACTCGTGGAATTTTTCTGCCGCTGCGGAGCTGTTTCATCTGGACCACCAAGCCTGTACGTCTCTGGAAAGCTGCCGGGCGGCCTACCTGCGTGCGGTGCAATCGAGCCGGTCCAGTGTGATCGAGGTCACCACGGATCGTGAAATCAACACCAAGGAGCAGCAACGCTGGCAACAGGTGCTGCGTCATTCATTTCAAGACTGAGGAGAGTCATGCCGACTGAAACCTACTGGATCGCCTCCGGGGACTACACCGACATCCTGTACCACAAATCGGAGGAGGGGGTGGCCAAGATCACCATCAACCGCCCGGAGGTGAGGAACGCGTTTCGTCCCATCACCGTGAAGGAGATGATCCATGCGCTCCACGATGCCCGGGAAGACCCCCGGGTCGGGGTCATCATTCTCACGGGTGCCGGGGACCAGGCCTTCTGCTCCGGAGGGGACCAGAAGGTTCGGGGAGACTCGGGATACGTTGACAGCGAAACCGGGCATCACCGGCTCAATGTTCTGGACTTTCAGCGCCAGATCCGGACCTGTCCCAAGCCTGTGGTCGCCATGGTCGCAGGCTACGCCATCGGAGGAGGTCACGTGCTGCACGTCCTCTGCGATCTGACGATTGCCGCAGACAACGCGATCTTTGGACAAACCGGGCCGAAGGTCGGGTCGTTCGATGGTGGCTACGGCTCAAGCTACCTAGCCCGCATCGTGGGGCAGAAGAAGGCCCGGGAGATCTGGTTCCTCTGCCGTCAGTATAACGCTCAGCAGGCGCTGGAGATGGGGCTGGTGAACACCGTGGTTTCGCTGGATCAGCTTGAAGAGGAGACGCTCAACTGGTGTCGGGAGATGCTGCAACTTTCTCCGATTGCCCTGCGCTGCCTGAAGGCCGCAATGAATGCGGACTGCGACGGGCAGGCCGGACTGCAGGAGTTGGCCGGTTCGGCCACAATGCTCTTCTACATGACAGAAGAAGGGCAGGAGGGGCGAAACGCCTACGTGGAAAAGCGCCCTCCGGACTTCTCCAAATTCACCCGTAATCCATGAGGGCCATGGACCGCAGCCGTACCCTCATCACCCTCATCATCATGGTGGGAGTTGGAGCATTCCTGTTCCGCTTCCTTTTGGGCGATCGCCTCAATCCAGAGAAACGTCTGGAAAGTCAGCGTGCTGCCCAGGAATTTGCTATCCAAAACCAGGAGCTACTTGTGACCAATCAACAAAGAGAAGGCGTTCAGACCACCGCAAGCGGTCTGCAGTACGAGGTGCTGGCCTCCGGATCGGGAAGCACCCCGAGCCGCTCGGATCGAGTGACTGTGCACTACCGAGGAAAGCTGGTGGACGGGACCGAGTTTGACTCGTCCTACAAGCGCGGCAAGCCCGCCAACTTCCCTGTCGGAGGGGTGATCAAGGGCTGGACTGAAGCTCTGATGATGATGAAGGAGGGCGACAAGTGGAGGCTCGTGATTCCTCCAGAGCTAGGCTATGGAAGCCAGGGAGCCGGAAACGTGATCCCTCCGAATGCGACCCTGGATTTTGAGGTCGAACTGATCGAGGTCAACTGAGGCTCATCGCTGAACCCGGACCCGCGTTCCATCCCAAACAACCGTAATTCCTCCGGAAAACGACCAACGTTGCGGGATGTCAGTCTGTACCGCCTTCCGGACCTCCTGAATCTGAGGATAGTCCGGAAGGCGCGGCAAGCCCTTTCTTAGAAACTCCATCAAAATTCCCTCCTGAACCATCTCCGGAAGGTGCTTCCAGCTTTCAGGCACCACTAGCGTCTCCGGGTTCTCCAAGTGTTTTTCCCAGCCTCGCAATGCCTGAGAAAGCCACTCTTCCAACAGCGTGCTCTGCTCTTCCATGGCGTGCAGGCGTTGCGGCAGGCCGTGACGGGTCAGCTCCTGGAGCAGCGGGATCAACTCCTGCCGGACCCGGTTGCGCAAATAATCTGGGCTGGTATTCGAGGCGTCTTCACGCCAGGGGAGGTTGTGGCGCTGCAGAAACTCCCGCAGTTCCTGCTTGGAGCAGCTGAGCAACGGACGGAGGAAGGGAGGATCGGCCCAGCGCATTCCCTGAAAATGCGAGAGGTGTGCTCCCCGGAGCAATTTGAGAAGCAGCGTCTCTGCCTGATCGTCAGCGTGATGTGCGGTCACAATCCAATCACAACCGGACTCTTTGGCGACTCTCTGAGACTCTGCTCTTCTCCATTCACGGGCTTGGGCAGGGAGCCCGGAATCGAGTTCAGCGAGGTCCGTGGAGTGAATGCTCTGGAAGGGAATCTGCAGTTCCGAGCACTGCTGCTCGACCAGGCGCAACTCATCCTGGGATTCTGGGCGTAGGCCGTGATTGAAGTGCAGGACCTGGAGTTCGAGCTGTCTCAGGCGAGAGAGCCGGGCCAGGAGGTGCAGGAGGGCCATCGAGTCGGAACCGCCGCTGACGCAAAGAAGCAGGCGGCAATTCCGGATATTCGGGCAGGGCGCATCAAGAACAGCATGGAGGTGCTGAAGGAGACGCTCCAACGTCAGGTCAGGAGGAAGAAGCGCCGGCTTTATCCAATTGATTCAGAGAGCTTTCCAAGCGTCCTTGGAGGGGCTTGAAGCTCTCGTCGACCATGACCGCCGCATCCACGGCGTCTTTTCCAAGCTTCACCAGACCTTTGACACCATCCTTGGTGAATCGCATCAGATCGCGATGGATGAAGCCATAGTGCGTCACGTTGGCAAACTCGGTCAGGACCGGGAGGTCCGCCTTCTTCGGGTTGGTCTTGGAAACCAATTTCATCGCTTTGCGGTACGCGACAACGGCTTTGTTGTAGGTGGGAGCCATGTTGTCACGAGACTTGCGGTCACCATTTTCCAGCCGGAGCAGGAAGTAGCGCATCATCTGCATGTACAGGCGCCCTTCCATGACGAGAGGATACGAGAGCTTGTTGTCAACGCGCCCAAGCTGCTGAGCCATCTGCAGTCCAGCTCCTTGAAGGAGCGGAACCTGCTTGATCGCTTCGATCACCTGCACGCTCTTGCCAATGATCATGTTTTGCTTTTGGGTGGCCGCTTTTTCATCATTGGCTCCTCCTCCACCCCCAAAGAAGGCGGCCGCAGCCTTGCCTTCTGCGGTGATCTCCTCGATCTCCTCGCGAGACAAAGTGACCTGAAGCCTGGTTTTGACAACGTTGAGAGCCTCCTCACAGCGCTCCATCAGAGCCTCTGAGACACGGATCTCCATCATCATGGCTTCCGTGTTCTTGACGTTGGCGTCATCTTTGCCTTCATCGCTGACATCCACGCCGCTCATGTTGACGTTCTTCAGCACGGAAGACCGAATCGACATCATGTTCTGCTTATGGACGTTCTGAAGCTTTTCCAAGTACGCACGATACATGACGATGCAGATCTGCAACAGCGGCGGAGAGATGTCCCCCAAATACACCGGGACAGCCGCCTGCATCATCAGGCTTTTCATCGTGCTCAGCTTGTGGTCCTTGCTGTAGTTGGCAACGGCATTGACCAGCTGGGCCCGGACAACGGAGTTGGAAGCGTCCTTTCTCAGGTCCGAGACGAACTTGGCCACCTCCTTGCTCTCGGGAGCATGCTCTCCAATGACATTTCCATCGACTTGGGGGTTGTCTTTGTTCCCTCCGAACAGTTTCTTGAGCCCTGTTTTTTTCAGACTGGATTTGATGTCGTCGGCAACTCCGAAGAGTTCTTGCTGAAACTCCAGAAAATTGATATTCGGAGTTTCTTTGTTTTCAGAGAGTTCTTTGGCCATAGCGTCTCGTTAAAAATCGTCAAAAAGATTTTAGTAGGGACAATATACGCGGAATCCGGGGATTATGGAAACTTTTTTGTAGTGGATCAGCCTTCAGAATACAGGCGGATCGCTTCTTTGCCCAAACCGTCAAAAGAGGTCTCCAGCGGAGGAGGCAAGAGGAATTCCCGAGTTCCAACTCCATCATGAGGCCATAGGGCATTGGCGATGCCGTTGACATAGATCAATGCGTGCTTGGGGGCAACAGGAAGGTCGAATTTTCCCGGGTTCACCCAGACTTTCAGGCGTGGAGGGTACTTGGTCAACATTGGAATCTTCAGCGCGGCCAGGTACTTGAGCAGCATCATCCGGCATTGACGCGAGTTGAGGCGCATGAAGAACCTGGGAAGCTCCTCGTCTGCCCCCATCTTCATGTTCGGTGGAATCTTTGGGGGGACCTTGATGTCCCGGATGGTGAAGCTGATCACGAACTGCTCTGCCAGGTTGTCCCGAATCACCAGAGAAAGCGCATTGAATCGGTTGACGTGGCAGGCCACAAAGATGTCCCGGATGTAGTGGACGTTCTCCAGCAACTCTCGGGACTTGACGTGCATCTTCCCGAAGAACCCCTGAAGCTCCTCTGCCAAAGTGAAGAGGTCCTGCCCCGTGATGGGGTTCACCGCTGCTTCGTGGCGGGAGTTGCTGGCCGACTTCTCGAACGAGGTCAGGCTCCGCCCACCAAAGCCAACGTATCCGCTGAAGACACTCCGGGCGACTCCCTCAGCCAGGTGTGCGTTGAACATGGGGAGCACGTTGTCGCTTCCAGCTCCGGCATCCTTGCGGCTCATCACTGAGCTGAAGCTCCACCTTCCGGCGTCTTTGTTGAACTGCAGCTTGATGCGGTTCCGGGGAATGCTCAGGCTCTTGGAGATCGGTAGCGGCACCTGGAAGGGCTTTCGCTCGAAGTTCCGCTCGAAGTGGTACTTGAAGATCACGTTCTCCAGGGGATCTCCGGCAATTCGCACCCGAGATTCCATGATGGCCTTGCGGATCCAGGCTTCGTCCAACTCCACCTTGAACTGCTTGAAGTAGTCCGAGATGTTCATGACCACGTTCTTCATCTTCTGGTGGTCCTG
>JAYPUA010000009.1:64286-94371 GCA_038133845.1 Deltaproteobacteria bacterium
TGCTGTTCGTAGCTCTCAAAGCGTGCAAACATCTCGGTAAACTTCAGCCACCACGGGTCCAGCACCAACTCCGGATACTTGGTCTCCATGTCCTCAAGCGCATCAATGATCTCGCCTTTAAAGCGCTCCTTCTCTTTTACAAAGTGGCGACGGTCCGGGTTCCAGAGTAGCCGCGTCAGGCTCGTTGGAGGTTCATCCTCCTTGTCTAGAACGACGATCATCTCCAGCCACCAGCAATTCAGCAGAGCCTTGGGCAGGTTGCGGTGGCTGACTTTCTCGCTCTCTCTAAGGAAGATCGGAATCGCATGCTCCAGAAACTTCTCCCGGGGAATGGTGGTCTCGCCCCAGTTCGGCAATTTCCCCAGCTCAAACGTTTCAAACGCTCCCGGATCCTTCGCCTCCTCCCCTTCTTCAGGAGTTTCCCCGGGAAGAGAGGCCTCCGGGTCGAGGTATTGCTTGAGCGACCAATCCTCCCCGCTGAAGATTCCGGTTGAGGCAAAGAGCTTGAACTCCCGGGGCAGGTCGAACGGCATCGGCTGCACACCACAGAGCACCGTCGCCGGGTTGAGCAAGAAATCGTTCAGCATCAGCGAGTAGGCCATGCTGCCTTCCGGAGAGACCAGGAAGGGCGTGTGCTGTCCGGCACGCTGCTTACGCAGGATGTTGGTGAAGAAGTGGATCTCCGTGGTGGGGTACTTCTTGGTCAGATACGCCTCTGCGTTGTAGACCTTCTGGTGAATCGGGAACTCGATCGCCACCTCTCGCCGCTTGGCCTCCCAGTCATTGAACGCCTCGATCAGGTTCGCAAGATGCTCCACAAAGCTGGCGTCCAGCTTGGCCCACAGTTCCGGAACCAGTTCCTTGCCGATCGACTCTCCAGCTGACGTGAACTTGCTCTTGAGGATCTGGACCACCTCCGGAATCTTGGACCGATATTCAAAGCTGACCCGTCCCGAGACCTCCTTGAGGAAATCCACCACAAGCTCGCCAATGAGCGGATTTTGCTGGATGTGGTCAAGAAGAACCTCCCGCTGCTTCGGTTCCGGAGCCTCTAGAGCGTCCGCCTGCTTGAGCACCTGCTGAGCAGACTCATTCCCAAGAAACTGTTCTCGGTAGTAGTGTGTAAGCCAGCCCAGGACCTTGTCCGCGCTGACCTGCTTGAGGGAAAAGCGGAACAGCTGCGCGCGCATCTCTTCGGCAGGCTTCTTCAGGAAGGCAAAGAACTGTAGAATCTGCGGTAGCAAGAACTCACAGTCCGGAAAGTCCCGCAGCGTCGTCACCAACTGCTGGTGGAACAGCTTGGCCTGCTCTTCGGCCGGATGCTTCTTGAGTTCCTCCTGCATCAGCTTGCGGACTTCTTCCCGGTAGCTGCTCTCGAAGATCAAATCGACTACCCGCTGCTCTTCCTGGCTCAGCCCCTTTGAGTAGCGCTCCAGCAACAGAGAGGTCGTCTTGCTGTGCAACTCCTTGCGAACCTCGGGCTTCAGGTGCCGCTCCCAGAAGGTCTTGTAGAAGTCATCAAGCACTCGCATCACCAGCGCGACAAAGAAGTCGCCATCGTTCCAGCAGTGATGATGCTCCGGGTAGGTGTCCAGGATGATCTGGGCATCCATGTCGGAATCCGGCTTGTGCCCGATTCCCCCCAGGCTGCCGATGGTGGTCAGCGCCTTGATGGGCTTCTCTGCAGATTGCTGAAACTGGGAAACGAGGTCCGGATAGGTTTCCTTGAGGTAGTAGTGAATCCCTCCCTCCTGGTCGTGCTTCACGGACTCCGGGAGGAAGCGCTCCACGCCATCGATGCCCAGCGGAGCCCCGGGAGGAAACACCGGGAAGGTCAAGGTCCGAAAGATGGGCTTTCCCGAGACATCGAACTCCTTGGTCTTCTCCTCAACCGAAAGCGGCACGTCCTCCGGGTTCACGTCAAACAGGAACAGGGACTCGAAGGTCGTGAAGTGCATGTCCTCGCTGGCCAATCCGAGCAGGCTGATCATGCGCCGCCGGTTGGTCCGTCCCATCGCCGCAAATTCCTGCTTGGCGTACTCGCTCAATTTCTTGAGACGGTCCTCGGAGTAGCTCTTGCGGATGGCATCGGTGAAGGTGGTCTTCTGCAGGCTCTGCAGAAGGGTACGGATCCCTGAGGCAGCGTTGCCTCCTTGGGGATTGCAAGGGATGTGAGTGTTCAACTCGGTGAGCAAATCCGTTTGCAGATCGAGTTGAGGTCGGATGGTTTTTCCTGAGTCAGCCATGGGGGGTGCTAAAGCTCAAGGGATGGCGGATGAAGCCTTGGACTTTCCCAGCTATAGCTAAACCTGAGAGAAAAAGAAAAGCCTTTCCTCACAGTGTGCTCTACTGGCCTCCTGATGCAAAATCGCTCAGGCGTCCTGCAAGGTTGGACTGTTGCTGCCCGGCAAGGGGAGACAGTTGCTCCAGCCGCTCCCGGATGAGGCTACTGGACTGCTGGCGCTTGATCTGCACGTTGGGGTTCGCCAGCTTCGTCGCAGAGACAATGTTGGAGTCATCGACGTCTGCAGGGCGCAGGACTCCGGTCACCGTGGTGATGTAGCGCACCTGATTGCGTTGACGGTAATCGATCTTCTGTCCCTGAATGAGCATGTTTCCATCGGAGAGCACACGGACCACTCGGGCAGAGATGATGTCCAGCGAGCGGAGGATGCCGTTTTGCTCCTCCTCGATCTGGTCACGCAGGGTCATCGCTTCCAGGGCGATATTGGCTTGGCCTTCAGGGGTCGTCGTGTCTTGGGTTGCCTGCTTGGGCGGTGGAACCGAGACGATTGCAGAAAGCTCCCGGATGCTGAACAGGTCACCACGAAACCGCGCCCGGTGGTCGCGGAAGAGGTTCCCGAAGGAGGACTCGTGGGTCCACAGTGAACCTTCGTAGGCGTTGGAGTCCGGGTTGACCGGGCGGCGGCGGCTCTGGCGGAGCGGGTCGTTGGCCAGTTGGTTCTGCCGCTGCTGCAGCGCTTCGTTGGCCCGATTTGTGGCTTCAGCCTGAGGAGGTGCGGCTGTCCGACATCCGGTAAGCACGGTGGCAACCATCAACCCGGAAGCCACCAGGCACCGCCACATCAGGCGGGAAGGCTTTGTGAACATCTCAGTTTACTTCTACAACGTTCTTGTCTCGAACCTGCGCGTAGACCACCGTCTTGCTGTCGACATTGCGGACGGGAATCCGGTCTCCGACCCGGCCCTTCGCCAGAGAGACTCCCTGGGCAGAGAGCAACAGGTTCGGGGTCTCATACACGATGGTCAGGCGATCTCCCTCCTTGACAATCGGCGGAGTCACCACACTGTTTCCGGCAATCACCTCGTTGGACCCGATGGTCCGAGAAGCGACCTTGCCGACTACGGAATCCTTGTCGGTAATGTAGGCAGAGGTCACGCGATCGACGTTGCGGCGCACCTTGACCAGGTCTGCTTCCTCAATGATCTCGTCGCGCTTGATCGTCTCCTTGGCCACATACACTTCCTTGTAGAGCTTCAGGTAGACCCGGACCGGAACCGTCTTGGCCAATTCACCGTTGACATTCAGCAGTACCTCGTAAGTTCGATAACCGGCCTCCTTGCCAAACGTGCCCTTCTCGCGGACCTCGTAGCTGATCTCTCCTCGGGGCAGGTACACGTCCCGACTTCGGGAGAGCAAACGCGGCTTGATGTCCTGTTCCGGATACTGCTGCTCGATGAACTGCATCACGACTTGGTCCAGGTCCTCTCCGACAACCTTGAGCGCAGCTCGCATCACCTGAGTCGACTCCGACTGGGGAAAGTCCAGCCGCTCCGGATCCAGCTTTGCCGAGCGAAGCCGGGAGAGCACCAGCGAGCGGGTCACCGTGAGTTTTCGTCCGGGAAGCGGAGAGCGTCCGATCTTCACCTTGCCCGCGCGCTCCACCAGAGCAAAGTCCGCTCCCTCAAGGGTAGCGATCTCACTCAGGGAGTACTCCTCTCCTTCCACCAGCGCGGTTTCCGGGAACAGGATGCGGATCTTCTGCTCTTCAGCATACTCCCGCTTGGCGGCCAGCAGCGTCCCTGGAATCAGGAGGCAGATCAGCAAGGAGCGTTTCAGTCGACGCATTGCTTCAGCGATTAGCGAGTCAGGTTGTTGGCGGTCTGGAGCATCTCGTCGGAGGCCTGAATGGCCTTGGAGTTGACCTCATACGCACGCTGCGCGGTGATCATATCGACCATTTCCTCCACCAGCGCGACGTTGGACATCTCCAGGAAGCCCTGATTGAGCCGCCCCATGCTGTTGGATCCGGGCGCATCCACGATCGGATTTCCGGAGGCCGGGGTGGGCAGGTAGAGGTTCTTGCCAATCGGCGTCATTCCGGCAGGGTTGGTAAAGCGTGCCAGCTGTACACTCCCGATGGCTTCAGGCTGCGTCTCATCTCGCAGGTAGACGGATACGGTTCCGTCGAAACCGATCTCAATCTTCCGGGTATCCTGCGGAATGTTGATCTCCGGGTCCAGCAGCATCCCGTCGTTGGTCACCAGACGTCCCAGCCCGTCGATGTTGAAATGTCCGTCCCGGGAGTAGGCCACGATGCCGTTGGGCTGCAGGATCTGGAAGTATCCGATCCCGTCGATGCTCAGATCCAAGTCGTTCCCGGTGTTCTGGATGTTGCCCTGGGTGTGGATCTTCTCGGTGGCGACGTACTTGACTCCGTGCCCAACGTGCAGACCAACCGGCACCTGAGTGGAGAGGGAGGACGGCACCCCGGCGGTACGCTCGTTGTGGTAGAGCAGATCCTGGAAGTGGACCTTGCTCTTCTTGAATCCGGTGGTGTTGACGTTGGCCAAGTTGTTGGCCACGGTGTCGATGTGGCGCTGTTGAGCGCCCATGCCGCTCGCGGCAGTGTACAAGGCTCGCATCATGATGCGTAATCTCCCAATCTCAAAAGTTAACCAACTCGTGCAATCGAGATCGCACGTTCGTCGATTCGATCAATGTTGCTGATCGCACGCTGCACCGTCTCGTAGGCGCGCTGTGCGGTGATCATTCGGGTCATTTCCAGGACCGTGTTGACGTTCGAATCCTCCAGCATCCCCTGCTTGAGCGAAACCTCCTGGGCCGGTATCGGGACGTCGTCACTGTGAACCGGAGCGAAGAGGTTCGCTCCCAGCTTCTGCAGATTTTGTGGACGCCGGAACTCGTTGATCTGCAGCGAGTCCACCACCTGTCCATCCACCACGACCTGACCTCCGGCATCGACTTGAAGCTCGGAGCCATTCACCCGGATCTCTCCGTTCTGTCCCATCAAGGCAAAGCCGTCATGCGTGACCATGCGCCCTTCACCATCCAGTTGGAAGTTCCCTGCCCGGGTGTAGCGCATCCCTTGAGGCGTGGAGACTGTAAAGAACCCTTGCCCCTCCAGGGCCAGGTCCAGCTGATTTCCGGTCTGTCGCAGACGCCCTACCGTGAAGTTCTTCCCGATCTCATCCACCTTGACCGTGGAGCGCTCCATCCCGACGTACTCGTCCAGGTATTCGTGAGAGAGGAAGCTCTCCTCTGTCGACTCCGGGGCAACCCGCTGGACGGTGGCCAGCACTTCCTTGAAGGCAGCCTGGTCGGCCTTGTAGCCTGTGGTGCTGGCGTTGGCCAGGTTGTTGGCTACGGTATCCAGTTGGCGCTCCAAGGCTCCGGAAGCGTGAACCAAGCTGTTGATGGAAGTCATTGCGACGTTGGGCTGTGGGTTTCAGATTCAAAACTCATAGCCCCAGCAAAGCAAAGCCTGTACCACGGCACTGGAGAAGACACCTCGAGGCTACGACCTCCTTCGCTGGTGTTCCCCGAGACCTCCTTGAGGAGATTCGCCTATTTTTTGGGCAATTGCTTAAAAAATATGCGAACTTTGTCACTTTTTTATAAATTTTATCCTATAAAATCAATTAATTAAACATGGACCGGTTTTTGCTGAAAAGAGACCATGCAGAATCCGCAGGCAGCAGAGGTTGCGCTGACGGGGGCAGCAGCGTCCGGGAGAGTGATGGTGCTCTTTCGAAGATTTCGCCTCAATCTGAACCAAACAGAGCTTTATGAACACCCAAGAAGTAATGGCGCTCGCGAAAGAGCACAACGTGGTCACGGTCGACCTGAAGTTCATCGACTTCCTCGGAACCTGGCAGCACATCATGTTCCCGGCTTCGGAGCTGGGAGACGACATGCTGGAGAACGGCCGCATGTTCGACGGCTCGAGCATTCGCTGCTGGCAGACGATCAACGCCAGCGACATGAAGGTGGTTCCGGATTTGGACACAGCCAAGATCGACCCGTTCTTTGCCCAGCCAACTCTCTCGCTGATCTGCGACATCCAGGACCCTGTCACTGGAGAGGGCTACTCCCGAGACCCACGCAGCATCGCCCGCAAAGCCCAGGCCTACCTGGCTTCCACCGGCATCGCGGATACCGCCTACTTTGGTCCGGAGGCCGAGTTCTTCATCTTTGACAACGTGCAGTACTCTCACGGTCCGGAAGGAGGCTTCTACTCCATCGATTCCACCGAGTGCCCTTGGAACACGGGCACAGACGAGAACCCGAACCTCGGCTACAAGACCGGACACAAGCTCGGCTACTTCCCGGTCGCTCCGTTCGACACTCAGCAGGACATGCGGGTGGAGATGGTGCAACTGCTTGAGCAGATGGGCCTCAAGGTCGAGCGACACCACCACGAGGTGGCCCCAGCCCAGCATGAGATCAACTATCAATTCAACACGCTGGTGAATTCTGCTGACGACCTGCAGTGGTTCAAGTACATCGTCCGGAACGTCGCCCGCCAGAATGGCAAGACCGCAACCTTCATGCCCAAGCCGATGTTCAATGACAACGGCTCCGGAATGCACACCCACCAGTCTCTGTGGAAAGATGGCAAGCCGCTGTTTGCCGGAGACGCCTATGCCGGGCTGAGCGAAACCGCGCTCTACTACATCGGTGGTATCCTGAAGCACGCACCGGCTCTGGGAGCCTTCATCAACCCGACGACCAACTCTTACAAGCGCCTGGTCCCCGGCTTCGAGGCGCCAATCAACCTGGCCTACTCGGCACGCAACCGCTCCGCAACCATCCGGATTCCAGTCTCCGATTCACCGAAAGCGCGCCGAATCGAGTTCCGCTGCCCGGATGCCATGGCCAACGCCTACATCGCCTTCTCCGCAATGATGATGGCTGGACTCGATGGAATCCAGAACAAGATCCACCCCGGAGACCCGATGGACGTGAACATCTACGACTTGCCTCCGGAAGAGTTGGACAAGATCGGCCGCATGCCCCGCAACCTTCGGGAAGCCTTGGAGTCGTTGGAGGCAGACCACGACTTCCTGCTCAAGGGAGACGTGTTCACCAAAGACGTGGTGGAGTACTGGGTTGACTACAAGCTCAACGAGGAAATCAAGCAGGTCGATTCCCGCCCGCACCCACACGAGTTCACCCTGTACTACGGGTACTGACCCCCCTTCGTCCGGGGGTTTTTCGACCTCCGGACCTGCCCTCCCGGGTCGGCCGCGGCTCCACAGGCTGGCCGGCCCTTTTGTCTCCACTTTCCCAGTCAGATCCGGTATCTTTCGGCCTTTTCTGCACCTGAACCAAGGCCCTCATGACACTTGCCGACTGGATCGCCTCACTGCCGGAAACTCCGGACGAAGCCTTCTGGGTCCACACCCTCCGAGACGAGCCGCCCTTTTCCTGCGACTTCCCGGAACAGACCGCCGCGCTGCTGACCCGGCTGGAAGGGCGCCTGGGCTCTCAGACACGCGCGTTCAGAGCCGTCTTGCTGCGGGCAGGGCATGTGGAGACCGCAATCCGGCAGCTGATTGATTTTCTGGAGACCTACGACGAGCAGCAGGGAAAGCCGTTTGACCTGAATCACCCGGAGGTTGCGGCCCTGCTGGTGATCTTTGGCAACAGCGAGTTCCTTGCACGTCGGCTGACCCGCACTCCGCAGTGGGCCACCCACTTGCTGAATTCGCTCTACCTGCGGCAGGAGAAGTCACTGGAGGTCATGCAGCAGGAGATCGCTGCTGCGCTCCCGGAGCCGCTCACGCTAGAAGGGCTCAAGACGTCCCTGCGGAACTACAAGTATCAGGAGTACCTGCGCATCACGGCCCGGGACCTGGGAAAGTTGGGGGCGTTTTCCGAGACCCTGCGAGAGCTGTCCTCCGTGGCCGTGGCGACCCTGCAGGCTGCATTTTTGGGGGTGCTCCGGATTGAAGGTCTTCCCCCAAACACCTATCCGTTCACCGTGCTGGGCATGGGAAAGCTGGGGGGCAACGAGCTGAACTACTCCTCGGACATCGACCTGATCTTCATCCACAACGACTCCCCGATCACCGGGGATGCGGACAAGGACGAGGCGCTGCGTCCCCGGATTGCCCGGAGGTTGATGGAGGTGATGCGGGAGACCACCGCAGATGGTTTCCTGGCTCGGGTCGACATGCGCCTGCGTCCGGGAGGTGACGCCGGTCCGCTGGTGCAGTCGGTGGATTCGGTAGAAAACTACTACGCCGCGCGCGGGGAACTTTGGGAGCGACAGATGCTGATCAAGGCCCGGTGCGTTGCCGGGGATGCAGCTCTGGGGGTTCAGTTCTCCAAAATGATGGCCCCGTTTGTCTTCAGCAAGCTCCTTGATGAGCGCCTCCTGCGCGAAGTGGAGCACGTCAAGCAGCGCATCGAGCAAGAGCACCTCCGAGAACACCACCTCAACGTCAAGCTGGGCGTTGGAGGCATCCGGGAGATCGAGTTCTTTGTGCAGACCTTCCAGTTGCTCTACGGAGGAGGACGTCCGGAGCTGCGTGTGCAGGGGACGCTGGAGGTCCTGGACGTGCTGCAGGAGCTTAAGTTGATTCCTCAGGCCGACCTGAAGATTCTCCGAGACGCCTACCTCTACCTGCGGCGGCTGGAGCACGCCCTCCAGTTGCGCGAGGAGCACCAGACCCATACCATCCCGACCGAACCGGCTCCGCAACGCATCATCGCCCGGGTGATGGGTTTTGACGACCTTGACCCGGAGCAGGCTCGGCAGCGTCTGCTCAACCACACCCGTGACGTCATGGCCCGGGTTCGGGCGATCTTTGGTGGCCTCTTCAGCCAGCGGCACGTCGAGATCGAAGCCGCCATCCGCAGCAGCGCGCGGATCCGGCACCTCCAGGAAGAGGAGGCTCAGCTCATTGAGTCGCTCTCCCGCCAGCTCGTCCCACTGTTTGAGGCACGGCAGGATCTGCTTTCCGAGCGAAGTACCCGCATCACCGAGCGCTCTCTCCTGGAGACCCGCTTCCAGCAACTCTTTGACCGAATCGGCGCCAAGCTACACCACTACCGGCTCCTGCTCGGACACCCTTCCGGCTTGTCTCGGATGGCTCGGATTGCCGAGACCAGCGAGATGCTCTGGAACTACCTGATCAACCACCTCGACCTGCTGGAGCAACTGGAGGCCCCACTGGAGCTGTCTCAGGCGAACTGGAGCGTACAGTTGCAGGAGGGGCTGCAAGCGCTAGAGGACGAGGAAGAGAAGATCGACTTCCTTCGGCAGTTCAAGCACATGCACACCTTCCTCATCGGGAGCGCGGAGCTGGAAGGGCTGCTGCCCTACGAAGAGGCCCGGCGAGGGCTGACCGCACTGGCAGAGGTCATCACCCAACAGGCCCTGCAGCTCTCCATCGATCTGCTACAGCCTCGATTCGGGGTGCTGGAAGCGGTGGAGGAGGCCCAAGCGGTTCACTTTGGGATCATCGGCATGGGGAAGCTGGGAGGCCGCGAGCTGACCTATCACTCGGATCTGGACCTGATCTTCATCTACGATGGCTCCGGGAGGACCACAGGCAAGCTGGAGGTCGGCGCACAGGAGTACTGGGTCAAGGTGATTCAGCGACTGATCTCTGTGCTGGGGACCATGACGCGCACCGGCTATGCCTACAAGCTGGATGCACGCCTGCGGCCTTCCGGAAACGCAGGCGTGCTGGTCACCCCGCTTCAGGCCTACGTGCGCTACCACGAGACCTCTCAGCCTTGGGAGCATCAGGCCCTGATCAAGGGACGCCTGGTTGGAGGAATCGGCGGCCTGGAGTGGGAAGCCCGGATTCAGGGATACCTCGAGCAGGCGGTGTACGAGTGGGAGTTCCCGGAAGGACTGCGAGAGCAGATCACCCACCTGCGTCAGCGCAAGGAACACGAGCTGTCCGGAGAGACCTCCAGCCGACGCAACCTCAAGGAAGGCCGCGGGGGGCTGCTGGATGTTGAGTTTCTGGTGCAGTACCTGCAGTTGCTGCACGGACGTGCGCATCCGGAGCTGCGGACGCCTCACACCCTGGAGGCCCTGCAGCAGCTCGGCCACCTGGGGATTCTTGCTGCTGAAGAAGCCCATACGCTGTCCCGGAGTTATCGTCTGCTTCGAGTCATTGAAAACGTGTTGCGGCTCCTCTACGATGAGTCCACCAACACCGTGGATCTGGAGAAACTCCCGGAGGAGCTGCTGCATCCGATGCTCCAACGCCAAGGCCATGAGTCCGCCCACCTCCCGGAGTTGATTCTGGAAACCACCGAAACCATCCGCGCCTCCTACGAGCGCATCATGACCTCCTGAAGACCCACACGATGCTGCTCAACCTGAAGCTCCAGAACCTGGCCACCATCAAGGAACTCGACATCGACTTCACCGGAGGGTTCTCCATCCTCACCGGGGAAACCGGGGCCGGGAAGTCCATTATGATTGACGCTATACTTTTGGTTCTGGGAGGAAAAGGGGATCCGGGAATGGTGCGATCCGGGGAGGATTCCGCAGTGGTAGAGGCTGTGTTCGACCTCATGCCGCTGCCGGAGATAAGGGACCAGCTGCAGGCCTCCGGGATCGAAGCCGGAGAGGAGTTGATCATCCGCTGCGCCCTCCCGGCTCAGGGTCGGCAGAAGCGCTACATCAATGGGACCACGGTCACTGCAGAGTTCCTCAAGTCCGTCGGGCGTCAACTGATCAACATCCACGGGCAGCATGACAACCAAGCGTTGCTCCAGGTCGGCTCACATCGGGATTTCCTGGATGGGTTCGGGCAACTGGAGGCCTTGCGCTCCCAGGTAGCCGAATGCCATCGCCAGCATCAGGAGGTGCTGGAGGAGCAGCGCAGGCTGCTCAAGCGGCTGGAGGCTCGCAACGCACGCTCCGAAGAGTTGGGGTGGATCATTGAGGAGTTGGAAGACCTGCAACTTCAGCGAGGCGAGGAAGAGGACCTGCAACAGGAAGCCAACCGGCTGGCTCATACCGAAAAACTCTCGCTCTGGATTGGGCAGGTGCACACCCAACTCAACGAGGTGGAGGGGGCCGTCCTGGAACAGCTGGAAACCCTCCGGAAGGCCTTGGAAGAGGCCGAGCGCGTCGATCCCGCCTGTGGAGAGATGCGAGCTCCGCTGGAATCCGCGCTATTTCAGCTGGAGGACGTGCACCGGATGGCGGTGAACTATGCCGCCGGAATCGAGGAAGATCCGGAGCGGCTCGCCTGGGTGAATGAGCGCCTCAGCCGAATTCAGCGGATGCAGCGCAAGCACCGGCGCGACTCCTCGGATGCGCTGATCGACCTGCTGGAGAGAGCACTGGAGGAGCTGGCTGAGCTAAGCCGGCTGGAGGAGGACGGTCTGGAGTTGCAGCAACGCCTGAACACCACGGCCGAGGCGCTGCGAGACCGGGCGAAGGCGCTTACCGAGGCCCGCCAGACTGCCGCCCAGAAGCTGGACGGACAGATTGTGAAAGAGCTGCGGGAGCTGGGTATGGAGAACGCTCGATTCGAGACCCGAGTCGAGGCCCCGGACCATTTGGAGGACCTCGCCCAAGTCACGCCTCACGGATGCGATGCGGTGGAGTTTTTGCTCTCTGTCAACCCGGGACAGGCGCTCCGGAGCCTGGTCAAGGTCGCCTCCGGAGGAGAACTTTCACGGATCATGCTGGCGCTCAAGACCGTTCTGACGTCGCTGGACACGGTGGAGATCCTGATTTTTGATGAGGTGGACACCGGCATCAGCGGACGTATCGCGGAGATCGTCGGCCTCAAGCTGCGGCAGCTTGGCACGCGGCACCAGACGCTCTGCATCACGCACCTGCCCCAGATTGCTGCCTTCTCCAGGCAGCACTATGTGGTGACCAAGGAGGTCCGTCAGGGGCAGACCTTCACCCAGATCCGGATGCTCCACGGTGACGAGGAAAAAGCCCGGGAGCTGGCGCAGCTGATGGGCGGACAGGAGATCAGCCCAAACACCGTGCAGCTGGCGCAGGAGATGCTGAAGCGTGCCGCCGGAGTCGATGCCGCCTAAAGGAGTCGATGGGGCAGGCTCTCTGCTCGCCCTGCCGGAGTGACCCGCACGTAGTCCAGCTTGCGCTGCAGCTCCTTGATCGTCGCCGCACCTCCGTAGGTCAACCCGGAGCGCAGTCCCCCAATGATGTCGGCGATGATCGCTTCCTCATCCTCTCGATACGGCACCTCCGTGGCCACCCCTTCAGCGGTCTTCCACTCCGTCAACCCTCCATGGTGGTCATCCGCCACCTCTCGACTGGCCATTCCTCGGTAGCGCTTGTAGCGTCGGGTCGAGCCATCCGGGAGGTTGTCTTCCAGCACCTCTCCCGGAGTTGGCCGGGTTCCTGCGAACATGGAGCCAACCATCACAAAGTCCGCTCCGAATGCCAAAGCCTTCACAATGTCTCCGGGGGTGCGGATTCCTCCATCGGCAACGATCGAGCGATCCGTGCGGGCGCATTCCCGGATGGCCGTCAGGTTCGGCACCCCAAAACCGGTCTTGATGCGAGTGGTGCAGACCGAACCGCCGCCGATGCCCACCTTGATGATGTCCGCTCCACAAGATGCCAAGTAATCTGCGCCTGCATAGGTGGCCACATTTCCCACCATCAGGCAGGCCTCCTTGCCCAGCAGTTCCCGAGCCTGCTTGAGGGTTCGCCCGACGTACTTGGCGTGGGCATGGGCCACATCCACACAGAACCGCTCCGCTCCAACTGCGTGCAGCGCCTCGGCACGCTCCAAGTCGGATTGTGCACATCCGATTGAGACAAAAACCGGAAACTCACAGGCCTGAAAGACCCGGACGTTCTCCTCGATCGACATGAAGCGGTGGAGTACGCCAATCCCTCCCTTCGTGCCGATGAAGTTGGCCATCGCCTCTTCGGTGACAGTGTCCATGTTCGCCGTCATCAGCGGCAAACCCAGCTTCAGTTTTTCTGTGCGGTCCTGCATGGAGATGTCGACAACTCGTCGGGATTCCCAGTGGTTGTAGGACGGAACCAGCAGGACGTCATCGTAGGTGATGGCTTCAACAGTCATGAACTTCCTGATCTCAAGGGTAAGGGGAGAACAAACGGACCTATCATCCGGAAGACCGGCCAATTTTGCAAGGAGGATCTTGTCAAATTTCAGCAAAATTCGCTACTGGCATGCCTCATGCAGCTTGTTTCAAGAAACAGCTTCTCCCCCTCACTCGGACAGAAAACATGAGCTGGCAACTGAAGGACATCAATTTTCAGATCAATCACTTTGGAAGTGCTTACGCCATTTCCGGCATGGGAAGTCAGCACATCCGATTTGCGGATGATGGAGCGACCCCACACTACTCAGCCGATCACCTGATGGCGCTGATGCACTGCAGTGCCAAGGTCTACATCTACCCGCTGAGCGAGTTGAGCGTCTGGGCCGAGGTCTCCGGATACGCAGAGAGCCTTGAGGAAGAGTCCTACTCCATCCTGGTCCAGTACTTCCAGAAGCGAGAGAAGACCAAGGCGTTCCTGATGTTCACCCTGTACCTCGAAGAGAAGACCTTCTTCAACTTCTACAAGCACGTCCGGGCCAATCTCCTCCAAGGGTCACACTGCAACTTCAGCGTCGATCTTCCGGTGTCCGGATTCAAGGGATTTGAGGATGACGGACTCTACCCGCTGTTGCCAAGCATCGAGGGATTCCTGCAGGGCAAGCCGCTCTTGCTTCAGCAGGATGATGATGACTTCAACTGGTCCATGCACGGCCGACGGATGGTCGAGTTGACGGACTGGAACTGATTGGATCTCGCCAACGTTTAGAGGGAAATGAGCCGTCCGGAACCCCAAGCATACATCTACCGCCTTGACCCGAAGGTGATGAACCAGCTCAGCGCCTCCACACGCGTGTGGATCGCCAAGGCCATCTTGAACATGGTGCTCATCGACGGGTTCCTCGACGAGGACGAGATGAAGTACGTTGAGCAGGCCGCCCGGTTGGTCAGCGACCTCCCCGGAGCGTCTGAGAAGATCTTGGAGTGTGCCGAGAAGCATCAGATGCTGCAGCTCGGAAAGATGGAAGAAGACCGCGAGTATGCCGGAGAGATCATCTACTTCCTGGCCACTGTGATTGTCGCCGATGGCGTGATCATGAAGTCGGAGGTCAACTACCTGAAGACGCTCTGCAACAAGTTGGGCTTCCCGGATTTTGTAGCCAAGAAGATGCTCATCTGGATTCGTGAAGCCGTCCGCCTCAACAAGGATCGTGAACTCCACCTGTACCACCTCAGGCGCAGCAAGATTGCCTGAACTCGAAGGAGAGTCCCCATGAAAGAAATCCACACCATTGAAGCCTCCGCGCTGGAGGGAGCCCTGCTCGAACTGCAAAGAGCCGAAGAGGAGGCCCGTCGAAGAATGGAGCCGTATCGGCTGAAACTGGAACAGCTGCGCCAGGAGGTTCTGGCCGAAGCCCTGCACCACCAAGAGATGGAGCCCCCGATGACCGACGCAGAATTCAGAGACTTGCTGGACGAGCTGGTTCCGCCGACTCCGGAAGAGCAGGAGTGGGCCATGCAGTTTGAAGCCCTGGACGCAATCCACACCATTGAGCGTGTCTATGAACGTCCCCAGTGGGAGGTGCACATCGAGCAGAACAACGTGGAGCGTTTCCAGTTTCCGGTGCTCTCTCCGGTCTCCTCAAGCTCCGTCACCGCAAACTGAAGTTTTCTCAAGCCCTGGTCGCCTCCTTGGCTGGGGCTTTCCCCTCTCGTTCCTTCAGGCAGCAAGCCCTCACCCTGCACCGGATTCAGGCTCCTTCCAGCTGCCTCCGGACGCCCTGAATGCGGTCGCGGTACTTGGCCGCAAGCTCGAACTGCAGTTGCTCCGCCGCCTCTCGCATCAGCCCCTCCAGCTCTGTAATCTCTGCCTCCAGCATCTCACGGGTCTGATAGGTCGCTTCGGACTCTGCCGCGATCGACTCGTCCTCATCAAACTCCACAGGAGCCAGAGAGGGAGCGATCTCCCGGATGACGGAACGGGGAGTGATGCCGTGCTCCGCGTTGTGAGCAAGCTGCCGGACGCGGCGGGCCTCGGTGACCTCCATCGCCTGCTGCATGGACCCGGTAATGGCATCTGCGTACATGATCACCCGCCCGTGAACGTTTCGAGCCGCCCGGCCACAGGTCTGGATCAGTGAGCGCACGGAACGCAGGTAACCCTCCTTGTCGGCATCGAAGATCCCCACCAACGACACCTCCGGAAGATCCAGCCCCTCCCGGAGCAGGTTGATCCCCACCAGTACGTCAAACTCCCCCTTGCGCAGGTCGTGCAGAATCTTCGTCCTCTCGACTGCGTCAATGTCCGAGTGCATGTAGCGCACGCGCACGCCCAGCTCCTTGTAGTAGTCCGTCAGGTCTTCGGCCATGCGCTTGGTCAGCGTCGTGATCAGCACCCGCTCCCCGCGCTGTTCGCGCTCCCGGATCTCGTCCAGCATGTCATCCACCTGCCCCAGCACCGGCCGGACATCAATCGGTGGATCAACGAGCCCGGTGGGACGGATCACCAGCTCAACTGGCTCGCCTTGAGAACGCTCCAGTTCATAGTCCCCAGGGGTCGCGGAGACATAGACAAACTGCTGGGCCACCCCCTCGAACTCTTCAAACTTGAGCGGACGGTTGTCCAATGCCGAGGGCAGGCGAAACCCGTGCTCGACCAGCGTCTCCTTGCGGGCCTTGTCGCCCCGATACATCGCCCGGACCTGCGGGATGCTCACGTGGCTCTCGTCCACGACGATCAGGGCATCGTCCGGGAGGTAGTTCAGCAGCGTCGTCGGGGGACTCCCCGGGGCACGGCGCTGGAGGATGCGGCTGTAGTTCTCGATTCCGGAGCAGAACCCGGTCTCCTCGATCATCTCGATGTCGTACTCCGTGCGTTGCTTGAGTCGATGATACTCAAGCATCTTGTCCTGTGACCTCAGCTCGATCAGCCGCTCCTTCAGCTCCTCCCGGATCAGCCGTACGGTCTCTGGGACGTGGCTCGACGGTGCCGCGTAGTGCGAGGCCGGGTAGATGGCAAAGTGCCGGAACGCCCTCTGCTTCTTCCCGGTGAGCGGTTCGTACTGAGTAATCGACTCAATCTCGTCGCCCCACAGCTCCACCCGGATCGCCGACTCCGACTCGGCAAGGTAGATGTCCACCACATCGCCCCGCACCCGGAAGGCACCCCGGTGAAAGTCCAGGTCGTTACGTTCGTACTGCATCTCGATCAGCCGGGCCAAGATGTCGGAGCGCTTGAGCTTCTCGCCAACCTTGAGGAACAGCAGCATCTTTCCGTACTCCTCCGGAGAACCGATTCCGTAGATGCAGGACACCGAGGCCACAATGATCACATCCCGACGCTCCAGCAACGAGCGCGTTGCCGAGAGCCGGAGGCGGTCCAACTCATCGTTGAGTGCCGTCGTCTTCTCAATGAAGAGGTCCTTGTGCGGGACGTAGGCTTCCGGCTGATAGTAGTCGTAGAAGCTCACGAAGTACTCCACCGCATTCTCCGGAAAGAACGCCTGGAACTCGTTGTAGAGCTGCGCTGCGAGCACCTTGTTGTGGGCCAGCACCAGCGTTGGACGTTGTGTCTGGGCGACCACGTTCGCCACCGTGTACGTTTTCCCCGATCCGGTGATCCCCAACAGCACCTGGTGCGGCTGCTTCTGCTGCAACCCTAGGCACAGGCGCTCGATCGCCTGGGGCTGGTCCCCGGCAGGCCGGTACTCGGATTTCAGATGGAAGGGCATGGCAATCAGGAGTCCGTAAGGTTGTGCTCCAAGAGGATAGCACCCGATGTTGTCATTGGAAAAGCAGGAATTCCCCAGATTTCAGCGATTCGGAGTTCAGAAAATACGGCAAGGCGCCCCCCGGAGGTGATTCAGGAAATTTCGCGGCCAGAGGGTTGCGTTGCTTCGGGGGCTGGGCCACACTGATGGAAGTCTTGATTCATCCCAACTTTTCCTTGTGAGAATGCCGATGCCGTCGCGTCTGATTCGTTTTGTGTTTGCAGCGTTGCTGGTGCTGCTGGTCTTTGGAAGCTCTGCTCTGTGGGCCCGCAGTGACCTGGACAACACCGACCCTCGCTATCCGGAGCGGCAGTACCGCCGCTTCATCCTGCCCAACCAGATGAAGGTGCTCTTGATCTCCGATCCGACCATGCAGCGCAGCGCAGCGTCGCTGTCTGTGGGAGCCGGCTCGCTTCAGGACCCGGAGGACCGTCAGGGGCTGGCGCACTTCCTGGAGCATATGCTGTTTCTGGGAACCGAGAAGTATCCGACCCCAGGAAGCTACCAGGAGTTCGTCTCCACCAACGATGGCTTCACCAACGCCTTCACGGCCGAGGGGTTGACGAATTACCACTTCGAGATCGCTCCTGCGGCTTTCGAGGAGGCACTGGATCGGTTTGCCCAGTTCTTCACGGCGCCGCTGTTCAATCAGGAGCTGGTCGACCGGGAGATCCGGGCTGTGGATTCGGAGCACTCCAAGAACATTCCCAACGACTTTCGGCGGGCGTTTCAGGTCCAGCGTGTGGCCTATGAGCCCGGACATCCCGCCCGGCACTTTGCCACCGGAAACCTGGAGACGCTGGGAGGCATCTCCCGCGAGGAGTTGCTGAGCTTCTACCGACAGCACTACTCGGCCAACCGGATGACGTTGGCCGTGGCGAGCCGACATCCGCTGGACACGCTTCAAGACTGGATCGTGCCGCTCTTCATGGAGGTAGAAAACCGGAACCTGCCGAAGTGGCGCGTTCCGGAAACCTTCATGGCCCCCAACCCAAACTTCCGTCTGTTGCAGATGAAGACGGTCAAGGACGCCCGCTCGCTGACCCTGATGTTCGCGCTGCCGCCCACCACGGACTACTACGCAAGCAAGCCACTGAGCCTGATCGCCTCAGTGCTCGGGCATGAGGGGGAAGGCAGCCTGCTGTCGCTGCTCAAGCAGGAGAACCTGGCAACCGGCCTCTCGGCAGGAGGCGGGGGAGGCAACGACTTCTACTCCTCGTTCAACCTGAACATTCAGCTCACTGAGAAGGGACTCAAGGCTCCGAGACAGGTAATCACCCGGGTGTTCCAGGCGATCCAGATGCTGCGCAGGCAGGGCATTCCCCAGTACACTTTCGAAGAAGCACAGCGCATGGCAGAGATCGACTACCGCTTTGTTGAGAAGGGTGAGGGGACCGCGCTGGTGAACATGTTCGCCTCAATGATGCAGTACTACCCGCTGATTGGGCTGGAGCGCACTCCGTTCCTGCTGACCGAGTACAACCCGAAGCTGGTCGACAGCCTGCTCTTTCGGCTCACTCCGGACAACATGCTCGCCATCCTGGCCGCTCGGGACGTCGAGACCGACGAGGTCGAACCGTACTACGGCACGGAGTACTCCTACACTCAGACCCACCCAGAGTGGGTCAGGCAGTGGACCACCAGCGACCTCCATCCCAAGATTCGCCTCCCGGCTCCCAACCCGTTCATTCCGGACAATCTGGACGTGAGGCCCTTTGGAGGAGAGTTCCGCCTGGCCCATGAGTCCATCGCCGGACTGCGTCAAGAAGGCCTCCCGGCAGAGCTGCTTCAGCGCCTGCAGGATGTGGAGGGCCGCACTTGGAGCTCCTGGGACGCCCTGCTCGCCACCGCGCAGCCCGAGCGGAGCGAGGTGGCTCCGGATGAGCTTCTGGAGCTGCTCCGCAAGCACGCGCTCGGGGCTCCGGTGTCCCTGCTGAACTCCAACCGGGCGAACGTCTGGTTTCAGCAGGACTTCCGCTTCGACTCTCCCAAGGCGCAGCTGCTGTTCCGCATCAACACTCCCGAGGTCTACGCCTCCCCTCGGCATGCGGTGCTCTCTCAGCTCTATGCGGAGGCGCTCAAGGAGGGCCTCAACGAGTTCAGCTATCCGGTCACCCTCGCAGGGCTGGAGTACAGCCTTTGGTCAGACAAGCAGGGCATCCGGCTCAACTTCAGCGGCTACTCTGATCGCATTCTGGAGCTGGTGCGGACGATCTCCGGGAAGCTGCGAGAGGTTCAGGTGGACGAGAAGACCTTCGCCGAGTTGAAGGAGCGCAAGCGCCGCAGCTACACGAACTTTCACCTGCAGCAACCCTATCAGCAGGCATTCTACTATCGGAGCCTGCTGCTGGAAGACCGCAAGTTTGCGCTCTGGGACTATGAGAAGGAGTTGGACCAGATCTCGCTCAAAGACCTGCAGGCCTACGCCGCCGGACCGCTGTTTGCGCGCACCTTTCTCGAGGGAGCGATCTACGGGAACCTGGACGCTTCGGAGACCCGGACCGCGGTGGATGACCTGCTGAAGGCCCTTGGGGGAAGACCTCTTCCGGAGTCAGAGCGCTACCGGGAAAGCATCCGGCAGATCTCCTCGGGAGAGGCCTTCACCTTCTCTCGCAAGATGGAGGTGGACAACTCGGCGCTGGTAATGGAGCTTCAGGCCGCACCCCGGACTCCGGAAAACCTGGCGATCCTGCAGATCCTCAGCACTGCGCTGGAGCCTCTGGCCTACAACGAGCTGCGGACGAATCAGCAGCTCGGCTACATCGTCAATGCCGGGGTGACCAACACTGAAGACACGCTGGGGCTCGTGTTCATGATTCAGTCCGGAGTATATGGCCCGGCAGAGCTGGAACAGCGCGCCCGGGCGTTCCTGCCAAAGTTTCTGGAGCAGTTGAAGGGCCTCCCGGAGGAGCGCTTCGAGGCGCTGCGTCAGGCGGTTCTGAACGGGAAGTTTGACAAGCCGGACTCGCCCAGTGGCGAGGCCAGCCGGCTGTTTTCATTGGCCTTTGAGCGTAACGCAAACTTCGACCAGAACAGCGAGGACCTGCTCGCACTGGAGAGCCTGCGTCCGGAGGCGATGGCGCAGGTTCAGGAGTGGTTTGCACCGGAGCAGCAACGTCGGCTCAGCCTGCGGATGATCGGCAAGCCGCATCAGGATGGTCCGGTCGAGGGGACCCTCATCTCCGAGGTGGATACGTTCCGCAGCGCGTTCCCGTGCCCACGGTGGTGTCAGCCGTGAGCGACTCGCAAACCTACTGCGTCCTCGGCGCCCAGAGCGCGATTGGAAACGCGTGGGTCCAGGCGCTCGCGGCACGTCCGGAAGTGGGCACTGTCCACGCGTTCTCTCGGAGTGGACAAGCCTTTGAGCATCCCAAGGTCCAGCCCGGGACCGCAGATGTCACGGACGAGGAGAGCCTCCGAGCGGCAGCAGAGGCGGTAGGGGTTCAGGTGGATGGCGTCCTTGTGGCTACCGGGATTTTGCATGAAGGAGACTCCGTGCAACCGGAGCGCAGCGTCCGACACCTGGAGGAGCAGGCGCTGGTCAGGGTTCTGCAGGTCAACACGGTGGGGCCCACTCTGGTGCTCAAGCACTTTGCGCCTCTCCTGCCCCGTGATCGGCGGTGTGTTGTCGCAGCCCTTTCAGCACGCATCGGCAGCATCTCGGACAACCGGCTCGGGGGCTGGTACGCCTACCGGGCTTCCAAGGCCGCGCTGAACATGATCCTGCGCACCGCCTCTATTGAGCTGAAGCGCCGGTATCCCCTCTCCCTCGTCGTGGGCCTGCATCCCGGGACGGTGGACAGCCCGCTCTCCCTGCCCTTCCAGAGCAGCGTCCCGGAGGGCAAACTCTTCACGCCGGAATATTCCGCAAACGCGCTGCTGCAGGTTCTGGATCGGCTGACCCCGGAGGACTCCGGGGGATGCTATGCCTGGGACGGCTCCCGGATTGAACCCTGAGCTCACACTTCAAGGGAAGCGGTGGCCGTCGAAGCGCTGAGCCATCTCAAACCAGCTTGCGGCTCCCGGATGATAGACCGGGTAAGGTGGAACGTACTGCAGGGTCACCTCAAGAAACCGCAGGATCAGCATCGCAGTCATGCCCCAGACGTCGTAATCTCCAAAGAGAAAATGATGCGAGTAGAAGGGCACCTCTCGGTGCGTGATCTCCTGAGAGCGGTGGTTTCCGGGATTGAGGAAGAACGCGAGAGGCACCGTGAACACGGACTCGATCTCCTCCGGGTTGGGATGTGGCTGGAAGGCTTCCGGGATCTGCCCGACAAACGGGGTGACCAGGTAGTGATGCAGCGAGGTGATCTGGTCGATCTGCCCGAGAATCCTCACCCCCTCCGGTTCCAGCCCCACCTCCTCCTGCGACTCGCGCAGCGCGGTCGCCAGTGCGTCCACGTCTTCCGCATCCTGCTTGCCTCCCGGAAACGAGACCTGTCCGGAGTGAGAGCGCAGGTGCGAGGCACGTCGGGTGAGCAGCAGGTGAACCTCACCGTTGCGCTCAAAGAGCGGGATGAGGACAGAGGCGCGCTTCGGAGGTTTGGGGTTGAGCGGAGGCCGATAGCTGGCAAGCCGTGCCTCAATGGTTGCCAGCATCGCGCCTCAGGGCTTGAAGAAGGTTTCGGAGTCTCGGTTCAAGGCCTCCTGCACGGCCTGCACCACGGCCTGCGCGGCCTCATGGATGGTCCGGGCATAGGCCGAGGTGAAGCGGATGTTCTTCTGCTGCGCGTTGCCCATGACGTCGCGCTCCAGCAGTCCGTCCAGCACGTAGCAGCGGTTCCGGATCGCCTCCAGGTCCGCCGCCATCGGGACACACACGTCCAGCATTTCCACCACAGAGTAGCTGGGAAGCTGGAAGATGCCCTGAGATTCCGGAAGCGACGAGAGTGCGTTGATCGCTCCCTGCATTGAGAGCAGGCAGCTGGCATCCGGAGCTTTCTTGATGCGCTCTCGGGCCTGCTGCAGGTCGTCCTGCGCCTGCTCCCAGGAGACCTGGGCCCGGCGGCGCGAGCGCTCGGAGGGAGAGAGCCTCTGCATCAGCTTACCCCGTATTCTTCAAGGTAGCGCTCGATGCGGACACGCTGCTCCGAAGAGATCACTGGCCTGCCTTCGACCACGACCCCATCGAGCGCGTCACACAGCTCCCGGATGGTGGCGATCGCCTGGACCGCGACTCCGGTCCGGGCCTGCAGGTCTGCGGCGGCGTTGCGCCCTTCCGTGTTGCGCTCCAAACGGTCCACCGCCACCCAGATCTCCCGGATGTCAACCTGGCACTCCTGACGGACCAGTTCAATGGCTTCCACCTTGGTCTGGCCATCGGTAATCACGTCATCAACCATGACCACCACCTCTTCCGAAATGGGCACTTTTCCAACCAGCGTCCCGCCGTCTCCATGGGGCTTTTTTTCTTTCCGGTTAAAGAAATATCCGATAGGCTTTTTACTGAGCTCGGAGAGGGCCTCCGCGGTCGCCACGCAGAGCGGAATTCCCTTGTAGGCTGGGCCAAAGACCACGCTGCACTGGGGAGTTCGGGCAAGGATTCCTCGGGCGTAGAACCGCCCCAGCTCGTGAATCAGCGGGCCGGTATCGAAGCATGAGGAGTTGAAGAAGTAGGGCGAGATTCTCCCGCTCTTGAGCGTGAACTCTCCGAACTGGAGAGCCTGGGCCCGGATCAGAAAGCGGGCAAAGTCCAACTTGTAGGCGTCCATAGTCTCCTGCATCAAATACCTGGGAAATTCAGGATAACAGCACTTTTTGCGAAATGGCAACGAAACCCCTTCCTCGCTCTCCCTTCATCTCCCGTGAGGTCCGTCTGCGCAATGCCGTGGACTCCTTGCTGGAATCGTACATCAAGCACCCGGAGATCGAGCGCATCGGGACGGTCTCGCTGCCGGCCAAGGAGAGCATCATCCAGCTGGCCGAGGACATCCTGGTCATGCTGTTTCCGGGGCTGATCCGTCAGGAATCCTTTGACCAGCTCAACCTGCCGTATGTGATGGGACAGAAGACGGTCTCCATCTTCTACCGCATGCGGGATGCTCTGGAGCAGGTCCTGTGCTGGGAGGCTTCGCAGGAGGGGCAGAACTGCTCGGAGCGCATGGACTTCAGCGAGCAGGTCGAAGCGCTGGTCTTTGAATTTCTGGAAGACCTCCCCAGGCTCCGGGATGTCCTGGCAGAAGACGTGGATGCGATCATGGAGGGTGACCCGGCAGCCACCAGCAAGCGTGAGGTCGTGCTGGCCTATCCCGGATTGCAGGCTCTGAGCGTGTTCCGGATCGCAAACTACCTGCACCGCCGTGAGGTCCCCCTGATTCCACGCATCCTCACGGAATACGTCCACTCGCGCTTCGGGATCGACATCCACCCGAACGCGGAGCTGGGACGCGGGATCATGATCGATCACGGAACCGGGGTGGTCATCGGCGGGACGGCGATCATCGGCAACCACGTCCGGATCTATCAGGGGGTCACGCTGGGAGCGCTGAGTCCGAGCAAGCACACCGGACACCCAACGTCCAAGCGCCATCCGACGATTGAGGACGACGTGATCATCTACTCCGGGGCCACGATTCTTGGGGGAGACACCACCATCGGGAAGGGCTCCGTGATCGGCGGAAACGTCTGGCTGACCCACAGCGTGCCCCCCTACAGCCGGGTCTATCTGAAGGATCCGTCGCAGTATCAGGAGTTGCACGCCCGGGATCAGGGATCCAAGGAAATGGGTTGACAATCATCAAGGATTTCACTCATCATTCACGATGAGATGGAAAACATTTTTCCCTGCATTTCTCAGCGTTTGCGTTAAGTTTGTGAACCCGCCATGAGTCAGCAAAAGACGGAGCACGAGGTCGTCACCAAGGACCGTCCCAAGCTGAAGCGTCCCCAGCAGTTCAAGGTGCTGCTTCACAACGATGACTACACCACCATGGAGTTTGTCATCTTCGTGATTCAGTCGGTGTTTCACAAAAGCCCTGCAGAGGCGACACAGATCATGCTCCAGGTGCACGAGGAGGGAGTGGGAGTCTGTGGAGTATACAGTCATGAGATCGCCGAAACCAAGGTCGAGGCGGTTCATGAACTGGCCCAGCAGTATGAGTATCCCCTGAAAGCCAGTATGGAAGAGGCCTGAGCGAGTATGTTTACACGAGATTTGGAAATGTGCCTGATGGCGGCACAAAGCGAGGCGAAGGAGCGCAAGCACGAGTACCTCTGCGTCGAGCACATCCTCTACGCCCTGTTGCATCACGATGCCGGCATTCGGATCATCCGCAGCTGTGGTGGCAACGTCGACCGCATCAAGGCCGACCTGGAGGAGTTCTTCTCTCAGCAAGAGACGATCAACGACGACAACGCCAGCCCTCAGCAGACTCGGGCTGTGCAACGGGTCCTGCACCTGGCCATCATGCATGTCAACAGCTCCGGGAAGGCCTCCGCCGATGTGGGCGACATCCTCGTTGCCATTCATCGCGAGTCTCAGTCCTACGCCTCCTACTTCCTCCAAAAGGAAGGCATCACCCGGCTGGATCTGCTCAACTACATCTCGCACGGCATCGCCAAGGTTCCGGTGGAGGATGAGGAGGAGAACCTGAACTATGAGAACACCGAAGAGGAGGAGTCCGGACAGTCTCGCTCCGACCAGGATCCTCTCCGGCTGTACACGCAGAATCTGACTCGGATTGCAGAAGAGGGGCGGCTGGATCCGCTGATCGGTCGTCAGCACGAGCTGGAGCGCACGGTCCAGATCCTCTGCCGCCGCCGCAAGAACAACCCGATCTACGTCGGGGACCCCGGAGTCGGCAAGACCGCCATCGCCGAGGGCCTGGCCCTGCGGATTCACGACGGTGAGATCCCGGACCTGCTGAGTCACTCCGAGGTGTTCTCTCTCGACATCGGTGCCCTGCTGGCCGGAACCAAGTTCCGAGGAGACTTCGAGCAGCGCATCAAGGCGGTCCTCAAGGCTCTGAAGCAAAAGCCCGGATCGATCCTGTTCATTGACGAGATCCACACGATCATTGGCGCAGGAGCAACGAGCGGAGGGTCGATGGACGTCTCCAACCTGCTCAAACCGGCCCTCGCCAAGGGAGAGATCCGCTGCATCGGCTCGACCACCTACGAGGAGTACAAGAAGATCTTCGAGAAGGACCGGGCCCTGTCTCGACGCTTCCAGAAGATCGACATCAACGAACCCTCGGTGGAGGAGACCTTCCTGATCCTCAAAGGCCTCAAGCCGCAGTACGAGAAACATCACGAGCTGCGCTACACCGTCAACTCGCTGCGCATGGCGGCCGAGCTCTCTGCCAAGCACATCAACGACCGCTACCTCCCGGACAAGGCGATCGACGTCATCGACGAGGCTGGGTCCATGGTCCGCCTGCGCCCTGGGGTCAAGCGCAAGACGGTCACTCCGCAGGACGTGGAGCGGGTCGTGGCCAGCATTGCCCGGGTCCCGATCGAGCGCATGAACAGCACCGACAAGGAGAAGCTCCGGGATCTGGAGAGTGAGTTGAAGCTCCAGGTTTTTGGACAGGACAATGCCATTGAGATCCTGACCAAGGCCATCAAGCGCTCCAAGGCTGGCCTGCGGGATCCGGACAAACCAATCGGGTCTTTCCTGTTCACCGGTCCCACCGGAGTGGGCAAGACCGAGCTGGCCAAGCAGTTGGCCTTCATCATGGGCATCCACTTCCACCGCTTCGACATGTCCGAGTACATGGAGAAGCACACGGTCTCCCGATTGATCGGAGCGCCTCCGGGATACGTCGGCTTCGACCAGGGCGGGCTGCTCACGGATGCAATCCGCAAGCACCCGCACAGCGTAGTGCTCCTGGACGAGATCGAGAAGGCGCATCCGGACATCTTCAACATCCTGCTTCAGGTGATGGATCACGCGACGCTCACGGACAACAACGGCCGCGAGGCCGACTTCCGCAACGTGGTGCTGATCATGACCTCCAACGTCGGGGCCAAGGAGTTGACCTCCAGCGCCATCGGCTTTGGAGACAATGCCCCGAAGTCCCCGTCCAAGCAGGCCCTGGAGCGTGCGTTCAGTCCGGAGTTTCGCAACCGCCTGGACAGCACCATCCCGTTCTCCCAGCTTCCGGAGGAGGTGGTCCGGCTGGTGGTCGACAAACTGCTGGTGGCCCTGGACGTCAAGCTGCAGAGCCAGAAGGTCGTGGTCAACGTCTCGGAAGAGGCCAAGGCGTGGATGGCTCAGAAGGGCTACGATCCCCACTTTGGTGCTCGCCCCATGGCGCGTCTGATCCAGCAGGAGATCGAGACGGTCCTCGCAGACGAGGTGCTCTTCGGCAAGCTGAGCAACGGCGGCGAGGTGGCCATAGGCCTCCAGGACGACAAGCTGACCTTCGAGTACACCTGAGCGCAAAGAGGCAAACGGTTTGCCGTACTTTCTGCACGACGGCCTGCTGGAGTTGAAGGCTCCGGACACGCTCACGGGAGAGGAGGCGCATCACGCCCTGCACGTTCGACGGGTGCGCCCCGGAGAGCGGGTGGAGGTCCAGGACTCCTCCGGCAAGCGCTTCCTGGCCCAAATCAACGAGCTGCTGCGAAAGGAGGTCTCGTTCACTCCGGTAGAGGCCCTTGAGCCTCCCGTTCCCTCTCCACTGAAGCTGCACCTCCTGCTTGCTCACCCCCGAGAAAAGGCGCTGGACTGGAGCCTGCAGAAGGCTACGGAGTTGGGCGTTCACGAGGTCCACCTCTTCGGAGGAACCCGCTCTCCCAAGAGCTCCGGGGAAGGAGCAGACCGGCTGAATCGCTGGGAGCGCATCTGCTGGGAGGCCTGTAAGCAGTGCGGGCGACAGACCCCTCCCCGTCTGAGGTGGTCGGAGGATCTGGAAAGCGCTCTGGAAGCCACCGAGTCAACGCTCACCTGGGTCCTGGAGGGCACCTCTCCGGGAGGTCCCACCCACGAAGCGCTTCGAGCGGCAACAGACGTGCAGTTGGTGATTGGCCCAGAGGGAGGGTTCTCTCCGGAAGAGCGGGAGCTGCTGGCTACGCACGCGATTCCCGGATGGTCTTTGGGAGAGCGGATCCTGAGAACCGAAACGGCTGTGGTCGCGGCCACCTCGATCCTGCAGTTCATGGCCGGAGACCTGGGTGCCCGGCTGGATTTTGATTGTTTGTAACCCCTAACCTGGAGACTGACCTCATGCGTCGCATCCTGTTTCTGATGACCTCTCTGCTGCTGCTCGCTCCCTGGAGCGCCTCGGCGGAGATTCGCGGCAACTACACGCTGGTCGGAACCGCTCCCCAACCTCACAGCGTCGAGAGGGTCCGCTTCGAGGAGTTCATGAACTTCGGTTGCCCTCACTGCAACAACCTGCGCAACGCCTCCAAGGCCTTCCGGGAAGAGTACCAAGACCGCGTCGAGTTCGTGGACATTCCCATCGTCTTCCGGGGACAGGACGACTCCCCCCTGCGGCTGTATCACGTGGCGAACAAGGCGGGGAAAGGCGAGCTGATCAAGAACGCTCTCTTCGACGCCAGCTTCAAGCACAGCGTGAACGTGTTTGATCCGGGAATTGTCAACTACCTGGCGCGCTCCACCGGGCTCGGAGCCCAGTATGCCGCAGAGCGAGACCAGGAGTGGGTCAACGCTCTGATCCAGGAGGGCATGCGCAAGGCTGACACCTACGGAGTCACCGGGACCCCGACCGTAGTGTTGCAGGGAAGCCTGAAGATGGACATCGGCCAGTATGGAGGCATGGACGGGTTCGTCAAGCAGCTCCCGGAGACCCTCTCCGATCTGCTGAAGTGATGTCCCTCGGTTCCCCAACGTGTTCTTCCTCCGGAATGCTCTGAGCCGGCAGGGAACTCCGGACCGGCTCCGAACTTCGCCTGAACCATGAGCGACGCTCCCATTCGCGAAAAGCTCACCACCCTCCCGGAGCTTTCGGGGGTCTACCTCTTCCGCAACGCTCAAGGCGACATCCTCTACATCGGCAAGGCCAAGTCCCTGCGCCAGCGGGTGCGCTCCTACTTTCAGCCCTCAGCCAACCACACCCTGCGGATTCAGATCCTGGTGTCCCTGGTGCACGACGTCTCCCTCGTGATCACCGACACCGAGGCGGAAGCCCTGATCCTTGAGGAGCAGCTGATCAAGACCCACCGTCCGCGCTACAACGTACTGCTCAAGGACGACAAGTCCTACCCGTTCTGCAAGCTGAGCACTCAGGAGCTGTTCCCACGCCTGAAACTGGTCCGGGAGAAGCACGACAAGCAGTCCGAGTACTTTGGTCCGTTTCCTTCGGTCAAGGACGCCAGAGAGATGCTGCGGCTGGTCAACCGCTACTTTCCGCTACGCACAAGCAAGATGGAGTTGGACGGCAGGAAGACCTATCGTCCCTGCCTGAACTTTCAGATGAAGCGCTGCCTGGCCCCGTGTCGGGGAGATGTCAGCGTCGAGGCCTATCAGGAGGTCGTCCGGCAGGTGCGCCTGTTCCTCAAGGGCAAGGACAACGAGCTGCTCCAGGACCTCAAGCGTCTGATGCTGGAGGCCTCCGACCGGCTCGACTTTGAGAAGGCGGCCCAGATCCGAGACCAGATCCAGGCGGTTCAGCGCGTGTTCGCCAAGCAGGCGGTGCTGAGCACCACCGGGGAGGACCAGGACGTCTTCAACCTGTACCGGGAGGCCGACTCGGCAGGCATCCAGGTGCTCTTCATCCGCAACGGCCGCCTGCTTGGCACCGACTTCTTCTTCTACGACTCCAGCGAGCAAGCCTCGGACGACAACTTGCTCGGGCAGGTCCTCAACCGCATCTACATGGCCGAGGCCGCCCAGATCCCCCGAGAGGTCCTCCTCCCCTTCGAGTACTCCGACCAGCCGTCTCTGGAACACGCTCTGAACGAGCGGGCCGAGCGCAAGGTCCAAGTCCGCGTCCCCAAGAAGGGACGCAAGCGCGAGCTGGTCGCCATGGCGTTTCAGAACGCCAAGGTGCACCTCGAAGAGCAGCGACAGCGCACCGTGCAGGACCACTCCGTGCTGGAGCACGTACAGCGCCACCTCCTGCTGCGACGACTTCCGGAGACCGTAGAGGCGTTTGACATCTCCCACCTCTCCGGGACCATGACCGTCGCCTCAATGGTCTGCTGGAAGGACAACCACCCCTTCAAGGCCGGCTACCGCAAGTTCAAGATCAAGAACCTGGAAGGCCCGGACGACTTTGCCAGCATGGAGGAGGTGCTGACCCGGCGCTACCGACGCGCGCTGGAGCGCCAGGAGCCGCTCCCGGATCTGATCCTGATTGATGGCGGGAAAGGCCAGATCTCTGCTGCTGCCGAGGCCTTGCAACGCCTGGGGATGGACCTCAACCAAGTCGACCTCATCGGCTTGGCCAAAGGACGCTCCGAGCGGCGAAAGAAGTACCGGCGCGGCAATGGAGAAGACTTCGAGTATGTCGTCAAGCCCAACCAGAAGAACGAGATCCGCCTGCACCGGAACACCGAGGTCCTCTTCTTCCTGCAGAACATCCGGGACGAGTCTCACCGCTTTGCCATCGAGTTTCAGCGCCAGCTCAAGCGCAAGGACAACCTGAAATCCCTGCTCGACGAAATCCCCGGGGTCGGCCCCACGCGCAAGAAGTCCCTGCTCAAGCACTTCGGCAGCCTCAAACGCCTCCAGGCCGCCAGCCTCGAAGAGCTGCTGGAAGCCCCCGGGCTTCCGGCCCCTCTGGCTCAGACCATCTTCGAGTTCCTGCACCAGGCCCAGGAACGCCTGCGCCTCCAGGCCGAGACACCAAAGAAAAAAACGTTGACTTCCTAGCCCTTCCGGATAAGATGAGTTGTTTCTGATCCGGACGCGTCCCCATCGTCTAGAGGCCTAGGACATCGCCCTTTCACGGCGAGAACAGGGGTTCGAATCCCCTTGGGGACGCCACCTCCCGGATCCCCCAAACAGCCCCCTGCGGCTGACCCTTCCCGGGGACGTAGCTCAGCTGGGAGAGCGCATCGCTGGCAGCGATGAGGTCAGGGGTTCGATCCCCCTCGTCTCCACCAT
>JAYPUA010000010.1:0-83320 GCA_038133845.1 Deltaproteobacteria bacterium
CCTCTCCTACACCCTGCCTGCCGGCACGGGTCCCAAGACCCTCTATGTGTGGTATCAGGACGAAGCTGGAAACTATTCAGGCCGCAGGCAGGACACGATCACGGTCTTGCCCGAAGGGGCCTACACCGAAGCGCTCTGGGATACCGATTACGGGCTGGTTGTAGTGCAGACCCAGGAAGAAGGCGTCATCCGAGCCTATTACGGGACTTATGGTTTCATCAAGCTTTCACATGTCTCCGGAAACACGTTTGAAGGGTACTGGGTCAAGAGCCTGTCTGCGGTGGAGTGCGAAGATACCCGAGACAACGAGCGCACTGGAGTGGCGTCAGCATATCACGGCAAAATGAAGGTGGTCTCAACCACTGACGGGTTCACAGGGTTCTGGGGGTACTGTGATGAAACGCCAGAAGGGACCTGGAACGGCAGCTGGGGGCAGGCAGGACAGGTGCAGTGACCGCTTAGGGGCTCCTACTCCAGGTTCGTGTGACGGGCCCGCATGCTCTCCGGGGGGCATCGAGCGGTGCATTTACTGAGGACGCAACGGATGTTAAGATCCGTTGACAGCAAGCGGGCTCTTTGTGCCGCTTGACCTGGGATGAAAACGATCAGCAAGGGAGAGTGCATGTACTTGGGGCTGGATTTGGGAACCTCCGGGCTGCGTGCGGTACTGGCGGACGAGGCGGGAACAATCCTGGAGTCTGTGGAAAAAGGCTACGCGGTTGCGAACCCCAGCCCGGGCTGGAGTGAGCAAGATCCTCAGCTCTGGCTGGATGCTTGTGAGCAAGGCCTGGGCGAGCTGCAGCGGCGAGTGCCGGAGCGTTTTCGACAGATTCAGGGAATTGGCCTTTCTGGACACATGCACGGGGCGACTCTGCTAGGAGCAGACGGTCAGGTGCTGCGTCCCTGCATTCTGTGGAACGACACCCGATCCCATGTCGAAGCGGCCAAACTGGACCAGACCGCAGGGGTCAGGGAACGGACAGGCAATATCGTCTTTCCCGGGTTTACGGCTCCCAAGCTGCTCTGGGTTCGAGAGCATGAGCCGGAGCTGTTCTCCCGAATTCATAAGGTTCTGCTCCCCAAGGACTATCTCCGTCTCTGGCTCACTGGGGATTGGGTTTCAGAGTGCTCGGATGCTGCCGGCACGTCCTGGCTGGATGTGCAACGGCGCGAGTGGTCAACAGACCTCTTGGCGGCAGGAGAGATGGAGCCGTCCCAAATGCCGGGTTTGGTGGAGGGAATCGAGGTGACTGGGACCCTGCGTCCTGTACTGGCAAGGCAGTGGGGGCTAAGTCCTTCCGTTGTGGTTGTTGGAGGAGGGGCTGACAATGCGGCATCTGCTTGCGGCGCAGGGAGCCTGCGGGAAGGTGAGGGGTTTCTGTCTCTGGGAACTTCCGGAGTGATCTTGGCGGCCAGGGATTCCTGCTCTCCGATGCCGGAGACGGCTGTTCATACCTTCTGCCATGCAGTCCCGGATCGTTGGTACCAGATGAGTGTGATGCTGGCGGCAACCGACAGCTTGAACTGGCTGGCCCGTAATCTGGGGCGCTCTCCAAAAGAACTGACAGGAGCGCTGGACAAGAGCCTGTCAGGGCCACAGAGCGCCCTGTTCCTGCCCTATCTCTCCGGAGAGCGGACTCCACACAATGACAGCTTGATCCGAGGAGCGTTTCTGAACCTTGACATTGCAGCGGACTCGGAGCAGTTGACCCGGGCGGTGCTGGAAGGCGTTAGCTTTGGGCTCCGTGATGGGCTGGAGGCGCTCCGCTTAACAGGAACTCGACCAGAGCGGCTGCTTGGACTGGGAGGTGGCACTCGCTCAGAGTATTGGGTGAAACTGCTGGCGACGGTGCTCCAAGTCCCCATCGACCTCCCGGAGCAAGGGGACTACGGCGCCGCGCGTGGAGCAGTCAGGTTGGCTCAGATCGGAGCTGCGCAGATGCCCCCGGAAGAGGTCATCCTGCCCCCCAGAATTGCATGGACAGTGGAGCCGGACCTCAAGCAGACTGACGATTATGAGGCTGCCTACCAGAAGTTTCGCCAACTCTATCCGGTGCTTCGAGGGAAGTTTTGAGGTCGAGTTCCTCTAAGAAGAGTTTCGACACAGCACAGAAGCAAACCACCTACAGGGAGGTAAAGCCTCCTTCAATCATGACCAATGCTCCATTGACCAGCTCGGAAGCGGGCGAGGCCAGGTAGAGGGCAAGGTCTGCAACCTCTACGGGCTGCCCGAACCTCCCGAGAGGGGTCTTGTCGAGCATGGGTTGACTCTTTCCGGGATCCCCCCAGACCTCAAGACCCATAGGCGTCAGGATGACCGTGGGGCAGATGGCGTTGACCTGAATGTTGTGGCGTGCCCACTCGGCCGTGAGCGATTTGGTCAGTGCGTTCAAAGCGCCCTTTGAGGTTGCGTAGGCCGCGTGGTCATCCAGTGCAATCACTCCTGTCTGTGAGGAGATGTTGATGACCTTACCCCAGCGTTGCGAAATCATTCCGGGAGCAAGGGCCTGGGCCAGCAGAAAGGGGGCGCGAACATTCACGGCCATTGTCTCATCCCAGGCGTCAAGGGACAACTCAAGCGCCGGTGCAACACGTGCAATCCCCGCATTGTTGACGAGAATGTCGATGGTCCCCCACTCTTGCAGTGCTGTCTGGGCAACCAGGCGGGGGGAGTTGGCATCGGCCAAATCTGCTTCCAGGACCAAGCACTTCCGCCCAAATCCCTGAACATCCGCCGCGACCGAGTCCAGGTCTGTGCGGTCTCTTCCTACGGCAACAATGTCTGCACCGGCATCTGCAAAGACTCGAGCGATTTCAGCTCCAATGCCTTTTGATGCTCCGGTGATAAGCGCCTTGCGTCCTTCAAGAGAAAAGCGTTGAGCCCATTGAGTCATGGGGTTACTCCAGGTTCGTGTGACGGGCCCGCATGCTCTCCGGGGGGCATCGAGCGGTGCATTTACTGAGGACGCAACGGATGTTAAGATCCGTTGACAGCAAGCGGGCTCTTTGTGCCGCTTGACCTGGGATGAAAACGATCAGCAAGGGAGAGTGCATGTACTTGGGGCTGGATTTGGGAACCTCCGGGCTGCGTGCGGTACTGGCGGACGAGGCGGGAACAATCCTGGAGTCTGTGGAAAAAGGCTACGCGGTTGCGAACCCCAGCCCGGGCTGGAGTGAGCAAGATCCTCAGCTCTGGCTGGATGCTTGTGAGCAAGGCCTGGGCGAGCTGCAGCGGCGAGTGCCGGAGCGTTTTCGACAGATTCAGGGAATTGGCCTTTCTGGACACATGCACGGGGCGACTCTGCTAGGAGCAGACGGTCAGGTGCTGCGTCCCTGCATTCTGTGGAACGACACCCGATCCCATGTCGAAGCGGCCAAACTGGACCAGACCGCAGGGGTCAGGGAACGGACAGGCAATATCGTCTTTCCCGGGTTTACGGCTCCCAAGCTGCTCTGGGTTCGAGAGCATGAGCCGGAGCTGTTCTCCCGAATTCATAAGGTTCTGCTCCCCAAGGACTATCTCCGTCTCTGGCTCACTGGGGATTGGGTTTCAGAGTGCTCGGATGCTGCCGGCACGTCCTGGCTGGATGTGCAACGGCGCGAGTGGTCAACAGACCTCTTGGCGGCAGGAGAGATGGAGCCGTCCCAAATGCCGGGTTTGGTGGAGGGAATCGAGGTGACTGGGACCCTGCGTCCTGTACTGGCAAGGCAGTGGGGGCTAAGTCCTTCCGTTGTGGTTGTTGGAGGAGGGGCTGACAATGCGGCATCTGCTTGCGGCGCAGGGAGCCTGCGGGAAGGTGAGGGGTTTCTGTCTCTGGGAACTTCCGGAGTGATCTTGGCGGCCAGGGATTCCTGCTCTCCGATGCCGGAGACGGCTGTTCATACCTTCTGCCATGCAGTCCCGGATCGTTGGTACCAGATGAGTGTGATGCTGGCGGCAACCGACAGCTTGAACTGGCTGGCCCGTAATCTGGGGCGCTCTCCAAAAGAACTGACAGGAGCGCTGGACAAGAGCCTGTCAGGGCCACAGAGCGCCCTGTTCCTGCCCTATCTCTCCGGAGAGCGGACTCCACACAATGACAGCTTGATCCGAGGAGCGTTTCTGAACCTTGACATTGCAGCGGACTCGGAGCAGTTGACCCGGGCGGTGCTGGAAGGCGTTAGCTTTGGGCTCCGTGATGGGCTGGAGGCGCTCCGCTTAACAGGAACTCGACCAGAGCGGCTGCTTGGACTGGGAGGTGGCACTCGCTCAGAGTATTGGGTGAAACTGCTGGCGACGGTGCTCCAAGTCCCCATCGACCTCCCGGAGCAAGGGGACTACGGCGCCGCGCGTGGAGCAGTCAGGTTGGCTCAGATCGGAGCTGCGCAGATGCCCCCGGAAGAGGTCATCCTGCCCCCCAGAATTGCATGGACAGTGGAGCCGGACCTCAAGCAGACTGACGATTATGAGGCTGCCTACCAGAAGTTTCGCCAACTCTATCCGGTGCTTCGAGGGAAGTTTTGAGGTCGAGTTCCTCTAAGAAGAGTTTCGACACAGCACAGAAGCAAACCACCTACAGGGAGGTAAAGCCTCCTTCAATCATGACCAATGCTCCATTGACCAGCTCGGAAGCGGGCGAGGCCAGGTAGAGGGCAAGGTCTGCAACCTCTACGGGCTGCCCGAACCTCCCGAGAGGGGTCTTGTCGAGCATGGGTTGACTCTTTCCGGGATCCCCCCAGACCTCAAGACCCATAGGCGTCAGGATGACCGTGGGGCAGATGGCGTTGACCTGAATGTTGTGGCGTGCCCACTCGGCCGTGAGCGATTTGGTCAGTGCGTTCAAAGCGCCCTTTGAGGTTGCGTAGGCCGCGTGGTCATCCAGTGCAATCACTCCTGTCTGTGAGGAGATGTTGATGACCTTACCCCAGCGTTGCGAAATCATTCCGGGAGCAAGGGCCTGGGCCAGCAGAAAGGGGGCGCGAACATTCACGGCCATTGTCTCATCCCAGGCGTCAAGGGACAACTCAAGCGCCGGTGCAACACGTGCAATCCCCGCATTGTTGACGAGAATGTCGATGGTCCCCCACTCTTGCAGTGCTGTCTGGGCAACCAGGCGGGGGGAGTTGGCATCGGCCAAATCTGCTTCCAGGACCAAGCACTTCCGCCCAAATCCCTGAACATCCGCCGCGACCGAGTCCAGGTCTGTGCGGTCTCTTCCTACGGCAACAATGTCTGCACCGGCATCTGCAAAGACTCGAGCGATTTCAGCTCCAATGCCTTTTGATGCTCCGGTGATAAGCGCCTTGCGTCCTTCAAGAGAAAAGCGTTGAGCCCATTGAGTCATGGGGTTACTCCAGGTTCGTGTGACGGGCCCGCATGCTCTCCGGGGACTCCTTGATTCGGTCACGGAGCCTTAGGATCAGCAGCTCGTAGGCGACGTACTGCACGCCTTCATACAGAGAGCCCATGGGGAGGATCGAGGAGGGGCCATTCTGGTCGTTGGCCATGGTCTGTGCCGGCAATTCCAGCACGACATCACACTGTGACGCGGAGGCTCCGGAGGGGACGGAGGTGAAGCAGACCGTGCGGGCTCCGGCTTGTTGAGCCACTCCAATCAGAGCCGAGACCGTGGAGAAACCTCCGGGCCCGGCGCTGACGAGCAGCAGGTCTCCTTCTGCAAGAGGAGGGGTGCTCATGTCGCCAACGACGTGGGCATCGAGTCCGGAGTGGTAGAGCCGCATCGCCAGTGCCCGCATCATCAGCCCCTCTCGCCCCACGCCGTAGAGTGCGATGCGCCGAGCCTGAACGATCTCGTCCAGCACCTGCTCCAGACCCTCCTCTCGGATCTGGTGCAGAGCACTCTCCATTTCTTCCAAGGCCTGTGTGGCCATCTCCTTGAGTGTCATCGAGTACCTCTTCAATCAGTAGGGAAGCGAGGCAGAGCGGACCGCAACCTCAAGCAGTCCCAGCTCCTCCAGCAAGTCGAGCACCGTGTAGCGGCTCCGGAGGAAACGTGCGGCCTGCACGGTTTTGCGCAGGTTCTCTGCAGTAATGCCGATTTCGCTGGCAGCTCCAGGGGCTCCGGCGGCCCGCAAATTCTGGCGCATTTCTTCAAGGCTCGTCAACTGCAATTTCAGCTGAGGTTGCAGTTCCGGCCACTGCTCTTGCAGGTCCCGCAGCCGCTGATGAATCTTTTGCGGTTCCGTGTGTTTGGCACGCGTCTCCTCGAAGGCTTTTTCCGCGATCCTGGGCTCCGGAAAGGCCTCTTGAATCTGGATTGCCTTTGCTTCCCAGGAGAGAGTCGGGCCGTTCAGCGCCTGTGGAATGGGGAGTGCTTCCAGCTGGAACAGCCACTCGTAGAGGGCGAGGACGGTGAGGCAGCCGATGCCGACACAGGCCCCGTGAGAGACCAGCTCGCCCTGGTGTTGGTGCTGGCTCATCTCCCAGAGGTGAGCAATCTGATGATCGGCGCCCGAGGCCGGGCGTGAGGTGCCATGAAACTCCATCGCCAGACCGGTGAGGGTCAGCCCGATGAAGAGGCGCGAGTAGGCCTCAGAGTCCTGGGCATCGAGGCCTTCGGGTTGTGCAAGGCAGGCCTGCAGGTGGTCTTGAACCAGAGGCCAGGCCACCTCGTCACGAGGCTCCACCCCCAGAGCATCAGCCAGGATCCAGTCGGCTCCCGCAGGGACCTTGCCTGCGAGATCTCCGTACCCCCAGCCGGCCATGCGGGTCGGAGCCTGTCGAAGCAGCTCCAGGTCCGCAAGGATCAACCTGGGAGCCGTACAGGAGATGCTCTTCTTGAACCCCTCATGAATCATTGCCGCTCCGGAGGAGGCATAGCCGTCCATGGACGCCGCAGTCGCGACGCAAAAGTAGGGTTCCCCTGCCTGATGGGCAGCATACTTGACCAGATCGTTGATCACTCCAGAGCCGATCGAGACCGGAACGCTCTGGGTGTTCCGGATCTCTTCGGTCAACTCTTCGCCCACGGTGGTGTAGGGTTTGGGCCTCGGAGCTGCCGGAAGAATTCGTGAATGGACTTGGATCCCGGAGGCCTTGAGGCCTTGCTCCAGTCGGGCTCCGGCAACAGACCACGTGTTCTCGTCCGCAATCAGCAGGGCCGGACGCTCTCCGAAACATGCGGTGTAGTGCGTGATCGCCTCATTCAGAACTCCCGACCCATAGACCAGGCGCTCAATGCTTTGAGAGCGCTTCACCGCCTGCTGGATGACGAGGTCCAGTTGTGTTTGGGTCATGAATCCTCTCTCTTTGGGGGACGTTCTGACAGGGAGATCCCTGCTCCAGTCAAGGAGAGCCTGCAAGTGCCTGGAGGCGATTTTTCAGTAATGATCAACTTTTTCATTGACAATGAGCCCTTGTTACATAACTATCGTAGCTGTTACTTTTGTAATACGTAGTTTTATCGCAGATTACGGAGGTAACGTCAACCGTAACTTGTACGCACGAGGCATTTATGAAGATTCGAACCATGCTGAAAGGCCTGGCAATTGCCGCAGGGGTTGCCATGGGTTTGGTCCAGGCTGCATCAGCCTGGACCTTGGAAGAGGCTGCGAAGCCCTATGCAGGAACCACGATTGATGTGGTGTTCCTTCTGCGACCCGGATACGAGGCTGCAGAGAAGATGCTCCCTGAGTTTGAAAAGAAGACCGGAATCAAGGTCAACATCATCAAGCATCCCTATGAGAATGCACTGGGGGAGCAGGTTCGAGATTTTGTTGCCGGAGGTGATCTGGACATCGCCCTGATCGACCTGGTCTGGATTGGAAACTTTGCGGAAAACGGCTGGATTGAGCCGATTGACAAGTTCACATCCAACCCGAAGCTGGCAGACCCGAACCTGGATCTGGATGACTTTTTTCCGCTGGTGATCAACGCCTTCGGTGGGTGGAATGGTACGATTTATGGGTTGCCGTTTGACAACTATTCGGGGCTCCTGTTCTACAACCGGTGCATGCTCGAGCAGGCAGGCTTCAACCGGCCTCCGATGACGTGGACGGAGCTGATGTATGTCTACGGGCCGCGCCTGACTGGGAATGGGAAATATGCCTACGCGCTCCAGTCCAAGCGGAACGAGACGCAGTCTGCAGACAGCTTTGCACGGATGCTGTGGCCTTTTGGGGGCTCGTTCCTGGATGAGAATTTCCGGTCAAACCTCCTCTCTCCTTCCAGCCAGTCTGGCTTGAAATTCCGGCAGGATCTGATGAAGTACATGCCTCCCGGGATTGTCTCCTACGACCATGCCGAGACGGTGAATGGTCTTGCACAGGGAGACGTGGCGATGATTACGGAGTGGTCCGCATTCTATGCAACACTGAAGAATCCTGCGACCTCAAAGATCGTGGACTGCCTGGCAATTGCCCCAGAGCCCAAAGGGCCGGCAGGGCGAAAGCCGGCATTGGGAGGGTTCTCCATGGCCGTCGCCTCACAAGCAGGAGAAAAGGAGCAGGCGGCTTCTTGGCTGTTCATTCAGTGGGTCACCTCGAAAGAGAAGTCTCGACAGTACTTGGAAATGGGCGGAGTGCCGGCACGTCAGTCCGTGTACCAACTTCCGGGTATCGCAGAGAAGTACGACTTTGTCCCTGCCCTGGTTGAAAGCTGGCAGGACGGGGTCCCCGAGTTCCGCCCGCGATTTGCAGAGTGGCCTGAAATTACTGAGATCGTTCAGGAGTGGGGCACCAAGATCATGCTCGGCGAGGTCTCCACAGAGGAAGGAGCCCGAATTTTGGGTGAGCGGATGGAGGCTGTGCTTGATGATGCCGGATACTACTCCGGAAGCAAGCCGCTGGCACAGTAATTTTTTTGAAGAGACGCCGCCTCAGCAGGTGGTGTCTCTTCATTTCCCTCCTTAAGGTTCCCAATGAAGGGAAAAGTTCGTCGAACGACGGTTGCTGCTTTCCTCGGGCCATCGATCCTGGCCTTGGCTGCAATTGGCATTGCTCCATTGCTTTTTGCAGCCTACACTTCCCTGCACAATTACAACTTGATGAAGCTCCGGAAAGTCAAGTTCATTGGCCTGGACAACTTCATCTTTGTGCTTACGGATCCGGTATTTTGGGAGGCGATGCAGCGCACCTTTGTGCTGCTGGTCATCGTGTTGCCACTGCAGATTGGAGTGGGATTGGCGATGGCTCTGCTGATCCACAAGCCCGGATTGGGGTTGCTGAAGACCTTGACTCGGCTTTCCCTGGTGATCCCCATGGCAACGACTTACTCGGTGGTGGGACTACTGGGGCAGGTCATGTTCAATATCAAGTATGGGGTGGTCAACCAGCTCATAGGTTTTTTGGGGATTGAACCGGTCAACTGGATTGGTGACTCAACGAACGCTTTCATTGCTGTTGCATTTTGGGATGTTTGGCAGTGGGCTCCGTTCTGTGCCTTGGTGTTTTTGGCCGGGCTGACGACAGTTCCGGCAGAGATTGAAGAGGCCGCCAAGCTGGAGACCACAAGCTGGCGTGTGATCCTGCGTCACGTTCAACTCCCGTTTCTTGTTCCAGGGCTGACGGCCATCTTGATTTTGCGGACGGCGGATACCCTGAAACTGTTTGATATGGTCTTTACCATGACGCGAGGAGGACCTGGCTCTTCAACGGAGTTGATCAGCCTCATGATCCAGCGAGTCGGGTTTCGCGCGTTTGATCAGGGGATGGCCTCTGCCCAAGCCCTGATCCTGTTGCTGATCACCATCGTGCTCAGTCGCATGTACATCCGGTTCTTCTACAGCGAGGTGGAAAGTTGAGACCGACTTCTTCCCCCAGTCAAGGATCACTTGTGGCTCAGGGGGCGCTGCTGACCCTGATCATCCTGTTTTGCCTCTTCCCGTTTTACTGGATGGTGACCACGAGCCTGAAGGACCAGATTGTGGCTTTGCAGTCGCCGCCGGCCTGGATCTTTGAGGTGACACTCAGCAACTACACCGAGGTGCTGTTTGAGGACGGGATCGGGGAAAACCTGCTCAACTCCCTGATTGTCGCCGTCTCGACTACCGTCATTGCGATTGCGCTGGGGCTTCCGGCTGCTTTTGCTCTTGCACGATTTGAGTTTCGAGGGAAGAAGGAGTTGTGGTTCTGGTTCATCACGAATCGAATGGTAAGCCCGATTGTTCTGGCGCTTCCTTTTTTTCTGATTGTCCGAAATCTGAAGCTCTTGGACACCCACCTGGTCTTGATCCTGATCTACCTGACGTTCAACCTCCCGATCGTGATCTGGATCTGTACCGATCAATTTCGAGCGATTCCCAAGGATTTGGACGAGGCTGCAATTGTAGAAGGTGCTTCACAGTGGAGGATCTTTCGCTCAATTTGCCTGCCTCTTGCGGCTCCGGGGGTGGCTGTCTCGAGTATCTTCTCCTTTATCTTTTCGTGGAATGAACTGATGTTTGCGCTGGTCTTGACGCGTACCAACGCCAAGACAGCCCCGGCAATGGCTGTGAGCTTCATGGAAGGCTACAACCTGCCCTACGGAAAGATCATGGCTACGTCGACCTTGATTGTGGTCCCGGTGATCGTCTTCGCCTTGATCGCCTCAAAGCAACTGGTTCGAGGGCTGACGATGGGGGCCGTCAAGTAGCAGGTGCTCTCAGTCACTTGGGCCTGGGGGCCTGGGGCCTCCAGTTCCACTTCCCTCCGTATTTCCAATCTTCTTGCCAGACGCATTTCATGAGCCGCTCGCTTCGCTCCCTGCACAACGATGAGGAGGAACGGTTTCTTGTCCGAGTGGCTTGGGCTTGCTACATCGAAGGGCTGACTCAAGCCGCAGCTGCAGAACGTTTTGGGGTCACACGCCTCCGGGTCAATAAGGCGCTCGGGGACGTGCGGCGGCGCGGGCTGCTCCGTGTCTCCATCAACTCCGCTCATGCTCCTTGCGCCGAGTTGGAAACGAGGCTGCGGGGGACCTATGGAATTCAGGAGGCTCACGTCGCTCCCACAGGAGATGCGGAAACCGTTCAGCTTCGGGTGGGGACAGCCTTGGGAAACTTCCTCGGGCGCTATCTGCTGAACCCCGAGATTCAGCTGTTTGGCATGTCCTGGGGGAACACCCTGAATTATGCAACCCGCTCGATGGAACCTCTGGGGCGTCCAGACCTCGAGATCGTCACCGTGATGGGAGGGCTGTCTCAAGGGTCGGATGTCAACAGCTTTGAGATCACAAAAAGCCTGGCCGAGCTTTGCAAGGCACAACACAGCTATCTCACCGCTCCGCTCTACGCAGACTCCAAACGGAGCCGAAAGACGATCTGTGAGCTGGAGGTTTTTCGAGAAATGATTAGTAAAATCAAATCAGTGGATGCTCTTGCAATGGCGGCAGGGGATCTGTCATCGCGGGCGCTCCTGATTCGGTATGGATTGCCCAAAGAGGTGACTGTTGATGAGCTGAGGCGCCGTGGAGCTGTTGGCGATGTGTTGGGGTACATTCTGGACCAAGACGGACAGCCGATCGACCACCCGATCAACGAAAGGATCATCGGCATTGAACTTTCTGACCTGATGCAGGTCCCGAACGTGATCTTGGCAGCCGGAGGCACACACAAGGTGCCCATCATTCGCGCTGCTCTCAAAGCGGGCCTGGTGCGTGTCCTGGTGACCGATGAGGAAACGGCTCGGGAGATGCTGAGCCTGGATGGGGGAGGCTCTCGGTGACAGTTGCAGGCATTGACCTGGGGACTTCCGGAGTCAAAGTGCTCCTTGCAGATGAGCATGAGCAAATCCTGGCAGAGGCAAACACTCGCATCTCAACACTGCGTCATCACCCTGGCTGGAGCGAGCAGAACCCTCTGGATTGGGTCCACGCCATTGCCAGCTGCTTCGAAGATCTGAAACAACGAGTTCCCAAGGCTTTGGCTGAAGTCCGAGGAATCGGCCTGTCCGGACACATGCTTGGCCCGGTTCTGATTGATCAGGCCGACCTCCCTGTCCGCCCCACATTGCTTTGGAATGACGAGCGATCTACTGCCGAGTGCCAGCTTCTCCTGGAACGAGTTCCTGATCTGGGGATGAGGGCAAACGGCACCCCGGATCCTGGCATGGGAGCTCCCAAGCTGCTTTGGCTGGCACACCACGAACCGGAAGTGATCCGGCGTGCAGATTGCGTTTTGCTCCCTAAGGACTACGTTCGTCTTTGGCTGACAGGAGACCGGGCTAGCGAACCCAGTGATGCCGCCGGGTTGATGCTGCTGGACTGTGCTACGGGAAGGTGGGACGCAGCGTTATGTGAAGCTGCAGGGTGGCCTCAGAGGAAACTGCCACCGTTGGAGAACTCGTGGGGCGCAGCAGGAGGGCTGCGATCAGCCCTGGCGCGGGCTTGGGGCATGAAGAGCGGAGTTCCTGTTGCTGCAGGAGGTGGAGACAACATGGTTTGCTCCCTTGGGGTTGGGGCCGCTTCATCTGGTGACACCGTCATCAGTATCGGGACTTCAGCCGTTACCTGTGTGGTGGCTTCGGAGTTTCGACCGGCCCCGGAGATTGCCGTGATGACGAGCGCACATGTGGTCCCCAAGGCCTTTCTCTCCATGGGGGTTGTCATGAGCGCCACGGCGACCGTGGATTGGCTGAGCGAATTGACGCAGACGCCGATTCCAACGCTTGAAGCCGAAGCCCAAGAGGTCTCTCGAAGTCTGCACCAAGAAGCCCCCCCGTTGATGCGCCCTCACTTCAGCGGCATCCGAACCCCTCACAACCTGCCTGGAGTCCGGGGCACGGTAAACGGTCTATCCTTGACGACTACCCGGGGAATGCTGATGTGGTCTGCGATGGAGGGCGTTGCCTTTCAAGTCTACGAATGCCTTCTTGCCCAACAGGGCGCGGGAGTATCAATGGAGGAGGTACGAATGGTAGGAGGCGGCGCTCAGAGCCTGCTCTGGTGCGAGATGATCGCAAGCTTGCTTGAGCAACCGGTGGTTCTGACAAAGCACCGAGAGTTCGCGGCCTCAATTGGTGCGGCCCGTCTGGCAATGGCTGCGAGTGGAGGCGACCTGAAATCTGTACTCTTTGCCAAGCGACCAGTAGAGTACCAGATTGAGCCAAGGCCTGAGCTTCGAGAGTTTTTGCTGCAACGCTTCCAGCAGTTCCTTGAGATGCTCCCAAAAAATCCAGAAACCACTGAGTGAGGCCCGCTCTCTGGCTCAGGGCGTTAGTTGGCGCCTCGGGAGACCCCAGCGCTCAGGGGCAAAGTCGTTCAGGGAGTCGAGGATTTCATCGGCATGGGTATAGGGGCTGCGGTCCATCTGCGGATCCGGGACGACGACGACAGCCATCCCTGCAGCCTTGGCTGCAGCCATTCCGGAGGGCGCATCTTCAAAGACCAGGCAACGCTCTGGTGAAACCCCCAGCCGTCGTGCAGCGACCAGGAAGATATCCGGGGCCGGCTTACCTGCACGGACCTCCGGGTCGTCTCCGTTGACAACGATCTGGAAGTCCTCAAACCACTGCTGGTGCTGCTGGATCTTCAGCTCATAGAGCCGGCGTGCGGAGCTGGTGGCCACGGCCTGCGGGATTTTGTGCTGCCGGAGGTGTGTGGTCAGCTCGGGTGCTCCGGGCAGGGCTCTGGTGTGGGCAAACCGCTCCTCCAGACCGATGCTGCGCTGCTCCAGATACTGCTCCGGCGTGATTGGCAACTCCAGCTCCTCCACAATCATCCGAGCCGACTCGATCGCCTTGCGGCCGAGCACCTTCGACTTCAGTGACCAGTCGAAGGTCTTTCCGTAGCGTGAGGCGATCTCCTGAGTGACCTCGGTGTAGAAGGTCTCCGTGTCAAGCAGCAGGCCGTCCATGTCGAACAGCACGCCCTGGATGGGAAGTGTCATGGGCTGAAGAGGTTCGGGGCGTAGTCGCGGAGATCGACCTGTTGAGGCGTGCCATCTCCCAGCTGGAAGGTAATGGTGCTTGGACCCACCCATTGAAAGTCCAAACGAGCCCGGGTGCTCTGGACGCTCAGGGAACGCAGGCTGACAAAGCCGGGGCGCTCGCGGTGCAGCAGGTGCAGGCGGAAGGTGTAGAGGCGGAAGGGGTCGCCCTCGGCAATCGTGACCATCTCGGAGGCGGTGATGTTGTAGAACACGGCGTGCGTCTCGGAAGGCGTCAGGCCTGTTGCCGTGCGGGACCGGTTGAGCAACGGGTCGATCGTTCCCCGGAAGATCCGGAAGAGCTTCAAGGCTCGGGTGGTCTCGTCCAACACCTCGTAGAACTCCTCTCCAATCCGTCTCAGGCGATGTTTGCTTTCGCCGGGGGATCCCACCTTCAGCCGGAGGGCCTCGTCCCGATTCCGGTACAGATAGACCACGGTGTCCTCCAGCCCCTCGACCTCGTGCACCTTCAGGATCTGCTCGTCCGGATTGGAGGTCAGCAACACCTGGTCCTGGTACAGCCCATTTCCTCGTTTTCCAGCGGGATAGATCAGGTAGCGGCCCTCCTTCTGCAACACCTCTCCCATTCTTGGATAAAACTCGATGGCCCCTGCCGATGCGCTCAGAAGGAGCCCGGACAGGAGCAAGGGGAAGGTGCGGAGAAAGTTGGGCATGAGGCTGGAGGATCCGAGTGAATTGAAGTAAAATTCAAATTCTCCAAAGTTGTCCGTGGTCCTGCAAGGCAAAACTCTCCAGAGTCTCTGGGGGAGCGCGCATGCAGGTTGCATGTCGTGATGACGCGGGCATGGACCAGAGAACCTCCTGAACTTCAGAGACTACCTTGAGAGCAAAGACATTTGGGAATGGATGCACCCCAGCCGACGTTTGACCTGACCTGTGCCGTTCCCCGTTCCGGAAGAACGCTGCGAAACTTTCTACAAAAACTCAAGGAGCTGGGAGCCGATACCGTGGAGATCGACGCGATCACCGGAGTGTTGGACCAAGGCAAGGCCCTGAGCAGCCCGGACCTGTCGGTGGTGATGCAACGGCTCCGGGAAATCTCTGCGCAGGCCCCTTCGTGCTTCTCGGTGTTCATTGACCGCAAGCGTGCGACGCGCCCTTACCGGATTGGGTTTTTGGGGTACGAGTGGAACCTTGGGGGGCACCGGGTCCGGGTGGAAGGAGAGGAGCCGCACAACGGCTCTTCACTGATTCGGCTGGATGAGGTGGACTTCACGATCGTGGGGCTTGATGAGTTGCTGTCGATGACTCAGTACTACCTCCGGGACCCCACCACTGTGACCAAATGGGGGATGTACAACTACCACCTGGAGAAGCCGACAGGAATCCGGATCGCCGGCTCTGCGATGCTCCGGAGCTTCAACTCAGGGCTTCAGGAGGAGGTGCAGGACATTGTTGGGTTCTTCCTCATCTCCAAGCCTGGAGGGCGCAAGCGGCGCACGATCAACTGGGAGACCCTCTCCCGTCACGGGCAGCGGGTCTTTGTCAAGGGACGCTACACCGGAATCATCCATGCCGCCTATCCCGGACTTCGGGTCATCTCGGTGGAGGACGTGGAGGATGCGGTGATGGAGGCCGAGGCGGGGAGCGTGGGCATTGAAATCGTACAAAGTGGCAATACTTTGCGACGCAAGGGGCTTCAATTGCATGGATCCCCTCTCTTTCTCTCGGAGAGTCTCTATGTCGTGGATTACGATCGCTACCTAAGCAACCCGGGACTCCGGAAACTCGTTGAATCCCTCCAGCCGATCGGATACTTTGAGGACTCACGGATTTGCGAATTTGCCAAGTGGTATGCGGCATTGGAGTACAATCTGGGGGAAAACTGGCTGGACCGTCCGGAGGTGACCGAGTTGCTCTGTGGTCCAAACGATGTGATGGAAGGGTTGCGGCCCTATCGGCTGCAGACTCGACGCTGGAAGCCGGATGACGCCTACCAGCGAGACCAGGCCGATGCGCTGGTTGAACAGGCCCGGCAGACGCTGAAAGTGTATTATGATCAGGTCCGGGAGCGCCTGAAATCTCCTCCCGAGGCTCCTTCAACACCCAGTTTCAACTCGTGATTCAGACGCCTGAGGCGTCCCTCGACAGCACTGCGAAGACTCATGAACCTCAAACGCCTCCTCCAATTGGGACTGTGCCTGCTGCTGCTTCCCCTCAGCGCTCAGGCTCAGGGTCCGTATGTGGACAACGAAGCTCTTGCCGGACGCATTGCCAACTCGCTTGAACGCCAAGTGCCGGCCCAGTACACCACACTGGCCATCTCTCGGGTCAAGCAGGAGAACAAACAGCTGAACTTCAACGTCAACGAACTGATTGACTACGCCAACGTCAAGATTGTCCGGACTCAACGCTTCCGGGTGACCGACCGATCCAAGCTGCAGCTGATCCTCAAGGAGCAGCGGATCCAGCTCTCCGAGCTTGTCTCTCCCAATGATTACAAGGAATTGGGACGCCTTCTCGGGGTGCAGCTCTTCGTTTATGGCAGCATCTACAGCGACTCTTTGGTCCTCAAGGCGATCGACGTGCAGACCTCCTCCATTGTCTGGGCCGATGCGTTCCCGCTGTTTGATGATCGCAATCGCTACTTGATGATGAACGATCTCAACGGCAAGCTGGTCGACTCGCTCTCCCGGGACAAGACCCGTCTCGACGAAGAGCGAATCCGGCGTGTCAGCTTCTGGAGCATCGATGTCCCGCAGCCGCTGATCTCTGAAGAGGTGATGGACTACCTCACGGTGGCCTTCTCACAGGAGTCGTTGATGAGCGTGGTGGATCGGGAGAATCTGAAGCTGATCTATCAGGAGCAGAAGCTCAACCAGAACGTCTTCATTGATGAGGGAGAAGCCCGCCGCCTTGGAGAACTCTATGGGGTGGATGCCTTCATCTATGGCTCGGTGAGCACACGTCCGGATGGAGAGCTGGTGGCCTCACTGAAGATGATGAGCATCTACACGGGTGTGATTGTCTGGGCTGACCTGATCAAGTTTGGGGTCCCTTTGGAGGAGAAAAAGGTTGCGCTGATCAACCCCTTCACCAAGAAGATTCAGCAGCGCAAGCCGGAGGACGCCAAGGATCAGGTCCTGATCCCCGGAGGCGTGTTCGTCATGGGGAGCAACGATCCGCTTTATGGTGGATCGGAACCGGAGCGTACGGTTCGGGTGAAGTCCTTCCTGATCGACACGCATGAGGTGACCAACGATCAGTACTATGAGTTTGTTCAGCGTACCGGCCACCGCATTCCTGTCGGTTGGACCGATGGGCGCTATCCGGACGGGCAAGCGGACTTCCCGGTGGTTGGCGTGACCTGGGAGGACGCGAAGCTGTATTGCCAGTATGCTGGAAAGCGGCTGCTGATGGAGGTGGAGTGGGAGCGTGCCATCCGCGGAGAGAAGGGGCGCAAGTACCCTTGGAATGGGACCGGGTTTGCCCCCAGCTTTTCCGTGACACGCGAATCCGGGTCTGAAACCCCGGTGTCGGTCTATCAGAACAACCGGGATGTCACTCCAGAAGGAGTCTATCACCTCTCTGGAAATGTCCGGGAGTACGTGGCGGACTTTTATCGCCCCTATGCGACAGGTTCGTCTGATGCCGGTGGCGTTGAGCGCGTGGTCCGTGGGGGCTCCTGGGCCTTCAGTGCCTTCGAGGCTGCCGGGTATCATCGAGGGAAGAGTCGCCCCAACCTGGCTTGGCCTGATACCGGAATCCGGTGTGGTAAAACCCTTTAGGAAGTCAAGATGTCTGCAGGATTGTTGATGTTGCTCGGGAGCATGCTCATTCTGGGCAACCCGGAAGTTTCTCTTGATGCCCTCTCCGCTCAGACCAGTTACGCTACCGTTCAGGGGAAAGTCTCCAGCGGGTCCGAGACCCTCCGGGTCAACGGAATGAACGGTTTGGGGGCCTCTCTCTATGGCCATTATCAAGACGATCGTCCCGTGCGTCACTCATTGAGCTATCGGCAATTTGAAGGCTCTGACTATCGCTCCAGTCTATACACGGCCGGGGTCGATGCCCTGTGGCGCCTCAGCAGCGTTCCGGTTGAGTTGGCGATTGGTGCGGAGCTGGGGAGTACCGATCTGCGTCCCCAGGGTTTCTCCCAAATCGAGGCGGGGCCAGAGTCCATGGGCGGCGAGTTGCACCTGGAGGCCATCCATTATTTCACCATGGGAGAGAATGTGGGATTTGGGTTTGTTCGACCCGCGTTGCAGTCCTACCGCTTCAACGTTGAGGCTGGTCAGGAGAGCCGTTCCCTCTCGGCAAACGCGTTCAGTATCGCTCTAGGCGTAGGCGCCCGATTCTGAGCACGTCCTCCCTTCGGCCTTCTTGCTCTTCTCCTTTGATCCCTTGTTTTTCATTATTATGTAAACTTATGCCTGAGCCAGAGTAGGGCTGAATCCATCCTTGCACCAAAGTCGGGTCAAAGAGATAAAAACACTAAAATATTATGTAAACTTATGCCTAAAATAGATCTGAGAAGCGACACCATCACAAAGCCCACGCCGGAGATGAGGCAGGCCATGGCCACTGCAGACGTAGGAGATGACGTCCTCGGAGACGATCCAACGGTGCAGGCGCTGGAGCTGGAAACAGCCCGCTTGCTGGGCAAGGAGGCGTCACTGTTCATGCCTTCCGGGACGATGACCAATCAGGTTGCGGTTCGAGCCCACACGGAGCCGGGCGATGAACTGCTGCTTGCTGACAACGCTCACATCTACTTTTATGAAGGGGGGGCTCCAGCGGCCTTGGCCGGAGTATCCTGCCGACTATTGCCCAATGCGCATGGAATCTTCACTCCAGAAATCCTGGACCAGTATCTGCGTCCGGCTGATGTCCATTTCCCACGAGCCCGCATGGTCTCCGTGGAGAACACGAGCAACCGGGGAGGCGGACGTTGCTGGCCCCTGGAGACTCTGGAGGCCTTGGGTCAGTGGACCCGGGAGCGCCAACTCCGCCTGCATATGGATGGCGCGCGACTTTGGAACGCGTCCGTTGCCCAAGGGATTCCGGAGGCTCGACTGGTGGAGGCATTTGACACCGTGAGTGTCTGCTTTTCCAAAGGTCTTGGAGCACCGGTTGGCTCGGCTCTGGCCGGGAGTGCCGAGTTCATTCAGCGGGCTCGACGTTTTCGAAAGCAGTATGGGGGCGGGATGCGTCAGGCAGGCATCATCGCCGCCGGAGCTCTCTATGCGCTCCAGGAGCACCGGGCTCGCCTGAGTGAGGATCACGCCAACGCTCAAGCGCTGGCGGAGGGGCTTGCTGATCTTCCCGGAGTCGACCTCGACTTGTCGGGAGTAGAGACGAACATCTTCTACATGAACCTTGGGGGACTCTCTGGGAAAGCCTATCAATTGGCCCTTCACGAACAGGGAGTGGAGGTGCTGGCAACCGGTCCCAACGCGATTCGGGTCGTGACTCACCTCGACTTTCAGAGTGCCCAGGTGGATGAAGCAATCAGCCGAATGCGCAATGCCTACCTTGGGTTGAAGCAAGACTGAACACAAGGAAGTTCTCGGAACGCTTGCAACAATTTTCTGAAATGAGAACAATCATCTCTTTGTTGAGAAAGCTCCATGGAAGTTTCTGAGACCTTGATCGAACAGGCGCGACAGGCTCGCGCCGCAGCACAAACCCTGGCGGTCCTCCCGACTGAACAAAAGAACGCGCTCCTCTTGCGCATTGCCGCCCGGATCCGGGAGCAGGCATCGCGACTTCTTGAGGTCAATCGACAGGACTGCGCTGTTGCCCAAGCCATGCAGGAACGTGGCGAATTGAGTGCCAGCGCAGCCAAACGGGTTCAACTCGACGAACGAAAGCTGGAACAGATCGCCCGAAGTGTCGAAGAGGTCGCTTCTCTGGAAGATCCAGTGGGCAAAGTGCAACTTGCCCGACAGTTGGACGAAGGACTGAAACTCTACCGTGTGAGCTGTCCGATTGGGGTAATTTTGGTGATTTTTGAGTCACGTCCAGATGTTGTGACTCAGATCTCTTCACTCGCTTTGAAATCCGGAAATTCTGTCATTCTGAAAGGTGGCAAAGAGGCACAAAACACGAACCGACTATTAGCTCAAATTGTTCAGAGTGTGCTGAAAGAAACCCCTCAATTTTCAGAGCACAGTGTCAGCCTCATTGAGTCTCGAGATGAGGTCAGTCAAATGGTGAAACTGAGCGAATACCTGGACCTTATTATTCCTCGAGGAAGCAATCAACTAGTTCAATATATTCAGGAAAATGCCCAAGTTCCTGTAATGGGGCATGCTGATGGGATCTGTCACGTTTTTCTGGATCAAGATGCTGATTTTGAGAAGGCAGAACAGATCGTTCTTGACTCAAAGACCGATTATCCCGCAGTCTGCAACGCCGCAGAAACGCTCCTGATTCATCAAAATTTTCCTCTGGAGAGGACGGTGAAGATCCTCCGAGAGTTGCAACGAAAAGACGTCGAATTGCGCGTTTGCCCGCTGCTGAAAGAGGCGTTGAAGCCCTTTGCCGATCTGAACCTGTCTTCAGCAGAGGAGGCCGACTGGAGTACCGAATACACAGATCTGATTCTCTCGATTCGTCAGGTCGCATCCACGGCGGAGGCCATTGATCACATTCACCACTACGGGTCTGCACATACGGATGCAATCGTGACGGAAAACCGGGACACGGCTTGCTGGTTTCTGGAAACCGTCGACTCTGCAGGGGTTTTCTGGAACGCATCCACTCGGTTTGCTGACGGCTTCCGGTACGGGTTTGGAGCCGAAGTTGGTGTGAGCACCGGCCGGACCCATGCACGTGGACCGGTCGGGCTTGACGGCCTGGTGATCTACAAATATCAGCTTCATGGAGACGGGCATACTGTCGGCCCCTATTCCCGAGGAGAAAAAACATTTCAGTTCAAAGATTTTTCTTTGGACTCCCCCTCCCTTCCTCGTTCCCCCTAGCAATCAAATCCAATGGCAAAATACGATGGAAAGAAGGCGGTCATTGTCGATGACTTTGCCACAGCACGCCGATTCATTGGCCTCACTTTGAAGGATCTGGGGTTTGAGTTCACGGAAATCACGGATCCCAATGAGCTCCTCCCTTATCTGGAGACCCATGGAGACCAGGTCGACCTGTTGTTGTTGGATGTGAACATGCCTGAAAAAGGAGGCGTGGAGCTGTTGCGGGAGGTGCGCGACTCCTCGCATAATGAGCTCCCCGTCATTCTGATGATGCATCACGAGTATGAGTCGATTCTGGAGGAAGGCCAGGAGTTGGAGATGAACGGACATCTGCTCAAGCCGTTTGATGCGTTTACACTTTCCAAGATGCTGGAGCAGGCTCTCCCCAAGGGGTGACATGCCACGATGTATTGAATGCAAGTACTACCAGATCACTTGGGACCGTGATCTGCCCTACGGATGCCGGAAGTTGAATTTCAAGAGCAAAACCGAGCCTGCTCAATACATCCAGCAGGTTTCCGGACAGCCTTGCCTGAGTTTTGAACAAAAACTCAGAAAGTCTCCGTAGGGCCACTGTGTTTTTGCCCTATTTTGAGGCGATCTTGGTCTTAGGGCTCAGGAAGGTGCTCTAGGAAGGTGTAGTGGTCCTGCAGGTAAAAGCCTGGATCAGCCTCGCTTTGCAGTCTGTAGGCGATTTTGAGAGGTCGTTTTTGATCAGAGCCCGACGAAAGTCGGGCATTTGAGGATTAAAGCGCTTTTTCTCCGGTCTCTCCTGTACGGATGCGAATCGCGCCCTCCAGGTTGATGACAAAGATCTTGCCGTCCCCAATCCGTCCAGTTTGAGCTGCGGACTGAATGGCGTCGATCGCTTTGTCAACCTCTTCATCGGCCACCACAATCTCAATCTTGACCTTGGGGAGGAAGTCGACAATGTATTCGGCTCCTCGGTAAAGCTCAGTGTGGCCTTTTTGTCGACCAAACCCCTTGACTTCACTGACCGTCAGCCCCTGGATCCCAGCAGCTCCCAGAGCCTCCTTGACCTCCTCCAACTTGAACGGTTTGATGATCGCTTCGATTTTTTTCATGAACTGAGTCCGGGTGAGGGTGAAAATGCTTGAGGATGAACTGCGAATTATCTCAGACTATCGCACTTTCCTGCAAGTTGAAAAAAGGCTCGCAGACAGCACGGTGCATCGCTATGTTGAAGCAGTGCAGACCTTTCTTCACTTCTACCAAAAACAGATTGCTTCGCTGAGTTGGGCGAACTCTCCGGAGTGGATACAGGTCACCCGAAGAGATATTGAGATTTTTTTTAAATATTATCAGCAGGAAAAGAGGCAGTGGAGCTTAGCAACCTGTTCAAATGTTCTGATCGCGTTGCGTTCATTTTTTTCTTTCCTGACCCATACGGGTCAACTCCTCCACAGCCCAATTCAGCATTACACACTCCCTCAATCGCCTTCTGAAGTTCAGCGCCAGGAGTGTACTGCTGAAGCCGTCCGGGAGTATCTGGAAAAGGAACCGATGGGGTGGGACGCACGGGTCGCACAGCTGCTGATCGAATTGATTTACGGCTTGGGATGGAGGTTCTCGAAGGCCGCTCGAATTGAGGGGGTCTCTTGGCCCGATGATGAAAAAAATGTCTGTTTTTCGTGGGGTGTGGAGGAAGAGTTGGTCTCCATGGGGACCGTCGGGCTTCGGCGTTTGCGCCAGTACCAATCACTGAAGCAGCAGCTCCCGGGAGCCATCACCTTCTGGGTCGGAGAGTCCGGAGGGGGACTCAGTGCTACCGACTTGCGGAAGCGAGTCAAGGCAGCGCTCCAATCCTTGGGCTTGGAGACCGTTCGCCAGCTTCAGAACCTCTCCACCCAACACTTCCTGGATCAGGGCGCTGGAGTGCGCTCTGTGCAGCATCTGAGAAAGTCTCGAAAAATCAGGCAGATCCAAAGTTTGAAAACTCAGGAGTTTGCTGAACTCCAAGCTCAGATCCGAACGAGTCACCCCCTAGAGGCGCTCAGTGCCAAAACAGAGTCGTCTGCCACCCCTGGTCCTCATCCCCATACCCGTGCACCAGAAGATTGACCATCCCGGGGAGCATCGCCTGTGCTTGCTCATTCAACTCACGGAGCGTGATCCCGGTCGAGAGCGGTGGACGATTTTCAATCATTTCAGTCAGCCTGCGGTAAGCCGCGACCAAGTGGAGGACATCGTTAGCCGCATATTTCAATTGCTCCGGGCTCAGGTCTGAGCGGGACCAGTCGGTCTGCTGCTGCTCCTTCTCCAACTCCAGCCCCAGCAACTCCTTGCAGAGATCCTTCAGTCCATGACGCTGTCCATAAGTGCGGACGAGCTTGCTCATGACCTTGGTGCACCGGTAGTTCTGGACGTCAACCCCCCATGAGGTCTTGGCAAAGGAGACATCCGAAAGCGCATAGTGATACAGTTTGGTCACTGAGCCATCCGTTAACAACCGCCGGACATTAGCCGGGCACTCCCCCTCTGGACGGACCAGGCTGACGGTATCGCCGGCATCACAGATTTGAATCAGGCAGATCTCGTCACGGTACATCCGCAACCCGTGCATCTCACAATCAATCGCCACTTCCGGCTGACTCAGGTAATGCGCCAGCACCTCGTCTGAGAGATCATTTACCAGCTGATAGTCACTCATGGTTCTTCTTGGTTAGGGATGGAAAACTGATACGTTACCCGTTCTTGACGAAAAACGCGAAAGCTTTCCATCTCTCACGATATGTGCGAAAATTCACATTATCGTACGTGCGCTTTTTTAGAGCGCACAGCATCTGTTTCTCTTCAGGCTGCCCAAATGAGCGAACAAGGTTCCTCCGGAGACGTTTTTTTCAACGAGCAGGGAATTCGTGTCAAACGGTGTTCGATCTGTGCTCAGGAGTTCCCGCTGACGGAGGAGCACTTCGCTCGTGCAGACCCTCTTAAGGGAGGAAACCGTTTTGGATTCTATCCGCAGTGTCGCTCCTGCAAGCAACGCTATCGAAGAGAGGCCAGTCAACGTCGTCGGGAGAATCCGGAGCAGCATGAAAAGCAGAAGGCGGCGCAGCGCCGATACGCTGCCCGGCACACCGAGGAGCAGGCCCGGAGAGCCCGGCACCTGAAAGAGGCTCAGGGGTGGTGCCGAAATGCAGGAGGCGGAGGAGAGGTTGGGTATGCTTTTGGAACAATGCCTTGGGGCAACGCGGATTGGATTGCCGAGGTGCTTCCGGCTGAGGAGTGGCAATCCGGAGTCGGACGGCTGATGGTTGCCTCTCGGGATTTTCCGGAGCGGGCAATGCTCCTCATCCTTTTGGCTTCAGCGACGCAAGCTGAGTTGCAGTCAATCCAGGTTGCCTGCGAGGAGCTCGGCATTCACACGTGGGTCAGTTTTCCGATTGAAGAAGCGGCTTCGGAGCAGTCATCACATGCAGAGAAGCAAATTGAACAATTGCGAGCGATCCTCTCAAGCGGACTCGAGTAGGTTCATTCGGCTTCCAAATTTGGACAGCCCCGGAATTTCCTCCGTCGCATCAAAGTCCTTGCGCTTGGCCTTGGCGTAGCTCGCAACAGCTTTGCCCAAGCCCTCAAAGGCTTCCAGATACTCGCCTACCAACGCCTCTTCATCACCCTCCAAAGTCTTGCGGTGTTCCTTGAGTCGGTTGACGGCATCACGGGTGTGAAATTTGTCGTCGTCATAGATCGACATCATTCCGATCAGAGCGAGCGCATGAGTCCTCACGCTGCCTGTCAGAGACTCCTCCAAGACGGTCAACTCCCGGATGCAGCGCTGGATCAGCCCTTGCGCCATCGAAGGGAAGCCTTTGAGGAGCTGCAACTGAGCCTGTTGTGCCATGCCGTAAACCAGGAACAGGCTCTGACTTTGGGCACGTTTCCCTCCCAATTCGGTCAAGAGCGTGTAGGTCTCCGCGACGAATTTCCAAGCCCCAAGCCCTTCATCCAGGCCACGCTCATGGACATCCAGCCAGGTTACTCCCGTATTTTCCTGAAGGGACTTGCGATTGTTGATGGTGATGAGCCATTTGTTGAGAAATTCGGAGGAGCTGGAGCGCACCGGCTGTACAGGGTCTCCGGGGACATAGAACATCTTGGGATCCGGGCTGGCAAAGAAGCAGTGCGGACAGACAGCCGGCTCGTAGTTCACAAAGTTGAATCCCCCCTTGACATCGGTGGAGCGCGGGAGGTTGGGGAATCCGAAAATGTTGTACTCCAGTTGATCCCGAGAAGCCGGCTGCCAGAACTTCACCTGTTCCTCACCACAGGTGCGGCAGACCACGTACTGTCCCTGCATCAACTCCGAGGGAGACTTCAGCTGTTCCGGGGTTCCCTCCTGATAACTCTTGGGGTTGAGGCGGTGCAGAATTCCGTGGTTGAGGTTGATCTTGACCCCAAACTCCACCTGTGAGATGTAACTCCCGGGGCTTTGGTCGCTGGGCTTGGTCACCCGGGCCTTGGCTGGGAAGGCGGTGAAGTACTCCTGTTCTTCCTCCGAGTGAAGGAACTCCAGAATCACCTGAGTGCCTTCCGGAAGGTTCATCTTGCTGGAGACCATACACCCTTTTCGGGTCACATCCATACACATGACCGGAATCCGGTGCTTTCGGAAAGAAAGCTTGGCTCGAAACAAGTCGGCAATGACCTTTTTGGTGGCCTCTACCAGGCGGTTTCCCACCTCTTCCGGGAAGCCCAACTTGGAACTGACCTCCCGGAGGTAGGACTCCTCGTTTTCACTGAACGACTTGTCAACCACAGCCAGTTGAGACAGCTGCTTCAAGAGGGTAAAGGCCGTCTGTTTGTCCAACTTGATGTCCGGCAATTCCTCCAGGGTCTTGTTTCGAAGCTGTTCGATCAACTTCTGGAGCGAGGTCTCATCCAAAAACGTTGTATTCTTTCGGAAAGCCTGAATCTCAGAAGCATCCAGGCTGCCATCCGCCAAGATCATTCCGGCAATGGCAGACCCGATCCATTGTCGCTCTTCTAAGCTCAATCCATCATAATTGGACATCCAGTTTGACTCCTGTCACTTGGGTTTTCTGCATATTGCAGAAAATTCAGACTATACGATGCCTCTGGGGACATCAAGCACAAGTTGCCCGGAAGGGCACCTCCTGCAAGGCAGAGATGACGGTAGTCAAACCCGATAGCAAGGGCTTTCACGGCTTCCCCCTGGGCCCACTCAGGAAAGCTGGGCCAAGCGGCGCAGAACCTCCGGTGTCGTGGTGGGCAGGGAGAAGAACTCCAGATAGGCGGGGATCTGCTCAAAGAGCATGTCGGTTCCTACCTGAATCAAGCAACCACGTTCACGAGCTGCGGCCAACAGTGGGGTGATCTCCTGCTTCAGCACCACCTCGCCCACCAGCATTTCCGGAGAGAGCGCTCCGACCTCGAGGGGAAGGGGCTCTCCGGGGTTCGAACCCAGCGGAGTGGCGTTGATCACCAGATCGCACCCGGTTGGATCTGCACTCTCTAACTCCAGCTCCAACTGCGGATAGTGCCTCCGCATCCGTGCCGCCAGACCTTCCATGACGTCTCCACGAACGTCGTAAAGCCTCAGCCGCTGCAGGCCAGCCTGAGCCAGCGATGCGGAAATGGCGGACCCGACTCCTCCGCAGCCGACCACCAGCGCCGAGGCTCCAGAGACTGCGCGCCCCTTGCGCAAGACCCCCCGGACAAACCCCTCTCCATCAAACATGTCACCAACCAACTCGCCCTCGGCTGTGCGCTTCACTGCGTTGCAAGCCCCGCAGATCTCAACCGCCTTGCTGACCGAGTCCAGCAGGTCGACCACCGTGACCTTGTGCGGCATGGTGATCAACGCCCCGGCAAGATTCCGAAGCCGAAAAAGCAGCCTGAGAAACTCCGGAAAGTCTTCGGCCTCGCAGCCCATCGGGACAACGAGCCGGTCGACCCCCTGAGAGACGAAGTAGGGGTTATAGATCAAGGGAGCCTTGAAGCTCTCGGTTGGGACCCCCACATGCGCAATGATCTGGGTGTACCCGGAAATTCGCTGAATCATTTCAATGTGCAGAGCGAGGTTGTTCCGGTGAGGGAATCTCAGGAGTGCTGTGCTCGCAGCCAGCGCTTTTGGGCCGCAATTCGGTAGGGCGCATTGGGAGCCCCGTAGCCTCGATAGCTGCCACGGCGCTCCACGATTTCAAAGAACATCCCCTCGCCAAACGGAGTGCTGTACAGCTGCAGAAACTCTCCGTTCTCGTCTGCATCATAGAGCAGGTTGAGCTTCCGAAGTTGCTGAAGAAGCTCGGGATCGAGCCCAAAACGAGCCTCAAGGTCCTCGTAGTAGTTGCCCGGAAGAACCAGCGCCTCAAAACCTCGCTCAGCCAAAGATGCGGCTGTTTTCAGGAGGTTCCCACAGGCAAAGGCGATGTGCTGAACGGAAGAGCCGTAACTCTCGGCGACAAACCGTCCGGCCAGTGTGCGGTGTGTGTCGGCTCCGTTCAGGGTGATCCTCAGGCGGCAGTCTTCACTCTCAATCACCTGACTTCGGACCAGCCCTCCCGGATCAACCAGATCAACCATCGGCGATTTCTGCACTTGGAAGATGGAGGTGTAGAAGAGTAGCCACGTCAGCATTTCCTCATAGTTCATCGTCTGGGCGAGGTGATCGACCGACTGCAGGCCGGAGCTGAATTCTGCAGGTGGTGACTCCACGGCCTCAAAGTCGATGTCCCAGAGCTTCCCCAAGTTGGTCGCGTCATCCACAAAGTGCAGCAACCCGGAGCCTACCCCGCGGATGGCAGGAATCTCCAGTTCGCCCGGGCCAACCGGCTGATTGAAGGGGAGCGCTCCCAAGGCTCGACCGCGCTCCACCGTCGCTTGAGCGTCATCGACCTTGAGCCCGATGTCACACACGGTGAGCCCATGCGTCAGGTAGGCGGAGTGGGCAAAGCCCTCACGCTCCGTGTTGATCAGCAAGTGGATCTCGCCTTGGCTCCAAAGCGAGACATCTTTGGAAATGTGGCGTTTGGTCTGCTGAAATCCCAGCGTACTCAGCAGGCGCCCCAACGCCTCGGCCTCCACCTCGTCGGCAGCAAACTCTACAAATTCAATCCCTTGGGGATTGATGCGTGGAGGCATCACGGGGGCCTCGATCTTCAGGTCCGGTTCTTGGCGCTGCACCTGATCCATCAGGTAAACGAGCGAGCGCTGACCGTCTCCGGCAATGGTTCGGGGGCTTCCTCCACGGAACTGATCGTTGAAGATCTCCAGGGAGAGCGGCCCCTGATATCCGGTGGCTGCGACGGCACGCATGAACCCGACAACATTCAGGTCACCTTCTCCGGGCATGTTTCGGAAGTGGCGTGACCAGTAGAGCAGGTCCATTTCAATCAGCGGAGCGTCGGCCAACTGGACAAAGAAGATCTTGTCTCCCGGGATGGAGCGGATGCTCTCCGGGTCAATCTTGCGGGCCAGGGTGTGGAAGCTGTCGAGGATCAGTCCAACGTTCGGGTGATTGGCACGGCGCACAATCTCCCAGGCATCTCGGTGGTCGTGAACGTGCCGCCCCCAAGCGAGGGCCTCAAAGCCGATCCGCAGCCCGCGCTCAGCAGCCAGGTCGCCCAACTCGGCCAGATCGGTAGCGGCACGATCGATCCCGCCCAAGGCATGAGGAGAGACGTTGGAGCAGATCAGCACCAGGTCTGTTTCCAGTTGCTCCATCAGGTCCAGTTTCCTCTTGGCCCGCTCAAAGGCTCGGCTTCGGTGAGGCTCCGGGAGTCCTTCAAAGTCCCGGAAAGGCTGAAAGAGCAGGATCTTCAGGCCCTGATCTCGGATCATCCGTCCAACTTCTCGGGGCCCACCATCATGGGCAATGAAGTCCTGCTCAAAGATCTCCAGCCCATCAAACCCGGCTGCCGCAATGGCGCTGAGCTTTTCGGGCAGTTCTCCGGAGATCGATACCGTGGCAATGGAGGTTTTCATCAGCTTCCTGAGTGGGGGGTGCTTCGACTCTGTGAGGGGGACTCGAAGGAGAACTGCTCTGTGTCGATTTCTGCCTGAGTTGCCGCAGGGTAGCGTGGCCCCTGAACAGTCTGGGGATTGACCAGCGCGTTCAGGCGTCCCAACACCTCCGGAGCAACCGTCACCTCCGCTGCGCCGAGGTTGTCCTCCAGATGCGAGACCTTTGTGGTTCCAGGGATGGGGATGACGTGTTCGCCTCGGCTGAGCAGCCACGCGAGGAGCAGCTGTGCCGGCGTACAGCCCGCCTCCCGGGCCAACTGGCGCATCCCCGGGAGCAGGTTCTGTCGGTTGGCACTGAAATGCGGTTCCTGGAACCGAGGCATGTTGCACCGGATGTCCTTCGCCGAGAACTGCTCTGGGTTCAGATCTCCACAGAAGAATCCCCGGGTCATCGGTGAGAAGGCGACCAGCGCCACTCCCAGCTCCTGACAGGCAGAACTGAGAGCGATCTCCGGATTCTGGGTCCACAGCGAGTATTCATTCTGAACCGCAGTCACCGGATGAATCTCGTGAGCCTTTCTTAGGGTTGCCGCAGATACCTCGGAGAGCCCGATGCCTCCGATCTTCCCCTCCCGGAGCATATCGGCCAGCGCTCCGACGCTCTCTTCAAGCGGGACGTTGTTCTTGTCCCAGCGGTGCAGGTAATAGAGGTCGATAAAGTCCGTGTTCAGGCGCCTCAACGAATCCTCCAGGGTCGCCCGCATCGTCTCCGGACGTCCGTCAATCACCCGCTGACCATTGACGCCCTGCATGCCGCACTTGCTGGCAAGGTGGATTTCCTTCCGGAACGGCTGCATCCAGCGACCAACCAGCTCTTCGTTGTGCCCGAAGCCGTAGAGTGCCGCCGTATCAAAGTGCCGTACGCCCAGGTCGTAGGCACGCTGCAGCAGGGCCACAGCCCCTTCCGGAGAGGGCACCCCTCCGTAGCCGTGGCTGAGGTTCATGCACCCCAGGCCAATCTCCGGAACCTGATGGAGGCCGATGCGTCGGAGTCTCATGAGAATTGCGGCTGAGTGTTGAGTTGCTGTTCCAGGTCATGCATCACCTGATAGGCAGGCAAGACCTTGGCGACGCTGCCGTTCGGCTCACGGCCCTCCCGGATGGCAGCGATGAACTCCCGATCCTGCAGTTCGATACCGTTCATTGAGACGTCGACCTGGGAGACATCGATCGGCTCTTCCTTGCCGCTGACCAGGTCGTCATAGCGGGCAATGTAGGTCCCGTTGTCGCAGATGTACCGGAAGTAGGTCCCGAGCGGGCCATCGTTGTTGAAGCTCAACGAGAGAGTGCACACGGCTCCGGAGGCAGAGAGCAGCTGGATGGACATATCCATCGCGATGCCCAGCTCCGGATGCGGCGGTCCCTGGACTGCGTGGGCGCGCACAACCGGCTCTCCGGTTTGGTACTGGAAGAGGTCGATCGTGTGTGCCGCGTGGTGCCAGAGCAGGTGGTCGGTCCAGGTCCGGGGTTCCCCAGCGGCGTTGATGTTCTTACGTCGGAAGAAATAGGTCTGGACGTCCATCTGCTGAATCTTCAATTCCCCGGACTGAATGCGTCGGTGAACCCACTGATGAGAGGGGTTGAAGCGCCGGGTGTGGCCAACCATGCAGACCAGCCCCGTGGACTGCTGCAACGCCATCACCGCCTGAGCGTCGGCCCAGTTGTCTGCCAGAGGGATCTCCACCTCCACATTCACTCCGGCACGCAGGCACTGCAGGGCCTGCTCAGCATGAATCGGAGTCGGGGTTGCCAGAATCGCTCCGTCAACTCCGGGGAGTTCGAGCGCCTCGGCCAGATCGGTCATGGCATGGGGAATCCCATACTGACTCGCAACCGCCTGAGCGGCCTCCAGAGGCTGCCCGACAACGGCAACGACCTCCACACCGTCAATGTTCTTGAGGCCGTCAAGGTGCTTCTTCCCAAAAGCTCCGGGTCCAGCAAGGATGAGTTTCATGAGCGTGCTCCAGTTGGGATCAGCATCAGCGCTGATTTTCGAGAATCAGGTGTCCCACTGCCGTGTTGGAGGCTGGGACGTGATAGAATCTGCGGGCCACCCGGGGTTTGGGACCTCCAGCGACGTCACTCATGGCCCCTCGGGCAATCAGCCACATGACCAGCTCGATGCCTTCGCTTCCGGCTTCCCGGACGTATTCAATGTGTGGGATCTCCGCTGCCGCTGCCGGAGCTTCGATCAGTTGGTCCAGAAAGGCGTTGTCCCAAGTACGGTTGATCAGTCCGGCCCGGGCTCCCTGAAGCTGGTGGCTCATCCCCCCGGTTCCCCAAATCTGTACGTTCAGGTCCTGGTCGTACTCTTCAAGCGCCCGGCGGATCGCCTGCCCGAGGGCAAAGCAGCGCTGTCCCCGGGGAACCGGATACTGCACCACATTCACCGCAAAGGGGATGACCGGACAGGGCCAGGCTTGCGGCTGTCCGCACATCAGGGAGAGCGGGACGGTCAGCCCGTGATCAACGGCCATCTCGTTCACAATCGTCAGGTCAAAGTCCTGCAGAATCACCGATTGCGCAATGTGCGAGGCCAGCTCCGGAAATCCCTGAACCACTGGTACTGGACGAGGCCCCCAACCTTCGTCGGCCGGAAGGAATTCGGGGGCGGTCCCGATGGCAAACGTAGGGATCATCTCCAGGCTGAAGGCCGTGGCGTGGTCGTTGTACACCAGAAAGATCACATCGGGCGGGTTGTCCCGCATCCACTGTTTGGAAGGCTCGTAGCCGGCAAACAGCGGCTGCCAGTAGGGTTCTTCGGTCTTGCCCAGGTCGAGGGCCGCTCCGATTGCCGGGACATGGGAGGTGTAGACGGATGCAGAGATGTAGGCCATGGGGACTCCTCAGGATGCAGGGGGACGGGACGTGCCTTGGGGCTGTCGGTGTGGCTGGGCGTCGCCCTCTTCACCGAGATAGCGGTTGCCCTCCGGAGAGCGCCCTCCCTGAACCATCATTTCGCGATACTCTTCCTCGGTCATTCCGGTCATGCTCCCGGCCATCTGCTGAAAGCTCTTTCCATCCGTCGCCCCGATCTTTGCCAGAAAGTAGATGTTTCCTCCGGTCTTCAGGCACCAGTTGAGATCCCGGGCAAGCACTGCCTGCTTCTGCTCCTCGCTCATCGGCCATTCGTCGAGATAGGCCCGCTCATCGGCCTTGAAGCGTTCCCGGTTCTTGGCCTGCATCAAGGACATGCAGAACTGGTTGAGGTGGTAGCCTTTGCGGGATTGCTCGGCATCGAAGATGATCGTTCCAGGGATGTCAAGGTAGGGCTTGTCCAGAGCCATCGTTTCTCCTAATCGTTCCAGTAGAGACGCATGGGGTTGTCGACCAGCAGCTGCTGTTGCAGGTCTGCTGTGGGAGCGATGTGCGGGATCACATCGACCAGATGCCCGTCATCAGGCATGTGAGACTTCATGTTCGGGTGAGGCCAGTCGGTTCCCCAGAGCACCCGGTCCGGGAAATGCTCCACCACGGTCCGGGCGAAAGGGATCACGTCTGCATAGCTGGGTGGGCCTTCCTGAGAGAGCCGCTCCGGACAGCTGACCTTGGACCAGAAATTCGGGTGTTCTTCCAGGAGCTTCAGGAACAGACCGAACTCCGGACCGCCTACGGGCTTGCCGACATCCGGGCGACCCATGTGGTCGACCACCACCGTGGTGGGCAAGCTCGTGAAGAAGTTGTAAAGTTCTGGAAGCTCGGCGGACTCAAAGTAGATCACGATGTGCCAACCCAGCGGCTGAATCTTCTCCGCAATTGTGCCCAGGGAGTCAAACGGCAGGGCATCAACCAGGCGCTTGACAAAGTTGAAGCGGACTCCACGAACTCCGGCCTGATGCAGCTCCTGCAGTTGCGCAGCGGTCACGTCTTTCCGGACGGTAGCCACTCCACGGGCCATTCCGTTGGAATGCTGAAGAGCATCGACCAGGGCCCGGTTGTCTGCCCCGTGACACGTCGCCTGAACGATCACATTCCGGGAAAAGCCGAGGAAGTCCCGCAGCTGCCGGAGCTGCTCACGCGAGGCATCGCATGGAGTGTATTTTCTCTCCGGAGCAAAAGGGAACTGGTCTCCGGGGCCAAACACGTGGCAGTGGGCATCGACGGAGCCTTTGGGAACCTGAAACCGGGGCTTGGAGGGCGACGGATGCCAGTTCAACCAATCCGGGTCGACAGTGAAGCCGCTCATCTCCCCATCTCCTTGAGGCGCGCGTCCAGCCGAGGGTAGACCCGCCGGGCGTTGCCTTCGTAGACCTTGTACCGGTCTTCTTCCGAAAGTTCCAGGGCATCGACGTAGCGTTTGGTGTCATCAAAGAAGTTCCCGGTTTCCGGATCGATCCCGCGAACGGCACCGACCATCTCGGATCCGAAGAGGATATTGTGGATGTCGATGACTTGAAAGAGCAGGTCAATGCCCGGCTGGTGATAGACGCAGGTGTCGAAGAAGACGTTCTTCATTACGTGCTCGGCCAAAGGCGGGCGTTTGAGCATGTCCGCCAGCCCCCGATAGCGCCCCCAGTGGTAGGGCACGGCCCCCCCTCCGTGCGGAATCACGAAGCGCAGGTCCGGGAAGTCCCGGAACAGGTCGCCCTGAATGAACTGCATGAAGGCCGTGGTATCGGCGTTGATGTAGTGGGCTCCGGTAGCGTGGAAGTTCACGTTGCAGGAGCCCGACACGTGGATCATTGCCGGGACGTCCAGCTCCACCATCTTCTCGAAGAACGGATACCAGCTCTTGTCTGTCAGTGGGCGGGAGGTCCAGTGTCCTCCGGAGGGATCCGGGTTGAGGTTACATCCGACAAAGCCCAGCTCGTTCACACAGCGTTCCAGCTCGGCAACCGAGTGCTCGATCGGAACTCCCGGAGACTGTGGGAGCTGGCAGACGCCGACAAAGAACTCCGGGAACAGGTCGACCACCCGCCTGATCAGGTCGTTGCAGGCCCGGGTCCAGCGCTGAGAGACGGCCTCGTCACCAACGTGGTGTTCCATCGCCGAGGCGCGGGGAGAGAAGATCGTCAGGTCGGCCCCGCGTTCCCGGAGCAGGCGCAGCTGGTTTTGCTCGATGCTCTCCCGGATTTGATCATCCGAAATCTCCGCAGGCCCTGGAGGAGGAAGCGAGGGGTCTGCAAACGCAGCGAGCTGAGCGGCCCGAAACTGCTGGTGCGGCTCCGGAGCGGTGGTGTAGTGTCCATGGCAGTCAATGATCAGCATCGAGATCCTCTTTGAAGTAAGGTGGGGAGAGCCTCCGGTTGGGCCACGCAAACAACCTGAAGGCTTTTGGCCAAGGAGCAAACGGTTTCATCCAGGCTGGAGCAGACGGTCTGCGGTCGGAGAGTGACCTCGTCTCCGCACAGTTTCAGAAACATGGTTACTTGCCCTCCCAGACGGAACCTGGGATCAGCACCTCCCCCCGCATCAGCATCCGAGCGGTCCGGAGCAGTCCGGCCCGACGAAGCTGCACCTCCCCATCGTTCAACTCTACCTCCAGTCCCACGGTGAAGAAGCCTGTTGGATGTTCAACATCCAGCACCTGTCGTCCGGGTTGCACGCTCAGGCCACTGACTTCCTGAGCCACCGATCCGGGCAGCACGCAGGCCGAGGCCACACTGACCGCTCCCAACACCCCGATGGCTTCGTGAACCCGGTGTGGGATGAAGGTCCGGGTGGAGATCACGCCGCCCGCGACGGCCGGCGACACCAGCGACATCTTCGGGACGGTTTTCCGGGTCACATCCCCCAGGTTCATGCGATGTCCCACCTGAAGGCGGATGGCTTCCAGACGTTCCCGCAGGCTCGAATCCGCCTCCAGCTCTCCCGGAGTTTCCTGCCCGGTTTTCCCCAACTCGGCTGCAGCGATCACCACCACGGGCATTCCGTTGTCAATGCAGGTCAGACTCACTCCATTGACCTCGTCACGAACCGACCCGGTGGGCAACAGCGCACCACAGCTGGAGCCGGCAGTGTCCAGAAAATCCAGCAGCACCGGCGCTGCAGCTCCCGGAACGCCATCGATGCGCGCGGAGCCTTCATACTCGACAAGCCCCCCCGGCGTCTGTACCTGAGCGAGCGCAAGGTTGGCCGTATTGACCATGTGAATTCGGACCTCGGTGACTTCTCCGGTGGAAGAGACCAGGCCCTGCTCCAAGGCAAACGGTCCGATCGCAGCGAGGATGTTACCGCAGTTTTGGCTGTCGCTGACCTCCGCCTGGTCCACCGAGACCTGAAGGAAGAGGTAGTCGACCTCGGCATCCGGACGGGAGGAGCGAGAGACCACGGCGACTTTGCTGGTCAGCGGATGTGCCCCTCCGGCGCCGTCGATCTGCCGCGTATCTGGAGAGCCCATCGCCGCCAGGAGGACCCGGTCTCTCAGCGCCGGATCGTCCGGGAGGTCTTCCGCACGGAAAATCAAACCTTTGGAGGTCCCTCCTCGCATCAGGCAGGCGGGAATCGCGGTCTGCATCTCAGCCCTGCTCCGAGTACGGTCGGTACTTCAGGCCCTTCTCCGCGAGCCGTTCACGCATCTGATAGAGATCCAGCCCAAGCACGCCAGAAGCCAGCTTCTCCCGCTTCCCGGCCTCGTTGGCCAGCCGCGCTCTGGCTTTTTTCAGCACCTCCGGAGCATCCGCCCGGCGGACCACGACCACGCCATCGTCATCGGCAATCATCAGGTCTCCCGGATTCACCAGAGCCCCTCCGCAGATGAGCGGAACGTTCACGTTTCCCAGAGTTTCCTTCACCGTTCCTTGAGCACAGATCGCCTTTGACCAGACCGGGAACTGCATCTCGGTCAGCGTGGCGACATCCCGAACGCCGGCCGCAATGATCAATCCCCGAACGCCGCGCGCCTGCAGAGAGGTGGCCAGCAGGTCTCCAAAGTAGCCATCTTCACAGGGACTGGTCGGAGCAACCACCAGGATGTCTCCCGGTTGACACTGCTCCACCGCGACGTGGATCATCCAGTTGTCCCCCGGAGCGACCTCGCATGTGACCGCAGTGCCCACGATGTGAGCCGGGCGGTAGATCGGACGCAGCGCCGAGGAGAGCAGCCCCGCCCTTCCCTGAGCTTCATGGACCGTGGCCACATCCAGGTCCGAGAACTCAGAGACCACCTCCGGGTCAAGGCGGGGAATATCAGTAATCACAACAGGCATCAGCGCTCCTGAGAGAGGGAGGGAGAGTGAGTCAGTTCCAGCAGGGAGGCCACGGTGGCGTCAACCAGCTCCTGCACCGCCTGTTCCGGATGCTCCCCATCCACCGCTCCTTGCGAGAGCCGGGTGATGCGGTCTCCGTTGACCAGCGTGTAGTAGAGGCTTCCCAGAAGAAAATGCGAACGCCAGAGAATGCGCTCCTCCGAGGCCTCCGGGAGACAGCGATGCAAGGCCTTGAGAAAGTACAGCGAGGTCTGGTCGAAGGCCCGGGCGATGATTGCGTGGGCGGTCTCGTTGCCCTCCATCGAGAGGATCGCTCGAAGCCTCGTGAAACGCACTCCCCCACCAACGCTGTCGGAGCTGGACGAAAACGCAGGAATCACAAACGCTCGAATCAGCGCGGTCAGACGCTCTCGACGGTCGGAGACACGCTCAGCCTCTGTCATCAGCTCAAGGCGTCGCTGGTTCATCGGACGCGTATGGCGCTCGTAGATCTCCTCCAGCAGATTCTCCTTGGTGCCGAAAAAATGGGTCACGCTCCCCAAGTTCACCGCAGCCTGAGCCGCAATGTCGCGCATGCTGACGGCATGGTAGCCCCGTTGAGACATCAACTCCTCGGCAGCTTCCAGAATCCGTGTTCGGGTGTCCTGTTTTTGGCTGGGCAACGGTCTCTTCCAGAAGTCAGGTTTCCTCAACTTGTACGTCTGTACAAGCCGATTAATCAATTGTACGATGACGGGATTTTAAGTCAAACGGATAATAAATTTACATAATATAAAAGTATTTGGATTTGATCCATTGCAGTGCTCACACTTTGCGGAAAGTCGTTGACGAGGACCTCGGTGCTCAGCCGACGTCCGAGATCTTGCGCAGGATATGGTGGCGGAGGGCGTGGAGGCTCTCTTCAAGTTCACGCTTTCGGAGAACGCTCAGGAGGGCCTGATGCCGCCGGGCATGTTCGGTGATTTCTTCCGGAGAGTGCGGATAGAGGCGATACTCGAGAGACCAGATGAAGTTGGAGGCACCGGAGAGCTTCCAGTTGCGCGAGAGGACCTTGTTCCGGGCGGCGTCGATCATCAGGGCATGAAACTCCATGTCCAGTTCAATGTCGGAGACATGATCCGCATCGGTTGCTGCGGCAAACATGTGCTCGATCAGGCGCTCCAACTGATCGCAGTGTTCCTGCCAATCGTGCTGGGAGATTCGCCCGTGAGGCCTCCTTCAAGGCCAACTCTTCCAGCGCAACCCAGACATGCAGGCCATCCTGAAGCTCCCGGGAGTCAAAGCTGGTGATTAAGGTCCCATTCTTCGGGTGCACCTCAATGAATCCTTGCATCTCCAGCATCCGGATGGCTTCGCGGACCGGGGTGCGACTCACCCTGAGTTGCTCGCTCAGCTCCGCTTCCAAGAGCTTCTCTGCAGCCTTGAACTTTCCTGTAATGATGGCATTTCGGATCGACTCGAGGATCTGGTCCCGGAGTCGGGTGCGATCGATCATCTGAAGGGGAGGACTGGACAAGGGCTCAGACTTTGGGGATTAAACGGCCCAAGCCTCATCCGGAGGCTGACCGCGGTCCAGCAGTTTGCAAGAGTAAACCGCCTGAGGATCGTAGGGATAACGCTGCTCCGTGCTTTCCGTGATCTCAATTCCGAGCCCGGGACGCTGGGGACAGAGCAGGTGTCCGTCTTCAAGCACAAGGCAGTCGCGCAGCAACTCGTCACCAAGGGGAAAGGAGAGCATGGGATACTCTACCAACTTTCCACCTCGAGCAAAAGCCGCATGGTAGTTGGCCATCATGGCAACCGGACCACCCCAGGCATGCACCACCACTTTCATTCCGGTCTCTTCGGAGGCGTCAAAGATCTCCATCAAGGCGCTCAGTCCTCCAATGACGGAGGCATCGGGCTGGACGAAGTCATAGACCTCGTCCCGCATCCTTAGAATCATGTCCCAAGGCGTGGTGATGATCTCTCCCCCGCAGACCTGCACTTCCGTCCTTCGACGGAGTTCCTTGAAGCCTTCCGTGTCAAAGGGCCCAATCGCCTCTTCCACAAAGACCATCCGCTGGTTGCAGTGGCGGTGGGTCTCTTCAATGAACCGGACCACGTTGTCCACCGGCTGAGGTGGATTGGCCAGGTTCTGACACATGTCGACGCCCACCCCGATCTTGCGGGATCCGGCCTCGTCCAGCAGCCAGGCGGTCCGGAAGATGTCGGAGTTGATCGAGCGAATCTTGTAGAGGTCGATCCCTCGGACTTCCAGAAACTCCAACTCTTCTTGGAAGTGCTCTTTGGTGTCACAGATTCCACCACTGCCATACGCCCGGATTCGGGCAGGAGGGCTTTCTCCAAAAAGCCGATAGGCAGGGACACCGAGGCTCTTCGACTTGGCATCGACCAGCGCGGTCTCGAAGGCGCTGATCACATGCCGGGCCGCGCCCTGAAGGGACCAATAGTCACAGATGCGGCACAGGTCCCGAACGCGCTCGCTCAGGTCAAAGGCGTCCGTGCCTTCCAGATAGGGGCGGCACAGTTCCACGATGGAGCGAAAGACCTCCGGGGCAAAGACGGCCAGGTAGCCTTCCCCGACCCCCTTGACCCCGTTGTCCAGAGTCACCTCCACCATGCCCACCGTCCGTTTCGGTCCGTTGGGGAAGCACTCCAGAACCTCCGGATGCTCGGCGTGAGCATACGGGGAACTGAGCAGCAGGGGACGAATGTGCTGGATGGCCGGCATCGTCAGTATCCTTTCTCAAAATTCACCAGGTGGAGCAGAGGCTCCTTGGCCCGGAGGCGCTCCAGGTTCTCGGCAAACAGGTCGATCTTCCGGTTCACCTCTGCGGGCATGCCCCCTGCGGTGTGTTGCGTCAACAGGACGTTGTCCAGCTCCCAGAGCGGGTCATCGGGCCGTAGAGGCTCGTCATCGGTCACATCCAGCACCGCCCCCGCAAGTCGACGCTGTTGCAGCTGGCTGACGAGGGAGTCCGTATCCACGATGTTGCTCCGACCAAAGTTGAGGAAGAGGCTTCCGGAAGGCAGGAGGGAGAGGCGCTGCTCGTCAAAAAGCCGGTCGGTTCGAGGAGTCGCCGGAGCGGTGCAGACCACAACATCTGCCAGAGCCACGGCCTCGTCCAGAGCCTCCGGATCAAGGTCGCTGCCAAACTTCCGGATGCGGCACTGAAAGGGCCCCAGGTACTCTTCAAGCTGCTGGTGGATTGCGCCCCGCCCAACGAGCACCACAGATTTTCCCTGGAGGGTGTTCATCGATTCGCGCAGCTCGTCTCCGGACCAGCGCTTCTGCTGCTGCAGGCCGGCCAGGACGTCCAGCTTTCGGTAGAGCGCCAAAATCCCTCCGAGGATGGACTCGGCCACCGGGACACGGAAAAAGCCGCTCAGGTTGGTGACCTGAATGCCCTGCCGCTCCAGCGTCAGCGCACAGTCCAGGTACTCGCCAAACCCCACGGAAATGAGCTGCACCCAACGCAGCGACAGCCCGTCAATCATCCAGGAGGCCGGAGGGTTCCCAAAACACAGATCTGCCAGCAGGAACTCGTGAGGGACCGGCTCATCCTCCGCCGGGTCCGGATGCAGCGTGCACCCGGAGATTCCAGGGAGCGAGCGCAGTCGCTCAAGCTGTTCCGGAGTCACGGACTGGGCGACAAAGAGTTTCACGCGACCTCCTCACTCAACTGAGCACCCTTGGTGTCCCGCAGGCCTTGAGCATTTCCCGGGCCTCTTCCCGGTAGCGCTCCCGGATGTCTCGGGTCGGTGGGCGACAGCGACTGGAGGGCAGGCCGATCAGTTCCATGCACAGCTTGTCCACAAATCCGTCTCCAACAGTGTAGTTCAACTCGATACGCTTCCAGAGCTTGTAGTAGGGCAGCGCTTCCCGGATCATGTCGAGCTCTACCTCTCGATAACGCCCGGCTGCCAGGTGATCCAGCAGCTTCACGCCCCATTCGGGCCAGTGGTTGCACAGGTGCACCTCAAAAGCCCGGGCCCCCAGCATGTGACTGATGGGAAAGAGCAGGTCGTTGTCGATCACCGTCAGCTTCTGGGAGAAGGTCTGGACGACGTCCTCGAACTCCATGGCCACAGAGCGCTTGGTCGCCCACTTGAGCCCGACCACCTGTGGGATCTCGCTCAGACGCTCGACCATTCCGAAGGACACTTCGGCGCTGGTCCAGAAGGTGTTGTAGATGATCAGCCCCACATTCGATGCCTGGCTTGCCGCCAGCACGTGCTCGAAGAAATCGTCTTCCGTGTGATTGAAGTAAAACGGGCAGGAGATCTGGATGAAGGAGGCCCCCACACGTTCCGCCTGTTCTGCGATCCGTTGCACTTCCAGCGTGCTTGTGGTCTGTGCTCCCATGGCCACAGGGATGTCTCCGGCCTCATCTTTGACGATCGAAGCGACCCGGACCCGCTCCTCGAAGGTCAGGGTCGAAAAATCTCCGGCCGCTCCTCCGGCAAGGAGCACGGCGTTCTCCCGGCAGATCCCGTTCTCCCGGAGAAAGCGCACGTGCTGACGCATCCCGGCCTCGTTGATGCTCAGCTGCGGATCATCATGAAACAGGGTCGGGATGGTGATGTAGAGACCTTCGAGATCTTTCTTCAGTTGTTCAGGGTTCATCATCAAAACTGGCTGGAGTAGCGCTGCAACAGTTCCATTTCGCTCATGGACTCCGTCAGAGTGATTTCATGACGTTTGTTGAGCAGGTAGGTGTGCAGGAACTCCTTGGAGAAGCCTGCACGAAAGGAGGCATCCGCCTCCAGGGCATCCAGAGAGGCGGCCAGGGTTTCCGGAAGTCGCCGCACTCCCGTCGATGGATCCTGTTCCACCTGATGAGTTGGCAGGGACACCAGGGGAGGCCCCTGTTCCTTCAACCCCAGCATCCCTGCCCGGATCACGGCGGCAAGCATCAGATAGGGATTGGCCGTCGCGTCTGCAGTCCGAAACTCAAAGTGCGTGCTCTCTGGCCCCTCCCCGATCCGCGTCATCCGGATCGCCGCCTTGCGGTCCTGCTCCGCAAAGTTGTTGAAGTAGGCGGTCCAACGTGGCGGACGGTAGCGCATCGCCGAAATGACGCTTGGAGAGCTGAAGGCCAGCACCGCCTCGATGTGTCCCAGGATGCCCTGCAGGAACGAAGATGCCTGTGCTGAAGGCTTCCCCGAGGGGTCGCAGTTCCGGGGACTTCCGTCCGTCCCCTGCAGGGAGAAGTGAACGTGCAGGCCGCTCCCCACCTTTCCGGGATCGACGATTGGAGAGAAGGACAACCTCCGCTCCTTCCGCTGAGCGAGCAGGTCGGCAACCAGCCGGATCAGCGTCAGTTGATCTGCAGCCTCCATCGGGCTGTTCCGGCCCAGGGTCACCTCATACTGCGCGGCCCCGTTCTCGGCATGCAGGGACTTGAGCCTCACACCAGCCTGATCCAGCAGCCTTGCATAGTCAATGAGGAAGGGTTCCTCTTCGAAGAGCGAATCCAGCGTGTAGGCGTTCAGGGCCGTTCTGGGACTGTCCAGCAGGTAGAACTCTTGTTCCAGCCCCACCACCAGCCTCAGCCCCAGCTCTTCCAACTCCTGGATGGCCTGCTCCAGCACGCTCCGCGGACAGCTCACCCAAGGCTCGTCGCTCAGAGTCACCACCCTTCCCGGAAGCAGGCGTGTGACCGGGGCATCGGGAGCGACCTCCAGTTCAATGATCTGCTCCTGAGCCGGAACCATCAGCACGTCGCCAATCTCCGGAACCGGCGCGGGCGTCAGATCGCCAAAGCAGGTGATCAACGCGTTGCTTGGAATCCAGCCAAGGCGGACCTCCCGGGTGGAATGCCCCGGCTTGAGGATCAGGGACTTTCCCCGAATCACTCCCGAAAGGTCCGGCTGATACAGGTGCAGAAACTCTGGTGTGCCTGCCACGCTCAGCGCCTCCTCTGCGAGATGTGCCAGGGAATCATCATCCGCTCCAGCAAGGTGACCATGCCAAACATTCCCAGCCCCAGCAAGGTGAGCAGGAAGATCCCGGCAAAGGCCAGGTCCGGACGCATGTTTCCGGTGACGATCTGGATGTAGAAGCCCAGCCCCTGGTCGCTCCCAATGAACTCCGCAATCGCCGCCCCGACCGTGGCGTTGATCGCAGCATACTTGATCCCGACAAAGCACTGAGGCAGCGCGTACGGAATCCGGATCTTCAAAAACACCTTCCAGCCCGATGCCCCGGTAACCTTGGCAAACCGGTCCAACTCGGTGCTTAGCGAGCCAAAGGCCAAGATCGCGTTCAGGACAATCGGGAAGAAGCAAACCAGGAACACAATGATCACCTTGGGCAGCAGGCCAAATCCCAACCAGGAGATGAACAGCGGCGCAAAGGCAATCTTCGGCACCATCTCCACGCTGACAAAGAACGGATAGATCGTTCTGCGCAAAATGCTGGAAAAGGTGATCGCCAGCCCCAGAGGAAGCGCCAGCAGCACGGCGACCAGGAACCCGAGAATGGTCTCCAGCCCGGTGATGTAGGTATACTCCATCAGGCGCGGCAGATCAGCCGAGGCGTTGGAGACAATGGCAGAGGGCTTGGTCAGGATGTACTCCGGGATCTCAAACCAGTCGATCGACTGCTCCCAGAACCAGAAGAACGCAATGAAGAAGGCGAACATCATCCACGACTCGGACAGCCAGCGCCCGATGCGACTGAGCGTCTTGGCACTCATATCACCCCGTATCCCTGAAAGACCGCCTGGATGTCGGCCATGTAGGCGCCAAAGCGCGCCTCACGCTTGATCTCCAGATCCCTGGGGAACGGAAGATCCACCTCAATCACCTGATCGACCCGCCCGGGCCGCGGAGTGATGATGAAAATTCGATTGGACATCTGAACCGCCTCCTCAATGCTGTGGGTCACCATCACCACCGTTGGACGCTCGTCCATCCAAAGCCGCTGCAGATCCCGGCGGATGTTCTCCCGGGTCATGGCATCCAGCTTGCCCAGAGGTTCATCCAGCAACAGCGTCTCCGGCTGATGAATGAGCGCCTGGCACAAAGCCGCACGCTGTTGCATTCCTCCGGAGAGTTCGTGTGGCATCATCTGCTCCATGCCGTCCAACGACACCGAGTTGAGCAACTCTTTCACCTTCGAAGTGTGGGCTTCCGGGTTCATGCCCCGCATCTCTAGCTGAAGATGAATGTTTCCCAGAACGGAGCGCCAGGGGACCAGGGTGCTCTCCTGAAACATCACCCCCACATCGTTGCGAGGACGGTTCACCGGAGTCCCATTCAGGACGATGCTCCCGGTGGTCCGCTCCTCCAGCCCGGCAATCATCATCAGCAGAGTGGATTTGCCGCACCCGGAGGGTCCCAAAAGAGAGACGAAGTCCCCCTTGCCAATTTCCAGATCCGACGGGTCAACGGCATTGAGCGGACCGTCATCCGTCTCAAACACCTTGGAGACCCCTCGGAGGCTGATTGCAGTCGTCAAGTCAAAGCACGAAGGTGGGGACCTCCAGAGAAGATCCCCGTTTTCAATGAGTCAGGGAATCAGGGAATGAACTGGTTGGTGTAGAAGGCCGATGCCGGCTGATTGGTCTTCAGATCATTGAAGTCCTTCATCAAAGAGAGCATGTCGCTCCAATCGGATGCGACGTGGAGCCCCAACCGCTTGCTCGAGTTCCCCTTTGAGTACAGAATCCCCAGAGTCACATCCAGCACCGAGCGCGCCTGTGCCTTCCCAGCCTCTTCAGCCATCGTGCCTCCCACAATGTCAGCCATGGAGTTGACCGCGGCATCCGGGTTGCGCTCGGTCTCCTGATACGCCACCACGGTAGCCCGGACGAAGCGCTCCACCAGCCCCGGATTGTTGGCCAGGGTATCCTTGTGCGTGGTCACACAGTATCCCACCTGATTCACACCAAAGTCCGAGTAGGCGAAGGCAACAGGGTCCTCCCCACCGTTGGCCTTGATCTCCGCAGGCTTGTCGTCCAGCCCACCCAGAATCGCCACCGCACCTCCGGCTCCCTGCAGATAGCTCGATACCAGAGCGCCGTCCGGGACATTTGTCAAGTTGACATCACTCACCGACATCCCGTTGTTCTTGAGCACCAGCGGGAAGAACGTGTTGACCCCCGCGTTGGCCGTGGTCAGGATCTTCTTGCCCTTCAGGTCACTCACCGTTCGGACCCCGCTGTCCGGGCGCACCAGGATCGCTTCGGTTCCGGTGGCGTCAATCACCGCCACAGAGACGATCGGCGCACCCTTGGCTGCCAGGTTGACCATCGCGGCACAGGAGCCGTAGGCAAAGTGACTGTCCTTGTTGGCCACCAGCCGGTGTGCTGAAGAGGAGCCGTTTCCAGACCGAATGTCCAGGTCGATCCCTGCCGCCTTGTACAGGCCCTTGTCCTTGCCATAGGCAAACCCGGCGTGAGATCCGTAATACATCCAGTTCAGCCTTAGCCGAACCTCATCTGCCGCCTGAACCTGAAAGACCGTGGTCAGCAACAGGAAACTCGTCAAGGCAATCGCTTTTTTCATGTGAACTCCTTGGAAGTGTGCAGCCCTTGGCTGCTTTTGAATGATTCGAGGGCTGAGCCCCTCTGCCCACCCCATTCCTCCTGCATCTGCAACTCGAGAAGATTCTCTCCAATCACATTAGGTATGTTGTATACAACATCCAAAAGGAGAAGGTCAAACGGTTTTCTTCAAAATCGGAAACCTCCAATCAGGAAGCGGGTGTTCCTGTTCCAGCGGGAGGGCCGCGGCGACTCTGACCGTGAGCAAAGTGAGGGGTGGGTTGCGTCAGCATTGTGCTTTTTCGGAGATGCGCGCAGACTGGTGCGTCCCTTGCCTATTCCGCAACCCGTCCGGAACCTGACCGCTCCCCTCTTCTGATGAAAGGAATACTGCCCTTGGACCAGCCTGCACCCTCAACATCCCTCCCGAACTCCAAAGATCTGGGGCTCTTTGAGTTTGTCATCCTGGCAGCGATGATGCAGTCCCTGGTCGCGCTCTCTGTCGATGCAATGCTCCCGGCGTTGCCTCAGATCGGGCGCGACCTGCAGGTCGCGCGGGCGAACGACACCCAGTTGGTGATCATGGCGATGTTCACCGGCTTCACGTTGGGGCAGTTGGCCTATGGACCGCTGTCCGACAGCCTGGGACGAAAGCGGCCAGCGTTTCTGGGGTTTGCCATCTATCTGCTGGGGAGCGCAGTCTGCATCTTCTCCACAACCCTGCCCATTCTATTGGCCGGGAGGGTGCTGCAAGGGCTCGGAATTGCGGGTCCTCGGACGGTGATGAATGCCATCGTCCGCGACCTCTATCAAGGTCCGGAGATGGCCCGGGTGATCTCCTTCATCATGTCCGTCTTCATCCTGGTTCCTGCGATCGCCCCGACGATTGGTCAGGGGATTCTCCTGCTGGCCAGTTGGCGGGCGATCTTCGTGATGTTCGTCTTCGAGGGGCTCGCCGTGATGACCTGGTTTGGCCTCCGACTCCGAGAGACGCTTCCGGAGGAGCGGCGCGTCCCGCTCTCTGTGAAAACCACGATCTCCGGAATCCGGGAAGTCTTCCGAATCCGAGAAGCGCTGGGCTATACGCTGAGCACGGGCCTCGTCTTCAGCCCGTTCCTCGCGTACCTGAGCGGAGCGCAACAGATCTTCTCGGAAGTCTTTGACAAAGCTGAGGAATTCCCTTACCTCTTTGCGATCCTGGCCCTCTCGCTGGGGACCGCCTCCTTGCTCAACTCCCGGCTCGTCAAGCGTTTTGGGATGTACCAACTCTCCCTGATCAGCATCAGCGTCTACTCCATCAGCGCCATCGCCTTTCTGGTGCTCCTGGAGACGCTGTTTCCACAGCCCCCGCTGGTTATGTTCATGGGCTACCTGATCCTGACCTTCCTCTGCATCGGCCTGCTTTTCGGAAACCTCAACGCTCTGGCCATGCAACCTCTTGGGCACATCGCCGGAGTCGGCGCCTCCGTGGTCGGAACCGTCTCCATGCTCATCTCCATCACCGTAGGCATCTTCATCGGCCAGTCCTTCGACGGAACCGTCTTTCCGCTGATCACCGGATTCGCGGTCTGTAGCTCGCTGGCAGCCCTGATCATGCTCTGGACTCAGCAAGGCCAGCCGCCACAACTTCACACACCCTGAAATTTCAGCAGCTTGGCTCGGGAGCCCCCCCTTAACCTCCTCGGCGGATTTTTTTCATCATTTTTTAAATTTACATAATATTTAAATTTTATGATTAAAAATAACATCAATCAAAAGAGGGTGCACAAGTTCCCGGAAAATTTGGTGGAGCTTCCCAAGCTGTCGATTTTCGCAAGGATGTGGCTATGCTGGTGGCTCAAGCCTGCCTGTTCCTCGTGACCTGTTGCTGGAATGCTGAACTTCACCTCGGCGGCGTCAAAGCCCCTTCTCCGTCATCCTCGTCTCTCCGGAGCGTTGCGATCTGTACGATGGGCACTCCTCGGTTTGGGGATGTTGGGGGGGCTGACCGGTACGGTCCAGGCCTTTGACGGGGCGATGCAGGTGGAGCACTCCTACCTGAATCCGGAGAACTTTCTGGACCTGCAGTCGTACCAGTTCGGGCCGCAAAAGGACCGAGCCTGGAGGAGGGCCGAGGAGGGCTGGAGAACCACCGGAGGCAGCCTGGGGCTGGACCTGCTCTACACCCGACTGCAGGTGAAGCTTTGGGAGCGGTTGCCTCACGGGTTTGCGGCCGGCTTGTCTGTGGACCACGAGGAGTTCTACGAAATCAAGCCGCTACGCTATCAAGTCGAGGTGGAGTGGAGGCCCATAGCGCTTTGGGGAGTCTCGCTCATCGGCATGCCGTCCTACGACAAGCGCAACGCGGACCAGGGCGTGGCCCTGACGTTTGGACAGCGAACCGGTTCCTACTTGCGCGTGAGCCACCTACCGCAGAACCTCTTCTACAATGAAAAGAACCTCTACGACAACAGCAGCTTGAACCCTCACCCGGTTGAGAATCAGGTCGAGGGTGCGTGGTTTGGAGAGTCCTGGGAGGCCGCCTTCCGGCAGCGTTGGGACCTGCCAAGCCAGTTCGAGGATCCGGACCGATCCGTGACATTTCACCACCAGGGTCTGGAACGCTGGGCTCTGCTGGAGTACACCGACCGCCAGCAGCGGGTCTGGGGCTGGAAGCAACGGTTCCTGCAGTCCAGGAAGGCCCGGGAGGCTCCGCCGTCAGGGACATCACAGGACCGCCGAAGGCAAACGCTGGAGTGGCACTCGCAGACCCTGGAGGTGGAGTGTCCGGGCGAGAGTCTTGCGGCTCCGTCCGGCCAGAGCTACGGTCTGGGAATACGTTGGGATGTGTTCCGAAACCACTTGGTCGTCACAGCTGACCCGAAAAGCAGCGAGGATTTTCAGCTCACTACCCTCCAGATCTTCGGCAGTTGGCGTGATCCGGGCCCGGAACACGCCTGGGAGTATGGGCTCTACCTGGGCGCAGTGGAAAAGCGCATCGTCTACGAAGATCCGGGAACGCCCGCAGATCATGAGCCCTCCACTCAGGCCAAGCTGCGCGTCAGCTGGGATTTGCTGCATGCAGACGGACAGGGCTCCTGGATGATCACCACCACCTGGAACCTCGACGGTCTTCCCCGCGACTTCTGGGACGGCGGGAACATGACCTATCAGCGGACGTTTTGAGCTGCGCGCTCACGCCTCACCCAGGCTCCACCGGGATGATCGGGGCCGGCGGGAGGAGTTTGCTGTAGTGCTGAGCCAGCAGCGCAGCCAGCGTCGAGCCTCCAGCCAGTGCCATCAGCACCAGCACCCCGCGGGCGAAGTCCTCGTAACCTCCCACCGCCACGACCATTGAACCGCCAAGCACCCCCAGCCCCATCTGCAGGGCGCCCACCATTCCAGAGGCACTGCCTCCCAACGGGCCTGCCGAGGCGATCGCCCCCATCGTCGCGTTAGCCATCACGAATCCGGCCGAAATGCCGAAGACCAGACAGGGCAGACCAATCAGGAGCGGGTGTCGCCACCCAAGCAGCGAAGGAAACAGGAGCGCGCTCATTGCCACCAGGGACAGCGCGCTTCCGGCCAGGGTCATCCGCTCCAGCCCCAACCCCTGCACGAAGCGCTTGGTGATGAAGTTCCCTGCCGTGTAGCCCACTGGAATCAGGGTGAACCAAAAGCCCACCGAGGAAGCCTCCACTCCGATCCGGACATACTCGAAGGGCACAAAGCCGATCAGCGAGAGGAAGATCCCGGAGTTGCACGCCGAGGCGATCATGAAGGCCAGGAAGACCCGGTTGCTCAGCAGCTCCCGATGTTCTCGGGCCAGCGCCTTCAAGCGGACGTTCTGCAGCGGGTTGAGGTGGGTTTCCGGGAGACGCCAGAGGACCAGAACCAGAGGGATCCAGCCCGAGAGGGAGATCGCCGCCATGATGCCCCGCCAGCCAATCCAATCATTGATCAGCCCTCCGAACGCAAAGCTCATCATCGGCACCACAACCATGATCCCGCTGATCGTGGCAAATGCTCCGGCGGCCTCCACGCGTCCGTAGGAGTCGTTGATGATTGCCCGGACGATGGACGCGATCGAAGCCGCCCCGAGCCCCTGAAGCACGCGGGCCAGCACCAGCAGCTCCAGCGAAGGTGCGACCGCTCCAGCGAGGCCTCCAAGTCCGTAGCAGACCAGCCCCACCAGCAGCGGACGCCGACGTCCGTAGCGGTCTGAGAGCGGACCGTAGACCAGCTGAGAGAGTGCCAGAGCGATGAAGTATCCGGAGAGCAGCGCCTGAGAGGCCGCCTCGTCTGCCCCAAAATGAGAGGTGATGGAGTTCAGCGAGGGCGAGATGATGGTAATCCCGACCGCACCACAGCCCATGGTGACAGCCAGCAGCCAGATCGGGACTCTCCGGGGCTGGTTGGAGGAAGGGGTTGGGCTCATTCAGGACACCTCTGGTGGGGAGCAGGTCGTGGGGAAAAGCGCTTGGTCATGGACGCACCTGGCGGAAGTCAAAGAATCCTGCGGCCTTCACCCCTCCCCAGCCGTAGCGGCGCACCTGCCGATCAAAGATCACGTAGTGCGGGGTTCCGGACCCGGAGTAGAGCGGCAGAAAGCTCAGGCTGAGCTTTTCCGCCTCCGGAGTGGATCCTGTGAAGAAAGCGGTCATGCGCTCCGGGAAGTCCGGGTGAGGATAAATCCACGAGGCAGCCAGCTCTCCGGAGAAGCGCTTGCCGTTCAGCTCCACGCCGTCCGGATGCAGCCGAACCGGGGTTTTGGGCAGGAGGCGTCGGACCAGCAGGTTGCTCTCCGGCGTCCCTAGCAGGATCAGGTTGAACTCAGCCTCCGTCGATGCGTCCACCTCCACATCGGGCAGCACCCGGACAAAGCCGTTTGCCACGCGCCAGAAGCGCAGCGCAATCTGGTTGGCCCGGTGGAGCAGCACCGCATCCTGAAACGCGTCGCCTTGGGTGCCATACACCACCACAAACGGCTGGAAGAAGACCGACTTGAAGGCCGGATGGCTTTGAGAGAGGCGAGTCCCGGCATCCGGAGCAGGTCCCAGACGAAGCGTGGGGGAAGCTGCGACCGGAGTCCGCGTCCCGTTCCAGAGCACCTCCCGGAGGTTCGGACCCAGTCCGGAGAGGTCCAGCTCCAGAGCCTCCACGTTTTTGGTGACGAGCTGCACCTGATCCCCGGCCACCTGCGCCTGGACGGTCGTCTCCTTCAGCGGTTCCTGCTGCGCGAGCACTTTGACCCAGTGGAAGGTGTGGCTGATCGAGAGGTCGAACAGCTTCGCCTGAAACGCCCGAGGCACACGGCGAACCTGTTGCCGAAGGAAACTCATCACCTCCTCGTTGTCCACCGCATCCGATCCTCCTCCGGCAGTGCGCGGCTCATCCCACCAGTGACCCTTGTCGGCCAGCTCTCGATAGGTCACCGGAGCGTTGCGCTCCCGCAGGAGCTTCTGGAAGAGTCGCGCATGATGCGGTGGGACAGTGGTGTCCTGGCGTCCCTGCGTGATCACGATGGGCAGGTGCTCAGCGTTCTCCAGAAAGTACGGGTTGTTGGAGTCCTGCATCACCCGATCGCGCACCCCCAGAATCTCCGGAGCGGCAAACATCTGGCTCTTCTGCAGCGTGAACGGAGAGTAGTGCCGAAACCCACTCCACCCGGCCTGAGGCGCCAGCGCTGCGAAGCGTGAGGGGTCGTGCAGCCCAATGTGCCAGACGCCCTGTCCGCCCATCGAGCTGCCTGCGAGGTAGACCCGATCCGGATCCAGCGGCAGCCGGGCAAACACCTCCCGGTAGACCTCCAGAAAGTCCAGACGTCCCCAGTCCTGCCAGTCGAACCCGTATGGCCGACGATTTGTCGGGGTGATCACAAACGCCCAGTCCTTCGCAGAGTACTGTCCAGCCAGTTGATGTGCCTCCACTCCGGCCCCGTGCAGGCCAAAGATCACCGGATAGCGTCGTCCCGGATCGTAAGGCTGCGGATAGCGTATTCCGTAATACTGCACCGAGTGGTCGATGGCCGAGCGGAAGGTTCGGCGCTGCGGCTCGTCCCACGACTTGCGGGTCAGCTCGACATCCATCCGATCCAGCTCCTGCTCGCCATGAAGCACCAGCTCCAGTGAGACTGCGGATCCGGAGCCTTCCGGAAGGTTCAGCTCCAGCGGGAGCTTGAGCACACCCAACGGAGGAATCGGAGGAACCGGGAACTCTGCCGGACTGGATCGCTGCTCCTGCGAAAGCGAGGGCCTGGAGAGCCCGGCGTCGGAGTTGGATTCCCGCGTTCGCGGGAGTGACGCGGGGGAGGCTCCCGAGACCACCTGAAGCCGCAAGGTCCGGAGCCACTCGCGGCTGGTATTGAGGATCGGCACCCCCAGATGAACGGACTGCGCCTCCGGAGTCGGAAGCAGGTCCGGGTGAGTCAGGTCCTTGAGCAGCATCGCGTCAGCTTTCACCGGCTCGAGCGCAAAGCGAAAGGAGCGGTTGACCTTGCCCGAGAACTTGACCAGGATGCGGTTCTTTCCGGCCTGCAGGGAAATTGCCGTCCGGTGGTAGCCCGCAAAGTAGGGCTCTCCCTGATAGGCACGTCCGTTGACGTAGAATCCGGGAACCCGCTGGGAGCGCACCAACACGACCTGGTCGGAGTCCGACTCGACCTCGGTGTAGGCATAGCCGACATTCAGCAGCCCCACGCCACCCAGCCTGCGGTAGGGTGAGTTCCAGTCGATCTTCTCGTACTTGACCTCCACCTGGTCCGATTCGACCTCCAGCGTTTCCCAGCGCAGAATGCCGTCGTCCGGGAACTCCGAGTAGAACACCTGCGACGCATCCGGCACAATCTGATCCTCACCACCGTATTCGAGCAGGTGGTCGGTCGCGCCATCGCGCGGGGCGGCCATGAACGGTCCGAGAATCTGCCACGAGGTGATCGGATCCGGAGGAGCGGCTCCGGCATTCAGAGTCCCGGAGAGGAAGAGCAGCAGCGAGAGGAGAGGGCGCATGTGTGGGAGAGTTCAACAGCAGAGCGTCATCTTCAACAATGAGCGATCCCGTCCGAGGGAGCAAGCTTTTCTGCAGGCGAACAAGAGAGATACGGCGGGCTTTGGAGAACCCGACTCGACCTCAGGAGCTTGGGGAGTCGGCAGGGCCAGGCTCTGCCGGAGAGGCGCTCGCCTTGGGCAGCTCGATGCGGAAGGTTGCGCCCGGGGCTTCCAGACGGTTTTCACACCAGAGGCGCCCTTCGTGCTCCTGGATGAGGCGCTGGCACATCGAAAGCCCCAGCCCGGAGCCTCTCTGCTCGGTCTTGGTTGAGAAGAGCGGCTCAAAGATGCGTGGGAGCACCTCCTCGGGAATCCCGGTCCCCGGATCCGTTACGCTGAGCAAGAGCGTGGCAGATTCCTGGCCCCTCCAGGTTCCCCCCGGACGCCCCAAGCGCAGCTCAATGAAGACCTCCAGATCCTCAATGCGCAGCCCCTCCCGAAGCCTTCGCGCCTCAACCGCCTCCTTGGCATTGACCAGCAGGTTTTGCAGAATCAGGATCAGCTCTGTCTCCTGAGCGAGTACCCGGGGCTCCGTTTCCGGATCATCCTCCCACGAGTTGAGCACCCGGGGAATCAGCCTGTGGCGCCGGAAGGTGCTCTCCACCACCTTGAGCGCCTGAGCCACGATGTCGGAGAGCCGAACCATCGTGGGGCCTCCCGGAGGCCGAACCATGAGCAGGGATCGTTCAATGATGTTCTTCGCATGTTCCAAGGCGTCCAGCGCTGCTCTCACGTTCGCGAGTTCCTCCGGGAACGATTCGTGACCGAGTTGCCGGCTCAGCAGCTCCAGGCGGAGCTGCATCGTGCTCATCGGCTGTTGCAGGTCATGGGCAATCTCTGCCGCCAGTTGCCCAACCGCCGAGAGCCGCTCCGTCCGGCGCAGGACCGCCTGGCTCTGAACCGACTCCGTGACATCCTGGGCCACCCCGATCAACCTCTTTTCCTCTCTGAGCTGAACGGAGCCCACAATCCCCCGAATCCATCGTTCCGAACGATCCGGCAACTGGATCCGGTAAAGGTTCGTCAGCTCCTCTCCCTCTCGAGCCCGGTGATCCGCATCCAGCACGATGGGATCCTGAGCCTCCCGGGCCTCCGGATGGAGCCGGCCCCTGAAGGTCTCGAAAGATGTGGGTTCCCCCTCCTGCAGCTGCAGGAGCCGTTTGTACGAATCGCTCCACCAGTTTCCGGACTCGCTTGGGCTCTCTGCCCAGAACCCGAGCTGCGCGACTTCGGAGGCCGCGTTGATCAAGGCCAGCTTCTCCTCCAACTCCTCGCGCAGGGTGACCTCTTCGGTAATGTCCTGGCTTGTTCCAAGAATGATGGAGTCGCGCCCAAGCGTAACCAGCCGGGCGTGATCTCGAATGATGGACCTTCGGCCACTGGGCAGATTCAGTTCATACTCGAGCGTGTGGACGCGGTTGGTTGCTGCCAATCTCATCTCACGACCCACTCGCTCTCGGTCTTTCGGATGAACCCGGTTCAAAAAAAGGGCGGGATGCACCCGGGTCTTGCGCGGGACCTCAAAGAGATCGTAGTGCAGGTCGTCCCACCACGCCTCATGGGTCACGGGATTCCAGAACCAGTGGCAGATCTTCACACCCTCGCTGGCCAGCTTGCGCAGTTCGATCTCGCGCCTCAGTTGCTCGCGCTCTTGCTCTCTTTCGGTCACATCCTGCACAATCCCCAGCAGCCGAAGCTCTCCATTGGCCTGATACGAACCCACATAGTCGCGAACCGTCCGCTCTGAACCATCCGGGAGTTGGAGCCTGTACAGTTCACTGCTGGTGGCTCCCTCTCTCGCCTTGCGATCAGCCTCCAGGATGCGGGTTCGCTGCTCTTCCGCGTGCTCCGGATGAAACCGCTGAATGAACCGTTCAAAGGCGGGCGCCTCCCCTTCCTGAAGTTGATAGAGTTCGCACAAGGCCGGATCCCACCACTCCAGACCGTCTGGCATCTGCAGCCAGAACCCGACCTTCGCCATTTCGGAGGCCATCCGCATCAGCTCAAGCTTCTCCTGCTGGCTCTCACGGTGGAGGACGTCCTGGGTCACGTCCTGGCTGGTCCCGATCACTATCGGCTTCCCTCCGATCTTCAGGTAGCGGGCAAAGTCGCGGACGTAGCGCCGGCGGCCGCTGGGAAGCTTCAGTTCATACTCCAGGGAGTGGACCCCTTTCGTGAGGATCTCCTCTTGCTCTTGCAGGACGCGCTCTCGATCCTTGGGGTGGACACGCTCCAGATACGTCCCGTTGACAATCCGGGTTGTCCTGGAGATCTCAAAGAGGTCGAAGTGTGCCTCATCCCACCAGACCTCGTCGGTCTCCGGGTCCCAGGTCCAGGAGCCCAGCCCAATGTACTCGGACGCCAAGGCCCGGAGCTCTGCCTCCTGGGCAAGCGCCTCCTGGGTTTGGATGTCGTCGGTGATGTCCTGGCTGGTCCCAAGCATGACCCACTCCTTCTCAACCTGAAGGTAGCGGTAAAAGTCCCGAATGACTCTGCGCTTTCCGCTGGGGAGGTCCAACTCAAAATCCATGGAGAACGTTTCTCCAGGAATGAGATGTTGTCGTTTTTCTTCAACCAACTCCCGGCACTCCTCCCGCACACGGCTCAAGAACAGTTCCGGGCTGACCGAAGCCCCAACAGGGACTTCAAAGAGCTGATAATGGTAATCATCCCACCACAGAGCGTTGGTCTCCGGATTCCAGGACCAGGCGCTGAGCCTGGCGCCTTGATGTGCCAGCGAGAGCAGCTCGTTCTCCCGCTTGAGCTGACGCTGAGCCTCCTCCTCCAGCGTGACGTCACGGTAGGTGGCCACCAATGCGGGCTGTCCCTCAATCACTGCCGGGTTGACGTTGGTCCGCACCGCGAAGTTGCGTCCCTTGAGGCTGCGGACCTCAATGCGGTAGTTCTTCAGAAAGCCTTGCTCCTGAAGCATCTCGAGCATCGGAGCCCGGTCCTCCGGATTTTGATAAAGGTTGGGGGTATGCGAACCGATCAGGTTTTCCAGCTCGGTCTCTGCCAGCTCTGCCATGGCCGGGTTGGCATAGACAATCCGCCCGTCTTCAATGAGCGTGACCATCAGGGGCAGGATCGAGGCATCCAGGACCGTCCGCAGGGCCTCGGCACTGAGCAGGACAGGGGGCGCCTTTTCCGAATCGGAAGGCCAGGAGGAGTCCGGGGGAGGGGTGAAGAGCGGCATCAGCGTCGAGGGGGAGGCCTGAATCGCGTTGAGGTTCCGGACCGGGAGCTTTCACGCAGGCTCCCGGAGGGGGCGATCTTCATTGATTTGTCAGATAAAGTCAAATTAAAGGTGACTTTTCTCCTCACGATGAGCCGCCCAGAAACTTCAGAAAAGCGGCGGCGGGTTTGAGGATTCCAGCGTGGCGGGCGAGGACCTGGTCCTGCTCGTCCAGCACCACGTAAAGCGGCAGGGCCACCGTGTTGAAGCGCTCAATCTGCAGCTGTTGGTTGGCCTCGGCGTCCGGACCGCCGTCCGTATACAGCTGCACCAGAATGAACTCCTTGCGGAAGCGCTCCAGGACCTCCGGCTGCGCGAAGACGTTCTTCTCCATCCAGCGGCAGTTGACGCAGGTGTATCCGGTGAAGTCCACAAAGACGCGCTTGCCTTCCGTGCGAGCCTGGCTCAAGGCCGCCTGCAGATCCGTTTGCCATGGAAGCGCCTCGACGGAGGCGACATCCAGGGTCGCCGAGGCTCCGGAGGCCTGCGAGACCGCGCTGGGCATCGAGGCTCCGGAAGAAAGCTCCGGTGGGAGATAGGTATCTACCCACGGATTCAACGGCACGCCTCCCAGTCCCCGGAGCAGATACACGCCGAGCATCAGGAAGGCGAAGGCCCCCACAAAGCCCATCAGGCTGTTCTGCTGCACCCGGACGTGATGTACCGCCACCGCTCCCAACAGAAACAGCGCCCCGAGCCCCGCAAGCACCACCCAGGCGGTGATCACGAAGTCTCGGTTGATCACCCCCCACTGCCAGACCAGGTCCGTGTTGCTGAAGAACTTGAACGCTGCAGCCAGCTCCAGCAGGCCGAGCACCACCTTGAGGTGCTCCATCCAGTCTCCGGACTTGCCCCGGAGCGTCTGGATCAGGCGTGGAAACAGCCCGAGCAGGAAGAAGGGGAAGGCAAACACGGTGGCAAAGACCACCATCCCGATCAGCGGCCAGAGCCAGTGCCCCTGAGAGGCAGCAATCAGCATGGTCCCCACAAACTGCACCGTACAGGTGAAGGACGTGAGCGTGAAGACGAAGCCCATCAGCAGCACGCCGACCACTCCGCCGTATTGCCGGGACCACTGATCTGCCTGCCCACTGAGCCCGGCAGGCAGCGCGAGGTTGAGGAAGCCCATCAGGCTCAGGGCAAACACGGTGAACATCGCGCCGATCACCAGGTTCACCCAGCCGTTGGTCGCCAACTGGACCGCTCCAGACGCCCCCAATGCGGCAGAGAGCCCCATACCGGTCACCGTGTAGGTTCCCACAATCCCGGCTCCAAACAGCAGCGCCAGCCGCAGGGTGCTCGTCCCCTCCTTCTCCCCCTGCTTGGTGAAGAAGGCCACCGTGATCGGGATCATCGGAAACACACAGGGCGTCAGCAGCGCCAGCAGCCCGGCAACCACCGCGAGCCCCAAGAAGCTCCACAGCCCCCCGGACAGCGCCTCCTGCAGCTCGTCGCCCGCCGGCAAGGTCGCTGCGGTCGGGACCTCGTCCACCGCGTAGTTCGGGACGGAAAAGGCTTCGCGCACGGCCCCGGAGGTCAGCGTTGCCGAGAGCGCAAAGGGGAGACTCTCCGGAGGCAGGCACACCTGATCGCTGCAGGCCTGAAAGCGCAATGTCCCGGAGACCTCCACCGATTGAGGCGTCGCCTCCTGCGGAGCCTGTGCGTTCTGGAAGATCCGGGCGTGCTCCTCGTGCCAGGCCAGCTCCATCTCCAGCACCGGGTCCTGTCCGAGAATCGGGTTCGACTCGTAAACCGGACCGCGGACCTCCAACGGCCCCGCCTGCACTTTCATCGCGGTGGCGATCGGGGCAAAGTCGCCCTCTGCCGGAATGACCGAGTAGACGTGCCATCCGGGGTGGATTTCCAGCTCTGCCACCACGCGGACATGCTCTCCCGGGCGGGGATCCGCAGGCTCCAGGTGTGTCTCCAGCTTGACCACCTGCTCCGGGATCTCCGGATCGTTGAACTGGGCAAACACCTCGGAGGTCGCTCCAAACCAGAGGCTGACGCACAGCAGGCTCCAAAGCAGTCGGCTCATTCGATCTCCCTCATTGAATCGGGCTGTTTCGCGAAGGCCGAGCCCTCTCGCACTGCGGATGTTTCTGCGCTTTTCCCGTCAAGGAGTCCACCCAGTGAATGCACTCGATGTCCAGCGTGGGAGAACATCCGGAGAACCCCAGCAACAGGCACCCCAAGGCGGCCCAACATAATTTCATCTGTTTTCCCTGCAAGTCAGTGAAGGCAGCGTCCCCAGGCCCCGGAGACACGGCCTCCGGAGAGCGCCCGCAGTCCCCCGACGGGGAGACACCCTGACACGTTTTGTGATTTTGGCCAATAAGGACATTTTCGGACTCAGTTCGCCTCCATCGTCAGCCGGCGGCGGAAGTGCTGGTAGATCGCCAGCACCAGCAGCCCAAAGACAATCGCCACCAAGGCAAAGAGCAGGTCCAGCGGCTTGTCGGCCACAAAGGAGAAGCGGATCAGCACGGTCGAGGTGACAAATCCGGCATTGCGGAAGATCAGCTCGTAATTGTCAGAGTACAGGAACGACACCACCAGCAAGAAGATGTCGGCAAACACCATCGCGGTGAAAAAGTGCTCGTAGAAGTTGGTCTTGGGAAAGTGTCCGGCCTGAATCTGAGCCACCGGGAGCAGCATCTGCTGGCTCCAGGCGTTCCACAGGTTGGTAGTCGCCAAAACGACCAGCGTGGCAAACAGGAGCAGTGAGAGCGTCTTCTTCAGCGCGATGAAACGCTGCAGCGAGGGGTAGATCGTCTCCGGCTGGTTCCGTGCCCCGCTCAGGCGATAGTACAGGGCCACCAGCACAAACATCAGCAACCCTCCGGACATGTCGTAGAAGATCGGGATCAGCACCTCCATGTCGTCCCAGCCAAGGTGCGTGTTTTCGATCATGCTGATGTCCTTGAAGACACCACGGATGTAGATCAGGGACAGGATCTCGTACTGCTTGCCCATGGAGAGGGTCAGCGAGCGGGGGACCATCATCACCAGCAGGATCACCTCATAGAAGAGGATGAAGCCAAACGGGGTGTGGATGGCGGCGAAGAAGTTTGTGCCGACAATCCGGGGCAGGATCGGCAGCTCCGGGAAAACCCGGTGCACGGCGATCGCTCCCAGATGGAGCATGAAGGCGATCAGGGCCAGCCGGACAGTCCAGCGTTCCAAAAGCTCCAGATGCTCATGGCGTGCTACACGATCGTAGCAGCGCGAGCAGGCTCCCAGCATCATGCCGCTTGTTCCAGACTCTGTGAGGGCGCCCCGCCGCCTTGACGAATCTGCTGCATGGTCTGCAGGAACTCCGCTTCTCCGGAACAGCCCATCAGCGCCGCTCGCCACTCCTTGGCCTTGCGAAAGCCGCTGACGTAGCTTCCGAGGTATTTCCGAAACTCCGGCACGGCTACACGCTCCGGACGCGCCTTGCGGAGCAGGCGGTAGTGCTCCACCGCCAGGTCGATGCGCTCCTCCAGGCTGGGCTCCGGATGCTGTGTGGTGTCCAGGAAACACCACGGGTTGCCGATGGCCGCCCGACCGATCATGAACCCATCCAGATGCTTCAGCCGCTGCAGGCCGTCCTGATAATCCTGAACGTCCCCGTTTCCAATCAGAGGAATCTTCAGGTGCTCCTTGAGTTCGTAAATCGGACTCCAGTCCGCCTGCCCTCGGAACGCCTGATTGTAGGTTCGCCCGTGGATGGTGAGCATCGAGATCCCGGCAGACTCAAGCGACCGGGCAAAGGGGATGAGCTGCGAAGCGTCGCTCCAGCCCAGCCGCGTCTTCACCGAGACCTCCAGGCCGCAGGCCTTGCGGATCGCCTCCACGATGCGGCACGCCGTGTCCGGATCCTTCATCAGCGCACTCCCGTGTTGAGAGTGCACGATCTTCTTCGACGGACAGCCCATGTTGATGTCCACCCCGAAGATCCCCCGGTCTTCCACCATCTTGGCCACCTCGGCAAAGTGGTCCGGATTGTTCCCAAAGAGTTGCATGAAGAAGGGGTGCTCGCAGGGCTCGAACTCAAGGCGTTGGCGCACTCGGTCACTGCGCAGGAGACCATCGACGCTGGTGAACTCGCTGAACACGATCACCTTGGCGGACAGCCGACGGACCACCTGACGGTAGGCGGAGTTGGTCACCCCGTCCATCGGGGCCAAACAGACGATCGGCCGGGGGAAGTCGCTCCAGGAGATTCTTTGCATGCGGGTCGGGTTGGCTTGGAGTTCAGACGTGCTCAGCCCAAGGGCTTGTCAAAAGAGAAACTTCACATTTTGAGAAACTTTGGAGAAAGCAGCAAGTGTTCGTGCTGACGGGGCAAGCTGGGGGTGCTCAGGCTGCGGCGGGGCTCGAAGTCTCTTCCGGAAGAGGCGCTCCGAAAGACCCGGCGACAAGGGACGCTCGTGCCGCTCTCAGGTCGAGAAGGAGTTGGGGAGTGCCTCGAAGTAGCCTCGGATGTAGAGCCATCCGGTCCACAGGGACTGCAGCGTGGCCAGCCAGAGCAGCCCAATGCCGATTTCATGGCACGGGAGCCACAGCGTCTCGTAATGGATGATCAGGAAGCCGGTGGCAAACATCTGCGAGATGGTCTTCCACTTGCCTCCAGCGTTTGCAGCAATCACCACGTTGTCTGCTGCAGCCACCGCACGCAGTCCGGTCACCGTCAGCTCCCGGGCGATCAAGAGCACGACCAGCCACGCCGGGGCACGCCCCATCTCGACCAGCAGGATCAACAGGCTCCCGATCAACAGCTTGTCTGCCACCGGATCAAGCAGTTTCCCCAGCTTCGTGGTGCTCTGCTGATGCCGTGCCAGCATCCCGTCCCACCAGTCGGTCAGGCAGGCCACAAAGAAGAGCACCCACGCGGCAAAGAGCCAGCCCGGAGACTCGGGGGCCCACTCCATGACCAAGGCAATGGGCAGAATGAATGCCACACGAGCGGCGGTCATGTGGTTGGCCGTCAGCCAGCGTGAGACATAATCGAGCATGGAAAACGCGATCCGGACTTGAGTTTTTTGGCTAAAAAGTAACAATTCTGGAGCATTTCCTGGAAATGTCGAGCCATTCCGATCCCGCCCCAAATCGGCCCAGGCTTGCCCGCAAGCTTTCACCCCGGAGGATTATTACATGCGTCTCTACCTCGTCGGCTGGAGTTATCGGACCACTCCGGTCGAAATTCGTGATCGCATCGCACTCACCTCAGACCAGCAGATTCAACTCGCCCAACACCTCAAGCAGAAGCACCAGATCCGCGAAGCCGTGATCCTGAGCACCTGCAACCGAACCGAGGTGTTTGTGGCCGGGACTCGGGCCTCCTTGGAGGAAATCCTGGAGTCGTTGGTGCAGTTCTGGAAGGTTCCGGAACTGAAAGACACAGCCTACCTGTGTGAAAACCTGCACGCAGTGGAGCACCTCTTCCGTGTTTCCTCCAGCCTTGACTCGATGGTTCTGGGCGAGCCACAGATTCTCGGGCAGGTCAAGGAGGCCTTCGATCGTTTCCAGCAGGCGGGCTGGACAGGGAAGCTCCTGAACCCGATCTTTTCAAAGGCCTTCTCCACCGCCAAGCGCGTCCGCACGGAGACCACCATTGCCGGGAGTGCCGTCTCCATCAGCTATGCTGCCGTGGAGTTGGCCAAGCAGATCTTTGAAGACCTCAGCCGCCTGACGGTGATGATTGTGGGCGCTGGAGAAATGGCAGAGCTGGCGGTCAAGCACCTGATCCGCAACGGCTGCCATCGGTTGCTGGTCGCCAACCGGACCTTTGCCAACGCTGCCCGGCTGGCCGAGGAGTACCGAGGCGCAGCCATTCGCTTTGATCAGATCGGAGAGTACCTTCCGGATGCCGACATCGTTCTGACCTCCACAGGCGCCCGAGAGCCCGTGCTTACCGAGCCGATGGTGCGTCAGTCGCTCCGCAAGCGCCGCGGGCGGCGGATGTTCTTCATTGACATCGCCGTGCCTCGAGACGTGGAGCCCGAAGTCAACGATCTCCCGGATGTCTACTGTTTTGACATTGACGACCTGCAGAACGTGGTCACTCAGAATCAGCAGGAGCGCCTGAGGCAGGCCGAGTTGGCCAGTGAGATTGTCGAGCAGGAGGTGCACCTGGTGGACCGTTGGTTCCAGTCGCTCTCAGCGGTTCCGGTGATCCGAGCGTTGCGAGAGAACCACCACCAGGTCGCTCAGCAGGAGTTGGAGCGGTCCCTGCGACGCCTCTCGCACCTGCCTGAGAAAGACCAGGAAGCCGTTCGGCAGTTGCTGCACAGCGTTGTCAACAAGCTGCTGCACCAGCCCACTCTGACCTTGCGGGAGCGCAGCCAGGTGGAAGAGTTTCCACTTTACCTGGAGACCGTCCGCGAGCTGTTTTCCCTTGAAGAGGAGGCCCCGGAACAGGAGGCCGCGCCCCCACCCACGCTGCGTCTGGTGCGAAAGCAGGCATGAGCGACCGTTTGCGCATCGCCACACGTGGAAGCCGACTCGCCCTCTGGCAGGCCGAGTGGGTTCAGCGAGGCATCCTCTCCCGCTTCCCCGAGGTGGAGGTGGAGCTGGTCGTCTTGACGACCCAGGGGGATCGCATCCTGGACCGTCCTCTGGCCCAGATCGGGGGCAAGGGGCTGTTCATCAAGGAGTTGGAAGACGCACTGCTGGAAGATCGTGCCGACCTGGCGGTACACAGCATGAAGGACGTGATGGCCTTTCTCCCCGAGGGTCTGGAGATTTCAGTCATCACGGAGCGTGACCACCCGGGCGACGCCTGGGTTTCTCCCCAGCACGAGTCGCTGGAGGCGCTGCCCAGGGGGGCTGTGGTGGGGACCAGCTCGCTGCGTCGTGCTGCGCAGCTCAAGCACCTCCGCCCGGATCTGGAAATCCGGACGCTGCGGGGCAACGTCGAGACTCGGCTACGCAAGGTGGAGTCCGGAGAGTACGACGCCGCGGTGTTGGCCATGGCAGGCCTGAGACGCCTGGGGCTCGAAGCACACATCCGCTGCGCCCTGCCTCGGGAGTGGATGCTCCCTGCGATCGCTCAGGGTGCCGTGGGGATCGAGACCCGCACCGGCGATGAAGACACCCTGCGCTGGCTCCGGCATCTGGACCACCCGGAGACCCGCGATGCCCTGACCGCGGAGCGCGAAGTCCTCGCTCAGCTTGAAGGAAACTGCCAGGTTCCGCTCGCAGGATTTGCAGAGGTCCAAGGAGCGGAAATCCATCTGGAAGCCCGGCTGGGATCTCCAGACGGAGCCACGCTGCTCCGGGCAGAGGGAACCGCCCCTCGTGAATCGGCCCAAGCCCTGGGACAACAGGTCGCCCGACAGTTGCTCCAGCAAGGCGGACAGCGCCTTCTGCAGGACTTTGCCTCTACGCACTGAACCCGCTCTCCCGCATCGACCCGCACTGATTCATTCCATCTCTCCAACCTGGTGAGTTCATCATGACTGATTCTGCACGTTGGCGTGTTGCCATCATCGGTTCCGGACCGTCCGGATTCTATGCCGCTCAGGAGCTGCTCAAGCAAAGCTCCTGGGACTTGGACGTTGACCTGTTCGAGCGCCTTCTCACTCCCTACGGGCTGGTCCGGGGAGGAGTTGCTCCCGACCACCAGAAGATCAAGTCCGTCACCCGCATCTTCGACCGGGTCGCCCAGCAGCCCGGATTCCGCTTCTTCGGCAACGTCGAGTTCGGCAAGGACTTGACTCGCGAGGACTTTCTTGCCCACTACGACGCCATCCTCTACACCGTGGGCAGCAGTACCGACCGGCACTTGAACATTCCGGGAGAAGAGCTCTCCGGGAGCCACTCCGCGACCGAGTTTGTCGCCTGGTACAACGGACATCCGGACTTCCGGGAGCGAGCGTTCGGCCTCCAGGGCAAGAGCGCCATCGTGATTGGCGTCGGAAACGTCGCCGTGGATGTCGCCCGGATCCTCTCGCATGATCCGGAGTTCCTGGCAACAACCGACATCGCCGCTCACGCCTTGCAAGCTCTCCGGGACAGCACGATCGAAGATGTCTATCTGATCGGGCGGCGCGGACCGGTACAGGCCGCGTTCACTCCGACTGAGGTCCGGGAACTCTCGGAGCTGACTCAGGTGGATGTGATCGTCCGCCCTGAAGACCTGGAGCTTGACGAGGGGAGTCAACAGGAACTCGATGCCGCAGGACGCCAGACCGCGCAGAACCTGGACCTGCTCCGGGAGATGTCCCAGCGAACACCTTCCGGGAGGCCGAAACGTTTGCACTTTCTCTTCTGTGCCTCTCCGGTTGAGCTGCACGGCGACGATGGGAAGGTGCGCTCCATGAAGCTCGTCCGGAACCGGCTTGAGTGGAGCAATGGGCGAACCCGAGCGGTGGCGACTGGAGAAACCTTCGAGTTGCCCGCCAACCTGGTGTTTCGAGCGGTAGGGTATCGGGGAGAGCCACTCCCCGGAGTGGCCTTCGACGAACGTTCCGGAACCATCCCGCATGAGAAGGGCAAGGTCCTCAACCCGGAGGGAGACGGAAGGGAGTACGTCGCCGGCTGGATCAAGCGTGGCCCCAGCGGAGTTGTGGGCACCAACAAGCCCTGTGCCGTCGAGTCGGCCCAGACAATGCTCCGGACCTTTCTGGATGAGCAGCGTCGGCCACTGGGAGCTCCAGACGTCACGGAGCTGCTCTCCGCACGGTCCATCCGCTACGTCAGCTATGACGACTGGAAGCGGCTGGATGAGCATGAGGTTCAGACCGGGCAGGCGTTGGGGCGCCCACGGCTCAAGCTGACCGACCCGCAAGAGATGCTGAAGATTCTGGAAAATGCCTGAGTCGTTTCCTTTCGTGAGCCCGGAAGCCCACTTTTCAGCAGCGCGGGACGTGTCCTTGCATGGCCTGGAAGGCCTTCCGTCTTCCGGGAAGAGCATTTGATCAACACCATCTGAGAACTGACATGCGCCCAAACCGCATCCGCGAACTGTGGGAGGCCGATCAGCCCGTGCTCAACGGCTGGCTGGCCATTCCTCACAGCTTTTCTGCCGAAGTGATGGCTCATCAGGGGTTTGACTCCGTGACCATGGACCTCCAGCACGGCATGATCGACTACAGCGACGCGCCTCCGATTCTGGCGGCGATTTCCACCACGTCCTCCATGCCCATGTGCCGTGTCCCCTGGAACGACCCGGCTCTGCTGATGAAGATGCTGGATGCCGGATGCTACGGGATCATCTGTCCGATGGTGAACTCTGTTGAGGAGGCGCAGAGGCTGGTTGAGGCCACACGCTATCCCCCAATGGGCCAGCGGAGCTTTGGCCCAATCCGGGCTTCGCTTTACGGGGGCTCGGATTATGGCCAAAAGGCCAACGAGACCGTGGTGATCCTGGCGATGGTCGAAACCCGTGCGGCCCTGGAGAGCGTAGAGCAAATCGTCGCTGTGGAAGGACTCGATGGGGTCTACGTGGGCCCCAACGACCTTGCCCTGTCGCTAGGACTGCATGCCCATTTTGACTCGGAGGAACCCATCATGCTGGAGGCCCTGGACCGCATCATCCAGGCGGCACGCAGCCAGGGCAAACAGGCCGGGATCCACTGCGGCTCCGTGTCCTATGCCAAGCGGATGATTGAGCAGGGCTTCCGCCTGGTCACGGTCGGCTCGGATGCCCGGTTCATCTCCCAAGGAGCGACCCAGGTGCTGCAGGACTTTCGCAGCGATGCTTCCGGAAAAGCCCTGGCCTACTGAAGGTGAACCCGATCCTGGAGGTCGTGCTCCCGGTCTTTGGACTGATTCTGTTGGGCTGGAGCATGGCCCGGCTCAAGTGGACCACCGATGCGTCGGTCGATGGGCTAACGCACTTCACCTACCACTTCTCTGTCCCTCTGCTGCTGCTGCGGACGCTGTCACGCACAGCGTTGCCGGATGAGATCCCGTGGACTCTGCTGGTCTCCTTCTACGGAGCCTCGTTCACGGTGTTTCCCCTGAGCCTCTGGCTGTCTCGAAGGCTCCTGAACAAGAGCTTCGGCGAGGCGGCGATCAACGGCTTTACCAGCGCGTTCCCCAACACGGTGCTGCTTGGGATTCCGGTGGTGCTGATGTCGTTCGGCGAGCCCGCGACGCTGCCCCTGTTTTTGATCATCAGCCTGCACTCCACCCTCCTGTTTCCACTCATCACCCTGCTGATGGAGATCGACCGCGGTGGAGAGGCTTCAGTGCCAAGAATTCTGGGAAATGCCGCGCAGGGGCTGGCTCGGAACCCCATCATCCTGGGGCTTTCCTGCGGGATGCTCTTGAATGTGCTGGAGGTCACGCTTCCGGGACCGGCAGACCGTGTCGCCGAGTTGATGGGGCAGACCGTGACGCCTTGTGCGCTGTTTGCTCTGGGGGCGACCCTGACGCGTTTTCAGATGTCCGGACGCTGGCTGGAGGTCGGCATGGTGGTCAGTCTGAAGGTCCTTCTGCAACCACTGATTGTGGCGGTGCTGGCGTTTGGGGTTTTCCAACTGGAGGATCACCTCTGGGCCAGTGTGGCGGTGTTGCTGGCGGCACAGCCAGCCGGTGCGAACCCCTACCTGTTTGCCACGCGCTACAACACCAACGTCGCCTTGGCCAGCAACGCCGTGCTGGTCTCGACGCTGGTCTCGGTCTTCACGCTCTCCGGGATCCTCTGGGCCCTTCACTGAGCATCGGCCACACAGCGAAAGCCAATGTAGATGGCATAGAACGACTTGGGCTTCATGGCCTGATGTCCTCGCCGCATCGGTCCGGAACCGTACCACCACGAACCACCCCGAGTGGTAGCTGAACTCCCCTCGGTCTGGATCCACTCCCAGACGTTTGCGCCCATGTCGTAGAGCCCGTTCACCCCGACTCGTGAGGTCCCGGCAAGCGCGTGCCCCTCTCCACGCTCCAGACGCACCCCATGCTCCACGGAGAGGCTCGGACCACAGTCGCGCAAACAGTGGGCTCCCTCCGGAGTATCTCCTGTCGGAAAGTCGTAGAGCGCTCCCGGACGAAAGGGCGGCGGCGGATCGGGGCGCATTTCCTGATAGGCCGCCTGATCCCACTCCTCCGCGGTCGGGAGTCGCTTTCCGGCCCAATGGCAATAGGCCTCGGCCTCGGCGTGGTTCAGGTGTACGGCTGGCTCACGATCGTCCGCAGGAACACCGTGGGGCTCACGCCAGGTCCACCCTGGACGGCGTTCCCAACCGGCTCCAAACTCGAAGCCTCCGCCCTCAATCTCGGCCCTGGAGACGAACCCGGTGGCCTCTGCAAACTGGCGGAAGGCCCCAATGGTCACCTCCGTTCGGTCGATCCGGAACGCCCCCACCGCCTGCATCTCGGAGGCCACTGCGGACGTCTCACCGGACCACAGGCTCCAGAGCATTCCAAGCAGCAACGCCCCAAGCTTCCTGGCCGGCACAACGCGCTTCAGGAGCGCTTCAGGAGCGGCTCGCATCGGCTTCCGGCCAAGGCTTTCCCTTCAGAATCACCTGGTCCAGCGTCAGTCGCTGATTTCCCAGCATCTCCTGGCCGTGAACATCCCGGTAGCTGAACTCTCCCTCTTCAAGCTGCAGGATCGCGAGGTCCGCGTGGGCTCCCGGACGCAGCGCCCCCAGATCCGGCTGTCGAAGCACCTGAGCGGGCGTGGACGTTGCCGTCCGGAGCGTGTCCAGCAGCGGCATGCCCATGCAGAGGAACTTGGAGAGCGTCGTCAGGACGTCGTAGGCCGGGCCATTCACGCTGAGGACGTGCGCATCGCTACTGATCGTGTCCGGGCGAAACCCGTCAGCAAGCATCTTCCGGGCGACGTCGAAGGAGAGCGCTCCCATGCCGTGACCCACATCAAACAGCACACCGCGTTCGCGGGCCTGCATCACCGACTGCCGCGTCTTGCCCTTTGGATCGACCAGCGCGTTCGGGAAGGGCCGGAAGCAGTGAGTCAGGACATCTCCGGGACGCAGGTTCTGCAGAATCTCCTCACGGCTGGGCGGAGGAAAGTCAATGTGCGCCATGATCGGCAGGTCCAACTCCTCAGCCGCCTCCAGGGCCACATGCAGCGGAGTCAACCCGGCGATTCCTCCTGCGTTGCGCCCCAGCCGGACCTTGATCCCCACGATCGTTTGTGGAAACTCTCGGGCGACCCGGACGCACTCCTCCGCATGCAGCAGGCGCAGATCCTCACACTCCGGAGCCATCACCTTGGCGCTGAAACCGTAGATTCCGGCATAGGAGACGTTCATGAAGGCAAAAAACCGCAACGGAGACGAGTCGACGATGAAGCGCTGAAAGCCGGGGAAGTTCCCCGGACCGGCGCTTCCGGCATCGACAAACGTCGTGGTTCCGCTTCGGCGCGCCAGCGGCTCGGCCTCCACGCCAAGAGACGTCGCTCCCCAGTAAACGTGCGTGTGCAGATCAATCAACCCCGGGACCAGCAGTTTCCCAGAGACGTCCCACTCTTCGCCACTGTCCTCCGGAGCTCCTGGCTCCAGCAATTTCAGGACCCGCCCTTCGGCGAGCACCACATCCTTCAACGCGTCCAACTCCTGTGAGGGGTCCAGCACCCTCCCACCTCTCAAAATCAACTTGTCCCGTGTCACAACTCCTCCCGTTTTGTTGGCTTCATTTTGCCTGTCCAGTCAAATTTTCCTGAATGTTATCGCTACCATCTCGGGAAATCAAGCAAAGAGTTTCGGGAAATCCCGGGGACCACGAGGGGAGAGCGGGAATCGCATCGTCGCGGTCGCTTTTTGCCAGGAAGCCCGCTATTCTGCTTCAAGTTGAGTCAACCCCCGGAGCCTTGCCCAAACTCTAAAGTCCCGAGACTTCTCATGCCCGCACTCCTTTCCCGCTACAAGGCCATCCTGCAGACCCTGAAGACGTCGAACCCGTTGCTGTATTACATGCACGTGGTCTTTGTTGGGGGAGCGAGCCTGGTCCTCATGCTGGCGTTGGTTCACTCGCTCTGAGGCGGGATGCAGACTCAGATCATTCACTCGCTCTCCGAGGTCTCTCACGAAGAGTGGAACGCCCTGATCGGCAGGGATTTCCCCTTTCTGGAGCATGCGTTCCTGCTGGCGCTGGAGTCGTCCCGCAGCGTGGGTGGACGCTCGGGCTGGAGTCCGCGGCACCTGTTGCTGAGAGAGCAGGGTCGGTTGGTTGCCGCTTGTCCGCTCTACGGGAGGACCAACAGCTACGGAGAGTACATCTTCGACTGGAGTTGGGCGGAGGCCTATGAGCGCAACGGCTTTCGGTACTACCCGAAGCTGACCTCTGCCATCCCCTACACCCCGGCCACCCTTCCCAAATTGCTGACTCATCCGGAGGAGGACTCCGGGCTGAGGCGCCGGCAGCTCATCGAGGCCTCGCTGGAGGAGATGCGCCGCCTCCGAGGCAGCTCCCTGCACTTTCTCTTCATCCCTCCGGAAGAAATCCCGGACTACGAAGCCTGCGGGCTCTTCATCCGCCACAGCTATCAATTTCACTGGAAGAATCAGGACTATGCCTCCTTCGAAGACTTTCTGGCCGCCCTCAAGCGACGACGCAGGAAGGAGATCCTCCGGGAGCGTCGTCAGGTTCGAGAGCAGGGGCTGAACGTCCACCGACTCACTGGAGAGCAGATCACTCCGGAGTTGGGGAGCCTGTTTTATGGGTATTATGTCGACACCATCGACCGCAAGTGGGGGCAGCCTTACCTGACGCCGGAGTTCTTTGAGACCGTGTTCCGGACCCTACGGGATCAGATCGTGCTGGTGCTGGCAGAGCATGAGGGCCAGTGGGTCGCCGGGGCGCTGAACTACCGAAAGGGCGACTGCCTCTACGGGAGGTACTGGGGGTGCCTGGAGCAGTTCCGGAGCCTCCACTTCGAGGTCTGCTACTACCAGGCGATCGAGTATGCCATTGAAGAAGGTTTGCGGCTCTTTGAGGCCGGGGCACAGGGGCCCCACAAGATTCAGCGAGGGTTCCTCCCGGAGCGGACCTACAGCGCTCACTGGATCGAGCATCCGGGATTTCGAGAGGCGATTCAGCGCTTTGTGGAAGAGGAAAGGCGCCAAATCACGGCAGGGTTTGCAGAAATTCAGGACTCCTTGCCCTTTGCTTCCTTCGCTTCCTGCTCGAAGGGCTCGTAGATCACGTTCTCGCACACAGCCTTGACGGTCTCGGCATACCACTTCCCCCCGCGTTTGGAAGGGATGCGGTTCGAGTTGAGGTAGCGAGCGATCCGGTGATAGCTCAGCCCCTGCTCCTTGCGCTGGTTGCGGATGCTCAGCGCGGTCTCGATCTCTTTCTTCAGCGGCTGCAGCTTTCGCTTGACGTAATGAAACCCGTAGGGAGCATGCCCAACTCGCTCTCCCTGCTCCCGCTTGCGCTCAATGAACTCCTTGGTGCGGTCCGAGATGCGCTTGGCATCCCAGCGTGCTGCGTGCGCCAAGGTCTGCAGAGCCAGCTGCCCCGCAGGCTCCGAGGAGTCGATCCCCTCCATCACAGAGACCAGTCGAACCCCGTGCCTCTCAAACACCTCCAGCAGATCGGCATACAACCGAATATTCCGGGTCAGGCGATCCAGGCGGGCAATCACCAGCGCCGAGAGTTCTCCGCTCTCGGCCAGTTGCATGATTTCCTGCATTTGAGGCAGGTCCGCGCTCGTGCTGGTCGTTCCAAGATCTGACATCACCTCACCGAGGTTGATGCCGTGATCCACGGCAAATTTTTGAATCATTTGCTTCTGCTCCTCCAGATCCAAGCCCTCAGGGCGTTGGTGCTGAGTGTTCAACCGCACGTATCCGTAGTTTTTTGTGCTCATGACATGTCAAAGAAAACAGTTGGCGTTAGGGTCCGGGAGATACACTGAAGGACCAATTGCTTTTGAATAAGGCAAACTCTTGGAAAAGACAAGTTTTCTGAAAATATCGAAATTTATTCCTTCCCTCAATATTTTGAATGAGGAGCACTCATGGGGTTACGAGTGAGTGAACGAGCCTTGTTTCCGCGAAAAGGTTAGTGCTCAAAATCACAATTTCAAGTTTAAATCCATCATGACAGATCGAGGAGAGGCCAGGCCTTATTTTCAGGAAATCAGCCTCTGCAGCAGAGAGCAAACTCCTCAGGTATTAAGCCACTTTCGGAAGCGTTTTTCCAGAAATTCCCAGGAAGACGGCTCCTTTCGAGACATCTGCTCACGGATGGGATCGATCTTCAGAGCAGCAGCTCGGTACCCTTCGGCATAAAGCTTGACCAGGTTGCTGTCATCCAGCAGGCCATAGCCATCAAGTTGAGGGTGGATCTCCACATCGGCCTCGGCCAGTTGGCGCTGCGTGGTCTGATCGATGGCCACGCTGAAGGCATTCACCAACACCTCGGCCAGAGTCTGAGGCTGGCGGTACTGCCCATTGGAGAGGTTCACGGCAACCGTCACCGGAGCCCCCATCTCCTTCAGCACCGACACCGGGATGTTCTCCACCAGCATCCCATCCACCAGCATCCGGGAGCCTTCTTGCACCGGAGCAAAGAGCCCGGGAATGCAGGTGCTGGCCATCACGGCATGGGCGACGGGCCCTTGCTTGAAGACCACTCGCTCTCCGGAGCGGATGTCCGTGGCCACCACCGCCAGGGGGATCGGAGAGTCTTCCAGTCGAACCGAGCCCAGGTGTTCCTCCACGAACCGCCCAATCTCCGAGTTGGAGAGCAACCCCATCTTGGAGAGGGCGAGGTTGGTGAACTTCATCCAGTTGAGGTTCTTGGCCAAGCGCCGAATCTCCTCCGGATTCTTGCCAAAGGCGTAGAACGCGGCGACCATTGCACCAGCGCTGGTTCCGGCCAGAAACCCGGGACGCAACCCCTCCTCTTCCAGCGCCTTCAGCACGCCCAGATGCGCTGCACCACGAAACGCCCCGCCTCCAAGCGCAACTCCCAGGGACTGCCCCTGGCTCTCCTTGTTCAATTTCATAAGCGGCCTCAGAAGGTGGTTCAAGCTCTAGAGACCAGAAAGCAATTTCCGGACACTTCCGGCTGTGCTATGCTGCTGCTCTTTTGGTCGAAAGAGTTGGTCTCTCAGTTTGTTGTTTCCACTTGGCCGTTAGTTTAACATGCACGAAATTGAAGAACACCCGGATTCTGTTCTGGAAACGGTCTCCCACCCGCGCACCGGGTTGCAGGTTCCGAAGCGTCCCCGGATGAAGCACGGGGCCTTTCAGATCTACACGGGAGAAGGCAAGGGCAAGAGCACCGCATCGCTGGGGTTGATGCTTCGTGCGCTGGGAGCCGGGTTGCGGGTCTACTACCTGCGGATGCTCAAGCCGCGCTGGAAGACCGGAGAGTTGAAGCTCTGCGGGCAGCCCGGATTTCACCCGAACCTCACCTTCCGGAATGTTCCGCACTATTGGGCTCTGTGCGTGAGCAAGCACGTGCCACAGGATATCGAAGCCATGCGCGCAGAGATGGTCCCGGAGATGGAGAGCCTTCACCAAGAGGTCTCCTCCGGAAGGCATGACGTGGTGATTGTGGATGAGATCAACTATTGTCTGCACCGGGGGCTGATCACTTTGGAGCAGGTGCTGCAGGTCGTCGATGGCCGCCCTCCGCTGGTGGAGCTGGTCTTCACCGGGCGTCACGCGCCTCCGGAGCTGCTGGAGCGTGCAGACGTTGTCACCGAGATGAAGAAGGTCAAGCACCACTTTGAGCAGGGCATCCGTGCTCGCGTCGGCATTGAGTTCTGAGGCCTCATGCTCCTGATTCGGGTTTACCTTCCTCTCGCCTTTGGCTACTTCCTCTCCTATTTCTTCCGCAACGCCAACGCGATCATTGAGCAAGACCTGGTCACAGAACTTTCTCTGAGCGCCTCAAGCCTCGGTCTCCTCACCAGCGCATACTTCATCTCCTTCGCCGCCTTTCAGCTTCCTCTGGGGCTGCTGCTGGACCGCTTTGGTCCCCGGCGGACCGAGTCCACCTTGCTGATCTTTGCCGCGCTGGGAGCGACCCTCTTCGCGCTGGCAGACGGACTGACCGGCCTGATCATCGGGAGGTTGCTTATCGGGTTCGGAGTCTCTGCCTGCCTGATGGCGGCCTTCAAGGCCTACGTGATGTGGTTTCCTCCCGAGAAGTTGCCGATGATCAACGGTCTGCAAATGGTTGCCGGCGGACTGGGTGCGCTGAGCGCCACCGCACCGCTGCAGTGGGCGCTGGGCTGGACTGACTGGCGGGGCATCTTCTGGGCCCTCGCCCTGGCGACCGTAGTGGCTTCGATCTTTCTCTGGACCGTGCATCCCGAGCGTCCGGCAGAGGGAGAACCCGAGTCGCTGGAGAAGCAGTGGTCCGGACTGAAGAGTGTCATGACCAGCCCGGTGTTCTGGAGCATCGCGCCGCTGACCATGTTCTCTCAGGCGGCACAGTTGGCCATTCAGGGGCTGTGGATCAAGCCCTGGATGCGAGATGTGCTCGGATATGACGCGCAAACCGCGGCGAACCTGCTCTTCTGGATGACCGGGGCGATGATCCTCGGGTTTCTCGGGCTCGGCTCGCTCACGGCGCGCATCAGCAGACAAACCGGACTCCAGCCAATGCAGATCGCCCTCATCACCATGATCGCCTTCATGGTCGTGCAAGGCTTCATGGTCCTGGAATGGACCACCCTGGCGACCCCGCTCCTGCTGAGCTTCAGCTTCTTCGCCACCTCCGGAATTCTTCCCTATGCGGCGCTCTCCCAACGTTTCCCCAAGACGCTGGCCGGGCGGGTCAACACACTCCTGAACTTGATGGTTTTCGTCTGCGCCTTTATCGTCCAATGGGGAATCGGGGCGTTGATCGACCTCTGGCCCGCGCCACAGGAAGGACTCTACGCACCGGAGGGCTACCAGGTCTCCTTTAGCATCCTCCTGGGAGCGCAGCTTCTGGCGCTGGTTTGGGCCGTTCGCACTCGGGCCGTCCAAAAATCCTGAGCGCCCCTCATCACTTCTTTGAAGACACTCCGTATGACGGCACTGTACGAACTCACCCTATCCGAAGCCTCCCGGATGCTGGATCGGCAGGACATCACCAGCGAGCAGTTGGTCCAGGATTGCCTGGAGCGCATTGCCGAGCGAGAGGAGCACATCGGCGCGTGGGCGCATCTGAACACCGAAGCGGCCCTCGCTCAGGCACAGATCCTCGACCGCATCCCTCGGCGCAGCCCGCTACACGGCATCCCGGTAGGGGTGAAGGACCTGATCGACACCCGGGACTTTCCAACGGAATACGGCTGCAAGGCCTACAGCGGACACCGTCCTCGGATGGATGCGGCCTGTGTCGCGCTGCTTCGACGTGCCGGAGCCGTACTCGTAGGGAAGACCGTGACCACCGAGCTGGCCCTGTTTCATCCGGGGAAGACGGCCAACCCACACAACCGGGAGTACTCTCCCGGAGGCTCCTCCAGTGGCTCTGCTGCCGCGGTGGCCGATCAGATGGTCCCCTTCTGTGTCGGCTCTCAAACCGCAGGCTCCGTGATTCGACCGGCGGCCTTTTGTGGTGTGGTCGGATACAAGCCGACCTTTGGGCAGGTTCCGATTGCCGGGGTCAAGATGATGTCAGCGACCCTGGACACCATCGGCTTCCTGACCCGCAGCGCTGCTGACCTCAAGCTGGTGCGGCAGGCCATTCTTGGCGCAGGGCCACGCTCCGAGCCCAAAGGGGCCCCACGGGTTGCCATCCACCGGACGGTGCACTGGTCCAAGGCCCAGGAGTGTGCGCAGCACGCGCTGGAGCAAGTGGCAGCAGTCCTCAGGGACTCCGGAGCCACCGTGTTCGACTTCGAGTTGCCGCTTGACGAAGAGGCACTGACTCAGGCCCAGAGCACCATTCAGGTCTATGAGTCCTCACGCAGTTACCTCCCGGAGTTGACCCAGCATCCGGACTTGCTGAGCGACCGGCTGCGTGGTCTGCTGGAGCCGGCGCTGGAGTGGCCCTACTCACGCTGGAGCGAAGCCCAGGAGGTCGTACGTCAGGCTCAGGCTCTGCTGCCTCAAGCCCTGGAGTCTTGTGATGTGGTGTTGAGCCTCAGCTCGGCAGGTGAGGCACCGCATGGGTTGGATACGACCGGAGACCCGCTCTTCAATCGGATCTGGCATGTGCTGGGAGTTCCGGGAGTGCACCTCCCGTTCGGGAAGGGCCCAAACGGTCTCCCGGTAGGCGTTCAAGTGCTTGGGCCTTATGGAGCAGACGCCCAGACGCTGGCCTGGGCCGAGTGGATCGAGGCGCGACTCTGGGAGTCTTGAAAGCTCAGCTGCTCCAGCGGCAGGACTGCTGAAGCACCTGATCGGACTCTGCCATCCGGAAAAGCCTTGAGGTCGTCTGCACTGCGTCGGCAGGTTCTTTGAAGACCTCCCCGTGGTGTGCCTGCAGCGAGTCCCGCAGCCGGATCTCCCCTGTCGAGTCACACCCCCCCAACTGTACCAGTGCCTGCAGGTGCGGTCCGTCTCCTCGAGCAGCTTCCTCCTGAACCAGCGGGAGGGAGTCCTCCAGAAAGTGCTCAATCCGGGCTCGGCTGGGCGCGTAGAAGTCGCTGGAAGGGTGCCCGGCCTCGCATCCGGACGTCTCGGAGGAGCGCGCTGCCGCCATCGTCGTCCCGGACGGGAGAGAGGTCGGTGCGGTAGTCATCCCCAGCACCCCTTCGGAGTAGGGGACCTTGGGGCAACGGTGGCGTGCCTGAACCTCATGGACTCCCAGCAGGCTGAGCCCCAGTCCCACCGCAAGAAACAGGCAGGCTCGCATTCAGTGCTGCAGGATCTGGCTGAGGAACAGCTTGGTTCGATCGCTTTTGGGGTTGTTGAAGAACTCCTCCGGCTCATTCTGTTCGATGATCTCTCCGCCATCCATGAAGATGACCCGGTTCGCCACGGTGCGGGCAAACCCCATCTCGTGCGTCACCACCAGCATGGTCATCCCCGTCCCTGCCAGCTCAATCATCACGTCCAGCACCTCCTTGATCATCTCCGGATCCAGTGCCGAGGTCGGCTCGTCAAAGAGCATGATTCGCGGGTTCATGCAAAGCGAGCGGGCAATGGCGACCCGTTGCTGCTGTCCGCCGGAGAGCTGTCCTGGATACTTGTTGGCCTGATCAGGAATCTTCACCCGCTCCAGGTACTTCATCGCCGTGGCCTCCGCGTCGGCCTTGGGCTGCTTGCGGACCCAGATCGGGGCGAGTGTGCAGTTTTCCAGCACGGTCAGATGCGGGAAGAGGTTGAAGTGCTGAAACACCATCCCCACCTCCCGACGCACCTGCTCGATCTGCTTCAGGTCGTTGGTCAACTCGATTCCGTCGACCACGATCTGCCCCTCCTGATGCTCCTCCAGTCGGTTGATGCAACGGATCAGGGTCGACTTTCCGGAGCCGGACGGACCGCAAATGACGATCCGCTCTCCAGCCGTCACCTCCAGGTCGATCTCCTTGAGGACGTGAAACTGGCCATACCACTTGTTCATCCGGTGGATCTGGATCACCGGCTTCGAGTGGGGTGCAGGGTTCGGAGGTGCATTCATGAGAGGGTATGGGCGAAAAGGTGCTCAGTTGTATTGTTGAGACGAACAGGCCTGGGCGACTGCTTCAGCAGAGGCTAGCGCTTGTGCCCCGTGTGCAGTTTTTGTTCGATGTAGCGACTGTAGCGCGACATCCCATAACAGAAGATGAAGAAGGTCAGGGCGACAAAGGCGTAGCCCGTCGTCGGGACGCTCCGGATGCTCCAGTTGGGATCGGCAATCGCTGCGTTGACCATGCCCAGCAGGTCGAGCAGTCCGATGATCAGCACCAGGGTGGTGTCCTTGAAGAGCCCAATGAAGGTGTTCACGATCCCGGGGATGACCGCCTTCAGCGCCTGCGGCAGGATGATCAGCCGCATCGACTTCCAGTAGTTCAGCCCCAGCGCGTCTGCCGCTTCGTACTGTCCCTTGTTCAGGGACTGCAAGCCGCCCCGGATGACCTCGGCCATGTAGGCTGCAGAGAACAGCGCGACGCCGATCAGGGCACGCAGAAGCTGGTCGAAGCTCACTCCGGTTGGGAAGAACAGCGGGAGAACATAGGCCGCCATGAAGAGCACCGTGATCAACGGGACTCCACGCCAGAATTCAATGAAGACCACACACACGGAGCGGATGATCGGCATGTTCGAACGTCGCCCCAAGGCGAGCAGGATGCCCAACGGCAGCGAGGCGATGATGCCGATCAGCGCCACGACCAAGGTCAGGATGAAGCCGCCCCACTGGCTCGTCTCCACCACTGCAAGGCCAAAGACTCCGCCATAGAGGATTCCCCAGGCCAGAAGCGGAAAGGGCACCAGCATGAACATTCCCACATAGCGCCGTCCAGGAGAGTTCTCCCAACCCGACCAGAAGACCCCGCCAAAGAGGATCGCCAGCACCAGGTCTACTCGCCAGCGCTCGGATTTTTCGTAGAAGCCGTAGACAAACTGGTCAAAGCGGATCTGTACAAAGGTCCAGCAGGCCCCATCCGGGTTCGCCCTGCAGGCCTCGTTGCCCCCGGACCAGACGGCCCCGAAGATCAGCCAGTCCAAGGCGCCCCAGATCACCCAGGCTCCCAGAAGCCCCATGACCACGGTCAGGAGCGAGTTGAAGGGAGTGGAGAAGAGATTGCTGCGCAGCCAGCCCACCACCCCCACGGTCGACGGGGGTGGAGGTCGATCCGGAGTGTGTTCTGTGCGGACAAAGGCGATGGGATTCTGTGTCGTCATGATCAGCGCTCCACCAAGGCAACCTGAGAGTTGAACCAGTTCATGAACGCCGAGGTGAGCAGACTGAGGCTCAGGTAGACGGTCATCGTGATGGCCAAAGTCTCCAAGGCCTGCCCATTCTGGTTCAGTGCTGTCCCGGCAAACGTCGAGACCAGGTCCGGATAGGCGATTGCCGCAGCGAGTGAGGAGTTCTTGGTCAGGTTCAGGTACTGACTGGTCAGCGGCGGGATGATGATCCGCATTGCTTGCGGGATGATCACCAGACGAAGTGTGGGGCCGTTTCGCAACCCCAGGGCTCGGGCGGCCTCTGTCTGGCCATGGCTGACGGCTTGAATTCCGGCCCGGACGATCTCCGCGATAAACGAGGCCGTGTAGAGGACAAGCGAGAGCAGGATCGCCAGGAACTCCGGAATGATCGTGATTCCGCCAGCGAGGTTGAAGCGCCCCATCTGAGCCGGAGAGAACTCGATCGGGCTCCCGGAGAGCAAGAAGATCGCAGCCGGCAGCACGAGAACCAGCCCCACGCCAGTCAGGAGTACCGGAAACTGCTCGCCGGTCGCTTCCTGACGTGCCTTCGCCCAGCGGTTGATCAGAAAGGTGACCACGACTCCCAGCAGCAGGGCCCAGGTTGTGAAGGAGAACCCGTCCAGCAGCGTGTATTCCGGAACCGTGATCCCTCGGTTCGAGACCCCGAAGTAGACCTCCGAGTTCCGCTCAAAGGCCTGCCGTGGACCTGGAAGCGGCTTGAGCACCGCGGTGTACCAGAACAGGATCTGGAGCAACAGCGGAACGTTTCGGAACAGCTCCACATAGATGGTGGCCAGCCGGGAGACCACCCAGTTCTGCGAGAGGCGCATGACGCCTACCAGAAATCCCACCAGAGTTGCCAAAACCACCCCGGTTCCGGCGACCAGGAGAGTGTTCAGCAAGCCGACCAGAAACACTCGGCCATACGTATCCCCAGGCTCGTAGGGTACCAGAGACATCGTGATACTGAACCCTGCGGTCTCATCCAAAAATCCAAACCCGGCCCGGATGCCGCGCTCCTCCATGTTTGCGATCGTGTTCTGCACGATGCTCCACCCCATGTAGATCAACAGGGCGGCCATGATCAATTGATAGAGGACCGCGCGAAACTGAGGATCGTTGATGATGGAACCGGATGAGGCGGGCCGTTCAGCCATGGGTGATGTCTATGGAAGTGTGCGTCGGGGCGGGGGGATCCCGACCCGGGAAGGGTCGGGAATGATGCTGAAAGGATCAGCGAACCGGCGGAGCGTAAATCAGTCCACCTTTGGTCCAAAGCGCGTTGACGCTTCCTTCACGCGTCAACTGCAGAGGCGTGTTGGATCCGACGTGGCGCTCATAGACTTCGCCGTAGTTTCCAACCTGCTTGATGACGTTGTACGCCCAGTTGTTGCTGACGCCCACGGACTCGTGCAGGTCGCCCTCGGTCCCCAGCAGGCGTTTGACTGACGGGTTGCTGTTTCCACGCATGGAGTCCACGTTGCCGGAGTTGATGTTCATCTCCTCGGCATTGATCATCGCGTTCAGCGTCCAGCGAGCCAGGTCCGCCCACTGCGGGTCGTCCTGACGGACCACCGGTCCGAGCGGCTCCTTGGAGATGATCTCGGGGAGGACCACGTGGTCATCCGGATTGGTCAGCTTGGTTCGCTGAGCGGCCAAACCGGAGCGGTCGGTGGTGTACACGTCACAGCGTCCGGCGTCGTAGGCTCCGACCACCTCGTCGGCTTTTTCAAAGGCCACCAGCTCGAACTTCATGCCGTTTGCCCGGAAGTAGTCGGTGAGGTTCAACTCGGTCGTCGTTCCGGTGTTGGTGCAGGCAGAGGCGCCGTCCAACTCACGGGCGCTCTTCACTCCGAGGCTCTTGCGAACCATGAAGCCCTGTCCGTCGTAGTAGTTGACTCCCACAAATTCCAGTCCCAGAGTCGCATCGCGCTGCATCGTCCAGGTGGTGTTTCGGGCGAGGACATCAATCTCTCCGGAGCGCAGGGCCTCGAAGCGAGCCTTGGCCGAGAGCGGGGTGAACTTGACCTTGCTCGCATCGCCAAAGACTGCAGCGGCCATCGCACGGCAGAAGTCCACGTCCAGTCCAGACCAGTTCCCCTGGTCGTCCGGATTCGAGAATCCGGGCAGGCCCTGGCTCACGCCGCACTGAACGTGTCCCTTGGCCTTCACTGCTGCCAGGGTGCCTTTTTCGTGCGCGCCACCAAGAGCGATTCCTCCCATCATTGCGATGGACAGAAAGGACAAAAATAGCTTTCTCATCTTCTCTCCTCGAAGTTGATTGAGTTGAGGTCCACCCTGCATTCAGCGCCGAGTGAACGAGTTTCTCTCACGAGAGCCAACTATTTCAGACGAGATTTGCCCCGGTTGTCAAGCCCGAATCCTTGATAAACGAAGCTTTTTGCTCCAACCACCTCTGTTGGAGGTCCTCGCGTCGTGCTCGTTCCCGATCTGGTATATTAGCCGACTTCAGCTCAGAGAGTTGACAGAGGTTCTGCTGCAGCAAGATTTCGGAAATCCTGAACTCCTCGACTTCGGAGAGGTCATGAAAGGGCTGCTCCCGGAGCGTATTGTCCGCCTCCCGCAAGGCCTGCACCTTCCATCCCAAAAAAGTGGGGGGGCCTTCGGAGAAGCGGTACAGGCATCGAATTCGATAACAGCGAGAGAACTCTGAGAGAGCGAGTCCCCACTGCAGCACAGCCTCCGGGGCTCCTTTGGGCGGAGCGACCTCCGGGGCCAGTGCCAGGGCGGCGGCGTGGCCTTCAAGCTCCTGCGGTGTCACAGAGAAGGAGCCTCTGCACAAGGAGAGTTGGGGAGCCTGCACCACCGTGCTCTCCAGTGGGCTCGCCGAGCGCGTTTCCCAGGCGAGGAGCTCATCCGGACGAGGGTCGGCTTCCAGCAACCGAACCACCTCGAGCCCCTCTCGGATGGTTCGGTGAAGCGGCTCGGAGACAGATTCCCACTCCGGCCAGGATTCAGAAGCGGGGACCTGCAGGATGCGGTTTTCGGGGTGAAAGAGCCACTCGATCACCTCCTTGCGAGAATCGGCGAGCACGTGAATCCGTGCCGGCAGCTGCTCCGGCAGATGACGCCACACCTCAAAGACCTGACGTTCTCCCCAACGCAGGATCGTCCGCCATCCTGGAGGGTCAAGCCGCATCCAGTTGCGGAACGGACGCCAGCGGACCCACTGGTCAAAAACCGGCTGAGCCTGGGCAGCAAGCGCAGTTCGAGGCGGCTTGATCCCGGCAGGAACCTCAGGCCAGGGGAGGACCAGGTCCGGGGTCTGAAGCCCGGAGAGGCGCTCTTGCAGAAAGGCCTGCACCTGGTGCTCTTGCCATGTGCCCCGAGCTTCCAGAAAGGCGACCGGACGGGCACCATACTCGTCATCCTTTACGCTGACAACCACGGTCTGCAAAGCTCCTGGCCACTCCAGGAGCGCCTTCTCAATGGCCTCCGGATGGAGGTTTTCTCCTCCGGAGATGAACATCGAGTCCTTGCGCCCCAGCACCTCCAGGCGTTCTCCCTCCAGACGACCCAGGTCACGGGTCGCAAACCAGCCTCCGGGGTCAAACGGTTGCCGGAGTCCTCCAGACTCGCGGTATCCCAGAAAGCGGGAGGGTCCTCTGACCCGGATTTCACCGGTGCCGTCCACCTGCAGCGCTCGATATGGAAGAACCTGAGCACGCACCCGCCAGACCCCGCTCTCCTCTTCCAGCGGTCCGGTGGCCACCTGAGAGGCCATCTCGGTGCAGCCGTAGCTGGCTTGCACCGGAAGCTCCAGCTCTCCACAGCGCCTCAGCAGGCTTGGGGCAACCCCCGCACCTCCGATCAGGATCAGCTTCAGGGTGCGCAAACGCGCCACGTGCGCCTCCGATTCGAGCAGCCGATGCAGCTGTGTTGGGACCAAAGAGACGTGGGTCACGGCCGGATCCTGAAGCGCCTCTCCCGGATCAGCGGCTTCGGGCAGCACCACCCGCGCGCCAGCGAGCAGCGTGCGAAAGAGCACCGAGAGCCCACCGACATGAAACAGCGGCAGGGAGAGCAACCACCCGTCACTCGGCTCCAGCGGCATGCGCTCGTTTGCACCGAGGGCGTTCCAGAGGAAGTTGTCCAGCGAAAGCAGGGCGGCCTTGGGAGTTCCGGAGCTGCCGGAGGTGAAAACGACCGCCGCAGGGCGCCCGGCTTCCAGCTCCGGCCATGCCTCGGGAGGGACCCGTGGTTGCTGCTGTGGGGCGTTCTCGAGCTGGGCAGCCTGGGAGAATTCGGGAATGGAGGCGCCGGAAGGCCCGGCAAGCGACTGCAGCAGCGCACGTCGCTGGGCCTCCGGAAGGCGAGGATTCAGGAGAACGGCCACCCCCTGGTGGAGCCAGATGGCAAGGAGGCCGAGCAGCGTCGGCGGTCCTCCGGGACACAGCAGCGCACGATCGTCTCCCGGACGAATCGTCTCACGCGCTCCCAGGTTCCAGGCCTGAAGCAGGACGTCCGAGCAGGTGGCCTGGCTCTGCCCCCGGATCACCCAGGGAGCAGAGGAGGTGGCGATCTGTTTCCAGAATGAGGAGAAGCGGGAGGGGTCCGGCATTCCCGAAGGTTTCAGTCCGCGAGGTCCATCCCCACAGACTCCAGGACGGGAGAATCTCCCTCTGCTGCGGAGCCCATGTTTCGGGAGGCGACGTTGGGCAGCGGAGCCTCCGGAAGTTCCGGGGCGGGGAAGTTGTTGTGCAGGATCAGGGTCCGCTGGGCAATCTCACGAAACGCCGGGGCTGCGGCGTGGCTGCCGTAATGCTGTCCTTTTGCGGGCTCCTCAACCACCACCAGGATCGAGACCAGCGGGTCCTCTGCCGGGACAAATCCGGCAAAGGAGGCCCAGAAGCGGTGCTTGGAGTAGGCCCGGAGCTTTGGATCGTAGATCTGGCTGGTCCCGGTCTTTCCGGCGACCGAATACCCGGGGATGGCCGCGTTGGGAGCGGTTCCGCCTTTTTGTGTCACCGTGACCATGTAATCGGTGACGATCTCTGCGACTTCTCGGCTGACTACCTGATGACGTGCTCCGGGGCCCATCTGGTACTGCTGTGCTTCGTCCTCCACCTGGTCCACCCGCTGACCTTCACGGTCTCTCGCATGATCCACAATGTGCGGCTGCACCCACTCTCCACCGTTGGCAATCACGTTGATCGCATTGAGCACTTGCAGGGGCGAGGTGGTCACTCCCTGCCCGAAGGAGATGTTGGCGTGGTCGACCTCCGTCCAGCCTCCCGGGGCGTTGAGCAGTCCGGGAGCCTCTCCCGGAAGGCCCGAACCCGGACGCTGTCCGAGCCCAAACGCTTCCAGATACTGGTGGAACCGGAGCTTGGGCATCAGCATTCCGATCTTGGCCGCGCAGATGTTGGAGGATTTCTGCAAGACCTCGGAGACCGTCAGGACCCCCTGAGGCGTGGAGTCGTTGATCGTCCGGTTGCCGACGCGGTACTTGCCGTTCTCACAAAAAAACTGTTGATCCGGAGTGATCAGGTTCTCGTTCAAGGCCGCTGCCAGGGTCACCACCTTGAGGGTGGACCCGGGGTCGTACCCCAGGGTCACCGAGGGGTTGATCCGCAGGCCTCGGTCAAACTCGGAGAAGCGGTTCGGGTCAAAGCCCGGATAGGTGGCCATCGCCCAAATCGCTCCGGTCCTGGACTCCATGACAATTGCAGAGCCTCGCTTGGCCTTGGTAGCCTTCACGCCCTGCTTCAGCGCCTGCTCGGCGATGTACTGGATGCGGCTGTCCAGTGTCAGGTGCAGGTCGTACTCCTTCGGCTGCGCCTTCTCCTGACGCGGCAGAGGACGTCGTCGCGCGTCGGCCTCCACCACATAACTCACCTCCTCTCCAGCCAGCAGCCCGTGGTACTTGGCTTCCAGCCCCTCAAGCCCCTGGATATCGATTCCGGTGTAGCCCAGGACCGCTCCGGCCAGGGGTCCGTTCGGGTAGATTCGCCGGTACTCCTGCTGAAAGCGAACTCCAGGAAGCTTCAGCGCCTCGACCTGGCGGGCTCGCTCAGGCAGGACCTGGCGGCTGAGCCAGACAAAGGAGCGCCCGGAGCGCAGCTTCCGCAACAGGGTCCGCTGAGGCTCCTTCAGCAGTGGCGCCAGCGCACGAGCCGTCTGCTCCGGGTTCTTGACCTCCGAGGGGTCCGCGTACACCGACGGAACCGGCACCGAGACCGCGAGGATGCGCCCGTTGTGGTCTACGATCTTGCCACGTCGAGGCTCCAGCTTGACCGTGCGCTGCTGCTGGATGCGTGCCTGCTGGGCAAAGTAGTCACCGCGCCAGACCTGCAGATAGAACATCCGCCCGAGCACTGCCGCAAATCCCAGGGCCAGCACTCCGACAAACACAAGAAGCCGGAGGTTGAAGCTGTAGAGGTGTTGGAACTTATTCACTGTGGATCAACTGCTCCAGGTAGGCAAACTGCTCCGGATCCGGTGTTTTCAAATCCAGATGCCGTGTGGCAATCTGTTCCAGGCGTTGAGGGCGTGTGAGGAACTGAGACTCAATGACCAGCAGGTCCAACTCTTCAGAGAGCTGCTTGCGCTGGGCCTCCAGCCTTTGAACTTCATAGGACAATTGCCGATAATGGCTCCATTGCCACAAGTACCCCAGGCAACCGCTGGTGATCAGCAGGCACATCAAGGCCACCACCCGAGGGGACTGGAATGCGTTCCAGAACACCTGGGGGACAAATTTCCAGCGAAACTGGTGCTTCAGAACATTCGGACGCCGTTTCAGCGGGCTCATCAGACAATCAGACGAGATAGGTAAAGTGATGAATCGTGACCGTAACAGGTCGGCAACACCTCTTGCACAATCCAGCCCAAAGCTTCCCGGAGAGGGTCAGATGAAAGGCAAATCCTCTCCAGGCTTCAGCCAAAGGA
>JAYPUA010000010.1:83420-87629 GCA_038133845.1 Deltaproteobacteria bacterium
CTTCCCGGAGAGGGTCAGATGAAAGGCAAATCCTCTCCAGGCTTCAGCCAAAGGAGTCGCGGAAGCGGAGGCTGGGTTGAGGAACGGTCCTCAGCAGACAGAATCGTAGGCTGGGTTGAGGAACGATACCCAGCACTTCTATGCCGGAAAGGGACCTGTGAGCGCTGAAGCCGTCCGGCCCTGGATTGTGATCGCAGGCCCCACCGCCAGCGGCAAGACCGAGCTTTCGCTCCAGCTCGCCGAGGAGTTTTCCGGAGAGGTCCTCTGCACGGACTCCATGCAAGTCTACCGAGGCCTGAACATTGGAACCGCCAAGCCCACGCCGGAGGAGCAACGCCGCGTCCCGCATCATCTGCTGGACCGGGTCGAGCCGGACGAGGCCTACTCCGCCGGGCGTTATGTCCGAGAGGCCTGGGAGGTGATCGAGCAGCTTCGGCAGAGGGCGCGCCTGCCCCTCCTCGTTGGAGGAACCGGCTTGTACTACCGGGCGCTTACCCAAGGGCTCAGCGACATCCCGGAGGTTCCTGAAGACGTTCGGGCGTCTGTTCTTGCCGAGCAGCAGGAGCACGGGACCCCGGCCTGCTGGAAGCGATTGCAGCAGATCGATCCCCGAGGAGCTGCCAGTCTGCACCCCAACGACACCTCACGGGTCACCCGGGCTCTGGAGGTCTTCCAAAGCACAGGGAGGTCGATTCTCGACTACCAGAGCGAACAGCCCTTCGCTTCACAGCAGCGTCCCTTGTGGATCGGCGGATTCGATTTCCCTCGCGCCGAACTTTACGAGCGCATCAACCAGCGTGTGCTCGCCATGCTGGACCAGGGCTGGGTGGACGAGGTGGAGCACCTCCGACAACACCACTCCCCGGACATTCCGGGGTTCCGGGCCATCGGCTATGGGGAGATCCGGCAGCACCTGGAAGGGCAGCTAAGCCGCGCGGACATGATCGCCAGGATTCAGCAGCGGACCCGGCAGTATGCCAAGCGTCAGCTCACCTGGTTTCGCCGTGAACCTCACTTCCGCTGGCATGCCCCCGGGGCGTGGACGGAGATCCGGGAGGAAATTCAGCAGGCGCTGGAGGCTGGGTCTCGTTCCACAACCCAGCCTCCTCAGCGTTCCAGCTCCGCCGCCGGGGTTGGAGACTGAATGTGGAGCACCTGCCAGCGAGGTTCCGGGTCGCGGCGCAACTCCAGCTCCGTCACCACATGCACCCCGACGTCCTCCTCCCCCGGAGGCCCCACACGGACCCGGACTCGTGAGGGCTCCGCCTCCTCCGGACGCAGGTCCAGCTGCAGCTCCGCCTCGTTCAGCTCCGGATGCTCTGCGAGCGCCTTGGCGATCTCGGGGAACTGTCGGATCGCCTCTTCCGCCACCTGAAACGCGGCCGTCTTGCGAGTCAAGGCGGCATCCAGGTAGAACCAGGAGAGCGCGAAGAAGGCAAAGAGGATGATGTTGGCCAACAGCAGCCGACGCAGCCCACCCATCGGCCGAGGCTGTTCAATGACCACCGTCCGGGTCCACCGGTCTCCCAGCCGCTGTCCATAGCCTTTCCGAAAATAAATATCCCAAATCAAAAAAGCGCCTTCGACCGGCAACAGGGGCAGGAGCAGGTTGCGCTGAAGGGTCAGCCAGGGGGAGATCGGCTTGTTCAGCCGAGAGGTCTCACGCACCGTCAATCCCAGCAGCATCTTCCCTGGGCCACGCCCCCTCCAGGCGTCTCGAAGCAGGAGCAGCACCAGCAGCGGCACATAAAGAGCCATTGCCTCCTCCACAGGGTCTCCGGGAGGGAGCAAATCCCAGTGCTCCGGACGCAACAGCTGCTCCACGGTGCGCAGCAGGAGGATGAAGAAGAAGACGTCCACGATCAGAGCCAGCAGACGCTTTCCGGCATCGGCAACCCGCAGACGCTCTGCAGGAGGAGTCTCCGGAGCAGGAGTCATGAGCGTGTCGAGAGGTGAGCCTGCAGAAATTCGGCGATCACTGCAGCCGTGGGTTCGGGGTCGTCCAGGTGCAGGTGATGCTGTCCGGGAACCACCGTATGCGTCACCTGCGGAACCAGCTTGGAGCGTTCCCGGATGAGGTCACGCCAGTACTCCAGCGTGGTCTGAGCCGCCTCGATGGCCAGCACCGGACACTCCAGAGCCTTGACGAAGGAGCGGACCTGGTCTTCGGTGAAGTAGTGTCGAGACTTGACCCGCAGTGAGGGGTCCGTCCGCCAGGTGAAACCGCCCTCGCACGGTTCGAGCCCACGCTTGACGAGGGTTTGGACGGCGACCTCGGAGATCCCCCCCACTGCATGACGGGCCCGGACGGCCTCTTCGGGAGAGGCGTAGATCGGCTTCCGCTTCTCGGCGAGCGCCTGTTCCTGACGCAAGGAGGTCTTCAGGGTGGTGCAGGCATCTTCCTGCTGCGCGGAGATCGGGCCAAGCCCATCGATCAGCATCAGGTGAGAGATGCGCTCCGGAGCGACCGCAGCGACCAGCGTCGCCAGAGCCGCTCCCATGGAGTGTCCAAGCAGCAAGAACCGATCCCAGCCCAGGCTGTCTGCAGCCTGCAGGACCTCAGGGACCATGTCGACAAAGTGGTAGGCCATCCCGGGAGGGCGGTGCTCGGAGAGCCCGTGCCCAGGGAGGTCGAGAGCGACCACATGGAGTGGTGGCACCTCCGGTCTCTGCAGCAAGACCGGAAGCAGCCGGGCAAAGGTGGCCGCGTTGTCAAGCCACCCGTGAAATCCGAGGACCGGCAGCCCGTCAGGTGGCCCCCAGGCCTGTGCGGCGAGGGTCAGGTGAGGGAGGCGGATGTTCAGTTCCTGAGGTGTCATGCGGTGCGTTGCAAAAAGGTGCGTACCGTTTCCTGAAAAGCCTCCGGCTTCTCGGCGTGCAGCCAGTGACCGGCGTCCTTGAGCATCACGATCCGCACCTGGGTGAAGCGGTTGTGAATCTCCTGCTGGTACTCCGGAAGCAGGTAGTTGGAGCGACTTCCTCCGACAAACAGCGTCGGTTTGCGAAACAACCCGGCCAGGGGAAACTCCAAAACGTCTGGGAGCGCTTGCTGCAGCAGATCCAGAGGGATCCGCCAGTGCAGTCCGGAGGGACCGGGGGCCAGGTTCTTCAGCAGGAAGGTCCGGATGCTCCACTCCGGGATGGCCTCCGCCAGCAGGCGATCGGCCTCGGATCGGGTCAGCTCAGGCTCCAGGGGCAGCGCCTTGAGTGACTGAATCAGTTGGCTGTGCTCCGACTGGTGGCGGTAGGAGACCGGCGCAATGTCGGCAACAATGAGACGCTCCACCCGTTCCGGATAGGCCAGGGCCAGGGCCATCGCCGTCTTCCCGCCCATGCTGTGTCCCAGCAGCACCGGGTGCTGGATCTGGTGCTGCTCCAGCCAATCGAGGACGTCCGTGGCCAGGTCGGCATAGCGCATGTCCGGGTGATGTGGAGAGCGTCCGTGGTTGCGCAAGTCCAGCAGCCACACCTGGCGTTCTCCGGAGAACGCCTTGGCGAACCCCTTCCAGTTGTCTCCCGAGCCAAACAGCCCGTGCAGGACCACCAGTGGCGGCCCTTCTCCCACAACCTGGTGGTGCAGAGGCAAGCTCATCGAGGCGTCCCCGGAGCCCATTTGTTGTCTATGAAATCCAGCAGACCGGAGGTCGCATCCTCCAACAGATCAAGCACGTGTTCAAAGCCCTCGTCCCCTCCGTAGTACGGATCCGGGACCGCCGAGTCCAGATTTTCACGGCAGAAGTCGGTCATCTTGCGCACCTTGTGGTGGTTCTGCCCCTGAGGGTCAAGCTGCAGCAGATCGCGGTAGTTCTGATCATCCATTGCCAGGATCCAGTCAAAGGCCTTCAGGTCCTCGGGACGCACCTGCCGGGCGCGGCTTTGCAGATCGTAACCGCGCCTTGAGGCGTGGTCTCGCATCCGAGGATCGGCACGCTCCCCGGCATGCCAGCCTCCGGTTCCGGCAGAGTCGCAGAGGAACTCGACGGCTCGTCCTGCCTGATTCACACGGTGCTGCATCACCCCTTCTGCAGCGGGAGAGCGGCAGATGTTTCCCAGACACACAAACAACAGCTTGGTCACAGGCACTCCTTCTTCAGAAATTGGCAGGCCTCTTCAGAGGCCTCGTTGGGCTCCTCAACCCTGAAGGCAAGGAGACCTCTGCTGGGGATCGTTCCTCAACCCAGACTACGAGCTTGAGGTAGTCTGCTGGGG
>JAYPUA010000011.1:0-34063 GCA_038133845.1 Deltaproteobacteria bacterium
CCGGTTCTGCGATTGCTCGGGTAGCGGATCTGCCGGGCGTCATCTCTCCGTCTGGACTGCGAGAGGAACAGGTTCAGACCTCGACCACCCAGCCGAACGGGTCCGACTCCCGACCGTATTGAATCGCGGTGAGTTGCTCAAAGAGCTTGCGCACCACCGGCCCCGTCTGCCCGTCGCCAACCGTGTGGTTCTGTCCCTTGTAGTTCAAAAGCCCCACCGGAGAAACGACCGCGGCAGTTCCGGAACCGAAGACTTCGCTGACGGTTCCGTCCGTGACTCCTGCGACCACCTCATCGATGGGAATGCGGCGTTCCACGACCTTCATTCCCCAGTGCCGGGCCAGTTCGAGCACGGACATCCGCGTGATGCCCGGGAGGATGGTGCCGTTCAGGCTGGGGGTGTGGAGTTCGTTGTTGAAGACAAAGAAGATGTTCATCGAGCCGACCTCCTCGACGTAGCGACGCTCCACCGCATCCAACCAGAGGACCTGGGTGAACCCAGCCTCCTTGGCCTCTTTCTCTGCGAGGTTGCTTGCCGCGTAGTTCCCTGCCGTCTTCGCTTCGCCCACCCCTCCGGGTGCTGCCCGGACGTACTTCTCACAGACCGTGATCTTGACCGGGTTGAAGCCCTCCGGATAGTAGCTCCCAACCGGACAGGTGATGATGAAGAACAGGTACCGGGAAGAGACCTTGAGCCCCAGGAAAGGCTCTGTGGCAATCATCGTTGGGCGGATGTAAAGTGAGGTTCCGGCTTCTTGGGGAATCCAGGCCTTGTCTTCTCGCAAGAGTTGCTTGAGGGCGTTCATCGTGAAGTCGATGTCCAACTCCGGGAGACACATGCGCCGTGCCGTGCGGTTCATGCGCTCAAAGTTCTGCTCTGGGCGAAAGAGTAGCGTCTTGCCTCCGGGACCGTGGTAGGCCTTCAAGCCTTCAAACGCCTCCTGTCCATAGTGCAAGACCAGGGTCGACGGGCTCAGGCTCAGCGGCCCGTATGGCTTGATCTCTGCGTTCTGCCAGCCCTTCCCGGCTTCCCACTCCATCACAAACATGTGGTCCGTGAACACGGTTCCAAAGACCACCCCGCTCATGGTGGCAGGCGGAGTCTTGCGTTGCTCTTGGGGAACCGGGGAAAGCTCAAGCTTCATGATGTGGCTTCGGTGAGGGTGAGAGAGACGCTTAGCGCTGCTGATTGAGTTGGCTCATCTGCCGGGTGACGACCTCCTGTCGGATGGCGTCATAGTTCAAAAGCATGTACCCCAGCATGGAGCCGCACACAACAATCAGGGCCAGAGAGGCGGCGATGATGAGTTTGGTAAAAGGCATGGTGGTTACGCAGGCAAAAAATCACGCAAATGAATCATCGGAATCCTCTCCTCACAAGTCAAGCTGTGAGTCGCCGCTGAGTGCGCTCCAGCATCTCCTCCAGGGCCTGCTCCCAAGGGCGCATTTTCACCCCGAACGTCTGCTCCATTCGGTCACAATTCAGAGCGGAGTAGAGCGGTCGCTTCACGGGGGTTGGGTATTCGTGGGAGGGGATTGGCTGCAACTCCAGATGCCCGGTGCTCAGGAGTTCTGCCAGGATGCGCTGTGCAAAGCGAAACCAGGTGGTCACTCCGGCATTGACACAGTGGAAGGTCCCCCACTGCTCCGGGGCCGAGAAGTCTCCGCCACGCTGGAGCACCTGAAGCAGAGCCTCTGCCAGGTCCGACGCGAAGGTGGGGTTGCCCCACTGGTCGTCCACGACCCGAAGCTGTGGGCGTTCTGCTCCGAGACGGAGCATCGTCTTGACGAAGTTGTTCCCGTGAACTCCATAGACCCAGGCAGTCCGGACAATCAGGTGCCGCTCCAGAGCCTGCCGGATCTGCTCTTCTCCGGACCACTTGCTCTGCCCATACACGCCCTGGGGTTCAGTGGCATCTGCCTCCCGGTACGGATTCTCGCTCCGTCCACTGAAGACGTAGTCGGTGGAGACATGAATCAACAGGGCTCCGACCTCCTGACAGGCCCTTGCCAATTCCCGCGGCCCTGAGGCGTTGACCGCATGGGCCAGCTCCGGCTCGGACTCTGCTCGGTCCACGGCGGTGTAGGCTGCGGCGTTGATCACCACCCGAGGGCGTATCTCCCGGAGGGCGCTCCAGATCTGCTCCGGACGCGTCAAGTCCAGCTGCTGGCGGCTTAAACCGACATGTGACATGTCCTTCCGGGCACAGTGTCGCACCAACTCCCACCCCAACTGCCCCTCAGCCCCTGTAATCAGCATCCTCCTCACCTCTCCCTTTCCTCCGACATCCGGTTTCACTCAACTTGCATTCCCATGAAGGCCTTTGGGCTCTGAATCGGCTCCGTCGCTCGTTCGGCTCCGGGATCGCAGAGCGTTTGACTGTCTGGCTTCAACGGCTTAAAGTATCCGTTCCACCAGAATCCAAAGTCCGCTTCACAGATCTGACGGACGGTGTCTTCGCCACTTGGGTGGTCTCGATTGTATTGTGGTCCTCCAACGACATGAAGCTTTTTTCGCACCTGCGTGTTTTTCCCGGCTTGTCTGAAGAGCCCGGGAGTGCACCGCACTTGCTGCATCTGCCCGCCTCTTGATGGAAGATCAACTTTACCTCATTGCTCTGAGCGACACACTGATTGAAGGCGCACACTGGAGCCTCCGGGGGCGTCCACGCCTTCGGGAGTGGCACTCCGAATGGCTGGAACCACCGGGCGCACCAGAAGCGGCAGAGGCTCATGTGCTGGAGCAGCTGGAGCAGTTTCTGGACATGCGGGGCTGGCGTTCGGAGGCCGCAGTGCTGGTGTTGCCTTCGAGCTGGACCATGTTGCGAAAGCTGGAGTTCCCCTTTGCGGACGCCTCCAAGATCCGGCAGGCTCTGCCCTTCGAACTGGAGGGGGAGATGCTCGACCCGCTTCCGACCTTCCATTACACGTTCTCCATTCATCCACGGGCCAACAACACGGCTGAGGTCCGGATTCAGCTGATCTCCCGCGCTCTCTTTGCACGCCTGCAGGAGGTCTTCCAAGGCCGGGACCTGCACTTGCGTGATGTCCGGAGCGCCTCCTGTGCCCTTCAGGCGCTTCGGCAGCACGAGGCTTCAGAGTTTCAGGTCTATGTTGGCCCGGAAGGGGTGTTCATCAACCAACTGACCCTGGGGATTTGGGGGGCCTGCCACACCCTGCACAGCCGGCTTGGCAAACTCCTGAGCCCTCTGGCAGGCTCCGGGCTGACTCAGGTGCTTGGTGAGCTGGGGGCTTCTGCAGACTCTGAGGCGCTGGAACCGCAAGCCTCTCTGCGCCAGGAGCTGCGGCGTCTGGCTGGCGAACTGACTCGCTCCCTGCGCATGCAGAGCGTGCTCAGCGACAGCCACATTCACTTCCACGGCATCTTTGCCCCTTTCCTGACCTGGGACGGGTTGGTCGTCCGAGTGCGAGAGTTTCCCCTCCCTGAGGCCCAGACGCTGCTGCAGGATCCGCTGGCAACTCCTGCCGCTTCCGTTCGACGAGATCCTCCTCAGGATCTGGAAGAGCTGAAGCGTGTGGCCGAGGAGCGCGAACGCCAAGAGAGCTCGGGAAGCTCTCTTGCACCGTATGTCGAGGAGCGCGGGATCGCCTCAGTCTCCGGAAGCCTCCTGCATCTGAACGGACGCAAGGCCTGGGGCCTGCTGGAAGACCTCAAGCTCAGCATCCTCCCGGGAACCCGTCCGCAGCCGCTGGGGTTGATCGTCGAAGCCAACCCGATCCAGCGCTTTGCCCGTCGCCACCGAGGAGCCTTGAGTGTGACCGCGCTGCTGCTGCTGCTGCTGCTGCTGGGGCAGTCCGGACGGTTGCTGTTGCATCAGGATCTCTTGCGCCAGGAGTTGCGCCTTACCGAGCAGCGAACTCAACAGCTGCTCGCTGCCGTCGGCGTGGAGGCTCGTCAGGCACGCGAAGGGCTGATCACCCTCCGGGAGCGCATCGCACAGCGTCAGACGGAGATCGAGGTGGGGCAGTCCTTCCTCCAGCGCGACTACTCACTGCTGAGCGCCCTCAACCGCATCTCCGGACTGATCCAGGTCTCCGACCCCAGGCAGTATCAGATTGACCGCATCGAATACACCTCCTCGCGTTTTGCTCTCAACGGGCTGATTGACAGCTATGACCGCCTTCAGGAACTGAAGAACCGGCTGCTCGCCATGCCGGAATTTTCTGAAAAACGCATTGTCGAAAGTAACCGCAAGAGCCCGGAAGGGATCGTCTTCCGTATCAGCATCGACCTCTAATTCTCTTTTCTCTCAGAGCATTCATGAACCTTAAGCCGACACCTTCTTCGGACGCCCCTGATACATCCGGCTACTTCCTTCAGCCTACTGTCTGCGGAGAGCAGGTGGCGTTCATCTGCGAAGATGATGTCTGGAGTGCTCCGCTCTCCGGAGGCCCAGCCCTCAGGTTGACCAACACCAGCAGTGAAATGCGCTCTCCCCAATTCTCCCCAGATGGCCAATGGCTGGCCGTTTGTGCGATGGAGGAGGGGGAGTACGACCTTTACCTCATGCCGGCTCAAGGAGGTCCACTTCAGCGGATCACCTGGCTGAATGCGGTCACGCATGTAGTGGGCTGGAGCGCAGACGGAAAGCGCATCTGGCTCCGGAGCACCCACGAGGCGGTGCACCACCGAGGTGCGGACGCCTGGCTTTACCAGGTCTCTCCGGAGGGAGGTCCCATCGAGCGCCTGCCGTGGGGACCGGCGATGACGCTGAGCCGCTCCGGAAAGGCCATTGCTCTGGGACGCAATTCGCTCAGCAACTCCCGCTGGAAGCGTTACCGCGGAGGAATGGTCGGTGAGCTCTGGGTGGACCCCAAGGGGAGTGGGCTCTTCACTCGAATCCTGCAAAGCCTGGATGGGAACCCGGTCTGTCCCTTCTGGCTCCGAGACCGCCTGTGGTTTGCCTCAGACCACGAAGGCGTCAGCAACCTGTACTCGTGCGAGGCCGACGGGAGCGGGCTGCGTCCGGAGACCTTCCAGCATGAGTACTACGTCCGGATGCCCTGTACGGATGGGCGTCACGTTGTGTATCACTGTGGAGGAGACCTGTGGCGTCTGGATGCCGAACAGCCGACCGCTCCGGAGCGAGAGCAGCGCATCTCGATTCCCTGGACCACCCAGAAGGCTCGCCTGCAGCGCCGTTTCTTTCAGGGGCCAGCCTACCTGGAGGACATTCTGCTGCACCCCCAAGGGCATGCCGTGGCACTGACCGCCCGGGGCAAGCTGTTCGGAATGGCGCTCTGGGAGCAGGCGGCCGTGCAGATGGGAGAGCGCAACGGGGTGCGTTACCGGTTGCCGTGCTGGCTTCCGGACAGTCGCCTGGTCGCGATCTCGGATGCCACCGGCGAAGAGCGGCTGGAGGTCTTCCCCGCAGCGCCGGGAGAGCGTCCGGAGAAGAGCTACCGACTGCCTCCCGGGAGGGTGCAGGAGATGATCGCGTCTCCGGCACACCCACACCTGGTGATGAGCACCAGCCGCATGCAGCTATGGGTCCTCAACCTGGAGACCGGAAGCCTGCGCAAGCTCGACCACTCGACGATCAAGGAAATCAGCGAGCCGACCTTCTCTGCCGATGGACACTGGCTCGCCTACCGCAAGTACATCAGCCCGGAGTTGAGCGCGATCTTTTTGGTGCGCCTCCGGCTGCCGAAGACCGGCAAGGCGCTGCAGGTCGATGCCCCGACTCAGGTGACGGACCCCGTACGCTACGACTTCGCTCCCTCCTTCGACCCTGAGGGGCAGTACCTGTACTTTCTGTCATCCCGGACCTACAACCCGATCTGGGACACCGTCCAGACGGCGACCTCCTTCTCGCGCTCCATCAAGCCCTACCTGATCACCCTGCGGCGTGATTTGCCCAACCCGTTTCGACCTCAGCCGGCCGCTCCCGGCGTCAAGGACGAACCGGAGGAGGCTCCGGAGAAGGAGCGCGACAAGAAGCCCCCCAGGCCTGCGCCGCTCGAGATCGACCTGGAAGGCATCCGAGGGCGGGTCATCGAGTTCCCGGTCTCGGAAGGCATCTACGGACAGATCCTGGGGCTTTCCCAGAAGGTGCTCTTCACGGAGTTTCCTCTGTCCGGAGGCCTGGACGAGGTGGAAGAGTCCGGCCCTGAGGATGAGGGGCTGCTCTGGATGTACGACTTTGAGAAGCAGGAACGCGAGGTGCTGGTTGGAGAGGTGGGAGAGATCCACGTCACGCCTAATGGCCGGACGTTGCTGTACTGGTCCGGGGCTGGCATCCGGGTGCTCGAGGCCGGGAGTCCGCCTCCGGAAGAGAACGATGCCGCTCCCTCACGAAAGAGCGGCTGGCTTGATCTGTCCCGGATTCGGATCTCCGTGAGCTATCCGGAGGAGTGGCGTCAGATGTTTCGGGAAGCGTGGCGGCTGCAGCGAGAGTTTTTCTGGAACGAGGAGCTTTCCGGGGTGGACTGGAATCGCGCATACGAGCGCTACGCCCGGCTCTTGCCGCGCCTGGGCTCGCGGGCAGAGCTCTCCGACCTGATCTGGGAGATGCAAGGAGAGCTGGGGACGTCACATGCGTACGAGTACGGAGGAGATTACCGGCCGGCTCCGCGCTATCCGGTGGGATGGCTGGGGGCCGACCTCGTCTACAACTCCCGGCGCAAGGGATGGATTCTGGAGCGCATTCTCGAGGGAGATCTGTGGAAGAAGGAGGAGCACTCGCCTCTGGCCGAGGCCGGGGTTCCGGTCGAGGCTGGAGATCGCCTCTTGGCAATCGGCGGGATTCCGGTGGACCGGAAGACCATCCCCAACGAGCTGATGGTCAACTTTGCCGGACAGGAGGTCTTGCTGACCATTGAGCCTCAGGCAAACCCGAAGGAACCCCGCTTTGTCAGCGTCCCCACGCTCCCCAGCGAGCGCCGGGTCCGCTACCGGGAGTGGGTCCGGAGCAACGAACTTCGAGTGCAGGAGGCCACTGCCGGACGTGTTGGATACGTGCACCTTCCGGATATGGGGACCGAGGGGATCTCCGAGTTCCATCGAGGCTACCTGGCACAGGTCGACCGGCACGCCCTGATCATTGATGTCCGATACAACGCCGGAGGGATGGTCTCGCCCCTGATTTTGGAGAAGCTCATGCACCGGCACCTCGGGTATGATGTCCCGCGCTGGGGAAGCCCGGAGTCCTATCCGTATCACACGATCCGAGGCCCGCTGCTGGCGCTGGCCAACAGCTTCACCGGATCGGACGGGGACATGTTCAGCGCCAGCTTCCGGGCCTTGGAGTTGGGATCGCTGGTCGGCAAGCGAACCTGGGGCGGAGTGATCGGGATCGATAGCCGCTACACGCTGGTGGATGGGACGGTCACCACTCAGCCCCAGTACTCCATCTGGTTCCACCACCTGGGGTGGACGGTGGAGAACTACGGAGTTGATCCGGACCTTGAGGTCGAAGACCCGCCGCAGGCCTACGCACGTGGGGAGGATCCTCAACTGGAGCGGGCCATTCAGGAGATTCTGCGGACCCTGGAAGAGGTGGACCTGCCTCCGGCACAGTTCGGACCGATCCCCCGGCGCCCACTTCCTTAAGCGTTTGTGTTTTTTAAATCAACCTCTTAGGCTAATGATCTTTTCCTACTTCACGGACTCCAGACGGGGAGTTCTCATCAACAGGTTCCCGAGGTTCTCATGAGCGATTCCTTCCCAATGACTCGAGCAGGTTACGAGCACCTGAAGCGCGAACTCAAGCACCTGACCAGCGTGGAACGTCCGGCGGTGGTTCAGGCCATTGCCGAGGCGCGAGAGCACGGAGACCTCAAGGAGAATGCCGAATACCATGCTGCCAAGGAGCAACAAGGGTTCATCGAGGGACGCATCCAGGAACTCAACGCCAAGCTTGCCCGCGCTCAGGTCATTGAAGTCTCCGGACTTTCTGGAGACAAGGTGATCTTCGGGGCCACCGTGTCGTTTGTCGATGTGGACACGGACGAGGAGCGTCAGTACCAGATTGTGGGCGAGGACGAGGCGGACCTCGAAGCCGGGAAGATCTCCATCGGGTCTCCGATTGCCCGGGCGCTGATTGGCAAGCGGAGCGGGGATACCGTCGTCATCCCGATCCCCAAAGGGAAGATGGAGGTGGAAATTCTGGAGGTGGAGTTCAAGGAGTGATGACGACCCCGTTTCACCTGGCCTTTGCCGTCAGAGATCTGGAGGCGACCCGGAGGTTTTATGTGGAACTGCTCGGCTGTCGTGTAGGACGCCACGCAGAGCTTTGGATCGACTTTGACTTCTTCGGCCACCAGATCTCGGCACACGTCAAGCCTGAGGAAACTCAGCGAGTCGCCACCAATGGCGTCGACGGAGACGCCGTCCCGGTCCGGCATTTTGGTGCCGTTCTGGAATGGGAGCGGTGGCACCAGACGGCCGAGCATCTGCGTGCCAACGGCATCTCGTTCCTGATTGAGCCCCACATCCGCTTCAAGGGACAGGTCGGCGAACAGGCGACCATGTTCTTCCTGGACCCTTCCGACAACGCCATCGAACTGAAGTCCTTCAAGGACCCCTCCCAGCTGTTTGCACACTGAAAAAGAGCCTGTCGTCGTAGGTGAGTTCTGGCCCAACTCCACCTGAAACCCCAGCTCCAACATTTTTTTACAATTTTAGTTGCTAAATAATTCTTGACTCGTTTAAGCATAAGCTTTAACGTTTTAGCAACACTTCATGCGTCCCGTTCCGGGACGCTCATTCAGCACTGGCTGGCAGGGAAATCTTGGTTTCGGCACCTCCTAAAACAATGCCGAAGCTTCATGTACCAGGAAAATCGATAAAGGCTACGGCCTGAAGATGTCTGGAGCCAGTGCTGGGTCTCCCGGGAAACTCCCGGTGTCCCCCCCAATTTCAGCACAAGTGCGAGTGTTGGCTCTCGAAGCCAAGCATGCCCGCTTTCCTTTGAGGACCAGTTGAGGTAACCTGCGTCAGCTTTTTGAGGAGGGTCGCCGGATCGGGGGTGAGCGAAGCACCCGCCTGCCTTGAAAGGCGCCTCCAGGTCTTCCGGCAGCTTGCCGGGAGCCTCAAGATCTGTTGTCAACTGACTCCCATCTCATTTTGGTTGCCCAAACGCCCATGTCCGACCTGGAACGCCACCTTCATGATTTCGAGCAGAACGGGTTCTTCATCATCCCGCAGTTTTTTGAGCTGCAGCAGATCCAGGGGCTGCAGCAGCGCATTGACGAGATCATGCTGGGACAGGCGGAGTTGGACTACGAGCAGATCTGGATGCAGCAGGATACCGACTCCGGGAAGTACGAGGAGTTGTCTTGGGGCGGAAACGGCTTTCAGGGGGCCACGCTGGCCTATCGCAAGATCCAGGGACTGGAGGTCGATGAGCGCTTCCGGACCTTCATCACCTCTCCGGTGTTTGTCGAGCTCTGCCGGCGGGTATATGGTCCGGAACTGCCGATTGCGGCCTACCGGACGATGTTCATGAACAAGGCCGCCGGGCAGGGAACCTGGTTGCCTTGGCATCAGGACCGCTGGACGCACCTTGATCAGGATCCGCTGCTGACCGTCTGGATTCCGCTGGATGTCGCTTCCCGGGAGAACGGGTGTGTGCAGATCATCAAGGGCTCGCATCACAAGGGGCTGATCAATCCGGAGCACTCCTCCGGATTCCTCACTGAGGCACAGGCTGCCATGCACGCGCCTGCGGAGGATGTGGTCTACCTGACCGCTGAGCCCGGAGACCTGGTGGTGCTGCACAACCTGTTGCTGCATGCCTCGGACGTGAACCGCACCGCTGCTCCCAGAAGGGCGTTGAGCGTGTGCTACATGGATGGGAACACCCGCAACATTGAAGACTCCGGGGTGAGCTATCCTGTGCTGTTCCGGACCTGAATGCACGTAGGAATTGTGGGCTGTGGTGTGATCGGTGCGGTCCACCACGAAGTCCTCCGGGAGAGCTCGGAGGTGCTTGAGGTGGTGCTGTGTGACCTCGACCTCCGCAAGGCCCGGCAGTTGGATCCGAATGCGACAGTGCACGACAATCTGGACGACCTGCTCCGGGACATCCGGCTGGACCTGGTCTGCCTCTGCACCCCGCACCCTTCCCATCCTGCTCTGATTCAGATCTGCCTGGAGCACCAGGTGCCTGTCCTCTGTGAGAAGCCGCTCTGTACCACCCTGGAAGACCTGAAGCGTCTGAAGTCCCTGGCCCGCACCTCTGCCAACAGGCAGGTGACCGGAATCTTCCAGCACCGCTATGCGCCATCGGCTCAGTTGCTGAAGGAGCTTTTGGGCCAAGACGTGTTTGGCTCCGTACGCTCGACCCGGGCCCGTTTCCAATGTGATCGAGGGCCTTCCTACTACGCCAGCGCTCCGTGGCGGGGCACAACTTCCGGGGAAGGAGGAGGTGTGGTGTTGAATCAGGGCATCCACACGCTGGATCTGTGGCAGTGGTTGCTCGGAGGAGTCGTTGCGGTCTCCGGGAGGGCTTTGAACCTGGAGCATCGGGACTGCATCGAGGTGGAAGACACCTTGACCGGATGGGACTCTGAATGGGCCTGGGTGCGGTTTTCCTCTGGAGTGGAGGGACAACTGCAGATGCTCAACCGCTCTGGAGCGTCCTGGAACCCGCAAATTGAAGTTCAGGCGGAGCGAGGCTCGTTCTGCTACACCACCAATGACAACGGACGATTTCTGAAGCTGGACCACGAAGATCCGGAGGTGCTCCTCCAGCTTCAGAGCGCCAGGCTTCCGGAGCAACTCACCCGGAGCAAGCCGGAGTACAGCATCCTCCACGAGGTACAGATCCGAGACACCCTACGCCGGATTCAAGCCGGGGAACCTCCCGGAGTGTCGCTTGGAGACGCCCTGCAAGCAAACGAGCTGGTCCTGGCGTTTTATGAATCTTCTCGGCGGGAAACCCCCGTCTCTCTTCCACTTTGCATCTGAGCACGCCATGAATCGAGTCAGGCTTGGAATCATAGGTCTGGGGAACATGGGAACCCAGCACTACCGGACGGTTCAGAAGCAGACCGTGCAGCGAGTTGAGGTCCGCGCCGTCTGTGATCTGGACCCTTCCCGGCTGACGGAGGTTGACCCGCAGATCCCGAAGTTTCAGGACAGCGCCGAGCTGATCCGCTCCGGGCTGGTGGACGCGGTACTGATCGCCACACCGCACTACGACCACACGAGCATCGGTATCGACGCCCTTGAGCAGGGGCTGCACCTGCTGGTGGAGAAGCCCATCTCGGTCCACAAACGCGACTGCCTGCGCCTGATCGAGGCCTACGAGCAGCGCCCGAAGAGCGAGCAGGTGTTCTGTGCCATGTTCAACCAGCGTACCGACCCGCGCTATCAACAAATCCGGGACATGATCCGCAACGACGAACTGGGAGTCCTGAGGCGCATGAACTGGATCATCACCGACTGGTTCCGGACGGACATCTACTACCGTAGCGGCGGATGGCGGGCCACCTGGAAGGGGGAAGGCGGCGGAGTTCTGCTGAACCAGTGCCCGCATCAGCTGGACCTGCTCTGGTGGCTCTTCGGCCCTCCGGAGAGCGTTTGGGCGCAGTGCCGCTTCGGGCAGTGGCACGATGTGGAGGTGGAGGATGACGTCACCGCGTTGCTGACCTATGCCAACGGGGCGACCTGCAGCTTCATCACCACGACCGGGGAAACCCCTGGAACCAACCGGCTGGAGATTGTGGGCGACAAGGGGACCGTGATTGCCGATGAGAGCGGCTTGAAGTGGCTTCGGAATGACGTTGCCATTCAGGAGTACTGCCGCACCTCGGACAAGCCGTTTGGGAAGCCGGAGGTGACCGAGACCCAGATCCCGATCGCGGGCAAGGGCGGACAGCATCCGGAGATTCTGCAGAACTTCATCGACGCAGTCCTGGACCAAGCACCTCTGCTTGCACCGGCAGAGGAAGGACTCCACAGCGTGGAGTTGGCCAACGCGATGCTGCTCTCCACCTTTGAAGGCCAGCCGGTCTCCTATCCTCTGGACCCCGAGCAGTTCTGGAAGCATCTGGAGCACAAGATCAGCACCAGCACCTACTTGAAAGAAGCCGTGAAGGTCTCGGTCAACGCGGCCGACATGAACAACTCCTACTGAGAAGATCACTCATGATTCAATTTGCCTGCATTGGACTGGACCATCGGCACATCTACGGCATGACCGAAGGACTCATCGCCGCCGGGGCGAAGTGTGTCGGATACTGCACCCGAGAAGATGCCGAGCCGCTGGAAGGGTTTGTGCGACGCTTTCCGGACGTCCCTCGCTTCGACTCTCCGGAGCCGCTTTACCAAAGCAAGGACCTTCAGCTGATTGTCTGTGCTGGAATTCCCTCGGAGCGCGCTGAGATCTGCATCCAGGCGATGCGTCACGGCAAGGACGTGATGGTCGACAAGCCCGGGATGACCACCCGCGCTCAACTTCAGGCCGTCATGGAGGTTCAGCAACAGACCGGAGCACGGTACAGCATCGACTTCTCCGAGCACTTTGAGGTCCCGGCCACCCTCAAGGCCAAGGAGTTGATCGACCAGGGCCTCATTGGCTCGGTGGTGCAGACGATTGGGCTCGGACCGCATCGGCACAACGCACACCTGCGACGCCCCTGGTTCTACGACAAGTCTCAGTATGGGGGCATCCTGATCGACATCGCCTCCCACCAGATCGACCAGTTTCTCTGGCTGACCGGTTCCGCCGATGCCGAGATCGTCTCCAGCGCAGTGGGCAACTACGCGAACCCGGAGCTTCCGGAGTTGGAGGATTACGGAGAGGTGGTGCTGCGCGGACCCCGGGCCAACGGGTTCATCCGGGTGGACTGGTACACCCCGAACGCCCTCCCGACCTGGGGGGACGGGCGTCTCTTCATTCAGGGCACCGAGGGCTACATGGAGTTGCGCAAGTACGTGGACATTCAGGGTGCGGAGGGAGACAACCACCTGCTGCTGGTCAATCAGGATCGCTATGAGCGCATCGACTGCAGCCAGGTTCCCATCACCTACTTCGAGCAGTTTCTGCAGGACCTGGAGCAGCGAACCGAGACGACGATGACCCACGAGCACTGCTTCACCGTCTGCCGCCTGGCACTAGAGGCTCAGGAGCAGGCTCGGCGCCTGACCTGACCCCGCATCCGGAAGCGAGGTCAGCGCTGTGGTGCTGGGCTGCGCTTCCGCGTTGATTTTTTCACAGACTTGCCCGTATCATCAAACGTCCCTGGATTGCGGCAGTAGCTCAGTTGGTAGAGTGGCAGCTTCCCAAGCTGCAGGTCGCGGGTTCGAGACCCGTCTGCCGCTCCAATCCGGACTCCCTTCCTCCTCTCAAAAAAACCGCTCGCTTTCAGCAGAACTCTCCTCGCCGTGCTCAGGTTGCGGAGCCCAGCCTATCCGGACTGCGCCTTCCAGCGCGCAAACGCGTAGTCTTCCAGAGTGGTCAGCTTCAGGTTGCTTCGCTCGCCTTCCACCCAGGCCACCTTGCCTCCGAAACGCTCGATTAGCGAGGCGTCGTCCGTGACCTCCCACCGCTCCTGCAGCGCGCGTGTTGAGGCCTCCCACAAAGTTTGGCGACGGGCCCCCTGCGGCGTCTGCACCGCTCGGAGCACACTCCGGTCCAGAAGCTCCATCCGGACTCCGTCGATTCTGCGGATGGTGTCATTCAGAGAAACGACCGGGATGGCGGCTCCGACCTGCTGGGTTGCCTCCAGGACCCGGCTGATCAGCTCCGGAGTGGTGAAGGGGCGGGCCCCATCTTGGACCAGTACCCATTCGCAGGCTTCCGGGAAGCGCTCCAGAGCCTCCAGCGCGGCATGGACCGAGGCCTGGCGAGTTGCTCCTCCGCGCACCAGGTGAACAGAGAACCGCTCCAGCAGCGTCGCTACCCGAGGTTCATCCTCCGGAGAGACGGTGACCAGCACCCGGGCGACCTGCGGGTGCCGTGCAAAGATCGAGACCGTGTGCTCCAGCACCGTCTGAGTTCCCAGAGGGAGCAGGAGCTTGTTCTCCGAGTGCTCCATCCGGGAGCCCCGGCCGGCAGCGGCAATGATGACATCTGTGCGCATGGAGAGGGCCTGGTGAAGCCTGCAGAACATCGGGTTCCCTTGGGTTGCTCCAAGGGGTTTTCTGCAGGCAGTATCTGGCGTGAGGAGGGAGGAGGCTACAGCAGGTTGTGCCTCTGGAGCAGCAGCTCGAGCCCGCCCCTGATGCCCTCCGAAAAAGGTGAGGTCAGGGCTTGCTGGCCTTCAACCGGGTGAGCAGGCTGGAGGTGTCCCAGCGTCCGTTTCCGGCAGCCTGAACGTCTGCATAGAACTGATCCACCAGTGCCGTCACCGGAAGCTGCGAGCCGTTGCGCCGGGCTTCTGTCAGGGCAATCCCCAGGTCCTTGCGCATCCAGTCCACGGCAAACCCGTAGTCGAACTTTCCGGAGTTCATGGTGGCGTAGCGGTTCTCCATCTGCCACGACTGGGCCGCGCCTTTGGAGATCGTCTGGATCACCGCCTCCACATCCAGCCCGGCAGTCTGAGCGAAGTGAATGCCTTCGGAGAGCCCCTGCACGAGCCCGGCGATGCAGATCTGATTGACCATCTTGGTCAGTTGGCCGTAGCCGTTCGGACCCAGCAGCCGGATCATCCGGGCGTAGGACTGAATCACCGGCTCCGCCTGAGCAAAGGCGTCTTCTGGACCACCACACATGACCGTCAGAACTCCGTTCTCTGCCCCAGACTGCCCTCCGGAGATCGGCGCATCAATGAACTGGAACTCGCGCTTCTCTGCCTCTACCGCCAACTCGCGAGCAACCTCTGCAGATGCCGTGGTATGGTCCACGAAGATGCTCCCGGGCTCCATCGCCTGAAACGCTCCATTCTGGCCAATCGTGACTTCACGCAAGTCGTCGTCGTTGCCCACACAGGCCATCACGAAACGCTTCCCGCGAGCCGCTTCTGCAGGAGTCGCCACGGCGTCCAGTCCATGCTCCTCGGCCCAGCGCTGGGCCTTGGCGGCGGTGCGATTGTAGACCGTCACCGCGTGCCCGGACTTGGCCAAGTGTCCTGCCATGGGGTAGCCCATGACCCCCAGTCCAATAAATGCTACCTGTTCTGCCATTGCTCGGTTTCCTCGAGAAAAAGGGTTGATGTCAATTCTGAATCGACCTTAGTCGGCTGGACGCTGAATCACAAGACATTGCACAGGTTCCGGAAGGATTTTTCCTTCGGCATCGGAAAAGGCATTCCGGAGGGGTTGGGGAGAAAAGCCCCTTGACTGTGAGAGGAATGCAGAGAGCGGAGGAGCGCCCAAACCGGTTGAGGGGGAGGCCGGCTCAGGCGCGGAAGTGCTTCAGGCTGACGGCAAGCAGCCAGAAGCAGCTTATTCGGAAGCCTGGGGCTTCAGGCTGTTTGCAAGCACAGAGAGTGCTCAAGCTGGAGGTAGCCGTCCAATGCCTTGCGGAGCCGCGTGCGCAGCGGCGTGGAGCGATCGGACTGCTCCAACACAAAGTAGACGGTCCGAAGTACCGCAGCGGTGTTGGGACGTTGTGGCAGCGACGACAGTTTGAGGTAGCGCTCCATGGTGCGGGCCTGATAGGTGTTCCGCTCAAAGCTCACCCGCCAGGCTCCAGACTCCATGGCCAGCTCCACTCGCTCCTTGAGCGTGACCTCCTGCCAGTACTGAACGGCCAACACCATCATGGACACCTGGAGCACTCTGATCTCCTCGCGGATTTCTGCTTCGGAATGACGCTTCATTTGGACTTTCCTTCAAGAGTTTCCTGAATCCTGCGCAAGAGCAGGTACTGCATGCGGAGCAGGTCTGCATGCGGAGAACTGTCATAACGCTCCAAGACGTACTCTGCCGTCTTCATTACCAGAGAAATCTTGGGGTGCTGAGGGAGACGGTCCATGCTGAAGTAGCGCTCCATCGTCCGCGCACGCAGGCTGGTGCCATTGAAGTGGACCTTCCAGATCCCGCTCTCTTCGGCAAGGTGAGCCACGGTCTTTCCAGACTCCTCCACCCAGCACTTGGCTGCAGCTTGCATCAGCCCCACCAAGTACGCATGCCAGTAGTTCTTGTCCAGAGTCTTCTGGCGATCCTGCGCTTGAGTGTCTTCAAAGCTGGTGAGAAACGCTTCCAGCTTGCTCAACTCCAGCGGCTTGAGGAACACCGCCTTGATGCCGTGCTGAACGGCTCGCGACACCTGGTCCACGCTCGCTGTTCCCGTCAGCAAGGCGACAGGCACCCGGTTGCCTTTTGCCCTCAATTCCTCCAGCAACTCCAGCCCGTTGCCGTCACCCATTTGCAGGTCCAAGAGCACCAGCTCGACTCGCTGCTCCTCGAAAAACCTCCGCCCGGAAGACAGCGAGTTGACGTGAAACACCTGATGGCCCCACCCGCTTAACTGACTCCGTACCTCCTGAGCGAAGCTTCGATCATCCTCCAACAGCAGTATCCGCATTGCCCCTCCATTGCACAGGAACTACCTTAGCGAGCCTTTTTGTGGATGAAAACAGAAAATCTGGGCAAAAAATGAGGCGATTTTTGCTCGAAAAATGGGCGTTGCTTTAAATCTTTACAACCTCTTGAAAATCAATTTCATTTATGCCGAAAATTTCTCATTTTAATATAATTTTTATTTAATTTTGAAAACAAATCTGGGCAAAAACAAATTGCGGGCGTTTTTTTTGCTATGTCAGAAAAATGAGTTAAAAACAGGAAAACCGCAGACATACTGCGGCAAAATTCAGAAAAATTCAGAAAATTTTGGAAAACTCAGGAAGCCAGCGAGGCGCGAAGCTGCTGGAAGGCAGAGAGGGCTTCCGGGTTGGCAAGGGCGGCAGTGTTTTCTACAGTCTCCCCCTGCAGAACCTGCAGAACCGCTTTCTCGACCTTCTTTCCGGAGATGGTTCGGGGGATGTCTGCCACGGCCAGGATGCGGGACGGGAGGTGGCGGGGGGTGGCGTAAGTGCGGATCTCCTGGCGTATCCGGCGCTCCAATTCTGCGCTGAGTTCGTCCCCGGGGCGCAGCACGACAAACAGCACGATCCGGACATCGTCTTCCCAAGGCTGGCCGATGACGATGCTGTCGACGACCTCCTCAAGCGCTTCGACCGGACGGTAGATCTCTGCGGTGCCGATGCGTACGCCTCCGGGGTTGAGGATCGTGTCGCTGCGCCCGTAGACGACCACGCCACCACGCTCGGTGACCTCAATGAAGTCCCCATGTGTCCAGACTCCGGGGAAGCGTTCGAAGTAGGACTTGCGGTAGCGCGTGTTGTCCGGGTCGTTCCAAAAAAACACCGGCATGGAGGGGAAGGGAGTGGTGCAGACCAACTCCCCTTTTTCGCCGACACGGGCCTGGCCTTCCGGGCTGAAAGCCTCCGTCCCCAGGCCAAGGGCCCGGCACTGGATCTCTCCACGAAATACCGGGAGGTTCGGGTTCCCAAGCATCAGGCAGCCCACCAGGTCGGTTCCTCCGGAAATGGACATCAGCGGCATGTGATCCGCCACGTCTCGATAGACCCAGTCGAACAGCTCCTCCGGGAGGGTTGAGCCGGTGGACATGATGGCCCGCAGCGAGCTGAGCGTGTGCTGCTCTTTGGGGACGTATCCGGATTTTTGCACTGCTCCGAGGAACTTGGGGCTGGTGCCAAAGTGTGTGATCTGTTCGTCCTCGATCAACTTCCACATCCGGGAGACCTCCGGGAAAGTCGGAGCCCCGTCGTAGAGGATCAGCGTCACGCCGGAGGCCAAGCCGCTGACCAGCCAGTTCCACATCATCCACCCGCAGGTGGTGTAGTAAAAGAAGCGGTCTCCCGGATGCAGGTCGACGTGGTAGCGGTGTTCGCAGAGGTGCTTGAGCAGCACGCCTCCTGCGGCATGGACAATTGACTTGGGAAGCCCGGTCGTCCCGGAGGAGTAGAGGATCGCCAGAGGGTGTGCGAAAGGGAGTTGGGCAAACTCCGCCGGGGCGTCTTTGTCTCCGAGCAACGCATCCCAAGGCTGCTCGTTCTCGCGCAGCACCGCCGGGGTCTCGGTGAAGGGGACCACGACAATTGTCTGGATGGACGGAATGCGCCCGGCGACCTCACGGACCTTGTTCAGACAGTCGTGTTCCTTCCCGTTGTAGAGGTAGGCGTTGACGGTGATCAAAAGCTGCGGCTCGATCTGTCCCAGGCGATCGTGAATGCCACTGATTCCGAAGTCCGGAGAGCAAGAGGACCAGATCGCTCCGAGGCTGGCTGCAGCGAGGAGCCCGATCACCGCCTCTGGAGCGTTGCTGATCACGGCGGCCACCCGGTCTCCCGGCCCGACACCGTGAGCCTTCAGCCCTTGGGCACACGAATGCACCGCGGCGCGCAACTCGGCGTAGGTGAGCACTCGGCGACTTCCATCCTCTCCGATGAACCGCAACGCGTCCTGCTGGGCATCTCCGTGGGCCAGCAGGTTTTCGGCAAAGTTGAGACGGGCTCCGGCAAACCAGGAGGTCCCTGGAAACCGAGGTTCCCCCATTGCCTGTTCAAAAGGAGCGGAGGCGATCACTCCCGAATCCTCCCAGACCTCGGCCCAGAAGTCGCTTAGGTTCTCTGTGGACCAGCGGTGCAGTGCAGCGTAATCGTTTCCTTCCAAGCCGTGGCGCTCCTGAATCCGATGCGTGAACTGCGTCATCCAGGTCTGGGCTTTTTCAGCTTCCGTGGGGCTCCACAAGGGGGTGTTCATGGGGATTCCTTACTCCAGTTCAAGGGCAGTCAGGCGGACCTCAATCTCTCCGTTCCAGGCCTCCGGAGCGTGAGGGTCCAGGTCGAAACCGAACTCCCGCGACTCTCCGGGGCGCAGGCGCTGCTTCGACTCCAGCGAGAAGCGGTTGACCGGATAGAAATCCTTCACGCCCAAAACCTCTCCGCTTTTTCCCAGAAACTTGACCTCCAGCTTGGCCAGGCGGACCGTGTATTCACCTTGATGGATCATCGTCCCGAAGACGCCGGTGGTGATCCCGTTGCGTCCCTCGCCCAGCCCGACTTGCACGTTGAGCAGCTCGATCCGGCGGATTTCGTCCTCTGCTCGCTGATGCTGCGCCTGCTTGAAGGAGATCCATCCGCCCAGCAGCAACAGCACCCCCAGCCCAATGAATGCGGGCTTCCAGGTTTTCAGAGTGTGGACAGTCGCTTGAGAGAGCATGAGGCTTCAGGTCAAGAAGGTATTCGCTGATGCAGTATAAACGATCCGAAACCGGACGCAAGAACCCGATGTCCCGAGGACCGTCGAGGTCTTCCCGAATCGTCTTGACTCAAGACCCTGAAATTCACTATTTTTTAGAGTCTATCTGCTCTGCTCGGGGCTGCCCGGGCCATTCAACAACTCTGAACGCAACACACCCCAATGCACGAAATGAACGTTCTGGTGACCTTTGCTGTCATTGCCGCCCTGTACATCGGCCTGTTTTTTGTGGCAGAAAAGGTCTTCATGAAGGACTCCCACTGACCCGAGTTCGCCTGGGCAGAAACGGCTTTCTCTTGCTCCTGTTTGGGATGGGGCTGGTGCTCTCAAGCTGCCAGTCCTCTCCTGCCCCCACCCTCCCTTCCGAACTGGTTCCCAGCCATCGCCTCTCCGGTCGAATTCTGCTGCAGCATCTGGAGGAAAAGCACAGCGGCGAGCTGGACCTGCTTCTGCGTGGCGAACAGGTGCGCCTGCAGATCTTCGCCCCGATCCTTGGGACGCTGCTGTACGAACTCCGTGCCGACTCGGAGCGCCTGCAGGTCCTCAACCACCGAGACCGGCGTTACTGGTCCGGAGCAAACACGGAAGCCCACCGCAGGCAGTGGGTGGGCATGGACCTGACCTTCTCCGAGCTGCAGGCCCTGCTGCAGGGGCAGGTCCCGCTTCTCTCTCAAACTGAGGGGGTGCGGCAGGTTTCCCCGGAGGAGCCGGTGGTCGTGGCCCAGGGGGCGGTGCGGTTTGAAGGATGGCACGATGACGACCACCTGACCCGGGTCGTGAAGTATCTGGAGGAACTCCCGGAGTACGAGGTCACCTTCCTGAGCTACTCGGAAGAGCCAAAGCCCCTGCCGCGCCGGTTGCGCATTGAGGATGAGGTGGGCATGAGCCGCATCGTGCTGGCCCTGACACGTTCCGAAAAGACCGTGGGCCTGAGCAGCCCCATCGATTTTTCCATCCCGGAAGGCCTTGAGCCTTTCGCTGTCCCATCAGGCTGAAAAATGACCTTCCTGACCGACCGTGCCGCTCCCTGGGTTCGCGGGGTGCTGGTGGAGTCCTACCAGATCATCGTCCCCCTGTTCCGGATCATGATTCCGGTCATCATCCTGGTGAAGATCCTTCAGGAGGTCGGCTTGGTGGAAGTTCTGGGCAACGGGCTTGCGCCGCTGATGGACCTCGTGGGTCTTCCGGGAAGCATGGGCCTGGTTTGGGCAGCAACGCTGCTTTCCGGACTGTATACCGGAGTGGTGGTGTTTGCCGACCTCTCCCTGCTGGAGTCACTGACGGTTGGCCAGGTTTCGGTACTCAGCTCGATGATGCTCATTGCCCACGCCCTGCCCATTGAGTTGCGCATCGTGGCACAGGCCGGGCCCCGGATGTGGAGCATGGGGGTGCTGCGCATCGGCGGGGCGCTCCTGTACGGGTTTTTGCTGGACCAGACCCTGCGGGCCATGAACTGGCTTCAGGAGCCCGCACGCCTGCTCTGGACCCCGGAACCGCATTCGGGCAGCCTGCTCGACTGGGTGTGGAGTGAGGTGCAAAGCCTGGGTTGGGTGATTGTGATCCTGATCGCGCTGGTCGTCCTCATGCGCCTCTTTGACGCTCTCCGGATCACCCAGCTCCTGCAACGCCTGCTGACGCCTCTGCTCTCGCAGCTGGGTGTGGGGCGCGAGGCCACCAACCTGACGGTGATCGGGGTCACCCTCGGCATCGCCTACGGTAGCGGCCTGATCCTCCGGGAAGCCCGGACCGGACGAATCCCTCCACGAGACGTCTTCTTCTCGCTCTCTCTGATGGGGCTCTTCCACAGCGTGATCGAGGACACGCTGCTCATGCTCCTCATCGGAGCCGATTGGGTGAGCATCGTGTTCGGACGGATGCTCTTCAGCCTGGTGGTGATGTGGGGCATTGTCCGCCTCTCTTCACGGGTTCCGGAGGTCCGCTTTCAGCAATGGTTCTGGCGACCGGCCTCCTGACCCTGGAGTTTGATGAAGACCTACACCGTCCGCCTGAGCAACCTGGTGGTCTACGGCTACCACGGGGTGCATCCTGAGGAGAAGAGCCTTGGTCAGCGCTTTGAGATGGATATCGAGTTTGTGCTCTCAGACCCGCCTCAACCCTGGAAGGATGAGATTGGCTCCACCCTCTCCTACGTCCGCCTCCACGAGCTGGCCGAGCAGCTGGCCTGCCGTCAGCGCTTCGACCTGATCGAGACGCTCGCCGACCGGCTGGTGGAGGAGATTCGCCAGCATCGACTGGTCTCCGAGGTCCGGGTCCGGGTCCGCAAGCCGTCAGTGCCGCTGCCCGGGGTTCTGGACCACGTGGAGGCCGAAGTTCACTGGAAACCTGACTGACCCCTGAAGCATGTCCCCCGAAGAACTCTATCAGTTTCTCCATCAGCATCAGATCCCCTACGAACGCTTTGACCACCCGGCGGTCTTTACCGTGGAAGAGTCCAAGCGCCTCTCTCCGGAGATGGAGGGAGGGAAGACGAAGAACCTCTTCCTGCGCGACAAGAAGGGGCGGCACCACATCCTGCTCACGGTGCATGAAGACAAGCGCGTGGACCTCAAGCAAGTATCGGACGAGATCGGCTCTGGACGCCTGAGCTTTTGCTCGGCAGAGCGCCTGATGCAGTACCTCGGCGTCGAGCCCGGCTCGGTATCGCTGCTGGGGCTGTTTCACGATCGCGAGCAGCAGGTGGAGGTCTACATCGACCAAGACCTCTGGCAGGAGGAGGCTCTGCTCTGCCACCCGCTCGTCAACACCAGCACGCTTCGGGTGTTGCGCCCGGATCTGGAGCGGTTCTTCGCGGCAACCGGGCATGCCTTTCAGTTGGTTCGTGTTCCGGAGCTGGATTCGTGATCCACTCCGGACGGCGTGTTCTGCGGATTGGGCTGCTGCTCTGCGTGCTGCTGCTGAGCAGCTCTCTGGCAAGCGCACAGGGGTTTCGTCCGGAGGCAATGGTTCTGCCCCTCCAGGCACTCGGGCTCAGCGACCCCAACGCTCAGCGCATCCTCCAGCAGCATGCGATGGTGGAGCTGTCGCGCTCCTTCGAGTTGAAGTCGGAGCGCGAGGTCCTCGCGGCACGAGACCGAGCCATCGACCGGATCTCCTCGGAGGAGTGTACCGAGGAGGCCTGCATCCGGGTGATGGGGGAGCTGCTGGATGTGGATTACACCTTCCGGATTCTGATCACCGCGTCTGGAGACTTCTGGGACCTGACGGGGATCCGCTCCGAGCCGCTCGGTCCCACAGTCCGCAAGAACCTGGCCTGCGAGCAGTGCACGCTGTCCAAGGCCCGGCGTCTGCTGACCGAACTGCTCCTCGGCCTGCGCCCCGGAGAGGCGGTAGCCGGCTCCGGAGAGGCTGTCCTGGTGCTGGATTCCGAACCCCGCGGGCAGGTCTTCATCAACGGTGTCGCTCAAGGACAGACTCCGCTTGAGGTCAGCGTCTCCACGGAGTCGCCAGTGGACGTGCTCGTTGTGGCGGAAGGCTACACCGACTTTGCCAGGGTGTATGAGGGGCTGCGTTCCGGAGAGCGTCTTCAGGAAGACATCCGCTTGGTCCGCAAGCGGACCCTGCTGCGCGTAGAGTCCGAACCTCCGGGAGCCGAGATCTGGCTGAATGGTGCCCCGCAGCGCAACCCGGACGGCTCTGTGCAGACCACCCCTGGCGAGCTGCGTCCGGAATATGGCGAGCTGGAGCTGGAGCTGCGACTTGCGCGCTACGAGACCTTCCGGACCACGCTCGAGGCTGATCAGCGCGATCTCGGGGTCCGGCGATTTCCTCTGCAGCCCAAGCCTGGACGCCTGGTGATTCGGGTCCCCGGGAAATACCGCGATGCAGAGATTCGGATCGATGGCAGTCGTGTAGGCGAGATGGAGGGAGAGATCGCCAAGGCTTTCCGGGTTCCGGCCTTGAAACGTCTGGAGCTACAGGCTGTCGCCGGAGAGAACGCCTCCGAGGTGCAGACCGTGACCGTCCCTCCGGACGGTTCAGCCACTGTCAGCTTCGAAGATTTTGAGGAGGCCCAGCCCGAGGAGCCAACGCGAAGCTCCTCCAGTTCCCGTTGGAAGTTCTGGACCGGGGGAGCCTCGGCCGGGTTTGCCTACAGCCCCATCTTCATCACGCTGAATGAGAACGAGCTGCAGGAGATCAACCTGAGTTATGGGGTGAGTGGTGCCGATCTGCAGGTGGGACACATCGCGCTGCAGCTGATGAGCGCAGAGGGGCAAATGACAGACCGCTACGACCGGGAGCTGCAGTCGTTCTACTACTCCGATGGCACGAGCATCCGTGAGGTCACGGAGACCAACGCTCGGGTGGTGCGGTTGCTGTACACGGCGTGGGAGCCCGGATGGATGGGGTCGTTCGGCGTGGAGCAGACCACCTTGAACTTCCTGACCGCCACGGAGACCAAGACGGCACGCTTCACCAACCCGGTGATGGATCTGGGCTACCGCTGGAACTGGACCCGCTGGTTCCTTAGCCTGCGCTATCGGCTCTCCTTTACCTTCGGCACCGTCTTGGGCGACGCAATCTCCAACGGGTTCGTCTTCGCGACGGGGTTCCGCTTTGGCCCCTGAGGCTGCAAGAGCCTGGACTTGCAAGGCCCCGGCGGGGCCTCGCAAGCAGACCTCCCTTGTTCAGGCCGTCTGGGGTCCAGCCTGAACGATCTCCTGACTCGAACCTGCCTCAAACTTGCGGAAGTTCTCCCGGAACATCTCGACCAGCTTGTTGGCCGCCTCGTCATAAGCCTCGGGACTTCGCCAGGTCTGACGGGGCTGGAGCACCTGGTTGGGGACGTCTGGACACTCGGTAGGGACGGCAAAGCCGAACCGCGGATCCGGCACCGTGGGCGCGTGCCCCAGCGCGCCACCCAGCACGGCATCAATGATGGACCGGGTGTGCCTGAGCGACATGCGCTCTCCCACGCCGTGTCCCCCTCCGCTCCAGCCGGTGTTCACCAGCCAGACCTGAGCGCCGTGCTGCTGAATGCGCTCTGCGAGCAGCTCGGCGTACTTGCTCGGATGCCAGACCATGAAGGCCGCACCGAAGCAGGCGGAGAACGTCGCCTCCGGTTCGGTCACGCCCATCTCGGTTCCGGCAACCTTGGCGGTGTAGCCGCTGATGAAGTGGTACATCGCCTGCTCTGGAGTGAGCTTGCTGACCGGAGGCAAGACCCCGAAGGCGTCGCAGGTCAGGAAGATGATGTTGCGCGGGTGCCCTCCGGTGCAGGGGAGCTTCGCGTTCTCGATGAACTCGATCGGGTACGACGCTCGGGTGTTCTCGGTCACGGACTTGTCCTCGTAATCCACCTCACGCGTCCGCTCGTTGTAGACCACGTTCTCCAGCACCGTCCCAAAGCGGATCGCCCGGTAGATGTCCGGCTCCTTCTCTTCGCTGAGTCCAATGCACTTGGCGTAGCATCCGCCCTCGATGTTGAAGACCCCGTCGTCTGTCCAGCAGTGTTCGTCGTCACCGATGAGTTCACGCTTGGGATCGGCGGAGAGCGTCGTCTTCCCGGTTCCGGAGAGGCCGAAAAACAGGGCCACGTCGCCTTCCTTTCCAGCATTCGCAGAGCTGTGCATGGAGAGGATTCCGTGCCGGGGCATGATGTAGTTCATGATGGTGAACACGCCCTTCTTCATCTCTCCGGCGTACTCGGTTCCCAGAATGACAAACTCACGCTTCTCAAAGCTCAGGTCCACGCTGGTCTTCGAGGTCATGTGGGTTGTGCGGCTGTTGGCTGGAAACGCGCCGGCGTTAAAGATCACGTAATCCGGCTCGTCAAAGTGCTCGAGCTCCTTCTCGGTGGGGCGGATGAGCATGTTGTTCATGAACAGCGCGTGGTAGGGCCGCGTGGTGATGACCCGGATCTTGAGGCGGTACTTCGGGTCCCACCCTGCGAAGCCATCCATCACGTAGAGGCGATCTCGGGAGTTGAGGTAATCCACCGCGCGCTCGCGGTTGATCTCAAAGGTCTCCGAGCCCAGGGGGATGTTGATGTTGCCCCACCAGATGTCCTGCTCGACCTCCGGGGTGCGGACGATGCGCTTGTCCTTGGGACTGCGGCCCGTCTTCACGTGAGACGAGACGATCAGGGCACCTTGGCTGGAAATTGCCGCGTCGGGTTCGTACTTGAGGGCCTCCTCGTACAAACGGGCTGCGGTGGCATTCCGGACCAAGGTCCTTACCTGGATGCCGTACTGCTCCAGGGTGAATGGATTTTTACTCATTTTCTCTCTCCTAGGGGGGTGGTCTTGAGGACCGGCGGGCGTCACCCGGGGGCAACGTGAACTCATACTTCTAGCGAAATTTCGCTAAAATTCAAGATTTAGTGGGAAATGGCGGGGAAATTCAGCGCAGACAGTTCTGGAAACCTTCCACCAGCATCTTGCGGTCCAGCTTTCGTCCGATGAAGACCAGCCGGTTCATGCGGATCTCGTCTGGCTCCCATGGGCGGTCTCGCTTGCCCTCAAGCAGGCTGTAGACGCCCTGGAAGATGAAGCGGTCGGGCTCTCCGGAGAAGGCGATCACGCCTTTCATGCGGTAGAGCGTCCCGGAGTGCAGCAGCAACACGCTGTTCAGCCAGGAGTTGAAACGGTCCACATCCAGCTCGCCGGTGACCTCCAGCCCCACGGAGGTCACCTCATCGGCGTCGTGGTGGTGGTGATGAGCATGGGGAAGCTCCGCTTCCAGTTCAAAGGCCCGGGCCTCCAGTAGCAGGTCCAACGGGGCCTCTGCCTGGACGCTACGAAAGATGGGGGCGTGGGGGTTGAGTTGTCGGAGCAAGACCTCAAGTTCGGAGAGCTTCGGCTCGTCTACCAGGTCGCTCTTGTTGAGCACCAACCGGTCGGCAAAGACGATCTGATCCCGAGCCACCCCTTCGGCCTCCAGGTGCTGCAGGACGTGCCGGGCATCGACCAGCGTTACCACGGCGTCCATGCGGACCTTCTCGCGCATGTTCAGGTCTCCCAAGAAGGTCTGCACGATCGGTCCCGGACTCGCCAGGCCGGTGCTCTCGACGATGATCGCGTCGAACTGGTCCCGGCGCAAAATCAGCTGATCCACCGTCATCGCCAGGTCGTCACGCAGGGTGCAGCAGACGCAGCCGTTGCTCAGCTCAAGCAGGTTGTCCTCCACCCCGACCACCAGGTCGCCATCGACCCCAATCTCGCCAAACTCATTCTCAATGACGGCAATGCGCTGCCCGTGACGTTCCTTGAGGATGCGGTTGAGCAGGGTCGTCTTTCCGGAGCCCAGGAAGCCGGCCAGAACGGTGACAGGGATGCGGGAGTCGTGAGTCATTACTTCAGGAGGAAGCCGGTTTGAGGAGGCTGAGGAAGAACAGCAGCACCGCAGCGGCCACAATGGTCGGTCCGGAGGGCGTGTCCAGCTCTACTGAGGCGCCGAGTCCAAGCGTCACGGCCAAGACCCCCAGGCCGGCAGCCTGCAGGGCCATCTGCTCCGGAGTGCGGCTGAAGTGCCGAGCGGCAGCGGCCGGGATGATCAGCAGGGAGGTGATCAGCAAAATGCCAACGATCTTCATTGCCAGCGCGATGATGGCTGCGATGAGCAGCATCAGCACCAACTGGTAGCGCGCCGCCGAGAGGCCCTCCGCCTGAGCCAGCTCTTCGCTGACGGTCACTGCCAAAAGCGGCTGCCAGAGCCTCCAGAGCAGCAGCAACGCCAGCCCTCCGCCGCCGTAGATCCAGATCAGGTCTTGCTGTGACACGGAGAGGATGTCGCCAAACAGGTAGCCCATCAGGTCGACCCGAAGTCCGCTCATCAGGCTCAGGGTGAGGATTCCGAGAGACAGCGAGGCGTGGGAGAGCGTTCCCAGCAGCGCGTCTCCGGAGAGACGCTTTTGCCGCAGCAGTCCGGAGAGCAGCAGTGCTACGAGCAGTCCGGTGGCAAAGACCCCGATCATCAGGTCCAACCCGAGCAGGAATCCCAGCGCCACCCCAAACAGCGCCGAGTGTGCCATGGTGTCTCCGAAGTAGGCCATCCGGCGCCAGATCACGAAGCAGCCCAGCGGCCCGGCGACCAGAGCGACCCCTACGCCTGCAACCAGCGCCCGCATCAGGAAATCGTCAAGGATCATGCGGGTTCCCGAGATGGAGCAGGAGGCTCCGGGGAAGAGAGATCTTCTGGAGGAGCCCGGTGTCCGGCGTGGTCGTGGACGTGGTCGTGGTGGTGCTCATACACGGCCAGCGCCTTCCCGGATTCTGCTCCAAACAGCCGCAGGTATTCCGGGTGCCGGGTGACCTCCCGGGGCTGCCCCTCACAGCAGACATGCCTGTTCAGGCAGACGACCCGGTCGGTGGAGGCCATCACCACGTGCAGGTCATGCGACACCATCAGCACTCCGCATCCCCGACGTTCCCGGAGTTCGGCAATCAGACCATAGAGCTCGGCCTCGCCCATGTAATCCACTCCCTGTACCGGCTCGTCGAGCACCAGCAGTTCCGGATTCTGCAGCAGGGCGCGGGAGAGCATCATGCGCTGGAACTCTCCTCCGGAGAGCGTCTGCACGGGCTCGTCCAGCAGGTCGGCGATGCCGGTTTCTTCCAGAGCCTGCCTCACTTCCGGACGAGAGTGGCGGCTGGTGAGCGTCATCATGCGAAACACCGAGAGCGGCATCACCGGGTCGACCACCAGCTTCTGTGGAAGGTATCCCAGCCGGAGCCTGGGTCGTCGATAAAGCCGGCCCCCGGTCGCCGGGAGCAGCCCCAGCAGCAAGCGCAACAGCGTTGTCTTTCCGGCACCGTTGGGGCCGATCACGGTGACGATCTCCTGCCGGGAGACCTCCAGCGAGACGTGATCCACGAGCAGGTGGCGGCCGAGGCGATACTCAAGCCCTTCGGCTTGAAGCAGCAGGTTCGGTGTAGACATGGTCACACGCAACTCGAGCAGATCCCGGAGACCTCGACCGTCTGGTGGTCAACCTGGAAGCCGGCCTTGCTCGCATCCTGGGCGATTACCTCCTGAACCCGCTCGCTCTTCAACTCTGCAACCTTGCGGCACTCGCGGCAGATCAGAAACTGTGTCGCATGCTCCAACCCCGCATGGAAGCAGGCGATGAAGGCGTTCAGGCTGACCAAGCGGTGCACCAGCCCCTGCTCGATCAGAAAGTCCAGCGCCCGGTACACCGTGATTGGAGCCTTGCGCCGAGAGGGCAGCTCCAGGCGCTCCAGGATGTCGTACGCTCCCAGAGGCACGTGACTGCCGGCGACGATTTTCAGGACGTTGCGGCGCTGCTCCGTCAGCCGTGCGCCTTGATGCGCACAGGCTTGCTCGGCGTGATCAAGGAGTTGCGTGACGCAGGCCTGGTGGTCGTGAACTTCATCAGGGAATGCGGTTGGGTCGTGGGAAGGCATGATGGATTCAGGTCGTGTTCTGTCAATCTTGTGTTATAGTATAACGTGAACAGACAATTTCCCAATGGAATCTTGAAGGAAGGAGAGAACTTGCGACGGTGGTGGATGAGCATGGTGTGCGTGATGTCGCTCGTGTGGGGCGCCATCGCGGAGGAAACTCCCCGGGTGGTCGTTTCGATCAAGCCGCTGCACTCCCTGGTTTCCGGAGTCATGCAGGGCGTCGGGAAGCCTCACCTGCTGATGAGCGGCCAGGCCTCTCCGCACACCTACGCTTTTCGTCCCAGCGACGTCCGGGCCTTGCAGCAGGCCACGCTGGTGTTCTGGACCGGAGAGGCCGCAGAACCGACCCTGCCCCGCTTTCTTCAGTCTTTGCCAGACTCGGTTCGAGTAGTCGAAGGGATGCAGGTCCCGGGGCTTCTCCTGCACCCGACTCGACACCAGATTGACGCCCCCGGAGCATCTTCCACCACAGCGCATGCCCATGAGGATGAGCCCTTCCTCGATCCGCACCTGTGGCTGGATCCACACAACGCCCGGCTGCTGGTGCAGGAAATCACGGAGCAGTTGAGTCGGCTCGACCCGGAGCGGGCCACGCGCTATGCAAACAACCGCATCGCGCTGGATCAACGCCTCACGATCCTGGACGAACAACTCCGCGAGCAACTGCTCTCCGTGAAAGAGAAGCCGTACCTGGTGTTTCATGATGCCTATCAGTACTTTGAGCAGCGCTACGGCCTGAGTCCCGTGGGCTGGATCACCGCTGGACCAGACCGCCCTCCTGGAGCCGGACACCTGCGCATGATCCGAGAAACTCTACGACGGTCCGGGGCACGCTGCGTCTTCTCGGAGCCTCAGTTTCCTCCACGGATTCTGAGTGTGGTGACCGAAGACCTCCCGGTGCGAGTTGGAACGCTCGACCCGGTTGGCGCCGAATTGGAGGAGGGTCCGGATCTGTATTTTGAGCTGTTGCAGGGCCTTGGAGGCGCTCTGCATGCGTGCTTGAGTGCAGCGGCGCTCTGAGATTGAGATGCAGAAAAGCAGTTTGCGGGTCTTCGGAAATTTCGATAAATTGTCTTTTTCTCTATCACTTTTTCTCGGAAGACCTCATGGAACTACTACTGATTGCGCTGCTGGCTGGAGGCGGGGTGTTTCTCTACATGCACGAGCCGATGCCCGTGGAACTCAAGCCACGCGCCAACGACATTGTTTTGGTCCGCAAGTTTGACCCCAAGCCCACCAATCTGCTGCAGGACAGCTCGGTCCTCTCCGGAGACTTCAAGGACTTCGAGCCTCGGATTCAGTCGGAAGAGTGCAAGCAGCGGATGAATGGAGACATTACCGGAGACTGGCTGGACTACAACTTTGCGACCAAGGACAGGGCACTCGACTGGTATGAGCGCACCGCCCGCAACAGCGCCTCCGGGAATGCTCGTGTGAACCACGTCGTCTACGAATTTTCCGTGGAGACCGAACGCGGCTTCATCTGGTTTGGGTATGAGTGTCCCTGAACCGCTCCTCTGACCTTCCCCGCCGCACCGCCGTTTTGGAGACCTGAATGAATCACCCAGCCACTTCTCCTCGCCCCCAACTTCAACATGCGGTGCGCTTCGTCACCGCGACCAGCCTGTTCGACGGACACGACGCCTCCATCAACATCATGCGCCGGATCATGCAGTCCATGGGTGCCGAGGTGATTCACCTCGGGCATGACCGTGGCGTGGAGGAGATCGTGGAGGTGGCCATTCAGGAAGACGCGCAGGGCATCGCGGTCAGCTCCTACCAGGGAGGACACAACGAGTACTTCCGCTACATGGTCGACTTGCTCCGCGAGAAGGGCGCCGGGCACATCCAGGTTTTTGGCGGCGGCGGCGGCGTGATCATCTCCCGGGAGATCCGGGAACTGATGGATTACGGCGTGGCCCGCATCTACTCTCCGGAAGACGGGCGCCAGCTTGGCCTCGAGGGGATGATCGCCGACATGGTCACGCGGGCCGATTTCTCGACCCTCCCTGAAGAGTACGTGCCGCACGGATCGGTGCTGACACCGGATCGCAAGCTGGAGGTTGCTCGGGGCATTACCTGGATCGAGGAGCACCTGGAAGACACGCAACTCCTGGAAAGCGCCCTGGGCAGCCTCCCGGAAAATCCGCAGGTCCCAGTTGTCGGGCTGACCGGAACCGGCGGGGCGGGGAAGTCCTGCCTGACCGACGAACTGGTCCGACGCCTGACCCAGGAGTTTCCTGAGCTGCAGATTGCGATTGTCTCGGTGGACCCCTCCAAGCGGAAGACTGGTGGGGCGTTGCTTGGGGACCGGCTCCGGATGAACGCGGTGCACCACCCCAACGTCTTCATGCGCTCCGTGGCCACCAGACGTTCGCACTTGGCAACCTCCGAGGCCCTGCAGCACATCATCCGGCTGCTGCATGCAGCAAACTATGGGCTGGTCCTGGTGGAGACTGCCGGCATCGGCCAGAGCGATTCGGAGATCACCGACCTGGTCGACTACAGCATCTACGTGATGACCCCGGAATTCGGAGCCGCCACGCAGCTGGAAAAGATCGACATGATTGACTTCGCCGACGCGATCGTGGTCAACAAGTTCGACAAACCCGGTGCCGAAGATGCGCTCAACGCGGTGCGCAAACAGTACCGCCGGAGCCGGAATCTCTTTGAGGCCGACCCGGAGAGCTTCCCGATCTTCGGCGTAGTTGCCAGTCGCTTCAACGACCCCGGAACCAACTGGTTCTACAAGCACAGCATAGACCAGCTGATTGCCAAGAAGCCCCTCGCGTGGTCCCGAAACTACGAGGCGGAGCCAGCGACCTCCGCGGCCACCGAGCTGATCCCTGCAGAGCGCAAGGACTACCTGCGCCGGATCGCCGCCGCGGTCCGCGAGTACAAGGCCGAGGTTCTGCAGCACGCTCAGCACGCCAGCGAGCTGCATCAACTGCACGGCACCCTCCGGCAGCTCAAGCTGCTTGAGGCCGAGGGGCCTGAAGCCCTTGAGTTGAGCCACCTCCCGGACGGAATGCAAGCGTTGGGAGCGCTTTACCTTGAGAAGCAGCAGGCGCTCCCGGAGTCGATGATGCAGCAGCTGCGCGAGTTTGACACGAAGCGACAGAACTACCTTGGCGAGATGTTCCGCTACCAGGTGCGCGACAAGACGCTGGAGGTGCGCAACCACAAGGAGAGCCTCTCCGGAACCTTGATCCCGAAGGTCGCGGTGCCTCGCTTCGAGAGCTGGGGAGAGATCGTGCGCTGGCTGGGACTGGAGAACTTTCCGGGAGAGTTTCCCTACACGGCCGGGGTGTTCCCGTTCAAGCGGGAGAACGAGGATCCGACCCGGATGTTTGCTGGAGAGGGCACCTCCGAGCGCACCAACCGACGCTTCCACTATGTGGCCAAAGGGCAGCCGGCCACGCGGCTCAGTACCGCGTTTGACTCGGTGACGCTCTATGGCGCCGATCCGCATCGACGCCCGGACATCTACGGCAAGATCGGAAATGCCGGGGTCTCGGTGTGCAGCCTGGACGATGCCAAGCGCCTCTACTCCGGGTTTGACCTGGTCACGCCCAACACCTCCGTCTCAATGACCATTAACGGCCCGGCGCCGACGGTGCTGGCCTTCTTCATGAACGCGGCCATCGACCAGCAGGTGGAGCGGCACCTGCAGGCGTCCGGAACGCTGGAAGCCGCCCGCAAGAGCATCGCTGAGCGCTGGAGGGCCAAAGGGCTCCCGGCTCCGGAGTACCGCATGGAGTTGCCGGAGGGGCACAACGGGCTGGGGCTGGAGCTGCTGGGGCTCTCCAGTGCGGAGTTGGTCGATGCCGAGACCTATGGACGCATCCGCGAGAGCGTGCTGCAGCAGGTCCGGGGCACGGTGCAGGCCGACATCCTCAAGGAGGATCAGGCGCAGAACACCTGCATCTTCAGCACCAACTTTGCCCTGAGGATGATGGGAGACATCCAGGAGTTCTTCACCCGGAACCAGGTCCGGAACTTCTACTCGGTGAGCATCTCTGGCTACCACATCGCCGAGGCGGGCGCGAACCCGATCTCCCAGGTCGCCTTCACGCTGGCCAACGGGTTCACCATCATCGAGTACTACCTCGCCCGTGGGCTCCCTATCGACGGCTTCGCGCAGAACCTGAGCTACTTCTTCAGCAACGGGATGGACCCGGAGTATGCGGTGATCGGGCGGGTGGCCCGGCGGATCTTTGCGGTGACTCTGCGGAACCTGTATCGGGCCAACGAGCGCTCGCAGAAGCTCAAGTATCACATCCAGACCTCCGGGCGCTCGCTGCACGCGATGGAGATCGACTTCAACGACATCCGCACCACCTTGCAGGCGCTGTATGCGATCTACGACAACTGCAACTCGCTGCACACCAACGCCTACGACGAGGCGATCACCACGCCGACGCAGGAGAGCGTCCGCCGCGCGTTGGCGATCCAACTGATCATCAACCGGGAGCTTGGCCAGGCCTACAACCAGAACCCGCTCCAGGGCAGCTTTCTGATGGAGGAACTCACTGACCTGGTGGAAGAGGCGATCCTCAGCGAGTTCATCCGGATCTCTGATCGAGGGGGCGTGCTGGGAGCAATGGAGACCATGTATCAGCGCAACAAGATCCAGGAGGAGTCGATGCACTACGAGATGCTCAAACACTCCGGAGAGCTTCCGCTGATCGGCATCAACACCTTCCTCAACCCCAATCCTCAGATCGAGGATGACGAGATCGAGCTGGCCCGCTCGACAGATGAGGAGAAGGACTGGCAGATCCGGGACCTGGAGCGTTTCCAGCAGTTTCACGCGGAGGCTGGAGAGGTCGCTCTGCAGCAGCTGCGTGACGCCGCGCTCTCCGGAGGAAACACCTTCGAGGCCCTGATGGAATGTGCCCGCGTCTGCTCGCTGGGGCAGGTCACTCAGGAACTCTATCAGCTTGGAGGTCAGTACCGAAGAAACATGTAGATTTCCTGCCTCTTTGCTTGAACCTTCGGGGAGTCTGGCCTATGTTGACAACACGTTTTCCGAAGGAATGTCAACCGCTTCATGAGGCTCTGGATGTGCAAATCGATCTTCTCTTCGCCTAGGGCAGCGCTCTTCACCCTGCTCCTTGCCCTGGCTCCGCTTTCCACCCAGGCTTCCAGTCACAACTCGATGTGTTCTCCGGAGCGCATTCAGGAGGCCTTGGACGCCGGCTGGGATCCCAAGGTCATCCAGACCATCTGTCCGCCTCCCAAGCCAGAGCCCTCTCCATCCGCCTTTCCTTCGGCCTCCGGGACCGGAGCACGCCCCTGCACCGACCGGGATCGGGCCCGCATGATCCTCTCCGATCTGGGGACCGACGCGATCTCCGATGCCTGCGGAGAGAAATTCAACTTCCGGAAAAGCTGTACCGACTATGACCGCGCCCAGATGGTGCTTGTCGGGATCTCCAACGAAACCATTGCCGAAGTCTGTGGAACCGCCCCAGCTCCGG
>JAYPUA010000011.1:34163-83675 GCA_038133845.1 Deltaproteobacteria bacterium
CCAGCTCCGGCTCCCCGGGTCCAGCCAGCGGCCCCACCCTCCCCGGCTCCGGCTGCAGAGCCTCCAGCCCCACGTGAAGCCGAACCGCTGGAACCGCTGGACCTGGAGCCCGCCTCAGCTCCGGAGCCCGAACCTGAACCCGAACTGGTCGAGATGCGTGAGGAGATCCCGGAGATCCCGGAGGAGGCACAGATCGAGGAGATCGAGGAGCTGGAAATGGAGCCGATGACCGTGGTGGAGATGGAGCATTACCCCATGACCTACTCCGACCTCTGGCGCTTTGGCCTAGGGTACGGGAGTCAGCAGGGGACCTACTCCAACGCCGCGAGCCAGACACTCTCCGACCCCGGAGCCCTCTCTCTCTATGGAATGCTGCAGATGGAGAGCGGGTTCACGCTTGGGGGGCGGCTTCGCTCCTTCAAGATGCAGGGCGAGTCCGGATCTGTCGGCGAAGAGTTTCTTGGCGGCCTGGGTTCGGCCGGATGGCTCTGGCGGCTTGGAGACCTTTCCCTTGGTGCCCAGGGAGTTATGGGCTTTGGCCGCGCCACGTTGCAAAGCTCGGACTTTGAGTCCACCTCCACCTCGCTGATGGTTTACGGTGCCGAGGCGCTGGCGCTCTACGACCTGGATGCCTTCCACCTGGGACTGAGCTTCGGCCAGCATTTTGGAGACGTCAAGGTCGCCTACGCGGGCGCCTCCTCCGGATCTGCCACATACGCTCTGGGCAGCAGCTGGGAGTTGCTGCTGGGAATGAATTTCTGAAGGGCAGAAGGGCACGCTCCACTTGTTGGCGGATTTCTGAACACCGCATCATTTGATGGCGCTCCTCACCCCTTGACGGCCCCTTCGGAGAGTCCGGAGACGAGGTAGCGCTGGGCGAAGAGGAAGACCACGGTGATGGGGAGTCCGGAGAGGATGGCGGCGGCGGCGAAGTCGCCCCAGAGGTAGCGGAACTCGTTGAGGTAGAGGCGCGAGCCGACAGCCAGCGTCAGGTTCTCCTCAGAGCGCAGGAGGATGGAGGCGAGGGGGTAGTCGTTGATCACGCCGATGAAGACCAGCACAAACACCACGGACATGATGGGCACGGCGAGGGGCAGGAAGATGTACCGGAAGGTTTGCCAAGGCGTCGCCCCGTCGATGGCGGCGGCCTTGTCCAGCGCCGGGTCAACGCTGTCAAAGTAGCCCTTGATGGTCCAGATGTGCATGATCACTCCGGAGAGATAGACCAGGATCAGGGAGAGGTGGCTGTCGATGCCGATCTGATCCGAGAGGTCGCCCAGCGAGTCAAAGACCGCATAGAGCGCCACCAGCGCCAAGGTGGTCGGGAACATCTGGATGATGAACAGCGAATCCAGCAGTCCCCCGCGCGCCCGGAACGGGATGCGGCTGAATGCGTAGGCCGAGATCGTTGAGACCAGCAGCACCCCCACCGCCGAGATCAGACCGATCTTCACCGAGTTGAACATCCACCAGAGTACCGGATACGGCGGCTCAATTCGCGTTCCGTCGGCCCGCACGTAGTCCAGCCCCAGCGCCAGGTACCAGTGCTCGAGCGTGGGCTGCTCCGGAATCAGCGAGCCCACTGTGAAGTTGCCCTCACGGAAGGAGATGGAGATCACCACAAGAAACGGAAAGAGGATCAGCGCGAGGAAGCCGATCAGGAACCCGTGGGCCAGGAGTTTTTGGAACAGCAGCCGTTTGGGGTACTCAACCATCAGCCCCTCCGGGTGGCGCGGCGCATGGCCACGAAGTTCGCATAGGCCATCACGGAGACCAGGACAAAGATCAGCAGCGTGATCGCGCCGGCGAGCCCAAACTGGGTTCCGGTGTCCATGAAGGCGATCCGGTAGGTGAACGACCCGAGGATGTCCGTTTCTCCGGCAGGAATCAGCGTCCCCGGGGTGTCCGGGAGCCCCCGGGTGAGCAGGAGGATGAGGACGATGTTGTTGAAGTTGAAGGCAAACGAGGCCAGCAACAGGGGCAGGAAGGGCGGCAGGATCTGCGGCAGCGTGATGCGGAAGAACACCCGGAGCGCCCCGGCTCCTTCCAGCGCCGCCGCCTTCTTGTGCTCCTCCGGAACCGCCTGCAGGAAGCCCATTGCCAGCAGCAGCATGTACGGATATCCGAGCCAGGTGTTCACCAGCAGCAGCATGCTCCGAGCCAGCGTTCCGTCCGTGAACCACGAGGGACGCACCTGAAAGAGCGCCTCCAGGATCAGATTGATCTCGCCGAAGTTCTGGTTGAACAGCCCCCGGAAGACCAGAATCGAGATGAACGCCGGAACGGCGTAGGGCAGGATCAGCAACACCCGATAGGCGCTCTTGAACCGGAGGTGTGGCCACTGAAGAATCACCGCCAGCACCACCCCCAGCGCAAAGGTCAGGAGGACCGAGGCTGCCGCAAAGAACACCGTCCAGCCAAAGATCTGCAGCATGGGCTTCCGGATGCCTTCCGACTGAGCGATCCGCTGAAAGTTGCCCAGACCAATGAACGTCCGCCACCCAGGGGTTACCTTCTCTCCGGACCTGGTGCGATAGAACCCGGTCGAGTGGTCGGGGGTCAGCACATCGCCCGAGACCACGCTCCGCAGGGTCCCATCGGCCTGCAGTTCGTACTCCGGGGTAACCGCGGCGAACTTGCGCAGCCCGGCGGCCTGCAGCTCGGTGCCTTCCGGAAGCACCACGGTCACGGCCGCCAGCGCGTTCCGCAGCTTCACGGCCTCCCGCATCCCCAACACCTCCTCTGGCGCCTGAGCCACCCGCGTAGAGGCCACCCGGACGGCCTGCCCGTCCAGCGCCAGCGACTCGGAGAGCATGCCTCCGGGTCCTTCCGGGAAGAAGACCCGGTACCGGGAGCCGTCGGCTACCAGCGTGAAGGGACGCTCCGTTGAGGCGTCAACGGTGGTCGTTGAGAGCAGGACCTCCGTGACCCGGTTGAAGGTCAGCAGGTTGAAGGAGCCGTAGTTGGTGAAGCCGAGGTAGATCGTGTAGAGGATGGGAAAGGCCACGAACAGGAGCAAGGTCGCGATGCCCGGAAAGATGAAGCGGGCAAAGTAGAAGCGCCGGAAGCCGAAGATGAGGAGGAAGCCAAGCGAGGCGGCGAGCAGGCAGACGCCAAACAGCGCCTGCCCAACCCAGTAGACCCGCCAGGCTCCGTAGAGCATGGTCAGGAAGATCGCTCCCACCAGCGCCCGGGCCACGAGGGTCCTGACGTCAGGCGAAGCAGACTCTGGAGCAGAGGCAGCAGACATGAACGCCGAGGATCAGGCAGAGACCGGAGGCCCCTGCCGGGAGGTCACTTGCTCAGGATTCGAGCAGCCGCGTCGTTCAGCGCTGCGTCCACCGAGGCGGCTCCGGAGGTGATGTTCCCCAGAGCCGGGCCCATTGCCGACCAGAACTTGCCCATCTCCGGATTGGAGGGCATCGGTATGCCAATGGCCGCGTTCTTCAGCGTGGCCGTGATCTTCGGATCGCTCTGCTGCGCTCCGGAGGACTTGTCGGTCAAGGCACCCAGCCCACCGTTCAGGTTCCAGGTGGAAAGCCCGTCATCGGAGAGGATGTAGTTCTCCAGAAGCTCCACGGCGAGGTCCTTGTTCGGCGAGGCGGCGTTGATCGCGAGCGCCTGCACCCCCAAAAACGGCGGAGAGGGCTTTCCGGAGACAGTGGGGATCGGAGCCACGGCAATGGAGATCCCGGCCTTCTCATAGTTCCCCCAGGACCATGGGCCGTTGATCACCATGGCGACCTCGCCCTTGGCCATCGCGCTGTCCATCACGCCATAGTCCACCCCCTGAGGCAGCACGCCGTCGTCAAAGAGCTGCTTGAGCACCCGGGCTCCAGCGAGCGAGCCGGCGTTGTTCACTCCGGTCTGCGCTCCATCGTACACGCCATTGACCTTGCGGAAGGCGAAGCCTCCGTTGGCCATCAGCATCGGCATGGTGAAGTAGGTGTTGTTGTAGTCCCAGAGGATGGGCTTCACGCCGGGAGCGAGCTTCAGGTTCTTGAGCTCCTCGAAGCTTTTGGGAGGGGACTGGATCAGCTTGGTGTTGTAGACCAGCCCGACGGCCTCGACGGCAACCGGGTAGCCCCAGAGCTTGCCTCCGAAGGCCACCGCGTCCCAGGCGGTGCTGATTTGCTCGGCCTGCAGCGCGGTGCTGGGGGTCACCGGAGAGATCAGCCCTCCGGCAGCCCACTCGCCAAAGCGATCGTGCGCCCAGAGGACGATGTCCGGGCCATCTCCGGTCGCTGCGGCTTTCTGAAACTTGTCCGGCAGGTCCGGATCGACCACCTCGACCTGTACCGGAATGCCCAGGTCGGAGGAAAACTTTTGAGCCACCTTTTCCAACTGAGCCTGATCCCGGTTGGCTCCGGTCCAGATCAGGATCTTTCCTTCTTCCAATGCCGCAACGGGCAGGGCCGACACACACAGCAGCACCGCGCCGGCAAACCATCCGATGAGTTTCTTCATGGCAACTTCTCCTCTGTGAGAGAGATGACGTCCTGAGGACAATTCAGCGGCCGGTCAAGACCTGAACCGCAGTGATGAAAGAAGCGGGTCGCACAAACACGAACCCGTTGGGACCCAGCGAGACCGTCGACTCCTGGAGTTCGACATGCTGGGCTGGACCCTCCGGAGAGCCCGGAGCGCTCAGTTCTACCGTGATCGGTGCTGGAGCAAGGTTGAAGAGCCCGATCGCGCCTACTCCAAGCGAGGCGACATGCTCCAGTTTCTCCAGAATCCCGGGCAGGTCTCCAACCCCATCTCCGGAGGAGCCCCGGAAGGAGCGAGGATAGATTGGGTCAATGACAGCACCACGCCACCAGGGGGGCATCTCCGGCTTTCACAAAGGTTCTCAAATCCGCAACGAAAGATAGCACGTTTTTCAGTCTTGTCAAAACGTTTAGAATCAATTTTCTGTTGAATATAAATAAAATAAAAGATACAAAGCTTCCCTGCAGCGCAGATTTTTCAAAACGTTTGCAGGAACAGCAGATAAAGTATGGCCACGCTGAAAGACATCGCCAAGCATCTGGGACTCTCGACAACGACAGTCAGCCGCGCGCTGAACGACTTCCCGGAGGTCGGTCGAGACACCCGGGAGTTGGTCCAGAGAACCGCACAAGAGCTGGGGTATCACCCGAATCAATCTGCCCGCAAGCTCGTCACCGGGAAGTCCGGGATTGTGGCGATGGTCATCAAGGCTCCTCCCAACCGGCAGATTGACCCGAGCTTCTTTGAGGTGATGGGAGGCCTGAGCACCAAGCTGGCCGAGAAGGACATCGACCTGATCTTGCATGTGACCACAGGCCAAGACCCGATCAAGCCCTACCAGCGGCTGATTGACAAGCAGACCGTAGATGGGTTCATCCTCAACGCGCCTCTGGAGAACGACCCGCGGATCGACTTCCTTCGAGAACGAAAGTTCCCCTTCGTTGTTCATGGACGCGCCGGAGGAGAGGCGGACTATCCGTACTACGACATTGACAACTACGGCATCGGGTATTCGGCAACCACCCTGCTGCTGGACCTTGGACATCAGCAGATTGGCCTGCTGAACGGTCCGCTTCAGGCAGCCTTTGCGGTGGAGCGACTCCGGGGCTACACGGATGCAATGGAGGCGCGCGGCCTCTCTCCCAACCCTGAATTTCTTCGGCATCTGGACATCCACCAACCGCAGAGTGCGATCAACATCGCCGGAGAGCTGCTGGAGCGTCCCAAACGCCCCACCGCGCTCCTGTGCTCCTCCAGCCTGATTGCCTACAGCGCGGTGAAGGTGGCCAAGCTCGAAGGAATCCCGATTCCTCAACAGCTCTCCCTCATCGCCCATGATGATGACCTGCCGTTCCAGTCCGCCCTGCTGGAGCCTTCGTTGACGGTCACCCGCTCTCCCCTGCGCAGAGCGTGTGGTCCACTTTCGGAGATGATCTTCAAGCTGTTGGAGGGCGATGACCCTGCCTCGCTGCAACAGACCGAGCCGGTGGAGTTGGTGGTTCGCGACTCGACTGGACCGGCACCTTCCTGAGCCCGTCGATCCGTGCCTCCTGCCCTTGAGATCCGCAACCTGCGCAAGGCCTATGGCGACCTGCAGGTGCTACAAGACATCTCTGTTGCCATGGAAGCCGGAGAGTTTCTGGTGCTGGTGGGGCCTTCCGGATGTGGGAAATCGACGTTGCTGAACTGCATCGCCGGGCTGGAGGAGACCTCTGGTGGAGAGATCCTCATCGCCGGAAAGGAGGTGACTCAGGTCCCCCCCAGAGACCGGGACATCGCCATGGTGTTTCAGTCCTATGCGCTCTATCCGACAATGAGCGTTGCCGAGAACATCGGCTTCGGGATGAAGATCCGCAAGCTGCCCGGCGAGGAGCTGCGACAGCGTACGCAGGCCGTGGCCCAGATGCTTCAGTTGGAGCCTTTGCTGGATCGCCTGCCCAGCCAACTCTCCGGAGGTCAACGACAGCGCGTCGCCATGGGCCGTGCGCTGGTCCGTGAACCACACCTGTTTCTGTTTGACGAGCCGCTCTCCAACCTGGACGCGAAGCTCCGGGTCGAGATGCGCGCCGAGATCAAGCGCCTGCACCAGCAGACCGGGACGTCGATCGTCTACGTGACCCACGACCAGATCGAAGCGATGACGCTGGCCAGCCAGATCGTGCTCCTGCACGAGGGCGTCATTCAGCAAATCGGTCCGCCCCGAGAGATCTACGAGCGTCCGGTCAACACCTTCGTCGCCGACTTCATCGGATCTCCTCCCATGAACCTGATCCCGGGACACATCCTCCCGGAAGGCGTCCTCCAGTTTGGAGAGCGCCTCAGCCTCCCGCTGCCGGTCTTCTCGGAGCCCTTGCAGGCGCTGGCCGGGAAGCCGGTCATTGCAGGCATCCGCCCGGAACACTTCCTCCTGACCGACCCCGACGATCCGCAAGGGGTTCGCCTGAACGTGGTCATGGTGGAGAATGCCGGGGCCGATGCCTACATCACCGTGGACTTCGGGACGGCCACCGGGATCGTCCGGAGGTCCGGATACTCTTCGCTGCGCGCCGAGGATCAACTGAGCCTGAAGGTCGCTGCAGAGCACCTGAGTTTCTTCCATCCAGACACCTCACTCCGGGTCGCGCTCTCCTGACCTGGGAGCTTGTGGCCCGGAGAGCCCCCTGCCTTCACACGAGCGCTCGCCTCATGAAGAGACAGCGCGCCCTTGCCCACGCTGCAGCGCTGAGCTCCTGCTTGACTGAAGGCCTGGGAAAAACTATCCTCTCCGGAGTTGAAATCACCCCAAACCTTGGCCTCGCGAGGTCATTCCCATCATCCGAACCATGCAGAACACGAACGACCTGAACGTCATCGCCACCACGCCGCTCACTCCTCCCAGCGTCCTGAAGGAGCGGCTGCCGATGACCGAAGCAGCCAACCGGACCGTTCTCGAAGGGCGTCAGGCGGTGCAGAGGATTCTTGACCGGACGGACCGCCGGATGCTGGTGGTGGTCGGGCCTTGCTCGATTCACGACCCCCAGATTGCCCTCGACTATGCCCAGCGACTCAAGGGGTTGGCCGAAGAGGTCTCGGACTCCATGCTGTTGGTGATGCGCGTGTACTTTGAGAAGCCCCGGACCACGGTGGGCTGGAAGGGGCTGATCAACGATCCGGACCTGGACGGTTCTCACAAGATGGAGAAGGGCATCCGGCTGGCGCGTCAGATCCTGCTGGAGGTGAATGAGATGGGGGTGCCCGCGGCTACGGAGACTCTGGATCCGATCACCCCGCAGTACCTGGCGGAGCTGATCGCCTGGAGTGCGATCGGAGCCCGGACCACCGAGTCACAGACCCACCGGGAGATGGCGAGTGGGTTGTCGATGCCGATTGGGTTCAAGAATGGAACGGACGGGAGCCTGGATGTGGCGATCAACGCCATGCAGGCGGCGCAGGAGCCCCACCACTTTCTGGGGATTGATCCACAGGGCAACACGGCGGTCATCCAGACCCGGGGCAATCGCTACGGACACATCGTCTTGCGTGGAGGCAAGAACGGTCCGAACTTCAACTCTGTCTTTGTGAAGGAGACCGAAGCCCAGCTGGAACAGGCCGGGCTTCCGGGAAGGATCATGATCGACTGCAACCACGCGAACTCCGGGAAGGATCCGTATCAGCAGCCTCTGGTGATGCGTGACCTGATTCACCAGATCGATGACGGAAACCAGTCCATCATCGGCGTGATGATCGAGAGCAACCTGGAGGGAGGCAACCAGAAGGCCTCTCCGGAGATGAAGTACGGGGTCTCGATCACCGACGCCTGCATCGACTGGGGCTCCACCCGGAAGATGCTGCTGGACACTCATCATGCCCTGCAGCGCCTTCAGACGTAGCAGGGGCGTCCGGTGATCGGGTAGCGCGGGTCGTTGTATCCTGGTGTGGAGGGATGTCCGATGGACACCAGCGAGTCGAGCAAAGCCTCGTCCTCGTGGGTGAATTCGTGGCTCATCGCGTTCACATAGTCGACCCACTGCTCAAAGGTCCGCGGACCTGCGATTGGGCTGGTCACAATCTGGTTGTTCAGCAGCCAGAGCAGAGCAAAGGCGAGCAGGGGCATGCCCTTCGCCTGAGCGTGCTGCCCTAGCGTCTCGGCAATCTTCATCGACTCTTCCCGGAATTCGGTCTCCATCATCCGCGTGTCCTTGCGTCCGGCACGGGTGGAAGGATCCGGAGCCTTTCCCGCCTGATACTTTCCGGTCAGAATGCCCCGGGCGATTGGGGAGTACGGCGCGACCCCCAACCCGTAGCGTGCACACGCCGGGAGCACTTCGACCTCCGGCATGCGATTCAACGCGTTGTAGTAGGGCTGACAGATGCTGGGACGTGGCACTCCCGCCTGCTCTGCCAGACGAACGAACTCTGCGATCTGCCACCCCCTGTAGTTCGAGACGCCCCAGTGCAGCACCTTGCCGGAGGACATCACCAGCCCCAGCGTCTCCACCACCTCCTCAAGCCGGGTGAAGTCATCCGGATAGTGCAGATACCAGATGTCCAGATAGTCGGTATCCAGGCGCTTCAGGCTGTCGTCCAGCGCCTTCATCATCCACTTGCGGTTGTGTCCGCGCTGATGGACATCGTCTCCCATCGCGTTGCCCACCTTGCTCGCCAGCACCCAGCGGTCCCGGTTTGAGGCGATCGCCTCGCCGACAATCTTCTCCGACTCTCCGAGGTTGTAGACGTCTGCGGTGTCGATGAAGTTGCAACCCTGCTCGAAGGCATGGTCAATGATCTTCCGGGACTCGGTAGCGTCGGTAGCGCCTCCGAACATCATGGTGCCCAGGCACAGGGGCGAGACCCGGAGACCGGAATCTCCGAGGTTTCTTCGGTCAGTGAGCGTAAATTTCATCAGGGCGCGGGGAATGGGTTCAGCCTTCAGGCCAGAGGGTTTCCGGGAGGTGCTCCGAGGTAGGATCGAAGCCTTCGGACTGTAGCCTCCGGGCGAGTCCAAAGTGTTCCAGCATCAGCAGGAAGCCTTCCAGCATTTTGTCTACAAGAGTGTTCCACATGGCAACAACCTTCTCAAGAGTCTCAGGAATGGACCAGGGTTCATGAGCCTCTTCGCAAGTTTGATGCCCAAGCCCTCCTCTGAGCTCAGGAAGGGGCTCGCTGTCGCCAGGCCTGCCAGAGTCTCCCGTCCAGAATCATCAGGCCCAGCGCCAGCAAAACCATCCCGGAGGCCTTCTCCGAGGACAGGGATTCTCCCAGCAGGGCGACTCCCAGCAGGTTGGCGCTGACCGGAACCAGCAGGGTGACCAGCAGCAGGTTGGTTGGCCCGGCAAGTTCCAGGATGCGGAAAAACAGCAGATAGGCGTAGCCGGTGCTGAGCAGAGACAGCCCCAGCAAGGCTCCCCAGACCGTCTCCGAAGGCATCGCCTCCGGAAGGCCGTCAAGGAAGTAGGTGGGGAGGAGCAGCCACACCGTCGAGGCGCAGAGCATCCCGGTTGCCGACTGCAGGGCAGGAACTCCCTCGAGGCGCAGCTTGCTGAAGCTCCCGGCCATGCCATAGCACACGGTGGCCCCAAAGACTGCGACCTCTGCCCAGAGGTGGTCACCAATCTCCTGCAGCGCGCTGAGGCCAATCATCCAGGCCACTCCGGAGAGCCCGATCAGCACGCCCACAACCTTGCGGAGCGTCATGCGCTCATCCGGGAGAGCGAAGTGGGCGATCACGATGCCGGAGAACGGAGTGGCTGCGTTGAGGATGGAGGCCAACCCGCTGCTGATTGACTGCTGTCCAAAGACAATCAGGCTGAACGGGAGCACGTTGTTGAGCAGGCCGAGCACCAGGTAGGTGGCCCCATAACGCTGCCAGTCCAGACGCAAGCCCCGGAGTTTCAGGATCAGCAGCAGAAAGCCTGCCGCCAAGGCGACCCGGCAGAATACCGTGCTCAGCACCGGCAACTCGCGGAGAGAGATCGCGTTGAAGAAGAACGAACCGCCCCAGATTCCGGACAGGATCAGCAGGAGCCCCCAGGCCTTCAGGCTCATGCCATGCCGTTCAGCCACTCCTGCGGCTGGTAGTAGCGCTGCATCTGCTCGTGAGGAGATCCCGGGTCCGGATGCCAGTCGTAGCGGAAGTGGACCTCCGGAGGAAGCGACATGAGGATCGACTCGATCCGGCCGTTGGTCTTGAGGCCAAAAAGCGTTCCGCGATCATAGACCAGGTTGAACTCGACGTAGCGCCCCCGGCGGATCAACTGAAACTGCTTGTCTGCCTCTGTGAACGGCTCCTCCCGACGCCTCTGCACAATGGGCAGGTAGGCCTCCAGGAAGGCGTCGCCGACCCTCCGCACCAGGTCGGCGTGGCGTGGATCGTTGCCGTCGAGGTAGTCGAAGAAGACCCCGCCCACCCCGCGCATTTCTCCACGATGTGCCACGGTGAAGTATTCGTCGCACCAGCGCTTGTACTCTGCATAGGATCCCGGAATCGCGGCCTCACAGGCCTGATGAAGCGTCTGGTGGAATGCCTGGAAGTCCTCCGGGTGAGGGTAGTACGGAGTGAGGTCCACCCCGCCTCCGAACCAGCAGGCTCCGGATTCGGTCTCAAAGGTGCGGACGTTCATGTGCACCGTCGGCACTCGGGGAGAGCGGGGGTGAACCACGAGGGAGATCCCACATGCGGCAAACGGAGCTTGCGGGGTGTTCAGTTGACGCGCCACGGCCTCGCTCATCTCACCGTGCACCACGGAGATGTTGACACCGCCCTTCTCAAAGAAGCTCCCCTCCAGCACCCGGGTTCGCCCGCCTCCGCCTTCAGGACGCTCCCAGAGGTCCTCGTGGAAACACTGCGTGTCCTCCTGCTCCAGCGCCTGGCAGATGCGGTCCTGCAACGTTTTGACATAAAGTTCCATCTCCCGGAAACGTGCCGAAAGCTCCATGAATTTCTCCGATTTGATTGACATTTCTTCCCAGCCCCTTATATTTCAAAAGTTTTACACCTGACCGACAGACACTGCAAACCATTGGAGTTTGAATGAAAGAGATCGAAATCAACGGGATCAAGGAAACCATCATTGAGCGCTCAGACTACCCGATCGAGCGTTGCAAGGAAATCCTGAGCAATCAGACGACCACCATTCTGGGCTACGGTCCTCAAGGACGCGGTCAGGGGCTGAACATGCGGGACCAGGGGTTCAACGTGATCCTCGGGCTGCGCAAGGGGGGCAGCTGGGAGAAGGCGAAGGCCGACGGCTGGGTTGAGGGCGAGAACCTCTTTGAGATCGAGGAAGCGGTACAAAAAGCCGACATCCTGCAGTTCCTGCTCTCCGATGCCGGACAGATTCAGATGTGGCCGACCGTGAAAGCGAACCTCAAACCCGGAGCGGCCCTCTACTTTTCACATGGTTTCGGGATCGTCTTTCACCAGGATACGAAGATCATTCCTCCCGAGGACATCGACGTGATCCTGGTGGCCCCGAAAGGCTCCGGACTGACCGTCCGCACGCACTTCCTCGCCGGTCGCGGGATCAACTCCTCCTTTGCCATCCACCAGGACTCCACCGGGACTGCGCGGGACCGCTGTATCGCCACGGCGTTTGCCATTGGCTCCGGACACCTGTTTGAGACGACCTTCGAGCGAGAGGTGCACAGCGACCTCACCGGAGAGCGCTGCGTGCTGATGGGCATGCTGCAGGGCGCGTTTCTGGCACAGTACGAGGTCCTCCGGGAGCACGGGCACTCTCCCTCCGAGGCCTACAACGAGACCATTGAAGAGGCCCTGCAGAGCCTCTACCCCCTGGTCTCGGAGAAGGGCATGGACTGGATGTACGCCAACTGCTCGACCACCGCACAGCGAGGGGCGTTGGACTGGGCACCGCGCTTCTACAAGGCCATCAAGCCGGTGGTGGAAGAGTGCTATCAGAGCGTCATCAGCGGGAACGAGGCTCGGCTCTCCATTGAATCGAACTCCCGCTCCGATTACCGCGTTCAGCTGGAGAAGGAGCTGGCGGAGATCGACGCTCAGGAGATGTGGCAAGCCGGAAAGCTGCTCCGCCCGCTGCGTCCGGAAAACGCCGAGGTCTGACCTCACGACCCGGGTCCGCGGCCCCGGGTCTCTCCCCTCCTTCCTTCGCTTCTGTTGGTGATGCAGTACTGGTTGATGAAGTCCGAACCCAACGTCTTCTCTCTGCAAGACCTGCGGGAGTGCCCCAACCAGACGGAGCCGTGGGATGGTGTTCGCAACTACCAGGCCCGGAACTTCATGAAGGACCAAATGCGTGTGGGGGACCGGGTCCTCTTCTATCACAGCAACATCAACCCCGGAGTGGCCGGCACAGCGACCATCGCCAGTGAACCCTACCCCGACGCCACCAGTTGGGATCCGGAGAGCAAGTACTTCGACCCGAAGAGTACTCCGGAAAATCCGCGCTGGTTCCTCGTGGATGTGCGTTTTGAGGCCGAATTTTCCCGGCCTGTTCCCTTGGCAGAACTGCGTGAAGCCCCGGGGCTGGAGGACATGCTGCTGCTCCGCAAGGGACAGCGCCTCTCGATTCAGCCGGTGACAGAGGCAGAGTTTCACATCATCGAAGCGTTGGGCCAACGTCCCGCCTCCACATAGCCTCCGCCTCTAAAATCGGAACGTGACATGACCTTCCGGTTGCCGCCTCCCCTCTCTTCAGTTCGCTGGACCTCCACGCTGGCGCTGATCCTCTCGATCACCGGGCCGCTCGCTCTCTACGTCCTCACGCTGCCGCGGACAGTTGTGCTGGAGGATGACGGACTGTTCCTGATGGCCGCCGAGCACCTTGGGATTGCGCACCCCCCGGGATATCCGCTGTTTACCGGAATCAGTCACCTGTTCATGCAGCTGCCGTTCGGAACCGGAGCGTTTCGCGGACACCTGTCCAGTGCGGTGCTGGGGGCGCTGGCTTGTGGGAGCCTCTACGGATGCGCCCGGGTGCTGGGCATCTCCTGTGGATCGGCGCTGGCCGGAGCCTGGGCGTTCGGTGCCTCGGAGCATTTCTGGTCCCAGGCCATCATCGCCGAGGTCTACACGCTCAACGCGCTGCTGTTCTTTGTGACCTACCTGCTGATCCTCAAGGCGCTGCAGCAGCCGGACACGCGGCGCTGGTGGTGGGGTGCTGCCGTGGCCTACGGGCTCAGCCTGGCCAACCACTACCCGCTGATGGCCCTCGCCTTTCCCGGGCTGGTTGTCCTTGCGCTGCCGGCGTGGCGTGTGGCGCTGCGCCGTCTCCCGGAGTTGCTGGCGTGCTCTCTGCTGAGCGCGGCGCTGCCCTACGCCTGGATGGTCTGGCGCTCCCAACAGAATCCCCTGATCAGCTTCTATGGCCCCATCGAAGGCTGGCGGGCCTTCTGGTACTACTTCAGCCGCCAAGGGTACTCTGGGGTGGACATCAGCCCAAGCGCCGGGTGGTGGGACCGCTGGGAGTTCCTGCAGTGGTTTGCCTCCGAAACCTTCTGGCAGCTCACACCGCTCGGGTTCCTGCTGGCCTTCTGGGGAGGAGCTCTGGCGCTGGGTCAGCGGCGCTGGGGGGTCATTGCTTCCGGAGCGGTGGTGTTCCTGAGCAACAGCCTGGTTCTGCTGGTCTTGCTTGGCTTCGACTTCGACTTCCTCAACATTGCGGTGTTTCGCCCCTACTCGCTGATTTGCTACGGGCTCCTTGGGCTGTGGCTGGGATGGGGGCTTGACGAGTTTGCCCGGATCTACGGGGAGCAGCCGCGGTTTCAGGAGGCAGGAACGTGGGTGCTGGGCTGCGCCATGGCCGCACTGTTAATAGTCCAGAACCTGCCTCACAACTCCCGGGCCTCCGACACGTTTGCAGAGCAGCACGCCGCCTTGCTGTTTGAGCTGCTTCCTCCCGACGCGGCGCTCTTTGTGTATGGCGACTCGGAGACTGGGCCACTGGGTTACTATTGGCAGGTGGAGCAGCGGCGTCCGGATGTGGAGTTGATCAGCCTGCAAGGGCTGGTGTACGCCAACCGGCTCTTCCCGGCACGCAGCTCGCGACGCCTCAAGCAGGAGACACTCCGGAAGTTTGTAGAGAGCAGCAATCGCCCTCTGTTCTACACCGTCGACTCCGATCAGTTTCCGCACGGGCAGGGCGTGCGGCACTACGGGTTCTTCAAGGAGGTGCTCCGTGGAGGAGGCCCGGATGCCTTGCAGTTGGTCTTTCGTCCGGAAGCAGAAGCCTTCTTTCGCAGGCTGCTGCAGGAGGTGCCTTCGGACCGCTGGGAGCGTTTTCGGCGAAACAAGCTCCTCCATCAGTATGGGGACTTCCTCGGATACGCGCTGCTGGGCGGTGGTCCAGAGCTTCAGCAAAAAATCCAGGCGCTGGTGCCGCTGGCCGAGAGCAACTACTTCAGCCTGACCGGAATGATCGAAGTCTTGATGCAGCATCGTGCCCAGCAGGCGCTGCCCCGGATCGAGGCTTGGCTCAAGCAGGCAGAGCCGCTCCGTGACGAGACCCTGGACAAGGAGCGCACGGCCCGTTTCCACTACCTCAAGGGCTTTGTCGCATTTCTGGGTGGACGCCGCGAAGAGGCGCTCCGGGAGTTCCAGGAATCAGCCCGCATCTACCCCCACCCGGAGAATGCCTCGATCCCTGCACTGGAGCAGCTTGGACAGCGTCCCACACCGTGAAAAGCTCCCGGATTGTCCCAGCATCGTCTCTCCCTGAAAAGACTTGTGCTTTTTAGGCCAAACTCTAACGTGCTTTCCTTACCAACATCGTTGCAAGCACCGCAAGAAGCTTCCGGTCTTTGCCGCTTTTGATCACCAGTTCCTCGTGACCTCTTCCATGCAAATCACCCTCAACGAGCTTGGAAACTTCAAGCGCTCCGTCCAACTTGAAATCCCTCTTGAAGACATCAAGTCCAGCTACAACTCCGTGTACAACCAGTTGCGCCGGACCCGAATGAAGGGGTTTCGCCCCGGAAAGTTTCCCAAAGGCTGGCTGGACAGGCGCTTCAAGGAGTACATGGCGGTAGAGGCCCAAGAGCGCGTCATCCCACGCTACGTCAACCAGATCGTCCAGGAACATCAAATCATTCCGGCCTCTCAGGTGGCCATCAAGGAGTTGGATTTCGACCGCAAGGAGCCCCTGAAGGCCGTGCTGGAGTTTGAGGTGCGCCCCAAACTGGAGCCTCCGGACTACACGAAGCTCAAAGTTGAGGTCCAGGAGCCGGCAGCCGTCAGCGACCAGGATGTGGAAGACGCGCTGCTCCAGATCCGCGAGGGCCACGCCCAATACCGTGAAAAGCCGGAAGACGCGGTTGCCGAGATGGGGGATCAGGCCAGCTTCCGCTACTCCATTTCCATTGATGGGGAGATTCTGGAAGAGGACAGCATGGCGATTCGGCTGAGTTCCGAAAAACCGGAAGGAGAGCCCGTCAACCTGTTTCAGGAACTCTTTGTCCCGCGCCTGCTGGGCATGAAGGTCGCAGAGACAAAGCCCGATGAGATCACCCTCCCCGAGAACTATCCGGATCATGCCGGCAAGACCGCCCAGGTTTCCCTGGAACTCAACCAGCTCGGCCGCATGGAGTTGCCTGAACTGGATGATGAGTTTATCCGGGACACCTTTGGCCTGAATGAACCGGATCAGTTTCAGACCACCATTCGAGAGGACATCACGCATCGTCGGACCCTTGAGGTCCGGCGGGCTTATCAGGAGCAGATCGACGATCAGCTGCAGCAGATGTACGGAAGCTTTGAGCTGCCGGAGAGCCCTCAGCTGCAGGTACGCGAGCAGGTTGCCGAGGAGTTGGCGAAGCAGGAAGAGCTTTCTGAAGAAGAGAGAGCTCAGAAGGCTGCAGAAATCGAGCAGCAGCGACTTCAGTCCATCCGGAGGCTCTACATCCTGGACACCATCAACCTTGAAGAGAAGGTGACGGTGGATTCCAATCAGGTCATCTCCGAGTTCATGAACACGGCGCAGATGTTTGGCCTGGACCCAAAGCAGCTCATCGAGAGCCCGCTTGGCAAGAGCATCTACGAGAATATCCGGCAGCGAAACTACGAGGCTCAGGTGCTCGATCGTGTCACTGCACGGGTGTTGGGGGAGCCGATTTCCACCTCAGAGGAGGTCCATGACCACAATCACGCTCATGACCATGACCACAATCACGGATAATCCATCCTTCAACCTTTCATCAGAAGAGGCATCATGGCTCTGATTCCGATGGTTGTGGAGCAGAACAACCGAGGTGAACGTGCCTATGACATCTATTCTCGGCTGCTCAAGGATCGCATCATCTTCCTCGGGACTCCGATCGACGACAACGTCGCCAACGTGATCATCGCACAGTTGCTGTTTCTGGAGGCAGAGGACCCGGAGAGCGATATCGCCCTCTACCTCAACTGTCCCGGTGGGTATGTGACGGCAGGCATGGCGATCTACGACACCATGCAGTACCTCAAGCCCAAGATTCAGACCATCTGCATTGGGCAGGCCGCGAGCATGGGGGCGGTTTTGCTGGCTGCGGGAGCGAAAGGCAAGCGATATGCACTTCCTCACTCCAGGATCATGATTCACCAACTGAGCGGCGGATTCTCCGGACAGGCTGAGGACATCGACATTCAGGCCCGGGAGATCCTGCGCCTCACCGACACGCTCAACGGGGTTTTGTCCAAGCACACGGGGCAGCCTGTAGAGCGCATCGCGGAAGACACTCTGCGAGATTTCTACTTCTCGAGCGATGAAGCCAAGGACTACGGCATCGTCGATTCTGTCATGCACGACCGCAAACTGCATGCAGTCACCTGAGCCACACTACCGGAAGATGGGGGACGATGAGCCAGTCTAAAGAGTCACCGTTGCGTTGCTCGTTCTGTGGAAAAACCCAGGACGAGGTGAAGAAGATCATTGCAGGTCCCACGGTGTACATCTGTGATGAGTGCATTGACCTCTGCAACGACATCATGGCCGAGGAGTGGCAGAAGGAGCAGGCTGAAGACCTGCAGCAGGAACTCCTCAAACCAGCCGAGATCAAGCAGATTCTGGACAACTACGTAATTGGCCAAGACGCGGCCAAGCGGGTGCTCTCGGTCGCGGTGCACAACCACTACAAGCGGGTGCGGGCGAACCTCCGGGATGGGGACGTGGAGTTGCAAAAGAGCAACATCCTGCTTGTGGGACCCACCGGAACCGGAAAGACCCTCCTCGCTCAGACTCTGGCGCGCATCCTCAACGTCCCCTTCGCGATGGCCGATGCAACCACGCTCACGGAAGCCGGATACGTTGGAGAGGACGTGGAGAACATCGTCCTCAAGCTGCTCCAGGCTGCCGACTACGACACGGAACGTGCCGAACAGGGCATCATCTACATCGACGAGATCGACAAGATCACCCGAAAGTCCGAGAACCCCTCCATCACCCGCGATGTCTCCGGGGAAGGTGTTCAGCAGGCGCTGCTGAAGATCATCGAAGGAACGGTCGCAAACATCCCTCCCCAAGGCGGACGCAAGCATCCGCAGCAGGAGTGCGTCCAACTCGACACCTCCAACATCCTCTTCATCTGCGGCGGAGCCTTCGTCGGGCTTGACACCATCATCCAGCGTCGCACCGGACACCAGGGGATTGGCTTCAACAGCGACCTGCGCAGCAAGAAGGTGGAGAGCAAGAGCATCCTCGCTCAACTGGAACCGGAAGACCTGCTCAAGTATGGTCTCATCCCGGAGTTCATCGGTCGCCTCCCCGTCGTGGCAACCCTCCATGACCTGGAGGTCGAGCACCTGGTGGAGATCCTGGTGGAACCTAAAAATGCGTTGGTGCGTCAGTACCAGAAGCTGATGGACTTGGAGAACGTCAAGCTCTCCTTCACCAAGGGCGCAGTCAAGGCCGTGGCTCAGGAGGCCATCAAGCGCAAGACCGGGGCTCGCGGGCTGCGCTCGATCATGGAGCGCATCATGCTGGACCTGATGTACGACGTCCCTTCCGACCCGGAGATCAGTGAATGCGTCATCAGCGAAGAGGTGGTCCAGGGACAGGCTGCTCCGAAGATGGTCCGCTCTGAATCCACGGAGCCTCACATCAAGGCCAGCTAATCGATGGAGCCGCTTGACGTTTATGGCATCTGCAACCCGCTGATCGACCTGCTCTCTCAGGTTCCGGACGACTTCCTTCAGGAGCGAAAGCTCGAAAAAAACCGCATGTACCTGGTGCCGTTGGAGCAGCAGCAGACCCTGCTGATGGCGCTCGCGGCCGAGAAGCATCCGGTCGAGTTTGCTGCCGGAGGTTCCGGGGCCAACACCATGATCGGTATCGCGCAGCTTGGTGGAAGGGCAGCGTTCACTGGGAAGATCGGGCGCGACGAGCACGGCCGGATCTACCGGGAGAAGCTGGAAGATCAGGGTGTGGAAGCCTGCATGGGCACCGGAGAGGGAATCACCGGGAGCAGCCTGATTCTGGTGACGGAAGATGCTTCAAGGACGATGAACACCTACCTCGGGATGTGCCAGGAACTGAGCCCGGAAGACCTCGACCTGGACGCGCTGAAGCGCTCTCAGGTGCTCTACGTGACCGGCTACCTGTGGGATACGGAGCCCCAGAAGGAGGCCGTCCGCTTCGCTCTGCAGGAGGCCCGAAACAACAGCATCCGGATCGCCCTCAGCCTCTCCGATCCTTTCTGCGTCAATCGACACCAGCTGGACTTTCAGGAGCTTTTGGAGCAGGTGGACCTCGTCTTTGCCAATCAGGAGGAGGCCTTCTTGCTGACAGAGACCTCTCACTCTCAGGACGCTCTGGACCTGCTCTCTGCAAGAACGGAGACCGTGGTCATGACGTTGGGAGCCAACGGAGCCTTGGTCCGGACGAAAGGGGACACCTTCTACATCGACCCGATGAAGGTTCGGGTGGAAGACACCACCGGCGCCGGAGACGCGTTTGCCGCAGGCTACCTCTACGGAATGACTCACGGACACACGCCTCTGGAGAGCGGTCGAATTGCCTCCTCGCTGGCCGCAGCCGTGATCGAACAGGTCGGCCCGCGCTTCTTGGGAAATGCCCGTGCCCGCGTGCATCATGACCTCGGAAACCTCCCCTGAACTCGTCTGGCCAGAGCTGCTTGCACCGGCCGGAAATCTTGAGAAGCTCAAAACCGCCATCCTCTATGGAGCGGATGCCGTCTATGCCGCTGGCCCTCAGTTTGGTCTGCGCGGTGGCTCAGACAACCTGACCGACTTCGAGTTGCAGGAGGCCCTCCGGTTTGCTCATCAGCATCACGCAAAGCTTTACATCACGCTGAACGCCTTTCTCCATGACCAGGAACTGGAGCAGCTTCCGGAGTACGTGCAGCTTCTGCAGGAACTGAACGTTGATGGGGTGATTGTCTCCGACCTCGGAGTGATCACCACCGTTCAGGAGCACTCGTCAATCCCTGTCCATCTCTCCACTCAGGCCTCCTGCCTGACGGCTTCCGGAGCTCGACTTTGGCAGTCGCTTGGAGTGGACCGTATCGTCCTCGGACGGGAGGTCTCGATCCAGGAGGCCCGCCGTATTCGCTCGGAGGCAGGGGTGGAGGTGGAGCTCTTCATCCACGGAGCGATGTGCATGGCCTTCTCCGGAAACTGCACCATCTCCAACTACACGGCAGGGCGAGACAGCAACCGGGGCGGATGCATTCAGAGCTGCCGTTTCGAGTACCAGCTGAGCCGTGGGGAAGACTTCCGGGATGGCCTGGAAGGTGTGGCCACCCTGTTCAGCTCCAAGGACCTGCGCGGGCTTCAGTTGCTGCCTCAGGTTGTGGGGACTGCTCAGGCTCCCGGAATTGACAGCCTGAAGGTGGAGGGGCGAATGAAGAGTCCGCTCTATGTCGCCAGCACCACCCGCGCTTATCGGCAGGCGTTGAATGGCCTCAAGCGTCTGCCTCCGGAAGACTGGGCGAGGCATCTGGAACGGTGGAGTCTGGAGTTGGAGAAGCTCCCTCACCGAGGCTACACCGACGGGTCGCTGAACGCTCCGGCAGGTCCGGAGAGCGTCTATCCGGGAAATCGGGAAGACCAAGGCTGGAAGGAGTGGGAGTTTGCCGGAACCGTTTTGGAAGCCTCTCCAGAGCGAGGGCTGCTGATCCAGACGCAGAACCCGATTGCCTCCGGAGACGAGCTGGAGCTGCTGCCGTTTTCCGGGGAGACCGTACGGCTTTCTTCAGAACATCTGGAGCTTTTGGGTGGGAAGCGCGTCGATCGCATCAACCCAAACCGCCTGATCCGCCTTCCCGGAAGCTTCTCTGCAGAGCCGTTCAACCTGATCCGCAAGCGCTCCGGCGCTCGTCCTCCTCTTGGAAATCAAGCCCCTACTCAGCAGGCGTTGGCTCCTCCTGAAGCAACACTGCCGTGATCGCGTCTGCCCGGAGCAGGCCTTCTGGAGTCAGTGCCAGCTGTCCGACAGTTCCCTCGCGAGCCCACCCGGAAGCCTTCCAGCGCTCTAGCCATTTGAGCCCCTCAGCCAAGCCCTCCTCCACGGAGAACGCCTCGGCCCAGCGTTGCAGATTCAGCCCGGAGGGACGCCGCAGCTGGAGCATCAGCACCTCATTGGCCAACTGGGTGGGGCTGAGTTCCTCAAAAAATGCTTCCGGAGCCTTGCCTTCCCGGAGCCTTTTCTGGTAAGCATGGAGTGAGCGAACGTTGCCCCAGCGTCGCCGTGCCCAAAAGGAGTGCGCTCCAACGCCCAATCCCAGATACCCTTCTCCATCCCAGACCCTCAGGTTCTGACGCCCTTCCCATCCGGGAGCTGCGAAATTGGAGACTTCGTACTGCCTCAAGGCGCTTTGGCTGAGCTGCTCAATCGCGTGAAGGTACTGGGAGGCAAAGAGTTCGCTGTGTGCCTCCTCCCAGCCAAGAACCTCCGGCCTGCGAGCGAACGGGGTCCCCTCGTGGACCTCAAGTCCGTAGAGTGAGAGATGTGGCGGAGCAAAGCTCAAGGCGGCCTCCAGGTCCGAGGCAAACGCCTCCAGAGTCTGCCCGGGGACACCAAAAATCAGGTCCAGGTTCCAGTTGCGGATCCCTGCTGTCTTCAGCGACGTCAGCGCCTGTTTCAGCTGAGTGCCTGTGTGCTGGCGTCCCAGAGTCTTCAGCGTGGTGTCGTTGAAGCTCTGGCCCCCCAGGCTGACTCGGTTGACTCCCAGTTGCCTCAGGGCGACGCTGTAGGCGTCGGTGAGATCTTCCGGGTTGACCTCAAAGGCGATCTCCACCTCCGGAGCGATGGCGAAGATCGAGTGGAGTCCCTCCAGGAGTTGGCTCAACTCTGCGACGCTCAGCCGAGACGGAGTGCCTCCCCCAAAGTAGATGGAGTCCAAGGGTTCGAGGGCCTGTGCGGTTTCCTGCTTCCGGAGTCGGGCCTCATCCAGAATCGCGCTCAGGTACTCCTGGTGACGCAGAGGATTTTCCTTACGGACGGCGAAGGCACAGAAGGGGCAGATCCTCCGGCAGAACGGGATGTGCAGGTAGAGTGTGCGGAGCCGGGTAGAGTTGGAGGAGCCGGTGTTTTTTTCACCCAATGAAATCAACCATAAATTCTTAAGTAGCTCAATTCATTCAAAAATGTTTGATTTGCTTTCGGGTCGGTCTTCCACTAATGTGATTCGTTCGTCTTCAGAGCGCAAGGGACCAGGGCAGGCCTTCAGCCCGTCCACTCCCCTCGCACCTCACACCCCGTACGGAAGCATACAGATCAAAGCATCGGGCATGGATGCCGGGTGGTTTTGTGACATCAACTCGCTGCCTGAAGAGCAGCAGTATATCCATCAACCTTCGTTTAGAGAAGCTCAATGAAAATTACGCGAATCTTTACCAAGGAAGGTCAAGATCCGTATCAGGACATCCAGTTTGAACAGCGAGAGTCGGTCATCCGAAACACGGACGGATCGGTCGTCTCCAAGTGGGATCAGGTCGTCGTGCCGGAATCGTGGTCTCAGGTGGCCACCGACATCATGGCCCAGAAGTATTTCCGCAAGGCCGGCATTCCCCGTCATCGCAAGTCAGCCCGTGAGAAGGGCGTTCCCGAGTGGCTGCAGTCGTCCGTCCCCGACCAGAACAAGCAGGCCAAGCTTGGTGAAGACGAGCGAGAGGTTTCGGAAACCGATGCCCGCGAGGTGTTCCATCGACTGTCCGGATGCTGGACCTACTGGGCGTTCAAGCATGGCTACTTTGACTCGGAGGATGACGCTCGCGCATTCTATGATGAATTGTGCTACATGCTGGCTCACCAGATGGTCGCTCCCAACTCTCCGCAGTGGTTCAACACCGGACTGAGCTGGGCCTACGGACTCTCCGGACCGGCGCAGGGTCACTACTTTGTCGATCCAGACTCCGGAAAGCTGACCCGCTCCGAAGATGCCTACACGCACCCGCAGCCGCACGCCTGCTTCATCCAGTCGGTCGAGGACGACTTGGTCCGCGAAGGAGGAATCATGGACTTGTGGACCCGCGAAGCGCGGCTCTTCAAGTATGGCTCCGGAACCGGCTCCAACTTCTCCAACCTGCGTGGAGATGGAGAGCCCCTCTCCGGAGGTGGTGTCTCCAGCGGACTGATGTCCTTCCTCAAGATTGGCGATACCGCTGCTGGCTCCATCAAGTCTGGAGGCACCACGCGTCGTGCCGCCAAGATGGTCTGCCTCGATGTTGACCATCCGGACATTGAGCGCTTCATCAACTGGAAGGTTCGTGAGGAGCAGAAGGTGGCCGCCCTGGTCGCTGGCTCCAAGAAGATCCGGGAAGTCCTTAACGACCTCTTTGAGGCCATTCACGGCTGGAATGACGAGGAGACCCGCTACGATCTCAGAAAAAACCTGGACCTGCGCAAGGTTGTCAAGAAAGCACGTGTCGCTCAGGTCCCCTTCAACTATGTGGAGCGGATCATCCACTTGGCCAAGCAAGGCTACACCGGAGTGGAGTTCGACGAGTACGATACTGACTGGAACTCCGAGGCCTACAGCAGCGTCGCCGGCCAGAACGCCAACAACTCCATCCGCCTGAGCAATGAATTTATGCAGGCGGTGGAAGACGACACCGACTGGAACCTGTACTGGCGAACCGAGCAGGTCCGGGCAGCAGCGGCAGCTCGCGCCCCCAAGCCGTCCAAAACGCTCAAGGCTCGCGAGCTCTGGGAGCAGATCGCCTACGCCGCCTGGGCTTCGGCCGATCCGGGACTGCAATTCGACACCACCATCAACGAGTGGCACACCTGCCCGACGGATGGCCCGATTCGAGCCTCCAACCCGTGCAGCGAGTACATGTTCCTTGACGACACGGCCTGCAATCTGGCGTCACTGAACCTGCTCCAGTTTCGAGACCCGGACTCCGGAGAGCTGGACATTCAGCGCTTCCGACACGGGGTGCGCCTGTGGACAGTTGTCTTGGAAACCAGCGTGCTGATGGCTCAGTTCCCCAGCCGCCGGATTGCGGAACTCTCCTACGAGTTCCGGACGCTCGGGCTCGGTTATGCGAACCTGGGGACCTACCTGATGGTCAACGGAATTCCCTACGATTCTCCTCAGGCGCTGGCCATCTGCGGTGCCATCACCGCCCTCATGCACATGACCGCCTATGCCACCTCTGCCGAGATGGCCAAGGAGCTGGGCCCGTTCCCAGGCTACGAGCGCAACCGTGAGTCGATGCTTCAGGTGCTGCGCAATCACCGGCATGCCGCCTACCGTGCTGCCGACAGTGAGTACGAAGGCTTGACGATGAAGCCCATGGGCATCGACAGCCAGCACTGCCCGACCTCCTTGCTCAAGGCCGCGCAAGAGGCTGCAGACCAGGCCCTCAAGCTGGGCGAGAAGCACGGCTTCCGGAATGCCCAGGTGACCGTGATCGCTCCAACGGGAACCATCGGGCTGCTGATGGATTGTGACACCACCGGAATCGAGCCGGACTTTGCCTTGGTCAAGTTCAAGAAACTTGCCGGTGGAGGATACTTCAAAATCATCAACCAGTCCATCCCGCCAGCCTTGCGCAAACTCGGCTACGAAGAGACAGAAATTCAGGACATCGTCCACTACGTCAAGGGGCGGGGAAGCCTGAAAGGCACCCCGTGCATCAACGTGGATTCCCTGAAGTCCAAGGGCTTTACGGAGGAGGTCATCTCCGCCATCGAGGCGCAGCTGCCGACCGCGTTCGACATCTCCTTTGTCTTCAACCGCTGGACGCTTGGAGACACCTTCTGCAAGCAGGGGCTGGGGCTCAACGAAGATCAGCTCAGTGACTACCAGTTCAGCATCCTCAAACATCTCGGCTTCACCGAGAAGGAGATCGAGGCGGCCAACGATGCCATCTGTGGGACGATGACCATCGAAGGCGCTCCTCACCTCAAGCCGGAGCACTACGCTATCTTCGACTGCGCCAACAGGTGCGGCAAGAAGGGGCAGCGCTACATTGCTCCGGAGGCGCACATCCGCATGATGGCTGCCGCACAGCCCTTCATCTCCGGGTCGATCTCCAAGACGATCAACCTCCCCAGCCACGCGGACGTGATCGACATCAAGGACGCCTACATGATGTCCTGGAAGCTGGGGCTCAAGTGCAACGCACTTTATCGTGACGGCTCGAAGCTGAGCCAACCGCTCAACACAAGTGCCGCAGAAGAGGTCTGGGCTGATGAAGAGGATGAAGTAACGGCGGATTCCATGGCTCGCGAGGTCCGGGTAGCGGAGAAGATCATTCACCGCTACCTGGCCAAGCGACGCCGCCTGCCTCAGCGTCGCAAGGGGTACACGCAGAAAGCCTCCATCGGCGGGCACAAGCTCTACCTGCGCACCGGCGAGTATGACGACGGGACACTGGGAGAGATCTTTGTCGACATGCACAAGGAGGGGGCAGCGTTCCGGAGCCTGATGAACTGCTTTGCCATTGCCATCTCCTTGGGGCTGCAGCATGGGGTTCCGCTGGAGGAGTTCGTCGATGCCTTCGTGTTCACTCGCTTCGAGCCCAACGGCATCGTCCACGGGAACAACTCGATCAAGATGAGCACGTCCATCATCGACTATATCTTCCGCGAACTGGCGGTCAGCTACCTTGGACGCAACGACCTGGCCCACGTCTCCTCCGACGACTTGGCGACCAGTGAAGTGCATCGCTCTCAGCCAGAGCCTGAGTTTGAGGACGAGCAGGTGGTCTCCGAGCGAACCCTGAGTTCTCAGGAGGCGGAAGAGTTCCTCAAGGAGGAAGATGACGACTCCGTCTATGCCTTCGGAGAGGACTACGGTGTCAATATCGCCTTGCTGGAAAAGGCGTCGGGAAGTGAACTGTCCTACGCCAGCCCTGAAGGAGGCGGTTGGCAGGCTGCAGAGCGTTCTCAATCCGACCTGGTTCAGGAAGCCCGGCTCAAGGGCTATGAGGGCGAACCCTGCACCACCTGCGGTCAGTTCACCATGGTCCGAAACGGCTCGTGCCTCAAGTGTGCTTCCTGTGGTGCCACCAGTGGGTGCTCCTGAACCATCACGCTCCGGCCGCTGAGACCAGCGAGCCCTGAACCTTCCGGGAGCGAGGCTGCCCCTTGTTCCCGGAACCTCACCCTTTGAGCTGCGTGAACTCCTCTCCTGCCCCCAGTCGTCCTCGGCGGTCCGGAGTGGCCCTGCTGATCACGCTGGCAGTCCTGACCCTCATCGCCATCTTCCTCACCGAGTTCTCCTTCGAGACTACCCTTGAAGTCCGAGCCCTGCAGAATGCGCAGGCCTCTTTTCAGTCTCGGAATGCCGTCAAGTCCCTCTTTAAGGCCGTCCTGATTGGGCTCCAGGGAGGGCAGGATAGAAAAATGAGCGAGGTCGAGTTTTTTGAGCAGATCACGCCCTTGCTCCAGTTTGCTCAGGGAGTGCAAGACGGAACCGGGCTGTCCCTGAATCCTGAGGAAGCTCCCAAGGTCTCCTTCCTGAACCCACCCGAATTGACGGTCATCCCGGAGGAGTTGGTTCAATATGCACTCCCGGACTTTTATGAGAGCTTCTCGAGTGTGATGTTCTATACGCCTTACATCCGGCCGATCGACCACCTCTACAACCTCAACCGCGCGCAAACCCCAAACAGAACCCTTGAAAAAGAAGACCGGGTTGCGGCTCGGCTGAACAATCAGTTCATCAACATCGTCACCCGTTATGACGCAGAGAACTCCGCTCTCGCAGAGGCGGACGCGATGAGCATTCAGGCAAGGATCATCGACTGGATTGATCAAGGTGACGTCCCGTTTCAGTCTCAATTCCCCGGAGCTTCCGGAAATGAGGTGGGCCTTGCCGACCCCAACCTGTCCTATCCGGTCAAGAACGGGTTTCTCGAAAGCCTGAGGGAGGTGTTGCTCCTTCAGCTTCCCGGAGACCGGATGCCTCCCTTGGAGTTCTGGGAGGAAAACTTCACCACCTACCCTGTGGGAGACGCGCTTGGGGCGGGACAAGATCCTCGGGAGGTTCCTGCGAGGATCAATGTCAACCTGGCCTTGCAGCCGGAGATAGAGCAGTTTCTCAGCCAGTTTGACCAGGACAGCACCGATTACCTGGGTTACTTTCCCAGTGAATGGAGAGACGACTCTGGTGCAGAGTTTTTTCAGAGCAGAGAGCGCATGGCAGAAGCACTTAAAGCTTCCGGGACACCGTTGACCCGATCCGAGATCGCCTCAAAAGTCAGCGGATTGGTTTCCACAGGGCGTCCGGATGACTACTTCATCGCCGAGAGCTTCTGGTACGAGGTGCGTCTCAAGGCGGGAGTAGGCAACGTGACGTCCGATGTTCGGGCGATCGTCTCCGTGGATCGGGATGAGAGCGGGCTGGTGAAGGAGGACAGCCTAGTCGTGCATGAATTTCACCTGAGGTGAGCTGATGAGCGCAGGCCCCCCCGCAGTGATTCACCTGGAGGAGGTTGGCTCGACCAACACGTACCTCAAGGAGCATCCGGAGCTGCTACTGCGCCACGGGCAGGTGGTGCGCACGGAGCGGCAGACTCAGGGACGCGGACGGATGGGACGGACATACATCTCCCTGCATGGAAAGAACCTGACGTTCTCCGTGGTGTTGCACGTGGAGGCTCCGCCGTTCCAGGCGCCTTCGTGGTCCCTGTGGGTCGGGGTGGCGATCGCCCGCGTGGTCGAGCGTCACTGCTCCGCGGAGGTCCGCCTGAAGTGGCCCAATGACATTCTGCTGAACCGCCGCAAGGTCTGCGGGATTTTGATCGAGGCGGTCCCTGGAGTTCGTCCTTCCGGGACGGTGCTGATCGCTGGGATCGGGCTGAATTGCCAGGGGCGGGTTTCGGAATTTCCTGTGGAATTGCAGGACAAGGTGACCACGCTGCAGGAGCATGCTTCCAGAGAAATCTTGAAAGAGGACCTGTTTCAAGAGATTCTAAGCGAGTTGAACCGGATCTCCTCCGACCTGAGCACCCAGGGGAAGGCCTTTCTGGAAGAGGAGTGGCTAAGACGCTCCGGGATGCTCGGGCGAGACATCCACTTCGAACAGGGCGGCCAGGTCAGTTCCGGAAGAGTCCTTGGTTTGACGGAGGAAGGCTTTCTGCGAATCTTGAATGCGCAGGGAGCGGAACAGATTCATGCTTCAGGAGATGTTTGGGAATGACAGCGGTCCGTCGCGTGCTCGCTCTGGATGTGGGCAACACCAACGTGGTGATGGGAATCTTCGAGAACGGCAAACTGTTGCACAGCTGGAGGCTGCACTCCAACCCGGAACTCAGCCTGGATGAGTACCTGGTTCTGGTACAGGGTATGCTTTTCGCATCTCGGTTCAAGCCGGACTCCATTCAGTCGGCCGTGCTCAGCTCCGTGGTGCCCAAGCTTTCCCGGGTCTTTTCCGGCCTGGTGGAGCAGCTCATCGGGGTACGCCCCATCGTTGTCAGCCACGAACTGGAGTTGGGGATTCGGGTCAACACCGACAATCCGGAGTCTGTGGGGCACGATCGCCTGGTCAACGCGGTGGCCGCATACCACACGCACCGTGCAGCGTTGGTGATCATTGATTTTGGGACGGCAACGACGCTGGATGTAGTCTCTTCCAGCGGGGTCTTTCAGGGAGGAATCATCTGTCCGGGGCTGAGCATTTCGGCAGAAGCCTTGTTCTCCCGGGCCGCTCAACTGTATCAGGTGGAGATTGAAGAGCCGCGTCGCCTGATCGGAAAGAACACCATTGAGGCAGTGAAGTCCGGACTGTTCTACGGATACAGCGGAATGATCGAGTCCCTGATTCGCCGCTTGGAGCGCGAACTCAAGGCTCAGGGGGAGCAGCACGTCGTTGCGGTGGCAACCGGCGGACTGGCCGTCAAGTTGGAATCCTCACTGCCCGGAGTACTCCGGGAGGATGACTTGACCCTGCAGGGGCTTTACCTGATCCATTCAATGAACCTCGAACGCTCATAAACACCTCCCCCGATTGAGGCAAACCGGGGAAAGCAACCGGGACATCCCGGACTGGAGCAAAACACACAAGGCTAGGCAATGGCAGACGAAGAAATGGATGGTCTTGACGGGTTGGACGATTTCGGAGATGACTTCGGAGACCAACTCGACAGCTTCATGGAAGGAGAAGGCGACGACGACGGAGACAGTGAACTCGACTCCTTCTTCGAAGACCTCTCGACCATCGACGATCTGGAAGTTCAGGATGATGCTCCGGAAGAGGCCCCCCCTGCTCCCAAGGCAGAGGAGCCTCCGGAGGATGAAATGGACGAGATGGAGGATGCAGACCCTCCGGAAGCAGCCGCTGCAGCTGGAGCGGCAGCCGCCGGTGCTGCCGCTGCAGCCGCTGCGGTCAAGCCCATGCCCAAGCCGGAAAAAAAGAAGTCTTCCGGGAACAAGAAGGCCTTGCTCATCCCGGCCATCATTGCCAGCGCAACCGGTCTGCTGCTCGGGGTGATCACGGTAGCCATCCTGTACTTCATCCAAAGCCCCAGCACCGAGCCGGAAGAGATCGTGATGGAGGAGCCGCCTCCCGTGCTGATGCCGGAGCCGGTCATGGCGGAGCCGGAACCGGAGCCGGTGGAAATGACACCTCCGCCTCCACCGAAGCCCGCACCTCCGCCTCCACCGAAGCGGGTGTATTACGTTCAAGTTGGCAACTGTGTTCACCAGGAGTGCGTGGACGACTACAAGTACCTCCTCAAGCGTTTTGGCTACAACACCCGTGTGGATCGGATTCAGGAGTCCGCTCCGATGACGGAGATTCTCTCCACCAGCCCACTTGGGGAAGAGGTCGCCGGCGCGCTGATCGATCGCATCAACCGCGAGAACCGGATGGCAGGGCGAGCCTACCGCAAGGAGATCAAGGAGGGCTTCCTGGTCTCGCTGGGGCTCTTCCCGGATCTGGACACAGCCAACCGTGTGAAGAACCACCTGAACCAGGCCTATGCCAACGATGTCTACTTCAAGGCCGAGCGTGCAGATCAGAAGATCCTCTACTTCAAGGTCCGAGCCGGAGGGTTCACCTCTCGTGGGGAGGCCGAGCGCCTGAAGGATCTGCTCTCTCAGAAGGACAAGCGCTTTGAAGGCGCCTTTGTGGTGGCCATGCGTCGCTGAAGGTTTGCGACTGCTCAGGAAACGTGTTAGCGTTGTGGACTGTTTTCGGAGGGTTGACCTCTGTTTCCCGGACCTCTTGAAATTGGAGCTTGAATGGCACTGAGCTGGACGCTTGTTTTTGGCATCATGGTTTTTGGGCTGATGATCTGCCCCGGCATTGTTTTCCTCACTCACCTGGCTCAGAAGAACAAAGCCCGCTGAATGCTCTCGGAGGCTTTCCCAGCCTCCCCCTCTCCATCTTTTTGCCAAGTCCTCCTTGGCCTCCTGCGTTAGCCTCTCGGCCCCTCTCTTGAGAAAATCTGGAGTTCATTTTTCCCGTAGGGCTGTGTTATGTTGAAACATCACGCCGCTTCCTGAAGGAGGAGAGCGTGACTCTTTCGGCTTCACCACTCCGGAGTCTGTTTCCACACAAACTTCTCTCATGCGAGCGATCTCCCTCCTCGGAAAGCAACTCTTTCATCTGCTTCTCGGAATCGTCCTGATTGGAACCGGATCCACCATCGTGGCTCAGCCCACGATCATGATCTGGCGCCATGGGGCTCAGGTGAACGCGACCTCGCTGAACATCCGCAACATGCCTGGGCTCTCCGGGTTGGTTCTTGCCACTGTCCGTGAAAATACCTCACTGTTCTACTCCAACCTGGAAGAGGGAGAGTGGATTCGTGTCCGGACCGAGGAGGGAGACGAGGGGTGGACCATCAAGCATTTTCTGAAGATTCCCGAGCGCACGGCTGCGCCTTTGCCTCGCTCGGAGCCAGACCCACGAGAGGAGCTGGCGCAGAGCATGGCCGAGGAGAAGCGTTATGCGGTGACCCGACCTGGGGTCACTCTCGCGTATTACGGCCCCGGAGAGGAGCATCCCGTGCGAGGAGAGCTGGCAGAAGGCACGCACGTGGTCCTTGGAGAGCGAAGAGGCTCCGGCTGGACTCAGGTCCGCGAACCCAACCGCAAGGAGTCGGTCTGGATTCGCACCGAGAGCCTGTTTCTCTACGACCCGCGTCGGCTTCCCAAAGTGCTGCAGGACGTGGAGCTCAAGCAGCACACATCCATGCTGGAGGCAGGAGTTCAGGACTACATGGAGGAGGCCTACCAGCGTGGAGCGATTTCCCGCGAGGACCAGCTTTTTATGGTTGTGCAAGACCTCCACTCCGGAGAGTTGCTGGTGTCCATTCGTCCCCGGCGTCACGTCAAGGCGGCGAGCATGATCAAGGTGCCGATTCTGCAGGCATACATGATGAAGCTCTACCGTGGGCAGATCGAGCACTCGGCCAGCAACGAGAAGCATCTCGAGAACATGATCCGCCTGAGCAGCAACTACAGCACCAACGCGGTCCTCAAGCGGCTAGGAGGTCCAAACGCGGTGCAGGCGCTGCTGGATGAGGTCCGCATGTACCGAGAACTTCGTCTGGTGGAATACATCCCTCAGGGAGGACGCACCTACCGCAACCAGGTCTCTGCCGGAGACCTCAACCAACTGTTTGTCCGGATCTGGTCTGGGAGAGGCCTGGGCCCCGGATTCAGCGAGCTGGAGAACCGCGCAGCCTCTCGCAAGATGCTCGACTACCTGGGGATGGGGAGCGACCATCGGGTCAACGACCGGCTCAAGGACGGGACCTGCTATGCAGAAAATGATCAGGTCAAGCTGTGGGACAAGACCGGGTTTGTCAAGGGGGTCAACGGAAACGCCGGGATTGTGGAGATCGACACGCCGCACGGACGCCGAGCCTACTCGGTGGTTCTGATCCTGGAACGTGCGAACTACCAGAGCATTGACGGAAACGCCGTGGAGTGGTCAAGCAGCATCAGCGAGCAGATGCGCCGCATCTCGGAGATGGTTTATGCCCACTTCAACTTGGAGTACGAGGCCGCAGACGACTGCGGATACGAGAGCCTGATCCATCACGTCCGCCGAGCCCACGAGCAAGAAGGCCGCCTGCGTGCCGCCCTCTGACGTCTGGTCCGGACTGCTCGCAGAGTTGCGCACCCGAGAGGTGCTCCTCCTGTTTCTCCACCAGCAACGCTACCTTCACCCGCTGGTTCCCCATGACTTTCAGATCCTGCACGAAGCCGGTGTTCTCTCTGAGGTGGTCCGGGAGTTTGTCCTGAACCAGCTGCTCCCCCTGGAACTTCCTCCCGGAATGTACTTTCCCACCCCCATGCTCCGGATGGACTCCAACTCGCCTCTTGCCGTTGAGCAGGCGCTAAGCTTTCACTACGCCTTCCTTGATGTGGACTCGCAGCAGCGCTGGTCGCTACGAGGGCGTCCGGTGTTGGGCAAGGTCCGGGGCCTGTTTGAAGAGAACCTCCGGTTCGAGCCGGAGACCGGGCTGTACTTTGTGGAGTATTGGACTGAGAACCGCTGGGATCGTTGCTACCTGAGGACGGAGTTGACTCCGGTTCGCGCTGTGCGCATCGACTGGAAGCACCGGAGTCTGGAGCTGAACACCACGGAGTCCGTTCCTCTGGAACTTGCCCAGATCCGCATGGATGCTCAGGAGCGCTGCTTCACCGCGTCAGCACGCTGGCCGGACATTCTGCTTGCTGACACACCGCGTTTTCAGGTGCTCAGCCTGCTGGAGGAGGAGTCTGGAGACCTGGTCTGGGAAGGAGAGCGTTTCCGGCTTCACAGGATCAGCATGCTGTCGCCGTAGCTGAAGAAACGGTAGTGCTCCCGGACGGCCTCTGCGTAAGCGTTCATCAGACGTTCCCGGCCACACAGCGCAGAGACCAGCATCAGCAGCGTGGACTCCGGAAGGTGAAAGTTGGTCAGCAGGTGATCGACTATCCGGAAACGGTATGGGGGATAAATAAAGATCTCTGTCCAGCCACTCCACTGCGGCTTGGCCTGTGCGGCCACCGTCTCCAGAACGCGGACCGAGGTTGTCCCCACGGCAAGCACCGGGACCCCCTGCTGCTTCAGCTCTTGAAGCCGCCTCCAGACTTCTGGTTGCACCTCGTAGTGCTCGGCATGCATCTGATGCTCACGCACATCCTCCACCTCGACCGAGGCGAAGGTCCCACGACCCACATGCAGTGTCACCTCCAGCAACTCGTGTCCTTGCTCCTTCAACGTCCCCAGCAGCTCCGGAGTGAAGTGCAGCCCTGCTGTGGGAGCAGCTACCGCTCCGGGTTGTGAGGCGTAGACGGTCTGGTAGCGCTCGCGATCCTGTGAGTGCTGGGAGTCCACCGCCTGCCTGCGTTCGATGTATGGAGGGAGCGGAGGCAAACCGACCGCCTCCAAACGGTCCGAGAACGTCTCCGGGTCGTCAAACTGCAAGAGCCAGGAACCATCCTCCAGACGCTCGCGAGCCACCGCCAGGAGCTGATCCAAGCCAAAGTGCAGCTCCTCCCCAGGCTTGATGCGCCCGGCCTTGCGGACCAGCGCCTGCCAGATTCCTGGAGCGTGCTCTTCCAAGAGCAACGCCTCGATCCGGGCACCTGTAGAGCGCCTCCCCAGCAAGCGTGCCGGGACCACGCGGGTGTTGTTGAACACCAGCGCACAGCGTTGCGGGAGCAGTTGGGGAAGTTCGTGAAAGTGATGATGCTGTCCGCTCCCCTGGATTCGGGGAAGCCGCATCAGGCGGGAGTGATCGCGTTGGGCAGCGGGGTGCTGAGCGATCAGTTCCGGAGGAAGCTCAAAGGAGTAGGCGCTTCGCAACCAGTCCATGCAGAGGGGGTCAGATGTGGTCCATGCCTCCGAGGCGCTTGACTCGCTCTGCGGGGGGGATGACTTCCGTGAGGCGTGCTCCAAATTTTTCGTTGATGACCACGACTTCTCCGCGAGCGACCAGCTTGCCGTTGACAAACATGTCCAGATCCTCTCCAACGAGACGGTGTAGCTCCAGCACAGAGCCTTGACCGAGTGAGAGCAGGTCGCTGATGTTCATCTTTGCTCGCCCGACCTCAAAGGTCACCGTGAGCGGCATCTCAAGCAGGAAACTCAGGTCCACTCCGCCATCGGAGCTGATCTCTGCGGCACCAGAGCCAGAGGCCGGAACCAGGCTGTCATCCGCAGAGGCCAGCATGGAGTCCACATCCTCCTCCTCGCTTCCGCCATCGGAGACGAGGGAGCTGAGGTCTCCTGCGCCTTCGGACGCGACGCCTTCTGCAGACTCGGAAACTAACGATTCCAGATCGGCTTCTGCGTCTCCGTCGGCGTCGTCAGCAACTTCATCTGCCAATGCATCCAAATCTTCATCTGCCATCAACCTGCTCCAGTGGGGAGTAAACGAATCATCCGAAAGACCAAGAGGAATCGGTGAGGGTCCATCGCATGCGGGATTCCGGAGCCTCCAAGGCATCACACCCTTTAGGCCCAACAAACTCTGTGAGATGCAACACCAGTTCCAGAATGCCTGCCGGGGAAGAGGAGGTCGAGGAATCGGTGCTCAAGGAGAGCGAGACCTTGCGCTCCTGCGCGGAAATCTCTTCGATGTGTTCCACCTGTGGCGTCAGGTTCCACTGTTGCTCAGCGCGGATCTGGTGAGCAAAAGCTTCCGCCACCTGCTCGATTCCTTCCAGCCAAAGAGACCCCCGCAGGCCGGGTCCGTAGACCCTTCCGGACAGCGTATCCTCCAGCCAGTCCTCCATCTGCTCGGGGCGCAGGTAACCGTAGGCGCGCCCTTGGGGAAAGCTCAGCAGGGTCCCGGCGAAGCGGTGTCCCCCCAGGTGGGAGCTTTCCCAGATGTCCAGAGGCCCCCCGTGCTTTTCGTTGAGCAGTCGCAGGGTCCGGACCACCTCTCCACCAAACTTGGCGCAGCACTTGTCGTACTTTCCATGCGTGCAGACCATCACCTGGGGCTTCAGAATGGGCTCCTGGGACCGAATCGGCTCACTGGAAAAGTGAGCCGAGAGGAGGGCGGACAGGGCTGATGGGAGGACCTGCGTATAGCGGACATTCTCCGGGAAGATGAGGACCTCGCAAAACTCGCTGGACACAGCCCCGTTGGTGATCAGGCGGATGGTGACCTTCCCGACCTGGGCGCTCCAGAGGTGCATGTCCTCGGCGAGGGAGTTTGGAAAGCCACCCCCGGAAGTCAGGGCGTCGCGTTCCCAGAGACGCTTCGGCCAGGTGATAAAGACCAGATTCCGGGTCGAAGGTGCCGTGCCGGCAAGAGGTTCCCGAAGCTCGTGGGTGATCCGTGCACAAAATTCCTGAGACACTTCAGATGACATCAGGCCTCCGTCGCTTCAAGAACCAGTTCGGCCACGTCCTTGGCCTGCATCTCCTCCCCGCGATTGTTCGCCACGATCCCGTCGCTGATCATCGTCATGCAGAACGGACAGCCGGTCGCCACGGTCCGAGCGCCGGTCTCCTCAGCCTGACGGACCCGCTCCTGGTTGACCCGGGTTCCGATCGTTTCCTCCATCCACATCCGGGCACCTCCGGCTCCGCAGCAGAAGCTCTCGTGGCCGCTGCGCTTCATCTCGACCGGAGCTTTTTTGGAAACCCGGGTGAGGAGCTTTCGGGGGGCCTGATACTCGTTGTTGTAGCGTCCGAGGTAGCAGGGGTCGTGATAGGTGACGGGCTCTTCGACCACCGGCTTGAGCGTCAGCTTGCCCTCCTCGGCCAGCTTCTCGATGAACTGGGTGTGGTGGTAGACCTCAAACCTTCCGCCCAGCTGCGGATACTCCTGCTTGATGGAGTTGAGGCAGTGCGGGCAGGCGGTGACGACCTTCTGGATGTTGTAGTTCTGGAGCGTCTCCACGTTCTCTCCGGCAAGCATCTGGTAGAGCATCTCGTTACCGGAACGTCGGGCGAGGTCGCCCGTACACTTCTCCTCGCTCCCGAGGATGGCAAAGCGTACCCCGGCCTTCTTGAGCAGCTTTGCTGTGGCGCGAGCGATCTTCTGGTTTCGGTTGTCAAAGGCTCCGGCGCACCCCACCCACATCAGCACGTCCACCTCTTCCGGCTTCTGCTCGGCCATCAGCGGAATGGAGTCCTCCTGCGCCCAGTCGGCGCGCTGGTCAAAGCCCACGCCCCACGGGTTGAAGTTACGCTCCAGTCCCTTGAAGGTCTTGTTGAGTTCCGGAGGATAGGCCTCCTTCATCATCGTCTCGCCCTGACGCATGGCGATCATGCGTGGGACGTGCTCAATCGCCACCGGGCAGGCATCCTCACAGGCACGGCAGGTGGTGCAGGCCCAGAGCGTCTCTGGGGCGATCACGTCTCCCACCAACTCCTTGTTGCCGCTGGTGGTTCCGGTGCGATACAGAGTCCCTTCCTCTTCACGCAGGTGCTGCAGCAGCGACTGATTGACCCACTTCATGGTCAGGGGCTTCCCGGTCACATAGGTCGGACAGATGTCATAACACCGCCCACACTCGGTGCAGGAGTAGAGGTCAAAGCCCTGCTTCCAGGTCAATTGCTCGAACCGGGTCACCCCAATGCGCTCCTCCTCCCAGGCCTTCTCGTCTTCCAGATCAATGAGCTTGATGGGTGCGTGCGGCTTCTCCAGAGAGGCAAAGTAGACGTTGGGCAGGGCCGTGATCTCGTGAAACTGCTTGGTGTTCACCAGGACATTCACAAAGACCATCATCGTGACCACATGTGCCCAGAAGCCGAACTGATAGAAGAAGGCGTTTGCGGTCTCTCCCAGAGGGAGCAGCCCGGCGGAAAGCAGCGCGGCAAAGGGGGCCCACTGCATTTCGGTTCCGTAGATTGGGCTGTGGTAGTAGTGCAGTTCGTGCCCCCACTGCGTGATCAAGTTGAACCGCCCGGCATCAAAGAGCAGGTCCGTGAGCATGATCGCCCCGATGTACAGCAACACGTAGATGCCCTCCCAGTTCAAGGAGAGCCGTTCCGGCTTGGGAGACGCCACGCGACGCCAGAGCATGATGAGCACTCCAATCAGCACCACGACCTCGGCCACGTTGTAGAGGAGAATGTAGACGTACCCGCCCAGATGTTCCGATCCCAGAAGCGGCAGAAGCTCCTGAAACCCTTCCACAAACCCTTCGCCCATGAGCGCGAACTCCCGGACTCCAATCAGGAGGGCCCCCCAGAAGATCAGCGCGTGCAGAATCCCCACCTTGCGCTCTCGAGCCCGGTCCAAAAACTTCTTTTGTCCCACTCCGATGCTAAGCAGTTGCTTGAACCGCTCACCAGGACGATCCGTCCGGGCCTCCGGAGCCATCCGCCGAACGGCTCCAAACTTGATGGTCATCTGCAGGGCAAAGACGCCCCACCCAATCAAGAACAAGGGAAGCATCAACCAAGGATTCATCGTTTTACTCCTGAAGGCTTAAAGTAAAGGTGAAGTTGGCGAGAATGTGTTTGAAACCCATGTTCCGCAGGCGTGGATTCGAGAAGCACCTTAAAAGATGGAGGGTCGAGAGGCAAGGGAGAACGGGCATCGAGAGCGGTCAGGAAGCCTCCAGAAGCCGCCCCTCCGAATCGTACATCACCGTACGTTCTGCGATGACGGACAAAGAGTCGCCCACGCTCCACTGGCTCTGCGGAGAGGCGTGAACGCTGAGGAGGACCTCTCCCGGAAGCTCCACCTCCAGCACCTTCACCGGACCGCTGAATTCCACATCTTGTACCACCCCCACCACTCCAGCGGAATCCGGCGGTTCGAGGCGGATTTCTTCGGGACGGACCATCAGGGTCTTTGGTGTGCCTGTTGAGATCCGAGGAGTTGCCCCTAGCGCTGTCTCTAGCTGATCGCCGGCTTTCTGGACTGGCAGGAAGTTCGCCTCTCCTACGAACCCAGCGGCCCAGAGCGTGCGCGGGAAACGGTAGACCTCTTCCGGGTTTCCGGTCTGGACCAGAGTTCCGGATTGCATCAGGAAGACCCGGTCGGAGAAGGTGATTGCCTCCGTCTGGTCGTGGGTGACCAGAATGGCCGCCACGCCTTCTTGCTTGAGAATGCGCCGGATATCTCGCCGGAGTTGCACCCGCAGTTGATAGTCCAGGTTGCTGAAGGGCTCATCCATCAGGATCAACTGGGGACGCGGAGCCAGCGCCCGGGCCACGGCAATGCGCTGTTGCTCACCTCCGCTGATTGCATGCGGCATCTTCTCGGCAAGGTGAGGCAACCCCACCAACTCCAGCAACTCCCGGACCCGGGCTTGCTTCTCGGATCGGGAGCCATTGACCCCGTAAGCCACATTGGCCGCCACGCTCATGTGTGGAAACAGGGCAAAGTCTTGGAAGACCATCCCGAAACGTCGATGCTCCGGAGCCAGAAAATGCCGTGGGCTGGAGATGTCCTTCCCGTGCAGTTGCAAGGTCCCGGAGTCCGGCTGCTCCAGCCCGGCAATCAGCCGAAGCAGGGTGGATTTGCCACATCCGGACGGCCCGAGGATGGCGATGAATTCGTGGTCCTGGACCTCGAAGCTGACATTCCGTACGGCTTCTAAGGTGTGGTACGCCTTGCGGAGGGAGTCACTGCGAATCATGTTCCGGTTTGGGAAGTCTGGGCAATGGGCATCAGCCGGTGTGATGAGGATTCCTGGAGATCTCGGCGGGTTGGCTGCATCTTGAAGTGGGTCAGGATCAGCGGCACCAGGCCGAAGAGGACGATGGTCAGACACCACAGCGAGGCCTGCTGCAGCCGCTCTTCCGCCGCATAGCTGAAGGCTCGGGTTGCCAGCGTGCCAAAGTTGAACGGACGGAGCATCAAGGTCGCCGGCAGCTCCTTCATCACGTCCACAAAGACCAGCAGTCCTGCGGTGAAGACGCTCCGGCGCAGGAGCGGGACATGAATCTCCCGCAGCGTCTGCCACTGGTTCCTCCCGAGCATCCGGCTGGCTTCATCCATCCCCGAGGTCACATGACTCAGCCCGGCCTCGATGGTTCCGAATGCCAGCGACAGGAAACGGACCAGGTAGGCAAAGAGCAGGATGAGGACCGTCCCGCTCAGCAGGTAGGTCAACTCCCACTCCCAACGCAGTAGCAGTGGATTGAGCCACGTCCGGTCCATCCAGGCAAACGGAATGAGCACCCCCAGTGCGATCACGGGTCCGGGGATCGCGTAGCCAAGGCTCACCAGCCGAAGCACCCAGCGCAGGATGGGTCGAGGGTTCAGGCGGATGCCGTAGTTGAGGAACACCCCCAGCACGATCGCCAGCACTGCGGCGCCGGCAGACAGCGTGAGGCTGTGCAGCACGTCCTCTCCAAATTCACCGAGCCTCATCGAAGCCCAGGCTTGCCAGGTCCACCCGATCAGCAATGCGCTGGGGAGCAGGAAGCCAAGGAACAGGGGGCCTCCACAGGCCAAAAGGGCCAGACCCTGTTTGAGCGGTTCCGGGCGTTTTCGAGGATAGGGACGGGCGATAATGTTGCGTGACTGGCTCTGCTGGAGCTTGCGGGAGTGGCGTTCCACAGCAACCAGCAAGACCACAAACCCCAGCAGCGAGAGAGCCAGCTGCGCCGCTCCGGCTGGGTTGCTGGTTCCAAACCACGTGTGGTAGATCCCGGTGGTGAAGGTCTGGACGGCGAGGATCTTCACGGTCCCAAAGTCAGCCAGGGTCTCCATCAGCACTAGGGAAACGCCAACGATGATCGCCGGGCGCGCCAGGGGAAGCCCCACGTTCCAGAAGCTGCGACGCCGGTTGAAGCCCAGCATCCGGCTAGCCTCGAGCAGCACCCCGGCCTGCTGCTGAAACGCGGTCCGAGAGAGTAGATAGACGTAAGGGTAGAGCACCAGGGTGAGGACCACCGCCGCGCCTTCAATCGAGGCGATCTCCGGAAACCAGTAGTCCCGCGGGGTGCGCCAGCCAAACCAGCCGCGCAGGGTCGACTGTACCGGCCCGGCATAATCCAGCAACTCGGCATAGACCATCGCCACAATGTAGCCCGGATAGGCCAGCGGGAGCAGGAGGGACCACTCAAACCAGGGCCTTCCGGGGAAGTCGTACATCGCCATCACCCAGCCACTCCCCACGCCGAGCACCAACGTCCCCACGCCCACCAGCAAGGTCAGCTGCAGCGAGTTGATCACATATCCGGGGAGGACTGTTTGCCAGAGGTGCGACCAGACTTCACGCTCCGCATCCAGAGCCAACCCGAACAGCGCCGCGAAGGGCAGGCCGAAGAGAATCACCAGCGCCAACAGCAGCAGGCTCCAGCGCCATGAGCGTCTTGGCATGAGAGCTAAAGGACCGGAACCACGGTGATGTGCTCTGCGATGTGGAAGGGCAGAAGCACTTGACCGTGCGGCGACTCCAGCGTCAAGGTGGACATGACCTCCTCGCGTGCAGAGACCTGATGCACCTCTCCGGGGGTAATGTGGTCTCGATGCAAGACCTTGAGGAGTTCTTCCGAGTCTTCCAGACTTTCAGAGATCATGGTGATCTCAACGTGCGCCCCGACCTCGGCCTCCACCAGCAGGTAGGCGTTCTGAGGCAGGGAGTTCCCAGGCATTGGGGTGCCATGCGGACAGAACTCCGGACGTCCCAGAAATTCTGCCAGCTTCTGCACCACCAGCGGGGTCATCGCATGTTCCAACTGATGCGCGTGCTTGTGAACTTCGTACCAGGGGATGCCCAGGGTGTGGCAGAGGAAGTACTCCGCCAGGTTGTGGCGGTAGGCGATGTCTTCGGCAAAAGAGCGACCCTGACGAGTGAGCTTCCAGACCTTGGAGGCCCCGGACTCGATCAGGCCATCTCGCTGCATGCGAGAGAGCGTGGAGTGGACCGTGGGAGGGCTGACCTTGAGCCGCTCTGCCAGAGCCACCGCCTTCAGGCCTTCTTCCGAATGTTCGGTCTGGTAGAGGGTCAGCAGGTATTCTTCGATAACCTGGGAGTGTCGTTCCGTCATTGAAATCGCTCGGGCATTGCCATAAATTCAAAAAATCGTAACGGATTTTTCCCGGTTCAGCCAGACGGAACCTGACACGGCGGCGGAGTTCTCAAAATCCCGAAAAGTTACGCCGTTGGCAGGAAAGGGTTCCGCGAGATTCACCGGGGAAACCCATCCTGAACTTGCAGGCTGGCAAGGGGGCTCTGCCGGGAGACTGGCGCATTTTCTGCATTTCTGAACAGAGGACCAAGCATAAAGCTTCGATGCAACTGGCAATCATGCTGAATTTTTAAAGAGTTTCCGCAATGAGACGTTTTTGGATCCCGATTCTCTCCGGGATGCTCGCCTGGGTGCTGGGCCCCTTGACCGCGATGGCTCAGACCACCGGACACATGCTCGATCAGGTTGAATACCTCCCCGGCATGCCCAAGTCGTATGTGACCCTCAAGGGACAGTTCGACCCCGCACTTTTTTCACAGGTCCAGATTGAGACGGATGATGCCTTTGAGCGCTCAAACATCGTGATCCCCAATGCCTTCATCAACAGTGTGATGATGAAGGACCGCAACTTTGGCGGATTCCCGGCAGATGGCCTGCTCGCTGCCCTGCAGATTCAGGAGCAGTTGAGCCGGGCCGATGACGGGCAGATCGAGTTTGCTGTCAACCTTGGACTGACGACCTCTGTGGAGTCCACGGTCGCCCTGGATCCGGAGCGTTCGAATGGTCAGCAACTGACCCTGGTCCTCATGGAGGTTCCTCGAAGGACCCCGGAGATTCCGGTAGCCAGTGAAGACAACTCTCTGGTCGAGCAAGGCTCGCTGCCCAGCATGGCCCAACCTGGCCTGAGCGCCCGGGAGGCGGTGCTGTTGCACCCGGTAGCCGCGCTATTTGCCTACCAGCCGCCCTTGCAGCTCAACCTGTCGATCCTCAACGCCTCCCCTCATGTGAGCGGAGCACAGCGGCTGGCCATCCTCCTGGAGCGTCAGCAGCGACGCGCTCTGGAAGATCGCCTGGGCATGAAACTGGCGATTCTGAACATTTCCTCTGTACGAGAGGACGTGAGCTTGCTGAAAACCAAGATCTACTTTCGACCAAACTTCCTCAAGGCCGCGCTGGCTCTGGCAGAGCTGATTCCTGGAGAACAGGTCGTAGAGCCGATGCCGCTGAGTCGGACCAACAAGATGGGTACGGATGTCGAGATTTATGTGGGAGAAAACTTTGAATAAGCACTGGACTGCCCTGCTAATCGGGGGATGTGCATGGTTGACAAGCGTCCTGCCGCTTCACGCCTTTCCCGAGTATACCAGCCGGGAGAACGCCATTCGCCTGGCCAACGTCATCAACCGCGGCGAGTTCAAGACCTTCCAGATCAACTCTGTGTTTGTCAAGAGCCGCACGGAAACCGAATACTACCTGCAGGCGCTGCTGGATGACGGCTCCACCCGGGACTGGAAGATGGACCGGATCTACGAGTGGACCCTCACCGATCAACTCCGACTTCCCGGAAACCAAGCCCTTGTCTTTCCTTCCGAGGAAAGCACCGAGTTTGTGGTGCTGGACAAGAACGTCTTCCATCGCGAAGCCTTGCAGGCACGGGTCTATACCAAGGTGTTCGAGGAGCACGATATCCTGGAAGGGCGCAGCATCAAGCTGGCCATCAGTCGCTTCCGGATGCTTCAGCCTGGGGAAGAGAGCCGCTTTGCGACCGATGCCCGAGGCAACCGTTATCGCTACGTGATCGAGCTGGAAAACGGCATGCGCGAGGTCCTTACCTATCCAATGGCTTACCGCCTGCTGGAGATTGGTGCGCTCAGCCCCGAGGTGCTCCCCGGAGACCGCATCCACAGCAAGACCTTCAAGGTCCGGGAGATGGTGGCTATTCCACGTCAGACAGAGGATGAACTGCGCAGCATCTACCGCTTTGGGGTGGAGGTGTTCTTTGATCGTCCCATGAGCCTGCGTCCGGAGATGTTCCCCTTCCAGGTTGTCGAGCAGAGCATGCGCGATCCGGAGACCGGACAACGTCGCAACCAGTACTACCTTCAGGTCTCCATTCCAAACTCGGAGAAATTGCGGGAAATTCCCGGATTCCGCTCCTTGGAGTACCTGCGCTATGTGGAGTTGGTGACCGATGTCGAGCATCAGAAGCGCGTCTTTCTGCGGGCTCAGGTCAACCCGGACATTCTGGAGCTTCCCCCGTACATAGAGGTCACCGACCGGAACTCGATTGTGGTCTCGTTCTACACGGTGACTGACCAGAGCGTCGCACGCCGGCAGCAACTCATTGACACCCCCACGGCGCTCAATGTGCCTCGCTCCGTCATTCCCACCAGTGGAGAGGAAACCGAGTTTGAACGCTTTTACCTGCAGGCCGTGGAGCAGATCCGTGCGGCCCAGCGTCAGGCGGATGAACACCTGAAGATCAGCACCTACATCTCTGCGCTGGATACTCTGCAGGACGCCTCGGTTCGGGCGACCAACGACGCGCAGCTCACGCAATCGCTCAAGCAGCGCGACGTGCTGCTGAAGGTGCTTCCCGGGATGGTGGTAGAAAATGCCCAGCGCCAGATCCTGGAGAAGACTCAGGATGGGATCCTTCCGGAAAGCCTGCGTCAGGAGCTGAACCAGCACTTGGAGTATGTGGAACGCTACACCAGTGACGGACAGATCCTGCGCAAGATCGAAACCCTCCGGAACATCCTCCGCTGAACGCCCGCTCCCTTCGCAATCCGGAACTTCCGGATTGCGTTCTCTTCAAGAGACTGATACTTTTTAAGACCCCGCCCAACGTCGAGGTGTAGCGCAGTCTGGTAGCGCGCTTCGTTCGGGACGAAGAAGTCGGAGGTTCAAATCCTCTCACCTCGACCACACTTTCCTCCTCAATAATCCCATTACAGTCAGATAGCTGCACCAAGATTTTGAGGGTGTGCCCATCGGCCTGCTTTTCCTGCCCAGCGCTAAGCTAAATCGCACAGAAAATTATAACCCTTGCAGATGATGCCCCCAGTGGGTGCCTGATCGGCAGGAAACACGACCCATTGAGAACGTTTAGGTGAATCCGTGCGGGTCAGCTTAGCGCAACCCAAGGCGAGAGCGAGCTTCTGCCGGTGAGAGCGACTCTTCCAGGAACTGTCCGTTGCTCATGCGCATCCGCACTCCCTCGGCGTTGGTATAGAGCTGCACGGTTTCTCCATCGGCAGACTCCACCTCCAGTGCGTACACGGGCTCTCCGTCGAGGGTCTCCGGGACAATCCGGCTTCGGTCGGAGCCGAACTGCTGGACCAGCGTCTTCAACTCCTCAGTCTGTGCCTTGAGGCGTGTCAGCATCTGCTGCAGCTCGCCGGTGGTGAGCATGCGCTTGACTTCCCCCTTCCAGAACAGGAAGTAGGCTCCGGCTTGAGTGAAGAGGAAGTTGGCGTCCTTGCCCAGCTCTTCCAGAAAGCTCCGGGTGGCGCTGTTGCGTTCGGCCTCGCTGCCCTGAGTCAGAGCCATCAGCCGGGAGTCGTCCTGACGGGTTGAGAGGTCGAGCCCAAAGAGGTTGATCGTCTCCTCCAGCTTGATCTGCTGGGGATCCTGGGAGGAGGGATTCCGGGCGCTGAGAGTGTTTCCCTTGGGCTCAAACTTCAGCGGTTTGAGTGGCTGCTGCTGCACTCCGGGGACCAACTGCATCAGCAGGAACACCGCGACCGCAGCGACCCCGAGGCCAAGCGTCATCAGCAAGAGCGGCTTGAGGCTGGTTTTGCGTTCAGGGGTCCCCCCGACAGGAGCGGGTTCTCGGTCACGCTCCTGCTGTTCCTGGGCCCGGATGGCATCCGAGATGATTGGTTCCGGGAAAAGGGCCTGCAGCTCCTGGATGAGCTGGGCGTTGCGCTGCTGGACCAACTGGATCTTCTCCAGGAGCTCAAAGCCCTGGGTCCGGAGGTAGATCTGCTGAAGTTCCTGGACCAGCAGGCGCACTGCCGGATGAGGGAGTCCGGGAGGAGGAGGCTCCTTGAGGTAGCGTGCGCACCGCTGGCGGAGTTCGGCATCCAGAAAGATCCCGATCTGTCCCAACGCGAGCCACTGGTCTCGACGGAACAGAGGAGGTGCCAGAGGGATGTCCTCTTCACTGACCTCAGTTCCTCCCCGGGAACTCTGTGCCTCTCCGGATTCTCCCTTGGCGGCCTCCTCGCGCTCGCGAGCCCGCTTGCGGCGTGCCAAGATCAGTTCCCACTGCTGCTTGTATGTCTTCCACTCTTCACGGAAGGTGCCCCAGTAGCCTCGCAGGATCTCGCTTCCGGAGAAGAAGCGGTTGAACAGCTCGGCATACTGTACGTAGCCTTGCGGGTCCTTCTTGCGTACCTGAATGGAGAGTTTGCGCACCTTCTCCTGCAGCTCCTCCAGAGCCTCTGCCTGCTGTTCCACCCGGTTCCACTCGTTTTGGTTGAGCGGACTCTTCCAGTCTTCAAGGATGGGAAACACCAGCAACTCCAGCCTGAGCATGTCTAAGAAGATCCGGTTGAGGTCCACGCTCCCGGAGGACGGGCCAGAGAACGACTGAACCTGCTGCTGCACGACCTGCCAGGCGGTGGCCTGGACCTCGGACTTGCGGTCCGGGTCGATCAGCTCCAGCAGCTCATCAAAGCGCTCTCCGGTGATGGGAAGCAGCGGGGGAGTGGTCATGGCTCACGTTGACGTTCAGGCCGCGTGACGGCTGGATGGGTTGGGGTGCTTGCGCGTGATGCCCTCGATCTCTTCGCGCAGAGACGACTCGAGCAGCAGCAGCTCCTGCACAAACGGGCCGGCCTGCCCCCACTCGGAGCTGTTGTTGATGAACTCCGGAGTCAGCGACGAGGTTCCGCCGTACTCCTCTTGCAGGAGCTGCACCAGATCCAGATCCGGGTTCTTCTCGGCCAGCTTGATCAGCCGCAAGGCGCTGTCGAGTTCATCCTGCACGCGTTGAAAGGACGCCTCGATCTGCTCCAGTTCCGCCGAGGTGAAGGGCTCATCCAGCTTTTTGCTCTGGCGGTCCAGGGCGAAGTCCAGCAGGCCGACCCGAATGTTGTACTGCCGCGCCGTCTGCGCCAGGGTCTGGTAGAACCGGCGCAGTTCCACGTCATCTTGTGACTGAACCAGGTTTCGGCGCTTCCACCAGCGCTGCCAGAACCGGCGACGCTGCCGGTGAGTGTCCAGGTCGGACAGTTCCTGAGCAAGCTCTGCCAGCAACGCACGTTCCGGAATGCGCTCTCGGTACCAGCGCCATCCCAGCCAGGGAAAGACCAGCCAAATGCCCAGCAGCCCCAGCCAGAATGGCCAGAAACGCTTGCGTCGATACACGCTCCAGATGCGCTGATAGGCTGCCAGACAGAGATCCCGCTGACGGTCTTCCAGCGCATGAATGGTGCGCTCGGCGAGCGGACGAATGACCGCAGGCCGCTTGAAAGAGGGTGAGGTTGATGCTTCCATGCTGGGAATGAAAAGAGGATCCGTGGGCCGAAGAGATCACTATGCCAAAGAGCTCCCGGGCAAGCAATTCAATATCGCACGGTGGGTTGACCGCAAGGCTGCAGGCCAAGCTACGGAGTCCCCTCGCGACAAAGCGCTTGCCAAGGCCTCCGAACCTGCCTAATTTGAAGCGTCAGGAGCACGTCCTGGTGCGAACCTCATGCTTTCTCCAGAGAACTTCATGATCCGGATTGTCAGTTGGAACATTCAATATGGAAAAGGAAACGACGGCCAGGTTCGTCTGGATCGGATCCTTGAGGTCCTGCAGGAGGGCGCTGCGGACGTGATCTGCCTGCAGGAGATTTCGCGCCACGACCCGGCGCTTGAGGGGGCCGATCAGCTGCAGCAACTGCAGGCGGCCTTCCCGGAGCATCAGGTGTTTTGGGGGCCTTCCTGGGAGCGTCCGGGGGCAACTCCCGATCGCCCTTGCAGCTTCGGCAATGCCATCCTCACCAGCCTCCCGTGGACCCAGGTCCTCAGGCACCAGCTGCCTCAGCCTGCAGATGCACAGGCGTACTCCATGCCCCGTCAGGCGGTGGAGCTGTTTCTGCAGGGGACTCCCGGGCTGCGCATCCTGACCACGCATCTGGAGTTTTTTTCGGCCCGCCAGCAACTCGCACAGGCCGTGGCGCTGAACCTTCGCCAGCAGGAAGCCCGACTGCAGGCTCGAAACCCTTCACCGTCCAAGCCCGGAACCCCGTTCAGCGGATTGGACGTTCCGGAGCGTGCGGTGATCTGCGGAGACTTCAACTTCGAGCCTCGCAGTGCAGCCTATGGGCGCCTGACCGATCCGGATGACGCGGGCGATCCTGTGTGGCAGGACGCCTGGGGCCTGTGCTTTCCGGAGCGAAAACACGATCCGACCTGCGGCGTCTTTCCCGACCCTCAGTGGCCTCAAGGGCCACACTGTCGGGACTTTTTCTTCCTCTCAGGACTGAAGGCCTCCGAGGTCGTGAACCTGGAGGTGGACTTGGCAACCGATGCCTCTGACCATCAGCCGATCTGGCTCGAGTTGGACCTGTGAGGGGCTGGACCTTGATGGGACTGACGCTGCTGCTGGCTGGGTGCACGAATTCAGGGCCGCCTTGGGACACGCGCGGGGTGGCCGGCTCTCGCTACCACCTGCAGTGTGAGGATGTGCCGCACTACTGCTTCCTGCGGGCTCAGGAAATTTGCGGCCGGAGCGTGAAGGTGCAGCACCTCTACCTTGCCCCCGCCCAAGAGCAAATGCTGATCCGCTGCCGATAGAACGCACGGGCTTGCCTTAAATTTGCATTGCCTCCAGGAGATTCGAATCCACTCCGCATGTACACCAAAACTTCATGAGATCGACCCTTCTGCTTTTCCTCCTGCTCGCTGTAAGCGGCTCCTGTTTGCAGGCTGCCGAGCCTTGGCGTCTGCGCTTTCTGGTGCCTCAATCCGAGTCTGGGACCTTGGCGCTTGATGAGGAAGATCCGGTCAAGGCCAGCCGTGCCACTGGCAAGAGTGGGGTGTTGGTGTTTGGAAATGGATTCGGGGTGGGGATCACGAATGTGCGCACGGAAGGCACCGTATCCGGCTCCTCCGGATACGTCAGCTCAGACAGCATCGACCTCTCCTACACCATTGGAGGGCGACTGAGCCTGACGCTGGCCGTGGGAGGCGTGACGGCCGGAGAGTCACAGATCCGCATCTCTGGAACAGACTACGTCACCGCTACAGCGGTGGGCAGTACAGGGATGATCCTCGTTGGGCTCCCGTTTTTGGGAGGCGAACTGCTGGCCGGAGCCCGCGGAGACTCTGTGGAGTTCAAAAACTATCGCACCGCAGGTTCTCCGGATCCGATTGACACTGTTGTCACCGCTTCTACCAGACAGTTCATGCTCGGATTCGGTATAGTGTTCTGAGCCGCGTCACGGCAAAAGTCTTCTCTCTCAAACCCCCCAGATACAACACGACTGGAGCCGTTCAGCTCTGGAAACTTTCCAGGATGTACTGTGGAAGCGCGAAGCTGCCGTAGTGCAACTCCGGAGTATAGAAGCGAGTGCGCACCTTTGCGGCCTCAAGGCGCTGCCGGAGGACCGACTCCGGCTGGCGACGATACTCTGGGTTCTCCGATGCCCAGCCAAAGGCCATGATTCCGCCCACGTAGGTTGGCACCGAGGCTCCATAGAAGTGCACATCCCGAAACAGAGGCGTGAGTCGCTGATACGTGGTTCGCACCTCGTCCAACTGCAGATACGGCACCCCGTTCTGCGTGGCCAGGACTCCGGAGTCTCCCAGCAGCCGCTTGCATCCGGAGTAGAAGGGTGACGTGAAGAGCACCTCTCCCGGGCCTACCGGGTCGGTGGAGTCGCTGAGAATCACATCGAACGTCTCGGTGCAGCTCTGCACAAAGTCCACTCCGTCCTGAATGACCAACTCCAGCCGGGGATCGTCAAACGCGCCCTGCGAGTGGTTGGGGAGCAGCTCCTTCGCCATCTCCACGACCTTGGCGTCGATCTCCACCTGAGTGATGTGGTGCACCTCCGGATGCTTGACCACTTCCCGAAGCAGCCCTCCGTCTCCCCCTCCGATGATCAGCACCCGCTCGGCGCTTCCGTGGGCAAACAGCGGAACATGGGCAAGCATCTCATGGTAGACGAACTCATCGGCCTCGGTGGTCTGGATGATCCCGTCCAGCGCCATCACCCGTCCAAAGCGCTTGTTCCGGAAGATCACCAGGTGCTGGTGCTCGGTCCGGTGTTCAAAGAGGACCTCCTCCACCTTGAACGACTGCGCCCACTCCGGATAGAGCTGTTCGTCAAACTGCTCCATGATGGCTCCCGACCGTCCCCCGCAGGTGCTGCTGAACCTCCACGCGGCTCGGCATGAAGTGCCTCCGGAAAACATCCACCGCCAACTCGGGCTGGGCGTCACCACACATGAAGGCATCAAAGGCGGCGAAGCCTCGCTCTGGCCAAGAGTGCACGCTGATGTGCGACTCGGCCAGCACCGCCACTCCGGAGATGCCTCCGTTGGGAGTGAAGTGGTGCAGGTGGATATGCAGCAGGGTGGCTCCACACACGTCCACGGCTTCCCGGAGAGCACTCTCCATCCGGGAAAGGTCATCCAGCTGGGAGGCATCCCACAGGTCGATGATCAGGTGTGTTCCGGCACAGGTCACCCCGTTCTTCACGGTAAAGTGGTCCTTGCGCTCCAATTCATCCTCCAGCGCGATCGGCTTGGCTAGCACTTGAGGAGCATAAACATTCTTGCCACGGTAAATGATATTCAAAGCCATCAGAGACTCCTTCGTCAGAGAGTGAGAGAATTCAGTGG
>JAYPUA010000011.1:83775-85124 GCA_038133845.1 Deltaproteobacteria bacterium
CTGTCCCTTCGGCATTGCCTCTCGTCGCTTGTACTACCCATAACGTTCGATGATCAGGTTCCGTCAGAACCCGAAGCGCTCTGAGGTTGGATGCGCTTCAACTCCCCGCACAAGACGGTGCCGGGGGTACTGACGTCTTCGCTGAATCCGGAACGGCTCATCGTGATGAGGCGTCCGCATTCGCACTGCCATCAAGTGGCAGATAACCCAAAAATTTATCAATTGATTTGCAAAACACAATAAAATTTTTTGAGTGCCGCAAAAGTGTTGGGGGGGAGCCTGCCGAATCCTGAACTCCAAGGCATGGCAGACCTGTTTTGCGTGTCAGGTGATGAGTGCGTAGTTTTACGACAATCTTCCCGGAGGAGGTTTATCTATGATGAAGAGTACATTTCTCTGAACCTCAGCGAGTTTTTCCATGTCTTCTTCTCTGCACCGCTGGTCCCGTCGCTTTTGGGGAGTGATCCCCCTGCTGTTGGGATTTGTTCTGGTCTGGGCTGCTCCCAAGGCTCAGAGCGGTCCATCGCCTTCGGAAAACCAGGAGCGTCCGGTCAAGGTCCGGGTGATTCAGATCACTCCGCTGGAAGTCAGCCCTCGCTTGGTCGGTTACGGGCTTGTCCGTGCGGCCCGGACCTGGGAAGCGGTCGCCGAGGTGGCCGCTCCGGTTGTTTGGCTTGCGGAGAGTGCCCGAAGCGGTCTGATTGTGCCAGAGGGCACGGAGTTGATTCGTCTGGATGATGCCGACTATCGCCTGGCGCTGGCTCAGGTGGAGGCACAGCTCAAGGCAGCAGAAGTCCGCAAGCGCACGACCCAGGCCAGCTTGTTGCTGGCCGAGAAGGACCTGTCCCTGCTCAAGGCAGACTACCTGCGCAAGCAGGACCTGGCCTCCAAGGGGGCCGGGGCTCAAAACACGGTGGATGCGGCAGAGCGGCAGATGCTCAACGGGCTCTCCCAGGTGCAGAACCTGAAGCACGCGCTGGACTTGGGTGATGCAGAACGTGGGGTGCTGGAGGCTCAGAAGCAGGCTGCCCAGTTGAGCCTGAAGCGGACGGTGATCCGGGCTCCCTTCAAGGTCCGATTGACTGAGGTCAAGGTGGGAGAGATGCAGTACGCCAACCGGGGGCAACTTCTGCTGACCGCCGATGGGGTCGATGCAGTGGAGGTCGAGGCTCGCTTTGCCGTTGGAGCCCTCCGTCCCCTGATCCTCTCCGGAGGTCCTCGAACGGCCAATTCTGCAGAATTGGTTCCGGGGGTCATGGATCTTGAGGCACGAGTCCGCTTGAAGACTGCAACCCACACCGTGGAGTGGCCTGCCCGAATCAGCCGGGTTTCGGGAGTCATTGATGCAC
>JAYPUA010000012.1:0-20079 GCA_038133845.1 Deltaproteobacteria bacterium
GCCTTCCAGAAGAACAGCCTGGAGAGCAACTTGAACTTCCTGCGGATTGCTCACGAAAACGTGATGGGTTCCGAGTCTGTCATCCGCGATGCCGACATGGCTGCCGAGATGGCGACCTTCACCCGGAATCAGATCATGCAGGAGACAGGAATGGCTATGCTGGCCCAAGCCAACCAGCGGCCGATGTCCGTTCTGAGCCTGCTTAGCTAAAGATCAGCCAGACGATCGCGGTGACTCATTTCTCCTTCCAGGGTCACCGCGCATCGTTTCTGTAGTAGTACAGACTCCCGTCTTCCCCTCCAATCAACAGATCCATATCATTGTCCTCATCCAGATCCGCGAACGCCGGCGCGCTCCCGACCGGTAGCTCCAGGCTCTCGAAGTAGTTCTTCTCACTGGGCTTCCAGGCCGCCTCTCCCAACTTTCCAGATACGTAGTCGAAGGTCTGAATCCGCCCCAGGTCGGAGCCGATGACCATCTCTACCACCTTGTCGTTGTTCAGGTCCGCAAAGCGCGGAACTGCTCCCAGGCCAACGTCGAGCCCCATGAACTGCCTCCGGAGCAACCGAAAGCGATAGCTGTCCTGCCGACGTACCTGCTCGAACTCGCGTAGCTGCCCGAACAGGTTTCCGACCAGCAGGTCCGGAAATCCGTCTCCATTCAGGTCAAACACAGTGGGGACGGAGTTCTGGCCTCCGGTCACGCCGAGGACGGCAGTGGGGTTGGGCATGAAGTCCGGGAAGGTGTCGGAGCCCCGGTTCTCCCAGAACTGCAGGGAGCCATGCTCATTGCCGATCAGCAGGTCCCGATCCCCATCTCCATCCACATCCACGAAGGCCGGCGCCGCGCTTCCGCCTCCGCGGTAATTGAGGTAGTTGCTCGAGGTCAGTCGCCAGTTCCCGGATTCCGGATTCCCTCCTTCGTTGGTGTAGAGCAGGAGCCTTCCTTCCCGGTTGCCAATCACCAGATCCAGATCCAGGTCTCCATCCAGATCCATCAGGGCAGGCACAAGCTTTCGACCCGCCTGAATCTTGGAGAACTGCCGGGTTACCAAGGTGAACTTGGGCTCGACCGGTGTGTCGTCGATCGGGTCTTCCTCCAGGTTGAGGATGTCCAGATCCTCATCGGTCTCCGGGATGATCGGGTTGTCTGTCGCGTCGATCGAGTTCGCGGTCAGGACCGGTTCCGGAGGCGGAGGCTCTGTATCCTGGCGGCCTTGGTTGATCCAGAGGAGCAGGTTGCCTTCCGTGTCACCCACAAGCAGGTCCGGCTGCTGGTCACCGTTCAGGTCGGCGAAGTTTGGCGAGCTGTAGCCGACAGTGGTCAGCCCGTTCCAGAACTCACGCTCCATGCGCCATCCGTAGGTTGGGGGCGTCCCCGGGCGCGGGTTGAAGCTGCTGACCCGCAAGGTGCCGTTCCGGTCTCCGGTGACGAGGTCGGGGCTCTCATCGTCATTCCAGTTGAAGAAGGTGGGCGAGGCGTTGGCCGTCATGCGCACGCTGGCGAAGCGGGTGCTGCGGAGGAAGAAGCGAGGAGTCTGAGCCGAGCCCTGATTTTCGTAGTAGATCAGCAACCCCCGGCCGTTTCCGACGATCAGGTCCAGGTCTTCGTCCCCATCCAGGTCCGCAAGGATCGGGCGGCTATCGTTTCCGACGTCAATCTGAGAGAGGCGCACATCGCCCATCACCCACTTCGGAGCCTTTTCGTCACCGTCATTGCGAAACACCTCAACGCGTCCCTGTTCGTTTCCAACGACCAAGTCGAGGTCCTTGTCTCCGTCGAGGTCTGCAAGGAAGGGTGCGCTGATGCGCCGCTGGTTGGGCTCAAAGACCGGAAACCTGAGCGGATACCAGTCCGGCTCTTCCGGCTTCCCACGGTTTTCATAGGCATAGATTCTCCCCGAGTTTCCTCCCAGGATGAGATCTGGAAGTTGGTCGCCGTTCCAGTCTCCGCTGGTTACGGTGACACGCAGATCGTTGGGAGCCAACTCTCGGATGTTGAGAAAGTTGCGGGTGTTTAGCCACAGTCGGTTGCGGGTGATGATCTGCTGCGGTCCCTCCGGAGCGGTCTGCTCGGCATTGGGGTCTGCAGGGGCCGTGTTGACGTTGGCCTGCAGGGGAATGCGGAGAGTCGCCGAGGCCCCCGGAGGGGCTGCCGGATCTGCCGGAGCCGGGTTCTGTTGATCACCAGCGCTTTGCACGGTCAGCGCGGTGGAGTTCAGGCTGGCATCCGGACTGAGTAGAGCAGCTTCCAAGTCTTCGAGAGTCTTGATCGTGTCCGGAAGTCCGAACGCTGCAGCCATCTTCAGCACACACTCCGGAGCGGCTCCGATGCCAGCGCAGGCCTGGTTCAGCACGCTAGCGATGTCTCCTCGGAAGTCGATCTGCTTGAGGTCCAGACCAGGAACCTTGGCCAACCCGGAGCGGAGCAATTCCCGGTTCTCATAGAGGATCATGTTTGATGAGGCGGTGCCTAGCAGCAACTCCGGGTACCCGTCGCGGTTCAGGTCGTGAAAGTTGGGAGCCGAGAATCCGCCGGAGTCGATGAAAAGGAAGTGTGAGGACTCCAGCACCCAGTTGGGTTTGAAAACCCCACCTTGGTTGTGCAAGAAGGTCAGCTTCCCGTTGGATTGCCCGGCAACCAGATCCAGCAAGCCGTCCTGATCCCAATCCACCCAAGTGGGAGTGGCGTCCATGTGCGGGGCCAGGTCGGTGATGTCCTGTGGTTGGTACTTGCAGCGCGGATCCGGAGGAGATCCAGGGGCAAATTTTGGACAGAAGAGAGGACGTGTGGAGAGTCCGGAGTTGTAGAAGAGTTGTACCTTGCCATCCCGAGTGCCTACCAGCAGATCCAGCAGACGGTCTCCGTTGACGTCTGCAAAGCGCGGGACCGCGTTCCCGGAAAACTTCAGGTTCATGAAGATGGGAGACTTGAGAAAATACTGGGGCAACAGACGGTTGCCCCGGTTCTCATAGAAGAAGATGCTCCCGTCGCCAGCGCCGATGAACAGGTCGAGGTCTCCGTCCATGTCGATGTCAGCAAACTCCGGAGAGGCGTTTTGATCAACGGCGATCACCTCCTTGACCTGGATCAACTGCTGGTCGTTGGTCAGCACCTCACGGAAGGCTTCGTAGTCCTCGGTCACCAAACGAAAAGAGGGCTCGTTCGGAGTTCCCAGGTTCTTGAAGAAGGCAATCCGACCATCGGCCTTCCCCACGAAGAGGTCCTCCAGCCCATCACCATCCGTGTCAGCGAGAGTCGGCTGACTGCGGGCAAAGGAGCGGGTGTGGAGCAATTGCTCCACGCCTTCCAGCTTGCCGTAGTATTGGCGTTCCCAGACGAAGTCGCCGACGGCGGCATTCGAGGTCGACTGCTGGGCCAGCGCCGTGACGGTGGAGAGGAGCAGGCCGAGCAGGAGGCTGATTGATTTTTTCCTCCATCCGGAGGCGGGAAGAGAGCGCATGAACGTGTTACGGTCGAGGTGCGGTTTTTCAGCGCAGAAGACGTGCAAAACTCACACCTTGAACCGGAAGGCTCACCTGCGCTGAAGTTGGTCAGGCCCCTTGAATTCAGGGAATCGCAAGCGCAGGCGACCTGCCGGGGGAGATTGTGGAGAGAGAAGCGGGGCCAGACCTTGGACCGGAGAGTGGCCGATTCTCAGGGACGCCCCCGAGAAATCGGCAAAAGATTCCGCAGCCTCGCAGGGAGTCGCTGGGGAAAAACGAGACCCTGGCTTCAGGGGCGAGCACTCCCTGCTTGCGCTTGCGGGCCGCTTGTGGTGATCATCTTGACGCACCTGGGTCCGGAGCACGAGGGACCTTCTCCTGAGACCTGAGAAGATGGGATTTCCTGCTGATGAAACGCTTCCTTGACAAAAGAATCCTGGTCACCGGCGCAGCCTCCGGGATCGGTCGGGCTACGGCCTTTCGGCTGCTTCAAGAAGGAGCTCGGGTGGTGCTCCTGGACCGCAACGCGGAGGCCCTTGAGCAGGTGCTGCAGCACCTTCAGACCGAGACCGCGTTCGGAACTGCCGCGCGTGGGATCGCTGCAGATGTGCTGAATGCTCCAAAAATGCAGGAGGCCTTCCAGCAGGCGGTCGAGACCTGGGGTGGGCTGGACGTGCTGGTCAACAACGCCGGAGGTTCCACGATCGACCACTTTGACGACCTCACCCCGGAGACGTGGCGCGAGGAGGTGGAGCTGAACCTCAACGCCCAGTTTGATCTGACTTTTCAGGCTCTTCCGGAGCTCATCCAGACTCGGGGGAACATCGTCCTGGTTTCGTCCGTGAACGCGGTCACCGGACTGGGAAATCCGGCATACAGTGCCGCCAAGGCCGGACTGATCTCGATGGCCCAGAACGTGGCAGTCCGCTACGGCGCTCAGGGCCTTCGCTGCAACGTGGTGCTCCCCGGAACCATCGAGACACCGATCCACCGCTACCGTTACGAGGCACACCCGGAGCACTTTCAGAAGCTGATCTCCTGGTATCCGGCCGGCCGGATCGGCCAGCCTGAGGACGTTGCCGCTGCGATCGCCTTCCTGGCCGCCGAGGAGGCCAGCTTCATCAACGGCGCAGTGCTGCCTGTGGATGGCGGGCTGACGGCCGGCTCCTCCCGGATGATTCAAGACCTCACTCACAGCTGACAGGTCAACGTCAGCCAACCCTCTCAACCGCACCTGATCCCGGATCTTTCATGACGCATCTTGATCTCCACTCCGTGCTGCAGTCCACGATCGACCCAAGCTTCAAGGGCTTCCCCTACCTTCATCCGGAGTGCGCTCTTCAGGACTTGGGCGCACAGGGCTGGAACCTGCTTCGAGGCGACCTCCCACTGCCGGTGGCCATCCTGAAGCGTTCGGTCCTGCAGGAAAACAGCCGCTGGATGAGGCGCTTTGCCGAACACTTCGGCCTCCAGATCGCTCCGCATGGGAAGACCACGATGGCCCCACAGCTTTTTGAACAGCAACTGCAAGACGGCGCCTGGGGCATTACCGTGGCGAACGTTCATCAACTGCTTCAGTGTGCCCAGTGGAAGATCCCCCGGGTGCTGGTGGCGAATCAGGTGATTGGACCTTGTGAAATGCAGGGCCTCTTTGGGGTGCTGGAGGCGTATCCGGAGATGGAGGTCTTCTGCCTGGTGGACTCTCAGGAGAACGTGGAGGCGCTGGCAAACCAAGCCGAGTTGGGCTCTGGGAGGGCTCCAGGACTTCTGATTGAAGTTGGGGTTCCCGGCAAACGTACCGGATGTCGGACGGAAACTGAAGTCCTGGATCTGGCCGAATCGATTCATCAGGCTCCACGGTTGTCTCTGCGTGGAGTGGAGGGCTATGAGGCCGTATTGCGGGGTCCGGACGCCGGGGCGACGATCCCGCCCTTTCTCCAGAAGCTCAACCGTCTGGCTGAACAGATCGCACAGGCCGGATGGTTTGCGGAGGGGCCGATCCTGCTCAGCGCTGGAGGGTCGGACTACTACGACCTGGTGGCCAGGCACCTGCAGGCCCCCGAGGGACCACGGGAATGCCTCCGGATCATCCGGAGCGGGTGCTACCTGACGCACGACTCGGACTTCTATCGCGGGCTCTTCCAGCAGATCCTGGAACGCAGCCCCGAGCTGGCCCAATGGGGCCCTGGACTTCAGTCGGCCCTGCAGGTCTGGGGCGTGGTGCAGTCGCTTCCGGAACCCGGACTGGCCTTTGTGACGCTGGGCAAGCGCGACATCTCCTACGATGTCCGCCTCCCGGTTCCGGAGCAGCACTTCTCTCCAGGACGTCACGAGCGGCCTCAGGACCTTTCTCCGGAGAAGTACACCGTGACGAACCTCAACGACCAGCACGCCTTCCTCAAGATCCCTCCGGAGTCCTCCTGGAAGGTGGGAGATCTGGTCGGCTTCGGAATCTCACATCCGTGCTCCACCTTCGACCGCTGGCGCCTGATGTATCTGCTGGACGACGACTGGAATGTGGTCGAAGGCGTCCGGATCTTCATGGCATGAGCCGCATTTGGCTGGAGGCCTGTGTCACTTCGGTTGCCGCCGTTCGTGTGGCCTGGGAGGAAGGTGCGGACCGGGTGGAGCTGTGCCGAAAGCTGTCCGTGGGAGGGCTCACGCCGGACCTGGAGGTGGTGGCGGAGGCGTCTCAGGTCCCAATCCCGGTGCACGTGCTGATCCGGTGTCGGGCCGGAGACTTCCACTATGCGGCCTCGGAAATTCAGGAAATGGGGACGCAGATGAACCAGTCCGTGCAGCGTGGAGCCTCCGGTATTGTCCTTGGTGCACTCACTGCGGGGCGAACTGTGGACCGAGCAGCGTTGCGCCGGTGGAAAGAGGCGCTGGAGCAGACGGGCCTCCCATTTCCTGCAGTGACGTTTCACCGCGCGTTTGATGAGGTTGCCGATCCGGAAGAGGCCCTGAGCGTGCTGGAGGCGGAAGTTTGGATCTCACGAGTCCTGACCTCCGGAGGAGCACCCACCGCGCTTGAGGGGCGTGTCGCACTGGGGCGGTGGCAGAGCAGCACCTCGCTGACAGTGCTGGCTGCTGGAGGCGTGCGTCCGGAGAACGTTGCGGAGTTGCTGGGAGGTTCCCGTTTTCACGGGGAGGACGGTGTGCACGAGGTGCACTTCAACGCGATGCTCGACGAAGAGCAGGCAGACCGTGAGCGCCTCCGGGAGCTGCGCCGTCTGGTGGATCAGATCTCAGGCTGATTCAAGCGCACGGAACACGACCCCCAGCGCGAGCCCCCAGAGCAGCAGCCCCATGCCCAGGTCGATCCGGGGAGCATGCCGCTTCAGGAAATCGATCCGCCTTCCAGAAGAGGCGAGCAGCGCGACCAGACAGTACCAGCTCAGGTCCACTCCCCCTACCGTGGAGACCATCACCACCTGCTCGGCCAGCGACGCCTCCGGGTGCACGAACTGACTGAACAACGCCAGCAGCCAGGCCGCAATCTTTGGGTTGAGGAATGCGATCAGGAAGCCCTCCCCAAAGCCCTGCCTCCCGGAAGGCGGAGCCGGCTCGGAGACGTTCCCGGTCCTTGCCGACTGGAGCGCCGTCCATCCGGAGCGGATCATCCGAGTTCCCAGCCACATCAGAAACACGGCTCCGAGCCACTGGGCGATCTGGTAGAAGTAGGGAAGGGTCTGGAACAGAGTTGCCAGCCCGAAGACGGCCGGGATCGCATAGAGCAGCATCCCCAGGCCGTGACCGACTCCGGTCAGGATCCCCTGACTGCGTCCTCCGGAGACGGTGTTCCTTAAAACAACGGCGAGGCTTGGCCCCGGAGACATGGCTCCCAGAATGCAAACCAGCGCGAGCTGGCTCCATTCCGAGAAGTTCACCGGGACCGCGTTGGGGGGGAGTCCTGAAGGCGGCTGAGGAGGGCATCGCGCATGACCCCTGTCGGTGCCTTGAGCCCGGTCCAGAAGGTGAAGGCCTCTGCACCTTGGTAGAGGAGCATGCCCAGACCGTTGATTGAGGGGATGCGCAGCTGCTCCGCCTGCTGCAAGAGCAAAGTCTGGGCTGGCTTGTAGATGATGTCGGCGAGGTATCGGACCTCTTGGAAGGCGTGCAGGTCCACAGGCGATTCCGGATGTTCCATCCCTACGGTCGTGGTGTTGACCAGCAGGTCCCAGGGTTCCGCGTGCAAGGCCTCCAGTTCGGCAACCTGCAGGTCGGTTCCAGGAAACTGCTCTTGGAATTCGTGGATCAACTGGCGCGCTCGCTCGGTGGTGCGGTTGCAGATCCAGATCCGCGAGGCCCCGGCATCGGCAAGTCCGACCAGCAGCGCACGGGCCGACCCTCCGGCTCCCAGCAGGGCGATCCTTGCCTGAGGGACCTGAACCTCCAGAGACTCCAGAGAGCGCAGAAAGCCTCCGACGTCGGTGTTGGTCCCCACCAGCCGCCCCTGGTCATTACGGATCGTGTTTACAGCCCCCACCTTCTGGGCGAGCGGAGTGACTTCATCGAGGAAGGGGAGGACCGCGCTCTTGTGGGGGACGGTGACGTTGACTCCGGAAATGTTCATCGCGCGGACGCCTTCAATCATCCGGGAAACCTGCTCCGGAGTGGAGGGAAAGGCGACATAGATGGCGTTGACTTCCAACTCTGAGAAGGCCGCGTTGTGCATTGCCGGAGAGAGGGAGTGTGCCACAGGGTGTCCCACCACGCCGTAGACGCGGGTTCGCCCATCCAGAGAACGAGAGTTCATTCGAGCTCGTTGAAGCGGTTTTCGATCAGGGCGACCACGGCCTCCAACGCCTCTGACTCGTCTGGCCCCTCGGTCTCCACCCGAATGTCGGTGCCTTGAGGAGCCCCGAGCATGAGCAACTCCATGACGGTCTTGGCGTTGGCCTGCAGCCCGTTTCCAAAGAGAGTGATGGAAGAGCTGAAGCGATTGGCGAGGCGGACGACCTCTGCGGCAGCCCGGGCGTGTAGGCCCAGGCGGTTGATGATCGTGGTCTCCCGGGACTGCATGGGGTCAGAGACCGGCTTGCTTGCGCAGCACCTCTGCCTTGTCGGTGCGCTCCCAGGTGAAGCCGTCTCCTGAGCGCCCGAAGTGTCCGTAGGCAGAGGTCGGACGGTAGATGGGACGCAGCAGGTCGAGCGTCCGGATGATCCCGGCAGGCTTCAGTTCGAAGTGTTCACGAACCAGCTGGGCGATCTGCTCTTCCGGAATGCGCGCGGTGCCGAAGGTGTCCACGTTGACGGAGACCGGCTCCGCGACGCCGATGGCATAAGCCACCTGCACCTCGCAGCGTGAAGCCAACCCTGCAGCGACCAGGTTCTTGGCGACGTAGCGCGCGGCATATGCCGCGGAGCGGTCGACCTTCGAGGGGTCCTTTCCGGAAAAGGCTCCGCCCCCATGACGTCCCATGCCGCCGTAAGTGTCGACGATGATCTTCCGTCCGGTGAGCCCGCAGTCGCCCATTGGACCTCCGATCACGAATTTCCCGGTGGGGTTGATGTGGAACTTGACGTCCTCACTGAACATGTCCGCAGGGATGACCGCGTCGATCACGTGCTTGCGGATGTCGGCATGAATTTGCTCCTGCGTGACCTCGTCGCTGTGCTGGGTGCTGATGACCACTGCGGTGACCGCCTTGGGTTTGCCGTCGACGTAGCGCACCGTGACCTGCGACTTTCCGTCCGGACGCAGGTAGGGCAGGGTGTTGTTCTTGCGCACCTCGGAGAGCCGGTGGGTGAGGCGGTGGGCCATGGCGATCGGGTAGGGCATCAACTCCTGAGTCTCGTCGCAGGCGTACCCGAACATCAGCCCCTGGTCGCCGGCTCCTTGCTCGCTGCTCTGCGAGGTCTCTTCGTCCACCCCTTGGGCGATGTGTGGAGACTGCTTGTCCAGCGCGATCATCACACCGCAGGTGTTGCAGTCGAAGCCCTTGAGCGCATCGTCGTAGCCAATCTCCCGGATCGCTGAACGCACCACCTCCTGAAAGTCCACCTGAGCCTTGGAGGTGATCTCTCCGGCAACCACTACCAGCCCGGTGGTCACCAGCGTCTCGCAGGCCACCCGGCTCTTGGGGTCCTGTGCCAGCATGGCATCCAGGATGGTGTCCGAAATACAGTCGGCGATTTTGTCAGGGTGTCCCTCGGTCACACTTTCCGAGGTGAAGAGCATTTCAGCCATGGGGATTTCTCTCAGGAGGTTGGTTCCAGACGGTTCAGGGGCTTCGGGCCGTTTTTCCGTGTTTCTTGAACCGTTGACTATAGCAGAAGTGAATAAATCGTCAAATCTACATATTGCGATTTATCCACCTTTGGAGAGTCACGGGCGAGCCGATTCGGGGCCGGGAATGGCTACCCGGAATCCTCCTGTGGTGCTCGGGTCCTTGGCTCCAAACTGGCGACGTCCGGTACATCGGAGCAGGCTGGTTCGGCCGTCCTGAGTCATCCAGCTTCCGCCCCTGCCGTAGCGCATGCCCGGGAAGTCTTCGATCACGGGGTTGTCGGTGCGGTCCATCACGTTCTTGTAGCCCCATCCGTTCGTGATCGAGTCGTAGGTCCACTCCCAGAGGTTTCCGGTCATGTCGTAGAGCCCGAGGGCGTTGGGCTCGAAGCTTCCGACGGGAGAGGTCTTCATCTTCCCGCCGTACTGCGCTTCCTGCTTGGTCAGCTTGTCCTTGCCGGTGCCGTAGCGCACGTTCTTCCCGCCTTCCCGGCAGGCGTACTCCCACTCGGCCTCGGTGGGCAACCGGAACTCGTGCACCCCCTGATGTGCCGACCTCAAGCGCTCCATGAACTCCTGAGTGTCTCCCCAACTGACCAGCATCACCGGGAGCTCCGGACCCCGGAAGACCGAAGCCATCACCTTGGCCTCGCGCTCCATGATCTTCTCCCACTGAGCCTGGGTGACCTCGGTGGTGGAGAGCCAGTAGTCTCCCAGCGACACCTGACGGGCAGGGCGTTCCTGCGGACCTCCGGTTTTGGTGGTGTCTCCCATCTCAAAGGTTCCTCCGGGAATCTTGACAAACTTCAGCCCGGTGCTTGGCTCGACCCACTCCTGCCCCAGAGCTTCCGGAGCAGCCTCCTTGACAACAGCCTCTGCTTCTTCGGGAGCCGTCGCCACGGCCGCGGTGGTGGGGCGTGGCGCCGGAGCCGCTTCCGAGTCTCCTCCGCTCAACGCCTGAAGTTGCGTTTCCGCCTGGCTCCTTAGGTCCTCATCGTCCAAAGAGAAGGGGTTGTCCTCGGCAAAGGCGCTCAGGAATCGCTCCCAGGCCTCGGCCTTGAGGGCAATCCGGGCCGGCTTCTGCTCGAAGGCCTGGACCTGCGCAAAGGCGGACTCCATCTGCTGCTGGTAGCCTTCCCAGTATCCTCCCTGTTCAGCCTCCTGAACCGCCTGGGCCTCCAGGTCCTCAATCGAGAACGAGACCGGTTCCTGCGCCTGTACCGGCACACTCAGAGCGGCCATCAGGCACAAAGTACAAAATGATTGAATGAGTCTAGGCACGTGATCTCCCACTGATGCTGATCCGTTCAGGCCCGCAGGCCCAGGTGTTATCCGAGTTGAACCCAGCCAGAATCCGGGTCGTTCCCAAAGCAGGAGACCCCGGCCATTGCCGAATGCGTGTGCTGACAGAACCTTCCGTAGTAAGGGGCGGGGGTCTGCTCGTCCAGAGCGACCTCGAAGGTCCAGTTGTAGGTTTGGTTGGCTTCAAGCTTGCCTTCCTCCAACTCAAACTCGACCCGGTTCTCAAAGGTCGTGTGGTGAGCCCTGACGAGGTCCGGATGGAACTCCACGTCCCCGTCGTAGGTGTACACCATGTCAGCTTCAGGGACCTCGATGTCCTCCTCTCCCTTGACGATGATGTAAACCTGATCCGCTTTCAGGTCCGCATCGCCCACGGTGACCGACACTTCAAACGCGTACCCGTTCCCTGCCTCGCTGAGGTAAGCCTGGAGCGAGACCTCGGCTCCACCTCCGGTGAGGACATTCTTGGCTGATTTGAGCTTGTCCAGCAATCCCACGTCATTCTCCTAGATCAAGTTGACAGCGCAGGTGTCCTGGCTCTGCACCTCCGGCGTCCGGAATCCGGAACGCAGGCATAGAGCCTCCCTGCCTCCGGACCACCCGGATCGGTGGGCTCCAGAGAAACGCGGTGAACTTTTCCATATTTTTCTCTGAGACGCAAGACCTTACAGTTCCTGCACCTGTGTGCAACTAATTTTTATTTTTCTTATTTTCTGGAACCCGCTCCTGCTTGCTTGGCTCTTGAGCTTGAACAAGCAAATGGGAAACTTGGCTTTGGAGCTGGATTCCCGCATTCGCGGGAATGAAGAACCCTCACAGCTGGTGGCTCTTTCAGGGCCACCTTGTCCCTGCCTGCAAGCTGCTGAGCCCTCCGGACCAGCGGGATACGTTCATCTACGGATGGCCGCTTCAGGCCGGCTCTAGAATACTGAAACCTCCGGAGAATGCCGGAAATCTGCTGTTCTGGAGGAAAGCCCAATGTCTGCCCACAAGATTCTCGACGCCAATGAAGCAGTCGCCCAGGTCGCCTATCGCCTGAGTGAGGTGGTCTGCATCTACCCGATCACCCCTTCCTCTCCGATGGGAGAGTGGGCGGACACGTGGAGTGCTGCCCGTCAGAGCAACCTCTGGGGAGCCCTGCCGGAGGTGGTGGAGATGCAGAGCGAAGGTGGGGCGGCCGGAGCGCTTCACGGTGCCTTGCAGACGGGAGCGCTGGCCACGACCTTCACGGCCTCGCAGGGATTGCTGCTGATGCTCCCCAACCTGTTCAAGATCGCTGGAGAGTTGACCCCGGCAGTCATTCATGTCGCCGCACGCTCGGTCGCCACTCACGCTCTCTCAATCTTTGGAGACCACTCGGACGTGATGGCGATGCGCCCAAGCGGTTGGGCGATGCTGGCCTCCGGAAGCGTGCAGGAGGCGATCGACCAAGCCGCCATCGCACACGCGGTGACGCTGGAGACCCGGGTCCCGATGCTGCACTTCTTTGACGGCTTCCGCACCTCCCACGAGCTGAACTCGGTAGAGCCTCTGTCGGACGAGGTCCTGCGTGCCTTGGTCGCTGACACACGGGTGCTGGAACATCGCGCCCGGGCACTCTCCCCGGAACATCCGGTGCTCCGGGGAACGGCCCAGAATCCGGACGTCTTCTTCCAGGGACGTGAGGCCTCCAACCGCTTCCACCAACAGGTTCCGGAGCAGGTTCAGCAGGCGATGGACCGCTTTGCCGAGCTTGCGGGACGACGCTATCAGGTCTTTGAATACGACGGTCACCCCGAGGCCCAGCGGGTGCTGGTGGTGATGGGCTCTGGGGCGGAGACCGCCCGGGAGACCGTGCGTCACCTGGAAGCTTCGGGAGAGCGTGTTGGGGTAGTGACGGTGCGCCTGTATCGGCCATTCGACATCCCTCGCTTCCTGAATGCCCTGCCGTCAACGGTGAAAAAGCTCGGGGTGCTGGACCGGACGAAGGAGTCTGGAGCCTTGGGCGAACCGCTGTTCCTGGATGTCTCGGCGTCGGTTCAGGAAGGCAAGCGTCAGGGACAGATCGCCGCTGACGTACAGGTGATTGGGGGGCGCTACGGACTGTCTTCGAAGGAGTTCACTCCGGCTATGGTCAAGGCCTCGCTGGATCACCTGCAGGAGGATCTCCCCAGGCATCCCTTCACCGTGGGCATCGTGGATGACGTCACCGGGCTGAGCCTCTCGGTGGAAGAGGACTTCCGGATCGAGACGGACGAGACCTTCCGGGCGGTCTTCTTTGGCCTCGGGTCCGATGGAACGGTGGGGGCGAACAAGAACAGCATCAAGATCATTGGCGACCTGGAGGGGCACTACGCCCAGGCATACTTCGTCTACGACTCCAAGAAGTCCGGAGCAATGACCGTCTCGCACCTGCGCTTTGGCCCGCAGCCCATCCGGGCTCCCTACCTGATTGAGCGGGCCCATTTCATCGCCTGCCACCAGAGCGTGTTTCTTGAGCGGCACAACGTGCTGTCGACGGCGCTTCCCGAATCGACCTTCTTGCTCAACACTCCGGATGCTCCGGATCAGGCCTGGCGTCACCTGCCACGTCCGCTGCAGGAACAATTGATTGCCCAGCGGATGCGCTTCTTTGTCATCGACGCAGAGCAGATCGCCCGATCTGTCGGAATGGGGCGCCGAATCAACACCGTGATGCAGGCGGCCTTCTTCAAGGTCAGCGGAGTGCTTCCAGAGAGTGAGGCCGTCGCTGCGATCCGCGAGGCGGTGAAGAAGACCTATGCGGCCAAGGGCGAAGCGGTGGTGGAGCAGAACCTCGCGGCCCTGGATGCGGCCATGCGAGCTGTCTATGAAGTCCCGGTTCCGGAGCAGGCAGAGAGTCGGCTGGACTTCAAGCCGCCGGTGCCTGAAGGTGCCCCGGAGTTTGTCCAGGACGTGCTCGGGGGTATCATTGCCGACGCAGGAAATGCGCTTCCGGTAAGCGCGCTCCCGGTGGATGGGACCTTCCCCACGGCCACGGCGCGCTGGGAAAAGCGCAACCTGGCCAGCGAGGTTCCGGTGTGGGATCCCAAGGTCTGCATTCAGTGCAACAAGTGCGTCATGGTCTGCCCGCATTCCGTGATTCGTGCCAAGGTGGTTGCTCCGGAGGCCCTCTCGGAGGCTCCTGAAGGGTTCCCCTCGGTTCCGGCACGAGATCGCTCTTGGGATGGAGGGCAGTATGTGCTCTCGGTCGCTCCGGAAGACTGCACCGGATGCGGCATCTGCGTGCAGGTCTGCCCGGCGAAGAACAAGTCGCAGGCTCGGCTGAAGGCAATCAATATGGAACCGCAGCCGCCCCTCCGAGAGCCGCTGGCTGCGCAGTGGAACTTCTTCCTCGAGCTTCCGGAGACTGACCGGCTGCGCATTGATTCCGACAAGATCCCGCAGCAGCAGCTTCAGCAGCCGCTGTTCGAGTTCTCCGGAGCCTGCTCCGGGTGCGGAGAGACCCCTTACGTCAAGCTGGTCTCCCAGCTCTTTGGCGACCGCATGGTGGTGGCCAATGCCACCGGGTGTTCCTCGATCTACGGTGGCAACCTCCCGACCACCCCGTGGAGCGTGAACGCCGAGGGGCGAGGCCCGGCCTGGTCCAACTCGCTCTTTGAGGACAACGCGGAGTTTGGACTCGGCTTCCGGGTCACGCTGGATCAGCAGCGGGAGACCGCAACGCGCTTGCTGAAGCATCTGGGAGGACGCGTTGGCGACGAACTGGTGGAGGGACTCCTCAGCGCGGATCAGAGCAGCGAAGCCGGCATTCAGGAACAGCGCGAGCGCGTCGAGGTCCTTCATCGGAAGCTGGCCGTGCTGGAGGTCCCGGAGGCTCGGCAGCTGGCCTCACTCGCCGAGGTGCTCGTCCGCCGCAGCGTCTGGATCATCGGAGGTGACGGCTGGGCATATGACATCGGCTTCGGCGGGTTGGATCATGTGCTGGCCAGCGGTCGGGACGTGAACCTCCTGGTCTTGGACACCGAGGTCTACTCGAACACCGGGGGACAGAAGTCCAAGTCGACTCCGATGGGAGCGGTGGCCAAGTTCGCCATGGGCGGGAAGGCGCAGGCCAAGAAGGACCTGGGCCTGATGGCCATGAGCTACGGCACGGTCTATGTGGCCAGCGTCGCGATGGGAGCCAAGGACACGCACACGCTCCGCGCCTTCCTGGAGGCGGAGTCCTACCACGGCCCTTCCCTGATCATCGCCTACAGCCACTGCATCGCCCACGGGATCGACATGACGATGGGGATGCAGCATCAGAAGGCCCTGGTGCAGTCCGGAAGCTGGCCGCTGTACCGGTTTGACCCGCGACGCATCCCGCAGCACCTCTCCCCGCTGCAGTTGGACTCCAAACCCTCCGGAGTTCACCTCGCGCAGTTTCAGGAAATGGAAAACCGCTACCGCATGCTCCGGCAGGCAGACCCGGAGACGGCGAAGCACTTCCTGCAGGCCGCCGAGGTGGGGCTCAATGAGCGTCAGCGCTTTTATGAGCACTTGGCCGGATGGATCCCGGAGCCAGAGCCGGGCCCTTCCCCCAACCCTTCAGATTCGCAGGAGTGAACCATGGACCTGAGCACAAACTACCTGGGACTGGAACTTCGCTCTCCGCTGGTTCCCTCGGCGTCTCCCATCACGGAAAAGCTGGACAACCTGCTCAAGCTGGAGGACGCCGGAGCCGGAGCGGTGGTCCTGCCCTCGCTTTTTGAAGAACAGCTCCGGACCGAAGGGATGGCGCTCCAGCACCACCTGAGCTACGGAGCTGAAAGTCATCCCGAAGCCACCAGCTACGCGCCGACTCATCCAGGGCTGCAGGTGGGGCCGGATGAGTACCTGGAGTTGATCATGCGGGCCAAGCAGCGGCTGGAGGTCCCTGTGATCGCCAGCCTGAACGGGACAACGAACGGGGGTTGGCTGCGCCTCTCCCGGGAGATCGAGCGGGCTGGAGCCGACGCACTGGAGCTGAACGTGTACTCCGTGCCAACCGATGCCGAGCGCAACGCAGAGCAGATCGAGCAGCACCTGCAGAACATCGTCTGGAACGTCCGGGCAGAGATCCAGATTCCGCTGGCCGTCAAGCTCAGCCCCTACTTCACCAGCTTCAGCCACCTCGCCCACCGCCTGGAAGGAGCCGGGGCCGACGGACTGGTTCTCTTCAACCGTTTCTACCAGCCGGATGTGGATCTGGACGAGCTGACCCTCAAGCCGCACATTGTGCTCAGCACCCCGGAGGAACACCGCCTCCCGCTGACCTGGATCGGGCTGCTCTACGGCAAGGTCTCGCTGGACTTTGCCGCAACCAGCGGCCTGCACTCCCACCTCGACGTCCTCAAGCTGCTGATGGTCGGAGCGAAGGTGACCATGATGGCCTCGGCGCTTTACTGGAACGGCATTCACCACCTGGGAGACGTGCGGAAGCGGCTGGTGCAATGGATGGAGGAACACGAGTACGAATCCGTGAAGCAGATGCAGGGAAGCCTGAGCCAGGCGCATGGCGACAACCCGGAGGCGTTCGAGCGCGCACAGTACGTCAAGGCGGTGACCACTCGCCTCCCCATCCTCCCCTGAACCGCGGCGCGGCGGAGGGAGATTTCCCTTTCTGTCCCGGAGGTTTTCGACTATCTTGAGAGGCCGAGTGTTCCGAACAACGCCGCTTTTGTCTCTCCTCCGGGGGCCTCATCTTTCAGCGCTTTCTCCTCCTCAACCTCCTCGTCAGCCTCTTCAACGGACCGGTCAACTCGCTCTTGCCGGTGTATGTGGAGTCCGAGCTGGCCCGGTTGCCCCTCTTCTCCGCAAGCCTGAACTCGGTCTTCCTGATCCTTGGCGGGCTCTCGGCGGTTCCGGCCGGGAAGCTCTGCGGGAGCCTCGGGATCCAGCGTGTCTACTGGCTGGGAAGCGCCGGAACCTGCATGGGGGCCTTGATCTTCCTCAGCGAGGATGCGCTCTTCCTGGTCGGGCTGAGCATCGGCTTCGGACTGGCCACCGGGCTGCTGGTGACCGCAGGGCATGCGTACCTGATGCAGTCGGCTCCGGAGGAGCGCCTCGGGTCCGGATCGGCGTACTACTTTCTGGGGATGACGCTGGGGACGTCGCTGGGCAACCTGCTCGCCGGACAACTGGTGGAGCACGGAGGCTTTGCGCTGACCGGCTGGGCGCTGCTGTCAGGAACCGTGGTCGTGCTCCTGGGGATTGCCTTCTTCCTCCCGGAACCTCCGGGAGAGGTGGTCCCCAAAGATTCCGAGGCGCTGGCTTCGCGCGGGCCGATGCTCTGGCGATCGTCGGTGCAGCTGATCCTGGCGGTGCGCTTTCTGCCAACGTGCTACTGGGGTACCGCGACGCTGCTGGTGCCGCTGCTGGTGTACCGGGTCACCGAGTCCGTCTCCTGGTCTGCCGGGTACGCCTCCGCCAGTTTGGCGCTTGCTGCAGGGGCGCAGGTGCTTGCCGGGAAGTGGGCGGACCGGGTCGGTCCAAAGGTTCCCACCCTCACTGCCAGTGCGCTGGTTGCCGTGAGTGCTTTGGGCACCGGACTGTTTGCCGAGTCGCTCCTCGGCCTGTTTGTGTTTGGCATCAGCGGTGCGGTCTCCGCGTGGTCCGTGTCCACCATGCTTCCCCGGCTGATGAGCTTGGCAGCAGGTCCGGGCGAGAAGCCGCACCTGGTCGGCTGGTCCCACCTGGCCTGGAGCCTGGCGATGGTCTGCGGAAACCTCTGGGGCGGCTTCGCGGTGGAGCTCCACTCCGGGCTGCCCTTTGCGGTGGTCTTTGTCGGGTGCGTGGTCACGGTCTATCTGTTCTCTCGCCTCTTTCAACTGCTGGAGGCGGCCCCGGAACCTGAGACCGCCCCCGCCGCCTGAGGCGCTACAGGTCCCCGGTCCCGGCTTCGCATGAGAGTGGCTTTTCTTTTGTCATGCTTCCTTTATGATTTCCGTACGTTCAGAAACTGCCTGACCGGCCGCAGGCAGGTGCCGTGACCGAACCCGAGGCCTCTGTCCAGGGCCTTCACCTTCACAAAGGAGCAGCAATGCAGCAGAAAAACTCCGAAATTCGTGTTGTCAAGTACCGCAAGAAAAACGGGGACAACTATGATGAGTATCATGGGGGATACGACGGGACACGGAAGGTCGGCCATGGCAAGGGCAAGGAGCGCACGGTCACTGACGAGGGCGTGGTCGAGGAGTATGAGGGCGACTACCTGGACGGCATGCCCCACGGCAAGGGACACTTCCGGAGGCAGGTCTCAGAGGGCGAGTTCGAGGACTACACGGGAGAGTTCCGGAACGGGCTCTATGAGGAGCGCGGAACGCTGATCCGCCGCTTTGAGGACGGAGGCTTCGAGGAGTACGAGGGCAACTTTGAGAAGGGCGTCAAGGCCGGGTTTGGGCACGGGAAGCAGAAGCATGTCTCCGGCCCGAAGGAGTTCTACGAGTACGAGGGTGACTATCTGAACGGGGTGTTTGATGGACGAGGGGTCTATCGCAAGGCGGGAGAGGTCCGGGAGGAGTATCAGGGCAAGTTCGTCAACGGCAAGTACCACGGCCAGGGGCACCTGAAGACCGGAGGCCCGGAGGAGGACCTGGAGGACTATGAGGGCGAGTTCGAGCTTGGGGCTCCGGTGGGACACGGTCAGGGACGCAGGGTGCGGACCAGCGAAGAGGCCCGGGAGGAGTATGAGGGTGGATTCTACAACGGCCTCTACCATGGTCAGGGACACCTGAAGCGTAGCGAACGCAGTGGGCTTCTGGAGGAGTATCAGGGCATGTTCCTCTCCGGAAAGTATCATGGAAAGGGCAGCTTGCAGAAGCAGGGGAACGGAGGAGAAACGTACCGGGGCGAATTCAGCCATGGAGTCTACGAAGGCAAGGGCATGCTCAAGAAGACGTTTGCGAACGGAGGGCTGGAGGAGTATGACGGAGAGTTCCTGCAGGGCCGCAAGCACGGGTTTGGACGGGGACGCGAGAAGTACATTGATGCCGATCAGAACGTGATGGAGTACGAAGGGGACTATGCCAACGGCAAGTACCATGGCAAGGGGCGCCGCACTCTGACAGGAGAGAAAACCCAGGAGTATGTGGGGGACTTCCGGCACGGCAAGTACCACGGCATCGGGATCCTGCGCATCACGGATGACGAAGGTGGCTTTGAGGAGTACGAGGGCGACTTTGTGGAAGGAGAACTCTCCTGAACCCTGTCAACTGGCTCCTCTGGCACCTGCCGTCCGCCTTGTGGTGATTCATCCATGCCTGCTTTTGCTTCGCCTGGCCCGGTCCTTCGCTTCTGGCAAAAACATCAGCTGGCCCGGCACCTGATCCTGCTCACGGGAGTGCTGGTCATGGCCCTCCCGATCTGGATGCTTTTTGCCACCTCCACCCACGCCCCAAGCACGCTGGTCCGAGACGGCCTGCAATGGCTTCCGGGAGATCAACTGCTGGAAAACTACTCCCGGACCCTGCTACAGGAACGCGGCTTCCGTATGCAGGTGACGGTGCCCAACATGCTGCTCAACAGCCTGATCCTTGGGGTCGGGTTTGCGGTAGGGAAGCTGCTCTTCTCGATGGCTGCCGCCTATGCCATCGTCTACTTCCGCTTTCCCGGAGCGACCTTGTGCTTCTGGGTGATCTTCACGACCTTGCTGTTTCCGCTGGAGGCCCGGATCATCCCGTCCTACCAGGTGGTGTCCAACCTGGGGCTGCTGGACTCCTACGTGGGCTTGATCCTGCCGCTGATCGCCTCTGCTGCCGGAACGTTCTTCTTCCGCCAGTTCTATCGCTCGCTTCCGGAGGAGCTCCTTGAGGCTGCGCAACTCGATGGTGCTGGGCCGTGGAAGTTCTTCAAGGACATCCTCGTGCCGCTCTCTCGGACCATGATGGCGGCTCTGGTGATCATCATGTTTGTTGTCGGCTGGAATCAGTACCTCTGGCCTCTGATGATGACCACCAGCGAAGGCTTCACCACCTTGATGCTGGCCATCCGCAACGCCCGCGGACATCAGGCGTTTGTGCTGGCCATGTTTGCTCTCCTGCCGCCGCTTCTTGTCGTGATCCTCTTTCAGCGGTGGTTCATCAAGGGGCTGGTCGAGGTCTACAAGTGACCTCACGGCAG
>JAYPUA010000012.1:20179-83425 GCA_038133845.1 Deltaproteobacteria bacterium
CTGTCAGGGTTTTGCTCACCGGAACGCGCCCTCTTTGAACCTCATCGTCACCTCTCGCCATGACCTTCATCCCACGCCTTCTGGGGCTCGTCTGCCTGCTTTCGATCGGGTTGCCCTGGGGTTCGCCACAGGCCTATGAACTGGAGCGCCGCCGAGAACAGTTCGGCCGAACACCCGGATACCTGATCGTCCCGGCTCCCTATCGCTATCCGGGAATCGGGCAGGGCATCGTCTTCATCGGCTATGCCGGAAACGTTCTGGAGAGCACGGTGGACTCCTATCTGCTGCTGCTTACCGGAGACTCCTCCGGGGCGATCCTCAATGTAGACGAGGCCTTTCTCTACCCGGAGCACCTCTACCTGCGCTACTTCCATATCGACATCCGCAAGTTCGGCATCAACTTCTACGAGAAGCGGGGGATCGCCACCGAGAAGGAGGACTTCCGGGTTGCTGTGGGAGACAAGTTCCTCAGCAAGGAACCTTCGCTGACGCTGACCTTCTGGGATCGGCGCCTGGACCTGAGCTATGGCTGGGTGAGTCAGGAGGGACGCATCACCGAGCTGCGCAGCCCGGAAGGCGAGCTGCTCTCTTCGGCGACCCAAGAGATCCAGACCGAATCCTTCAAGACCGGGCTTCAGGTGGACCTGACGGACGACCGCGCCGACCCGCGCTCCGGAATGCGGCTGAAGCTGCTGAACAACCGCTTCGTGGCCAAGGAAACGACCAGCCCGGACTATACCGTCCAGACGGTGAATTTTTCCACCTACGTCCCGATGCTTGAAGACAGCACCTGGGCGTTCAACTACTTCCAGTCCTCGGCATTTGTCAGCCGAACCGGACTGACGGATCTGAACCTGCTCAAGATCAGCCGCGGCTTCAACTCCTGTGTCAACTACGGCCCCGGACAGGCGGCCTGTGAGGCCTCGGTCACCAGCGATGCGGTGAACCAGCAACTGCAGAACAAGAATGGAACCGCAGAACATCTGGGAGGACCGAACCGTTTGCGGTCCTATCCGGACATGCGCTACCAGGGCGCACACTCGGTGATGTACGGGACGGAGTTTCGCTGGAACCTGCAGACGGGAGACGAGTTGCTGGACTGGCTGTTCCTCAGCGATGTTCAAGAGGCGCTGCAGGTGGCCTTCTTCTTCGAGCAAGGCTCGGTAGCGGAGTCGCGTGCCGACCTGGGGGCGCTCTGGCGCAGCTCCTACGGCTTGGGAGGACGCTTGGTGACCGGCTCCGGAGCGGTGTATCGCCTGGACCTCGCATCAGGCAACGAAGGCTCCGAGCTGACGGTGCTCTTTCAGTATCCGTGGGAGTAGGCTTCGGAGAAGGGACCCCCCAGGCTTCGAGATCCCGGAGTTTGGACGGGCCGCCTCGAGAGCTGTGAGATTGCGGTTTGAGCCGGGCTGCAGTAACCTGAGAACCTTACCGCCTCTGAAATCACGCCTGTCATCTCCGAGGATTTCTTGAACTTCCCTGCCTTGGCTGAAACCGAAACCCCTCAACCGGATTGTCCGGAGGATGTGGTCTGGAACTTCGCGTTCGGTTCCAACCTGCATCCGGAGAAGCGAGAAGGCCGCGCCAACTTGTGCATTGACGAGGTGGTCCCCGGCTGCCTCCCGGGGTGGCGTCTGGCCTTCAACCTCAAGAGCATTCGCTGGCTGGAGCCCTCGATGGCCGGAATCGAACCGGATCCGGACGCGGTAGTTCACGGGGTGTTGCTACGCTTCAGCCCGGAGGAATTTCGCAAGCTAGTGCAGAGCGAGGGCGATGGACACTCCTACGAACTGGTCCAGGTGGAGGTGCAGGCCTACGACGGCCGCTCCATCCAGGCCCGGGCGTTTCGAGCGCTGCCACATCGCAAGTATCCGGAAGATGTCCCTCCGTCCTTGCGCTACCTGACGCTCATCCGCGAAGGGGCCCGGCGTAGTCAATTGAGTGCGGAATACGTCGAGTGGCTCGATGGCCTGCCTCACACTGAAAAATCCTTCTTCCTCTGCTGGGTCTCCCGGACCCTGATGGCGACCGTGATGTGGATCGGACGCCTTGGGTATCCGCAGTTTGGTGCCTACCTCTTCCGGACATTGCGCTGGATCGACCATCGGCCTCGGTGGGTTCGTGTCCCGCTCAACTTCGCCTGCCTGACCCCGGTGCTCTCGCTGGGGGTCGTGCACGGTTTGCTGTTGATGCTCCGGCGTCGCAAGGGCCCGTGCTAAAAGCCTCCGGACGCTGAACCCTCGCTGCTCTCCTCTCCCTCTCCACGACCTCTCGACATGCCCTCCACCCTCTACGCCAAGAAGAAATGGGGACAGCACTTTCTGGTGCGCGAGAGCGTCGTGGAGCGCATCGCCCAGACGTCCGGAGTGCAGGCTGGGGACGTGGTCTGGGAGATTGGTCCCGGCGAAGGGGCCCTCACCGAAAAGCTGCTCAAGGCAGGCTGCACCGTGATTGCCACGGAGGTTGATCCCCGAGCCTGCGAATGGCTCACGCGGCGCTTCGCGGGTGTGCCGGAATTCATCTTGCACGCCGGGGACGTGATGGAGTGGTCGGAGGAGCAAGTCAGTGAGCGCATCCCTCAGGACAGCCTGCTGGTGGCCAACCTGCCCTACAACATCGCGACGCCTTTGATGGTCCGGCTCTTTGCCAACCGACAGCGCTGGACCTCGCTCACGCTGATGGTGCAGCAAGAGGTGGCCGAGCGGTTTTGTGCGACCTCCAAGGATGGGAAGGCCTACGGCCCGCTCTCGCTGCTTGGAGGGTTGGGGTTCGAGGCCCGGATCGCATTTTCGGTTCTACCGGAGGCTTTTCGTCCTCCCCCCAAGGTCCGCTCTGCCGTGCTGCACCTGATCCCTCGAAACTCCGGGATGTCCCCGGCCCAGGAACAGGATTTTCTTGGCTGGAGCCGCAGGCTGTTTCAGGCCCGGCGCAAGACCCTGTGGAACAACGTCCAGTCAGCCTTTCCCCAGTGGACCCGCGATGAGCGCCTGCGGGAACGTCTGGGACAGCTTCGGCCGGAGAATCTCGACCTGCCTCAGTGGCTTGAACTTTTTCAGGAGTTCCAGTGTTTTCAGGAATCAAACTGCTCCCCGTGAGCCTGCTCTTCTGTGGAATGGCCTTCGCTCAGACGCCTTTCCCTCTGGACCTGAGCGGGAACACCCCGCCTTTTCTCAAACCGAATGAAATTCGGGAGGATCTGCAGAACCTGCAGGGGGTGCTGGAGCGCAACTACGTCCGGACCCCGATCCTTGCGCAAAAGGGTGTCAACTGGGCCCAGGTGCTGGGGAGCCTGGAGCGCCGGCTCGGTGCCAACCCGAACCCGATCCTGACCCACCACTTCCAGGAACAGTTGGCGCAGGCGCTGACCGTGACCCAGGATTCCCAGATCCAGACGGACCTGATGGTGCAGAAGCGACACTATCATTTTCAGGTTGAGCCCCTGGTCCCGTTCACCTCGCGGCTGCCGCTGGTTCTTGAGGAGGGACGCCACCGGGTACTGCCGAACAACCCCGCACCTCAGGCGGCGAACAAGTGGCTGATCGGTTGTGAAGGCAGCCGCCACGAGCTGTTCCCCACACCTCCGGAACGTGCCAACGAGGAGCGCTTTGTGCTTGGGGTTCGTGCCCAGCAGAATCCGCCTGCGCTGAAGTGTGCCTTTGAAGATGAACTGGGACGCTCCCAGACCATCGAACTGCCCCTCTTGCTGCCTCCGGCTCCTCGGAACGGGAACGCCGTGCCGATCTTTGAGCACCGGGGGGGCAAGGTGAACTACGTCCGCTGGTATCGCGATGGGAGCCTGGAGGAGCGTGAGACCTTCCTCTTCCAACGCCTCGCCCGGGAGCTGCGTCCGAGCCGGACTCTGGTTCTTGATGTTCGGGGGAACCATTCCGGCTCCTTTGGCTTCATCGAACGCTGGCTGCGTGAGATGACCCAGGACGACTGGCAGAACGTGATCCTCCGGGAGTGGCAGTCTCGGGAGACCCTGGAGGGGTTGGTGCATCGACTGGAGTGGCTGGAGCGCAACACGGGCCAGAGCACGCGCCTCGTCCGCCAGGCGTGGCAGCAGAAGAAACAGCAGCTTCAGGCCTTGATCGATCGAAACACCGAGAATGAGATCCCGGCCAAGTGGGTCGAGACCAAGTTCCTCTTCTCCGGAAACAATGAGGCTCCAGCCTGGAACAAGCGCCTGATTGTGGTGGCCAACCGACATTGTGGTGACGGATGTCAGTTCTTGGTGGCGCTGACCCGGCAGGTCAACGGAGCCGTGCTGCTCGGAGCCGAGACGGGACCGTTTCCCCAAGCCTCCATTTTGCCGATGTATCAACTCCCCCGGTCGAAGGTGATGATCACCTTGAGCCACTTCCTGCATCTTGACCACCTGCAGACCCCCGTGGCCCCAACCGGATATGCCCCGGACTTCTGGCTTTTTGACGATCACCCGGAGCCGGAGATCCTGCGCTTTGCTGCGAGCCTCCCCTGACCATGCGCCGTGTCCGCAAGCGCTCCAGGCTTTGGTGGCTTGGGCTTCTGGTTCTGACCGCCGCGGTGCTCGGGGCCCTGGATCTGGTCCGGAAGTCCAGGGAGATGCAGCAGCCCTATACCTTGGAGGAGGTCCCGGAATGGCAGGTGGTCGAGGTCGAGGGACAGCGGTGGACGCTGGCCTCGGTGGAAGAGCCCTGGCGTCGGACTGAGGCCTGGCTGGAGCATCCGGAGGCCCGGCTGCGTTGCGATACGGTGATCCTCCTCGGTGGGGCCCTGGAAGGTGCAGAGCTGCTGCGAGGCAGTGAGGATTACGCTCGCGCCGCCAACACCTTCATCCTGACCCATCCCCTCCAGCAGTTCATCACGGAGCAGCGATGGACGTCGTGGAGCGCGTGGGACTGGTGGCAGCTCCCGGAGAACCTGCGCCGGGAGTTTTCACAAAACCTGGGGGCCTTGCGGGCGCTGGTTCAGGCCTCCGGAGCCTCTGCAGGGCCGGAGCCTCGCTTCAGCGGGAAGGTGGTGGTTGGAGGTGGGAGCCTCGGCGCGCCCTTTGCTGCCATGGCTTCGGCGCTCTTTCCGGAACCGGTGGACGGGATCATGCTGGCTTACGCGTTTACCAATTACCCGGTGGTGATTCGCGCCGAACTCTACCGCCAAGGATTGATTCACTTCAAGGTGCCCTCGCCGCAAACCACGACGCTGCAGGAACTGCAGGCGCTGGGAGTCCGGATTCTGGCCCGAGTGCTTGGTGAGGTCTTTGGAAATATGTTGAAATACGGACAGATTGAGTTATATTTAGCGATTGACCCGAGCACTCCTGTGCTGTTCGTCAACGGGCGCAATGACAAGCTTGCGCCTCCAGAAGCGTATCGCCCTATGTGGGAAGCGGTCTCTGGCCCCAAGGAGGAGGTCTGGCTGGAGGGAGATCACATCGACCCTTCCGATGCGCAAAAGATGCGGACCTTGGTGGAAAAAATGCACCGCTGGACCGCTTCCCGACAGCTTCGTCAGTGCCAACCTGCACCTGAAACCGCCAACACTGTTTCACGCCCATGAAACTTCCGGCCCGTTTGGAATCCACTCCGGCTCCTGTTCTGCGAAGCGGAGCCTTTTATGCCGTTCGGTATGTGCACCGATGCTACCGCATCAACGAACCGGACCACTTCCTCAAGGATCTGGAGGGCTGCGTGTTCAGCTACCTGGATCGTGAAGGGACCTTGCATCACTTCAATCGACCAGGGAGCCAGCAGTCTGCAGCCTCTCCGGTGGCGGAAGTGCTTCGGATTCAGGGGCTCAAGGAGGTGGAGTTCTTCGAGATCGACCCGAAACAGGCAGGAATGGTGAAGCCCGAAGGGGCTGAGGAGGAGCGGGCGATGGCCTTGTTGGACAAGGCGATTGCAGCCTTCTCCGGTCGAACTGCCGAGGATCAGGGGCAAGAGTATGAGGTGGAGGAGTTGAAGCGTCAGCACATGAAGGACTACATCACGCCTCCGGACCTCGCGCTCTAAGGCTTCGGGCCGGGCTCCAGGATCACTCCGTGGACCAGTGAGTAGGGGCGCCCGGCGTGGGAGATCCCGCTGCGAGCCCTTGAGTATTCCAACTGGAGACGCATCCACTCAAGCTCACGCTGTCGGTTTTCCGAGAGTTGGGGGCCGGCCTCAGCCTCTGCAGCCAGACGTTCACTACGCGCTGCGTCTCGCTGAGCCTGAACGTCCTTGCGGATGCTGGCGCGCTCCTGAGTGTACGAATAGGAGCCCATGAAGCAGGCGTAGCGATTTTCGGGAGATTCGTAGCAGACCTCTTGGCCCGGAGGCGCCTGAGCCAGCACGGAGTGAGTCACGATGCCAAAGACAGAGACTAGCATGAGCCCAACAAGACGCTGGGGGATTCGACTCGTTTTCATAGGACTGCTCCTGTGGATGAGTGGGGCGCCCTTGTGTTGGGCACAGCAAACCGATAATGCCAGTTCCGGAGACGCAGCACAAGCCGCGCCTGCCAACGCAGAACTGGCCGTGGGGATGCAGATCCAGGAGATTGCGAGGATGCAAACACAAAGCCGCTCCGCCTCCTTGGCCAAGGACAACAGTGCCTTGAAGGAACTGGCCCCCAGAGTTTACGAGACGGCAAAGCAGCAGCCGGCACCTCCGGAGGTGGACTTCGGAATCGTCGCCTGGTACCAGCGCGCCTACGCTTCCAGCGAGGTGATCTTTCAGCAGGTGAACCAGGAAAGAGACGCTGAGGTCCGCAAGCGCTTCGACGAATTTCAGAAGGTCCGCTACACCCCGATGACGCCCAGCGGGCGCCCGAGCAACGTTGCTGCTTTCAACCAGATTTTCAAACCCATCAGTCGACGCTAGACCCGGTGTCCTTACTCTCTCCTCTGCCGCCTTCTTCATGAGCCGCATTGCCATGGCCATGAGTGGAGGCGTGGACTCTTCCGTAGCCGCAGCCTTGCTCAAGGAGCAGGGCCACGACGTGATTGGGCTTCACATGAAGCTCTACCACGGCGACCCGGTCGATTCTCGACCCAAAAGCTGTTGCTCTCTGGATGAGGCGATGGAGGCGCGTGCCGTCTGTCATCGCTTGGGAATCCCCTTCTACGTTCTCGATTTTCAGCAGGAATTCGAATCAGAGGTCATCGACTACTTTGTCGAGGAGTATTCCCTGGGGCGCACCCCAAACCCGTGCATCATGTGCAACCGCAAGATCAAGAGCCGCTACCTGCTGGAGAAGGCGGATGAACTGGAGTGCGGGATGCTGGCTACCGGACACTACGCCCACCTGCAGCAAAACCCCGAGTCGGGACGCGTCGAGCTTTGGGAGGCTGCGGACAAGCGCAAGGATCAGTCGTACTTCCTCTTTGGGATCTCGCAGGAGGAGCTGGCTCGGATGCGGTTCCCACTGGCCGAGTGGACCAAGCCTCGGGTTCGTGATGCCGCAACGCAGCTAGAGTTGGAGTCTGCCTCCAAGCCGGACAGCCAGGAAATCTGCTTTGTGCCCAAGGACTACCGGAACTTCCTGGAATCTCGGAATGCGCAGCTGCGCCGTCCCGGAGAGTTCGTTGATCTTCAAGGGCAGGTGCTGGGCGCGCACCAGGGGCTGGCCTTCTACACGATTGGCCAACGCCGAGGCTTGGGCCTCTCCGGAGGGGAGCCCTGGTATGTGGTTCGCCTGGACCGCGAGAGCAACCAGGTTGTGCTTGGAGCGGAGTCGGACCTCTACGTCCCGGAGGTCCTGGTTGAGCGAGTCAACTGGGTCTCGATGGCACCCACGACAGAGCCCCTGCGAGCCCGGGGCCGTCTGCGCTACACCCATGGTGGCGCCTGGGGCTGGCTGCATTCGCAAGAGAATGGGGACCTGCTTTGGGTGCCAGACGCTCCGGAGCGCGCGGTCACCCCCGGTCAGGCTGCGGTTTTTTACGACGAGCAGGGGCGGGTGCTCTGTGGGGGCTGGATTGCAGGCGCTGCCTCCGTATGATGGTCTTCCTCACCGGATTCATGGGCTGCGGAAAGAGCACGGTAGGTCGCTTGCTTGCCCGGAGGTTGGGATACTTCTTTCTGGATACCGACGCAGAGATCGAGCGGCAGCAGCAATGCACGATCGCCGAAATCTTTGCCTACGCAGGAGAACTGCGGTTCCGGGATCTGGAAACACAGATGCTGGAGCGCCTGCAGGGATCAGCGAACGTGATTGTGTCTACAGGCGGAGGAATGATTGTCCGCCCGGAGAACCGCGAGTGGATGAAACAGCTTGGCCGAAGAGTGTACCTGCGTGTTCCTGAAGAGGTCTTGTTTGCCCGGCTGCAGCGAGATCGGAAGCGCCCGCTGATGCAGCACGAGCTTCCTCCGGAAGAGCGGGTTCGTAGCTTGATGGTGGAGCGGTCTCCTCTCTACGAAGAGGCCGAGTTGATCATCGACAGCCAAGACCTCACTCCGGCACAGACCACGACCGCGATCATCCGGAGTCTCTGAACGACATTGCAACAAACCTCACTTTCAAAGCTTTCATGAGTGAGCAAACCTTTGAATCGGCTCTGCAGCAACTGGAGCAGAGCGTCGCCCGTCTTGAAGCCGCAGAACTCCCTCTGGAGGAAGCTCTGCGGGCTTTTGAGGAAGGGGTGCGCTGGAGCCGCGAATGCCATCAGTTCCTGGAGCAGGCGGAACAACGCATCGAGATCATCTTAAAGAACGAACAAGGGGAGTCCGTGCCTCAGGCACTGGAACTCGGTGAAAACGGATAACGGAGCCCGAACGTTGGCAGACGCCCCCGATCCGGGGTGAGCGCCCGACGCCCTCCGAAATGCATGAATTCTTGTCTGAAACCTGATGGCCTGCTGTGGCTGACCACGCGAAGCTGTGCTTCCCTGGCCTTCCACACTGCGCACCGGACTCGCCCGGAACCTTCCGGGAGTGTTCTCAGCGCCTGCGCCACAACTTCTGCCAGGATTCCTTCGATACAACCTCAGGAGTAGGATGCCTGAAGAAACCATGAAAATGCTCATCAACGTCGAGGAAGATGAGACCCGGATCGCGCTGATTCGGGGAAAGCAACTCGACAACCTCGTGCTGGAACAAAACCAGCGAACCCAGAACGTCGGCAACATCTACTGCGGTGTGGTCACCAAGGTTCAGCCTTCCTTTCAGGCGGCCTTTGTGGACTATGGTGCAGATCGCAACGGCTTCCTTGCCGTCTCCGACCTCAACCCCCGGCTCTTCAAGGAAACCAAAGGTCTCAAGGGGCGCCCGAACATCACCCAGTTGCTCAGAAGCGGAGAGAGGGTAATGGTTCAGGTCCTCAAGGACGAGATTGGGCACAAAGGAGCCTCTCTGACCACGAACATCTCGATTCCGGGGCGCTTCATGGTCTTCATGCCGAACAGCGACAAGGGGGGGATCTCTCGGAAGATTGAGGACGCCACGCATCGGGAGCGCCTCAAGCACCTGCTCAAAGGTCTGGACAGCGAAGATGCCGGGGTGATCATCCGGACCGCTGGAGTGGGGCGCAGCCTGGATGAGCTCAAGCGCGACTACATGAACCTCCGCCGCGTCTGGAAGCGCATTGAGGATAGCTTCTCCAAACGTCCCAAGCCCGGACTGCTCTATCAGGAAGAAGGCGCGGTGGTGCGCATGCTGCGCGACTACTTCACCGATCAGATCTCCGAAGTCGTCATCGATGATCCGAACGCCTTCCAGCAGGCGCTGGAGTTTTTTCAGGCAAACATGCCTGCAGACCAAAAGCGCCTGCACCTCTACCTCGGAGAGCGCTCTCTGTTCAGCGCCAACGGCATCGAGAGTCAGATCGGAGCTCTCAACAGCCACCGAGTGCCGCTGCCTTCCGGAGGGAGCCTGATCATCAGCCCGACCGAGGCGCTTGTCGCCGTGGACGTCAACTCCGGGCGCTCCACCCAAGAGCGCAACATTGAGGAGACCGCCCTTCGCACCAACCTGGAGGCGGCGGATGAGGTCGCCCGGCAGCTGCGGCTGAGAAACCTGGGAGGTCTGGTGGTGATCGACTTCATCGACATGGACTCGCCGAAGAACCGGCAGCAGGTGGTCACGCGCATGGAAGAGGCGATGTCTCGCGACAAGGCCCGCTGGGCGCTGGGGGAGATCTCCCGGTTTGGTCTGCTGGAAATGAGCCGCCAGCGCATCGCCAGCAGCCTGGCAACACACTCGCCCACGGTCTCCATCGCCAACCGCATCGTACGCCGCATGCAGGACCTGTGTGCCGAACGCAACGTCCAGGAGATTCAGCTCTCACTGATCCCGGACCTGGCGGTGCACCTGCTGAATGAAAAACGCCGCCGCCTTCATCAGCTTGAGGTGGACTTTGGCGTCTCGGTGACCGTCATTCCGGACGCCTTGCTGGACCCGGATGATGTCCCAGACATGGAAGTGGTGGAGATCAAGGACGGAGAAACCCAAACCACCGTGGTAACCGCCTGGGAGGTTGAGGTTGAAGAGACGCACACTCGCCGTCGTCGCCGTCGCCGTCGCCGTGAAGATTTGGGTGAGGGCGAAGAAGAGAGCACCTCGCTGGCAGAAGCCCGTGAGGACAAGCAGGATTCGGAAGAGCCTGTCGAGTCCGAAGTGAGTGCAGTTGCGGAAGAGGAGCCTGTTGCTGAATCCGCCTCTGAGGAAGACGCTGAAGACAAACCGGCCCGTGGCCGCCGCCGCCGTGGTCGAGGACGCAGAGACCGGCGTGAAGAGGAGGTAGCCGAAAGCTCGGATGAGGTCTCGGCCGAGGAGGAAACTGCGGAAGCCGAGGAGTCTGCTCCTGCGGCGCAGCCTGTCCCAATGATCCGTCCGGTGCCATCCCTGCTCAAGCTGGATGGGGTGATCTTCAACAGCATCCACGAAGGCGTTGAGGACGATGGCCTCCCGTGGAGCCCTCCTCCGGTTCCCGAGTGGAGGCGTCGCAACCAGGAAGCACCGGTCAATCGGATCATCTTCAGCAGCACCCACTTGGCCTTGGATGGCACTTTGCCCGTGTCTGAAGAAGACTCAGCCGGTTTGGAGTCTGTAGCCGAGGACGCTTCAGCCGAAGCCACTTCGGAGGCAAAGCCTACCCGAAGAAAGCGTGGTACTCGCAAGCCCAAGGAGGCTCCTGCTGAAAAAGCAGCGGCTGCCTCGGAGGCTCCTGTGGCGGAAGAGATTCCGGCAACTCCGGAAGAAGCTGCCGCACCGGAAGAAACTGCCGCCAGCGCTGAAGAGAAGAAGCCTGCACCTCGGAAGCGAACTCCGCGAAAGAAGCCTGCAACTTCAGTGAGTTCAGAGGCGCAGGCCTCCGCTCCCGCAGAAGGTGACGAGACGTCTGCTGCTGAAGGTGAAGCTGAACCGGCCAAGCCTGCGGCAAAAAGATCCACCAGAAGCTCCGGGAGAAAAACCCCGGCTAAAACCACTGCCAAGGCCAAGACATCGGCGACCTCAGAGTCTGCAGAAGCTTCAGCCGAGGAGGACAAAGCCGCGCCCAAGGCTGCGGCCAAGCCTCGACGCAGCCGGGCCAAAAAGCCCGCATCTGTAGCAGAGCCGGCAACTCCCGAAGCTCCTGAAAGCTGATGCTCCAAGCTTCTTTCCGACACCTTCCTTCGTTGCAGGAGGCAGATCATCTGGTTGAGGAAAGAGGCCTGCTGCATGGCAAACCTGCATACGCCCTCATCCGCAGGGTGCTTGAGGAGATGCGTGAAGATCTTCGGGCCGGACAGCTGGCTCTCCCTTCAAGGGAGGAGGCTCGAGATCTGTTCATTCAGCGCTTCTCCTCCCAACTCTCTCCTCCTCCTTCTCCCGTACTCAACCTGACTGGGGTGGTGATCCATACCAACCTGGGACGCTCGGCGCTTCCGGAGTCACTGTTGGGACCACTGCTGAACCAGTGGTGTCGGTACACTCCGCTCGAATTCGACCTGGAATCCGGAAAGCGTGGAAAGCGTGATCAGCGCCTCCGGCAGCTGCTTCGCGACCTCTCTGGAGCAGAAGAGGCCTTGGCGGTCAACAACAACGCCGCTGCAGTTTTCCTGATGCTGCGTGCACTGGCTCAGGAGGGGGAGGTGTTGGTTTCCCGGGGCGAATTGGTAGAGATTGGTGGCTCGTTTCGAGTCCCGGACATCATGCGCGAGGCGGGTTGTACTCTGGTGGAGGTAGGGACCACAAATCGCACCCGGCTGGCCGACTACGCGCAGGCGATCACCGAACGCACCGTGGCCATCCTGAAGGTGCACCCCTCGAATTATGCGCTGGTGGGCTTTACTGAAGACACTCCGCTGTCGGAGTTGGCCGCGCTCGCAGAGGAGTACCAGCTCTGGTCGCTCTACGACTGGGGGAGCGGGTCGTTCTACCGTTTCCAGCAGCCTGGACTGCATGCCTACCCCACTGTGCGTCAGGTGCTGGACTCGGGGGTGGATGTTCTGGCCTTCAGTGGCGACAAGCTGCTGGGGACGGTTCAGGCCGGGCTGGTTTTGGGACGACAGGCTGCGCTGGAGCGAATGCGACGGCACCCGCTGTACCGAGCCCTGCGGCTGGACAAGGTGACGCTTTCAATCCTGGAGACGCTGCTTGCAGTGTACTGGGACCCTGCGGAAGAGGCTTCGGTGTTGCCGACGGTGGCGCTGCTCGAGCGCACCTTGGAGGATCTGCAGCCGCAGGTTGAGGAGGTCCTGCAACAACTCTCTGTTCCTCTTGGAAGTGGCTGGGACGTCAAGGCTGTCGGGTTGACCTCGCTCACGGGAGGCGGGGCTCTTCCGGACCTGAACCTCCCCTCGTGGGGGCTGAAAGTGAGCCATCCCGAGTGGTCGGCCCAGAAGATTCAGGAGGCTCTTCGCGAAGGCAGCCCGGCAGTGATCGTCCGGGTAGCCGAAGAGGCGGTTCTCCTGGATTTTCGGACGCTACTGCCCGGTGAGGCTCCGGAGCTGGTCGGGCGGCTTCAGGATCTTTTCGGCAGGTTGGACCGATGAGAGTCGGGAGAACGCTGGGGCTGTTGCTGGTGCTCCCGGGGCTGCTCTGGGCCCAGACTCCGAACCCGGAGCTGCGTGCCGTGGTGCAGCGGGAGAACGGAAAACGCTACCTGCACATTGGTCGGCTGGAGCAGGCAGTCAACGCCTTTCAGCAGTCGCTGGTACTCAATCCCCGCGACCCAGAGACCGCCCACCGTCTGGGGACCACGTACTTCCGGCTTCGCGAAATCGATGCGGCCTGTCAGTACTGGAATCAGGCCTGCGAACTGAACGACTCCTGGTGCCGCGGCCAGGAATTTACCAACCATCGCAAACTCTGTACGCCTTCTCAGTGAATGTGGCACGTCCTTTGAAAAAGGATATCTCAGTTCACAGACTCTCAGCTAGGGAAGGCTACCATGTCTCAAATTCACATCCATGTCGATCGTCAGCGCCGTGTCAGCGTGCAGGAACTCGTCAGCGCGCTCCGTCAATTTCGGGAAGATCGCACTTCCATCAACATCGAACCGGAACCGTCTCAAAGCAAAGAGGAATTGGTTTCCGCAGATTGGTTTGGGCTGGACCAGCTTGAAGAGCAGGCGATCACCCAGCAGATTCAGGAAGATGACCTGGTGCGCTTGCTGAGCGATCCGGAGATCCGCCCTGCTCGTGTGGAGAGCGCTCGCGTTCAGGAGTTTACGATCCCTTGGATTTCGGAGTTGGACGACGTCAGCTCCCTGCTTGGTGAGGTCAACGGACCTCAACCGCTCACCCCCTGAAGCCTCCCCCCTACGCCTTGGACTCCAAGACCCCTTCGCGTGCCTTGGAGTCGGACCCCTCCTCCTCTCCTCCTTCAAGCTCTCCTCCTCTCAAACGAGAAGATCGGAGCAGCGGTTGCCTGAGTGAAGAGACGCTCGTGGTGCCTCAACCTCCTGCCTTGCTCTGGCGGATTGACTCGCCCAACTGGAAGCGTCTTCGGCCATCGAGGTACTTGAGTCCCTCTTCATAGGTGTGGGGCTGCACGGCCGGGATGGAGGCAGGGCGCCCGAACTCATCCAATGCCGTAAAGGTGAAGAAGCAGTCGTTGGTCACCTGACGCTCTCCGGTACTGGGCTGGATCACTTCGGAGAGAATCTCGACCATCATCGCCTGCGGGTCGGTGTAGATCACTTGTCCAGTGAAGGAGAGCACGGAGCCAATTTCCACCGGCTGGTAGAAGTACATATGGTCCACACTGACAAACTGGGGCCGGCGGCGGCAGTGGAGGTAGGTGATGTTCCAGGCCAACTCGAAAGCTTCCCGCATCAGGTAGCCACCAAAGATCTTGTTATGGATGTTTTTGGACTGAGGGTGCATGAGCAGGGTGGACTGCCGGAGGGTCTCATGCATGGGGATGCCGGTGTCTCCGGAACTGCGTTCGAGAAACAGCGTGTGCAGCACCTGGCTCTCCTCCGCGCTGGGAGGTTGCTCGTGAGTGCTCTGCTGAGCCAGAGCCCGACGCTGCGCCTGACGTTGCTCGCCTTCATGGAAACGGCGCTCCTCCTCCGGAGTCTCAGGCTGAAGCAGGTTGACCGGAGCAGCCTGGCTTCCGTGGCGCGAGACCATGATGAAGTAGGCCCGAGCGACCGGATTCCAGCGCTCTTCGTGCCATGAGGAGAGCTGCAGCCCAACCTCCATGGAACTGCGGCCAACCCAGTTGACGCTTCCCAGCAGCCGGAGGTCTCGGTCGCTTCGCAGAGGGCCCGTGAGGTCGATCCGGTCACAGGCTGCGGTGACAATCGTCAGGCCACGCTCCCAGCCTTCAGCGTGCTGATACGAGACCATCCCGGCGCTCAGGTCCAACTCCTCCAGCAGTTTGCCGATGCGCAGGCCTCCAAAGAAGTTGACGTACCGCTCACGCAACTCGGGGTTCTGTCCAAAGGGCAACACCTTCTCAAAGCGGCTCTCCCGGGGAGTGCGATGCTTCAAAGATCCGTCCATGGCCTGCGGGACGGCCGCTCCCTGCGGGTTCTGCCCTCGACGTGCCAACTCGGTGGCTTCCAGAAATTCGTGCTGCTCAGACATGTGGATCTTTAGGGAAGGGGAGAGGCTGGGTCGGGGGAGCAGGCCCCAGAGAGGGGCAGCTCGCGGAAGAAGCAGGTCCGAGCTCCGGTGTGACAGGCCGGGCCCTGCTGCCGTACGCGATAGACCAGAGTGTCTGCGTCACAGTCCACCCAGATCGCCTCCACCTGCTGGACGTTCCCGGAGCTTTCCCCCTTCTTCCAGAAGGCTTGCCGGGAGCGGGACCAGTAGTGGGCCCAGCCGCTCTCCCGGGTTTTCTCCAGCGCCTCCCGGTTGACGTAGGCAAGCATCAGGACCTCGTTGGTCTCCACGGACTGGGCGACCACAGGGAGCAAGCCCCCCTGCTTCTCAAAGTCCAACTGGTCCGGGGCGATCGAGTTCAGGGGCGAAGGTTCGAGGCTCATCAGGTCTTTCACGGCTGAGGGTGATGAGGGAGCACGTTACGGAAAACGCGCCCGAAATTATCAGACAGGTTTTGGGGAAGACTCAATCCGAGAATGCCAAAGGCTTCCGAATGATTGACCCTCCCGGGGAGTTTTTGTAACGTGTGCGGGAGGCAACCCGGGACAAGGCTGTTCAGAGAAAGGGGGCGAATGGAAAAGACCAGGGTGATTCTGGTAGAGGTGCAGGCTGCAGGTCGTCAGGAGCCGGATCGGTTTGGGCCACGGGATTTTGGACACCTGCTGCATCGGGTCCGTTCCGGATGGCGTCCGCTGACGATGCTGCTGCGCTATTCGGACAACTCCCACCACGGACGGGTCGTGGTCCCGGAGTCGATCCCGGAATTTCCCACGTGGCTCGCTCGAGAGCTGGAGCCTCCGGACCCGCCAGAGGAGACCTGACGGGAGGCCTGCAACAATTTTGTCCCTCGCGAGCGGGGCTAACCCAATCCTAATGAAACTGAGCAAGAATGGTGTTTTTGGCAACCTTCATGAGAAAGACATGAGCAAATACACCATTCTGGCGGTTGAGGACGAGGAGGACATCCTAGAACTGATTCGCTACAATCTGGAGAAAGAGGGGTATCAGGTCATTGGGGCGCTCTCAGGCGAAGCGGCCCGTCCGCTGGTCGCCCAGAAGAGTCCGGACCTGATCCTGCTGGATCTGATGCTTCCGGGTATTGGTGGGCTGGACCTCTGCCGGGCTCTGAAACAGAGTGAGCGCACGCGTCACATTCCCGTCGTGATGCTCACCGCCAAGAGCGAGGATGCGGACGTGGTGGCTGGGCTGGAGATTGGGGCCGATGACTACATCACCAAGCCCTTCAGTCCCCGGGTGCTCCTGGCACGGGTCCGTGCCGTCCTGAGGCGCTCCGGTTCTGGTCCGGTTGCCGAGGAAGCGGTACTGGTTGTAGAAACCCTGCGCATTCATCCGGGAAGGCACGAGGTGACCCTGGCCGGAGAGACCATCCACCTCACGCTCACGGAGTTCAAGATCTTGCACTTTCTGGCTCGCCATCCGGGCTGGGTCTACACCCGGGATCAGATCATTGATGCGGTCCGTGGAGAGGACTATGCCGTGACGGACCGTGCGATCGATGTGCAGATTGTCGGGCTGCGCAAGAAACTGGGCGAACAGGGGAACGTGATCGAGACTGTACGGGGCATCGGCTACCGCTTCAAGGATCGAGACTGACGATGCGTCGCCCTCACCTGGACCGCTGGCTGTGGATCGGCTTCCTGATTCTTGGAGCGTTGCTGCTGATCCTCTTTGGGAGAATCCTGAAGGGACTGCAGGATCTGCCAGGTGCGGAGTCGGAGGCGCTCCGCTCCGAGTTGCTGTTTGGGGCCTTGGGGGTTCTGATCCTCGCTGGATGGGGAGTCTATCTCCTGACGCGTGGGTTGCAGCATCACCTGAGGAGCTTTCAGAGTTCGTTGAGAAAGTTGGGAGTGGATTCCACCGAACGTCAACTTCCCCTGCCTGATTCGCAGGAGTTTGCCGAGTTGGGGAGAACCATCTGGGAACTGCTTGATGCCTACCAGCAGCGGTTGGGGCAACTCTCGCGGGAGAACGAGGAACAGGCGCTGCTCCTGGCCAGCATGCAGGAAGGCTACGTCGCTGTGGATCGGGACTACCGAATCCTCCGGACCAACTCTGTTGCGGCAGACACCCTGAAATTTTCACTGCAGGAGTGTTTGGGGCGTGACTTCCGGGAGCTGATCCGCAACGTGGATCTGCACCGGGGGCTCGAACAGTTGCTCTGCGGCGAGACGATGGAGGATCAGGACCTGCGTGTGTTTGTCGATGGAGAGGAAATGTCCTTGCGGCTCAGTGGCACGCCGCTTTGGCTTCCCGGGGACGAGATCACCGGGGCGCTGATTTTCTTCACAGACATTACCCGGTTGCAGCGTCTGGAAACAATGCGGCGAGATTTTGTGGCGAACGTCTCTCATGAACTCAAGACGCCGATCACCTCCGTCAAGGGTGCGGTGGAGACCTTGCTGGGCGGAGCCATGGAAGACCCGGAGATGGGCCGGAAGTTTCTGCAGATTGCCGAACGGAATGCCGACCGGTTGAATGCCATCATTGATGACCTGCTCATCCTCTCACGCATTGAGGACGGCAAGTCGCACGCTCTGGAGATGTCCTGGGTGCGCCTGGAGGAGGTGCTGCAGCAGGTGCGGCAGGTGTGTGAACCGAAGGCTGCGGGCAAGTCGATCTCGATGCTGATTGAGTGTCCAGAAGGTCTCCAGGTGCAGATCAACCCGCCACTGCTGGAGCAGGCCCTGGTGAATCTGGTCGACAACGCAATCAAGTACAGCGAGCCCCAAACCCAAGTGCGCCTGAAGGCCTCGCAGGAACAGAGCCTGCTCACCATCGAAGTACAGGATGAGGGCTTTGGGGTCGAGGTCAAGCATGTGGACCGGCTCTTTGAACGCTTCTATCGCGTCGACAAGGCCCGGAGTCGCAAGGTTGGCGGAACCGGGCTGGGGCTGGCCATCGTCAAGCACATCGTGCATGCCCACGGAGGCGCCATTCAGGTCCGGAGCGCTCTGGGGCAGGGGAGCACCTTCTGCCTGGAACTTCCTCAGCCTCAGCTTGCTTCAGCCACTCCGGAACCTTCCCCCAACGTGATCGAGACCGCCTCCTGACCCAGAGCGAGGCTCCGACCGCTCTCCCTGTTTTCCTCTTTTATTTTAAAGATTTTGTAAGGTCTTGGTAAATTTACCAATATCCGAGTCTACGAAATTTGGAGATCCTGAAGTTGCTTTTTCCTGTGGAAGAAGTCTTCACATTCAATCAGCATGGCCGGATGCTGGGTGGAGAAGAATCACCACACCATTTCGTTTTCCAGAGCGAGGCCATGTTTGATACAGCCTTCCCAGCCATTGAGTCGGATTCGGCAAAAGTGCCCCATCCCCATTTTCCTGAGGCTCCTGCGCTCTCCGTAGGAAAAATCCTCGTACCTGTCAGCTTGCATCAGACGTCTCAGATCTCGTTGCGTTACGCCGCGGCATTTGCGCGCCTGTTCAATGCAGAGGTCTTGTTGCTCCACGTCTGCGAGCACCAGGAGTATGCCCAGAGTGAGGAAAGCTCCGTCGAGGTTCCCGCAGAGCAGATGGTGCAGTTTGAGCAGATCCGGCAACAGATCGTTCCGCAGTCCACGTTCTCCATGAGCGAGGGGGATCTAATCTCCGAGATCGTCCGTTTCGCCAAAGATGCCAGCGCCGACCTGATCATCCTCAGCACCCATGGATACAAGGGGCTGGCCTACAGCATGAAAGGGAGCGTGGCGGAGAAGGTCATGCGCTACTCCAGTTGTCCCGTGCTGTGCGTGAAGAACGACGACCAGCACTTCCTGAGCTAGCAGGAGCTCTCGGCGCCTTGGGGAGGCGGGAACTCCCGGAGGCTGATTACTCCTTGGGGCGCCGATCCACGACCCGACGGGCTTTCCCCAAAGACCGCTCGACTCCTCCCGGAGGGAGCATCCTGACCTGGACGCTTACCCCAACTCTCCCCTTGACCTGCTGCTTGAGGCGTTCAGCGCTCTGGGCCTGAGCCTCCGGGCTCATCTCGGAGTCGCGAGCCTCTAGAAGCACGGTCATTTCATCCATGCGGTCTTCACGAGTCAACTCGATCTGATAATTTGGCGAGAGCGCCGGATCTTCCAGCAGGATCTCCTCAATCTGAGTGGGGAACACGTTGACGCCACGGAGGATCATCATGTCATCAGACCGTCCGGTGATCTTCTCCATGCGACGCATCACCCGGTTTGTTCCCGGGAGGAGACGGGTCAGGTCGCGGGTGCGGTAGCGGATGATCGGCATGGCCTCCTTGGTCAAGGAGGTGAACACCAGCTCACCTTGCTCCCCATCCGGAAGCACCGCTCCGGTCTGCGGGTCAATCACCTCCGGATAGAAGTGATCCTCCCAGAGGTACAGCCCGTTCTTCTCCTCGACGCACTCATTGGCCACACCCGGACCGATCACTTCGGAGAGTCCGTAGATGTCCACGGCGTTGAGGTCGAAGAGTTCCTCGATCTCTGCGCGCATTTTGGGCGTCCAGGGCTCGGCACCGAAAATTCCGGTCTGCAGGGAGCACTTCTTGGGGTCCAGCCCCTGCTTCAAGAACTCGTCGGCAATCACCAGGAGGTAGGAGGGCGTGACCATGATGACGTCCGGACGGAAGTCCTCGATCAACTGCACCTGTCGCTCGGTCATCCCTCCGGAGACGGGAACCACAGTGCACCCGAGCTTTTCAGCGCCATAGTGTGCTCCCAGCCCGCCGGTGAACAGTCCGTAGCCATACGCCACATGAACGGTCTGCCCGGGGCGTCCTCCCGAGGCCCAGATGCTCCGGGCACAGACTTCAGCCCAGACGTCGACATCGTTGCGGGTGTAGCCCACAACGGTCGGCTTGCCGGTGGTTCCGCTGGAGGCATGAATCCGGGACACCTGCTCGCGAGGAACGGCGAACATGCCAAACGGATAGTTGTCGCGCAGGTCGCTCTTGACCGTGAAGGGAAATTTCGCCAGATCCGCGAGGCTCCGGCAGTCATCCGGATGGACTCCCGCATCGTCAAAGGCCTTGCGGTAGTGCGGGACGTTTTCGTAGGCTCGCTTCAGGGTGCTCTGCAGACGCTGGAGCTGGAGCACCTGCAGCTCATCCTGGCTGGCGGATTCGATGGGGTGAAGGGTGAGAGACTGAGAGTTCATGGCTCCTCCGTGAGGTAAAGGTCAGGCACAAGCAGGCAGCTTGAGGCAGGCAGCATCGCTTCTGAGCCGAAACGGTAACCAACCCGAAGGCTCATGGCAAGTGAGTTGTTGGAAGTGCAGGTCAAAGCGAAAAATAGTAGTTGAAGAACAGGGTGTGAAGCTGGGAACGCTCCAGAAAGGGCTCCTCATCGGAAAGCCCCACGACCCGCTGCGAGTAGGACGCCCGGTACATCAGCATCAGGTTCCTTGAGGGAAACAGGGCGACTCCGGTTCCCACCTCGGCTGCAAGTTCATTTTGGTAGTCCCGCTCCACATCGTTGAAGCGTGCTCTGGACGCTTGCAGACCTGCACCGGCGTGAGCGTGCAGCTGCTTCCAGCGTAGTGGAAACCAGTTCCACCAGAGCGTGTGCTGCTCCACCTCCAACTCACGCTCCGTGCCTGCCGTACCTGCAGAGACCTCCAGAAACGAAGCCTGCCGCGTATACTCGATGGACTGACGGTCCCAGAAAAAGCCCAGGTTGAAGCCAGCTCCGTTGCTGAGTGCCTCTGCAGAACGGACGGTGCCCAGATCTGCCGGCTTCAATTCGACATCCCGGAGTCCGACTCCAAAGTAGAGTCCCACCCAAGGTACGGGTCGCCCATCGCCAAGAAAGCTGGGGGGCTCTGTAGGGCGGCGAAACTCCAGCATCTTGGAGTCCCTCTCTCGGGAGGTGTCCAGGCGTCCGGGCCACTCTTGGGCGAGCGCGCTCCAGGCCCCCAGGAACCACAAGCCGGCGAGCAGGATCAGCGGTCTTCGAGAGGCTGCACTCATTCGCTCCACCCTGGGAAGGTCTGCTCCGGGAGGCTGATGCCGCCCAGGTCGATGTTGGCATAGATGGCGCGCTCCACGTACTCCACCTCCTGCCCACTGCTGGTCAAAGTCGTTGCCGCCTGCTCCTGAAGCCGCAGGGTGATGTTCCAGCAGTCGGGAGTGTACTTGAGGAACAGCGAATTTTCCGTCAGACGACGCTTGAAGGCGCTCTCTGGAGTGAGGTCGAACGACCCGGAAATCCCGGCAGAGAGGGCCTCGTGAAGCTCGTGGCTGTTGCTGAACCCGAAGGTCTTTGTCGCCGCGTACTCTGCACCGTACGGCGTGGTGTAGGGGACCTCGTTTTCTCTGAAGCTGACGGAGGCCCGGTTGTTGGTCGAGAGGCCCACCTGTACCCCAAGCGCGTACTCGACGACGCGGTGGCGCTGATGATGATACCGGTTGAGGTAATTCACGCTCACTCCGGACACCGGGAAGACGGACAGCTCCGTTTTCAGAGGGAGAAGCGGTTGCCCAACCTCCGTTTCATTGCCCAGAGGAGTAGGGCCGACAGGATCGAAATCCGGGTGGGTGCGCAAAAAATCGTAGGGCTGGCTGAAGGTCAACCGGCCCCAGATTTCGGCCTTTCCCTCAGATTCGGAGCGGCGGCCAACCCCTGGAGTGCGCTGGGGTGCCCCGCGCTCTGCAAGAGCCAGAATGGTCTCCACAACCTCCGGATCCGGAGAGCCGGGCAATCGAGCGAGCGCTGATTCGAGGTCGGATTCACTGAGGAATTCACGCCCTTTCAGACGCTCCAGTCGCTGCAGCAACAACTCGTCCAGCCCTTCTTTGCGGAGCCGATTGAGGGTGGCAAAGGAGACCTTCAGCGTAGGCTCGTACACACGACGCTTGACCAGAAGCAGGTTCTCCACACGCAAGGTGGCCAAGCGTCTGGTCCGGAGGGTCCCGCCAAAAGGAGGAAGCTCGTTCTGAAAATTCTGGGAGACATCCTCGATGTATTCGTACTGCAGCCGGGGCGTGACCCGATGCTTGGCACGACTGTAAAGGTCGTTGTCCAGGGCAAAGGTCCGGGAGATGACAGTATCCAAAGCGACGTCAGCGAGGCTGACGTTGAAGTCGTACTCTCCGGACGTCTCTCCGGTGTCGATACTCCAGACGCGGTAGTTTGAGACCTGCTTGGCAACTCCCAAGCTTACACCAACCACTCCGAGCGTGGAGCGCAGTCGCAACTCCGGATTCAGAACCGTCCCCAAGCCGTTGAGTCCTTCCTCGCGGTAGAAGCGAGTGTGGGATCCGGAGAGTGCGTAGTTGAGAGTGGTGTTCTGGCTGCGCCATGCGGTCTCCGACCAGCGGAAGCTGATGCTGGGAAGCGACTGCACACGGCTGCGGTCCACTGCGTTGTTAAGCACCGCGATCTCATTCCCCTGGTAGACCCGGTCCTGGGTTGCGGAAAGGGCGACGTTGCCTTCCGCAAACTGCTGGCTGAGCGAGAGCGTCAGCTTTTGGGCGTAGTTCGGGTTCGGCTCGTCGATCAACTCGTACTCCTTCTGGAACTGGCTGTCGCTGTAGACAAGCCCGGAGGCAATCAACCGTGTCGCCGGACCAAAGCTCTGGTTGTGGTTGAATGCGTACTTGAAGCGTGAGGGGTGAAGGTTGGACTCGGCAGCCTCTTCGGCGCTCAGGCTCCCGGCCTCCTGCTCCGGATCACGTGGGTCACGCTCCCAGAAGCGCTGGCTACGGACCTCTCCACGCATCCCCTCCCGAAAGGCATATTGATAATCCAGCTTCCATCCCGGACCCCGTCGCTCCACCCAATCGTAGGTCACCGTGAGGTCGTGCTCGTCATCCAGCGCCCAGAAGTAAGGCAGGCCAATTCGGTAGCCCAGGTCGAACTTGGGCAGGCTGCTCCGGGTGATGGAGTATTCTGGAGGCAGGAATCCGGACTGCCGGCGTGTGACGGTCGGCCAGGCCAGGTAGGGAAAGTAGAACACCGGGACGCCCCCGACCCGCAGGCTGCTCCCCAGAGAGGAGGAGAAGTTTTCACTGAAGTAGTCGATGCGGCTCCCCCGGATCTCCCAAGCCGGGGTTCTGGGGTTGCAGGTGGTGAAGCTGCAGTTGAGCGCCAAGTAGTGGCTCTCTCCAAGTCGCTGAACGATCTCGGCCGTCAGGTAGGCTCGGTTTCGACTGTCGAAGATAGTCGCTCCCTGAAACTCGGCAGAGCCGTCCTGAAGCCGAAGCTCCAGGCGCTCCATGACCGCAGTGACGCTCCCCTCGGAGACGCGCACGTAGCCCTCTGCACGGATCAACTGCTGTCGGGTGTCGTAGAGCACCTCCGTACCATCGATCACGATCGACTGCCAAGTCAGGGAGGCATTCTTGTAGCGGGCAATTCCGGTCTCCGGGTCCAGGGTGTAGGACTGGGCGCGCACCTGCAGCGGGTCGCGGCTGGCGCTTTGGGGAATCAGCGGGAGGCCCCGAGCGGACTGTGCCGACCCGCCCTCCAGGAAGAGGCCGAGCAGCAGAAAAATGAACAGCAGGAAGGTGCGCAAGAGCGGCAGGGTCTGAAAGATGAGGAGGCCCCGATCAGGCCAGAAGGAACGGAAAGCGGCCCGGAACTCAGGCAGAGCCTTTGAAGAAAATTTAGCGCAACTGCCGACACTTGCAATCGTTTTGGCAGGCGCTCTCGTGGAATCGTCTTGCTTTGCCAGAGAGCATCCCATATTTTGAACAGGTTTTTTCTATACCTGAGCGATCCTGACCAGGCTTTCACAATCGTACCCACAGACGGAACTCTCATGTCCTTTCCGGTCCTCTCGCTGATCACGTTCTCCCCCCTGCTGGGCGTTGCCTTTGCGGCTGTCTTTCGCGACGCCAACAAAGGGGTCCCGGCCAAGATTGGAGCGTTGCTCAGCAGCCTCGTGACGTTTGCCCTGACCCTGATCGTCTGGTTTGAGTACGACTCCAGCACGGCGGATCTGCAACTCATTGAGCGGGCCGCTTGGATTCCCTCGTTTGGGATCGAGTACTTCATGGGCGTGGATGGACTGAACTTCTTCTTCATCCTGATTGTCGCCTTCATGACTCCGCTGGCTCTTTTGGGATCATGGAATGTGAGCCAGCGCAGTTGGCAGTTCCAGATCCAGATGCTTTTGCTGGAAGTGGGCATGCTCGGGTGCTTCTCTGCTGTGGACGTGGTGCTCTTCTACGTCTTCTTCGAGATCACGCTCGTCCCGATGTACTTCCTCATCGGGATCTGGGGGGGGCACAATCGACTGTATGCGACGATGAAGTTTTTCATCTACACCATCGTCGGTTCGCTGCTGATGCTTGCGGCGTTGCTGTACACGGCGACCTTGTACCACAAGCTCACCGGAGAGTGGTCCTTCAACATCTTTGACTGGTACGGGATGGGGATCTCTCCGGAGGAGCAGTTCTGGCTCTTCCTGGGGTTTGCAGTGGCCTTTGCGGTCAAGGTCCCGCTCTTCCCGTTGCACACATGGCTCCCGGACGCTCACTACGAGGCTCCAACGGCCGGTTCCGTCCAACTGGCGGCCGTGTTGCTGAAACTCGGGCCCTACGGCTTCCTTCGCTTTGCCATGCCGGTCTTCCCCAGCGCTGTTTACGAGTTGGCTCCGGCCATCATGATTCTGTCCATCGCCGGCATCCTCTACGGCGGCCTGGTGGCGATGGTGCAGGAGAAGGTCAAGAAGCTGATTGCCTACTCCTCCGTGGCCCACATGGGCTACATCATGCTGGGGCTGTTCGCCCTCAATGAGCAGGGAATTCACGGAAGCTGGATCCAGATGATCAACCACGCGATCGTCACTGGAGCGCTGTTCCTCACGGTCGGGATGATCTACGAGCGGACACACACGCAGGAGATCGTCGACTACGGAGGCGTGATGCAGACGATGCCGCGCTTCGGCGTGTTTCTGGTGTTCTTCTCGATGGCCTCGGTGGGCGTTCCGGGTCTGAATGGCTTCGTTGGCGAGGTGCTGGCGATGATCGGGGCGGCGCAGGTCAACATCTGGTACGGCATTTTGGCCGCGGCAGGAGTCGTTGTGGCGGCGATCTACATGCTCTGGATGGTGCAGCGCGTCCTCTTCGGACCGCTGGTCAAGGACATGGTCAAGGGTCTACAGGACCTGAACTTCCGGGAGGTGGTCGTGCTGGTGCCACTAGCCTTCTGGTCTATCTACCTGGGGGTCTATCCCCAGCCCTTCTTCGATCGCATCGAAGTGAGCGTCAGCCACTACATCGAGCAGATCAAGTCACAGGAGCCTCGCTTTGCTCAGGATGCCGCACAGTCTGAAGACGTCTGGTGGCTGAGCATGAGCGATCGCTGAACGGCTCCTCCCTTCCGTCTCTCCGAGAGCCCTGCTCTCGGAGCCTCACTCCTCCACAGCAGCGACCCGCTTGTAGTACTGGGCATACTCCGCCCGGACCTCCGGATAAGGTCGGTAGACCTCCAGAAAGAACTTGAAGGAGGCCATCTTGACGTATGAGTACACGGGAGCAGAAGAGGCTGCTGCCACGAGGATGCGCAGGACCGAGTTCTCCAAGGTCAGCATCGCGCCAACCGGAATGATGATCACAAAGACCGCAGACAGAACGAGCCGGACGAGGTAGAACACCCACGACCAGGTCCGAACCCGGGAGTCCAGGAACAGGCGAGAGAGCAGAAACCGCTTGTGCTCAAAGCTGGGCTGTTGCAGAACGGCCAACTTGGAAGAGTAGGAGAAGCCGGCCATTCCCAAAGGCCAGTACAGCGCCGCCATGGCGCCTGGAGCAAGGAGTGCCCAAGCGTTTCCGGACTGCTGCCACCAAGTCCACCCGACCACATAGCCCATGCCGGTCCAGGCGATGCCACCGCCTACCACGGTGCTGATTGCCAGAGCATCCCAAGCCACTTGCTGCCAGCGAATCCGTTGCAGTGCGCTGACCAGGTGCCAGCGCCCCCCTTCATTACGATGAATCAGCCGCATGTCGCTGGAGGGCCACATCGAGGTCAACTCCTTGAACGCAAACAGCACCCCCAGCACCGCCAGCGTGCGCCAATCCAGCATCAAGTCCAGCAGCAACCCCGGAAGGTCCTCGAAAGCCCACTGTGCCAAGGCGCTCATCTCCCGGCTTCCGGGCTTGATCCAACTTGGGGCTCCTCCCAGAGTGGCCTTGAGCCAACGATCCAGGCCAATCAGCAGGGTGACGAGCAGGAAGAAGGATTTGTAGCGGATCAACTCGCGGATCGAGTCCACGACCAGAATGTTCAGCAATCTCTGAATCACGCTGAACCTTGTGGAAACTGACTGAGGATGGGGAAGTGATGGGGTCGGGAAGGCTTGAAGGAGTCCCCTGCACTTGGGACCGGCAAGTATCGCAGAGGACTCCCGGAGGCAAACTGTCTAAATAAACAGCACACTGCATGCCAACAGGGGAATATTTTCAAAATACTGATTTTAAAACTTAATTTCAAAAAACTGAGAAGCACGAGAAGTTCTCTTTCTGGTAAAAAAACAATTTTCTTGCGAAAGAAAGATTTTATTCTCGCCGTCCCTCAGACCAGGGGGACGAAGGCAAAGCGACCGTACTCCTGAGCCTGCACGCCGCTTGCCGTCTTCAGAAACCGGGTCATCATGCAGCCATGAGGCTCTCCAATCGGGGCCAGGAGGAGGCCGCCTTCCTGAAGCTGATCCAGCAGCAACTCCGGAAGCTCGCGGGCAACAGCGGTGAGGATGATGCGGTCAAACGGGGCCTCTTCCGGGAGCCCCTGCTTCCCGTCTCCTTCAAGAACGGCCACGTTGGCAGCCGCCAGCGCAGTGAGATTGTCCTGAGCAAACCGAACCAGCTCCGGGTGACGCTCGATGCTGAAGACGCTCCGGGCCAACTCCCCGAGCAAGGCGGCATTGTAGCCGCTTCCGGCACCGACTTCGAGGACCTTGTGGTGTGAGCGAACCTCCAGCCAGTGGAGCATCAGCATCACGGTGCTGGGCTGTGAGATGGTCTGTCCGAGCCCGATGGGCAAGGGGAAGTCGCGGTAGGCATCGGCCTGCTGGTGGGAACGCACAAAGCGCTCTCGAGGGACGCGCCGAAACGCCTCCAGCAGCTCCGGAGAGAACCCCTCCTCCTCCTGCCAGATCCGAATCAAACGCTCCTGATCAGCAAGAAGCGGCGCTCTGGAAGTCAAGGGGCTTCCGCAGGTTCGGCGGCCGGATGAGGCGCCGGCGTTCCGCTCAGGTAAAGGTGGTTGCGGTGCACGACAGGGCGAGTGAGGGTGGGGTGAGATCGTGACTCCGGACGGGCCTGAAACTCTTCCAGTTGCTGACGCAACTCCCGGGCGGTGAAGGCTACCCGTCCCACGCCCAGCTTCCCGCTGGAGGGGCCGATGATCTCTACCAGGTCCTTGACATCAAAACTGCCGCTCACACGCAAGATCCCCTTGGCCAGCAAGCTGCTCTTGTGCTCTTGGAGCGCACGCTCGGCTCCGGCGTCGATCCAGAGGGTCCCCTGATTCAAGGCGCCTGCAGCGAGCCACTTCTGATAGCTGTTCACCTTGCGTCCGTAAGCAACAAAGCGTGTTCCGCACCGCTGGCCCTCAAGCACCTCGAGAACCCCCTGAGGGGCCTTGCCGTCCAGGATGTGGGCCTCGATCCCGAACTCCATGGCCATCGCAGCGCAGCGGACCTTGCTCTCCATTCCGCCCTTGCCGACGTGGGTCTTTGTCGGCTGGCACCAGGTCATCACCTCACGGCTAACCTCGCGGACTTCCGGAACCACCACACGCTTGGGGCCGGTTGGCGTCGGCTCCTCACGCATGAGCCCGGGAGCAGTGGTGAGGAAGAACAGCCGATCGGCCCCGGAGACTGCGGCGGTGTAGACCGCCAACTGGTCGTTCTCGCCAAACTGGTAGACCTTCAACTCCTCAACGGCGACCACGTCGTTCTCGTTCACTATCGGCAAGGCCCCTGCTTGCAGGAGCCCCTCCAAGGTGTTGCGGATGTTGAGGTAGGAGGAGCGCCCGCCAAAGTCCTGCCGTGTCAGCAGGACCTGAGCGACGGGGATCTGATACTCCCGGAAGAAGTCTCCGTAGATCTGCATCAGGCGCACCTGCCCAACGGCAGCCAGGATCTGGCTCTCATGCAGGGGGTTGCTGGTTTTCTTGCTCGGACGAATCAATTCCCGACCTGCTCCGACGGACCCGGAGCTGACCAGGATGACCTCGTGATTCTGCGCACGAATCGTGGAGATCGTCTCAGCGAGCTCGCTGATCAGGTTGTAGTCCAATCGGCCGTTGGGACGGAGCAGGACGTTGGTACCGACTTTCAGGACAAGACGTTGCTTGGGCATGGAGGCTGAAGAGGGATTTGCAGGTCAAACAAACCAGACAAAACTATCACACTCGCGAGGAACTTGACAGCTACTCATACAGCTCCGGCGCTCCCTCAGGACGCGTGCGCCAGCGGCGGTGCATCCAGAAGTACTGCTCCGGGTGGCTCCGGATCCGCTGCTCCAGCGCCTGCTGGATGCGCGAGGTCAACTCTCGGACGTCTCGCTCTTGGTGCCCACTGATCCGGAAGGCGATCCGCTCAAATTCAATGGACACCCCTCCGGACTCGTAGGCGCAGGAGAAGAACACGACCGGGCTCTTTTGCAGCAGGTGAAATGCGGCGGCTCCACGACTGCTGGAGGCCGAGACGCCGAAGAAGTCCACAAACACCCCGGACTTGCGCTCGTCCTGATCGACCAGCATGCCCACTGCTCGGTTTGCCTTCAGAGCCTGCAGAATTTCCGCAGTGGCCTGGCGTCCCTTGCCAATCGTCTGAATCCGGGAGCGTAACCGCTGCTCGTTCTGCAGGCGGTCCACAAGCGGGTTGGTTTGTCGGCCAACGTACATGGAGGTGGAGTAGCCGTGCTGACTGAGAGCCGGGCACAGGTACTCCCAGTTGCCAAAATGCCCTCCGACCATCAGCACCCCTCGCTGCTCGGCAAGGGCCTCATCCAGGACCTCACGGTTCTCGAAGCGGACCTCTTGGGCCGTGTGTTCCTGCCACGCTCCCATGCGCAGGACGTCCATGCTGAACTGCAGGAACCACCGGAGGTTTTGACGTGCCAGGCGGGTGCGCTCGCTCTCGGTCCAGTCTGGAAAGGCGATTCGGAGGTTGGCCTCGACCACGTCCTGGCGCACCTTCCCGAGCCACATCGCCCCTTCAAACATCCGGGCCATGCGACTCCGCGAAGCCTCCGAGGCATGCTCCGCCCAGTGCTTGAGCTTCTGGAACAGCCAGAACTCGAAACGGTGCCTCCTGCGAATCCTGCGCTCTTCAATCGCAGGGGCTTCAAACGACTCCTTAGCCTCCCCTGCCAGTGTGGAGTTGGCAGCCAGTGGTGGCATTGCTGATTCCGGGCGATCGGCCTCGTTCTTTGAGAGAGGAGTGAATTGCGGGCGTCCGGGCGTTTCGGCCTTGATGACTTCCGGAGTGGAAAGTCCTGGAGGCCCCGAAGGCACGGAACGAGCAACAGGTATTGGTGTCGCTGGGGGAGCGCTTTCTGCAGGGAACGGAGCGGCAAAGGGATGCGTCGGTTCCGGCATGCTCGGTGTGTCTCGAAGGGCATGCAGACCCTCAGGAGCGCGGAGCAGGGCTTCCCGGGGGAGTTCAGCGAACGCCTGCATGAAGTGCGCATGCTGCGTCTGAACTTGCTGCTGATGTGTGAGCGCGTGTTGGAGTTCGACCAGAGTTGCCGGGGAGCAGTCTGGATTGGCCAGCACGGTTTGCACCGTCTCAACCAACTGGGCTTGCTGTTGCCAGAAGGCCTGCTGGACTTGAGCTTGTTGAATCAGATCCGCGTTCATGCGCCCCCAAAACGCGTCGTCAAACCAGGGAAGTGTCCCCCTCCGCAGAGGGGGCACACTTTAGGCAGGATATCATGAGGAAATGCATCAGGCAGGATTACTAAGTGACCCCGCATCAGAGCGATGCGGACTCAGGAAGGTAAAGCGTTTCCTGGCGGAGGGAGAGGGATTCGAACCCCCGAGAACCTTGCGGCTCTAACGGATTTCAAGTCCGCCGGTTTCAACCACTCACCCATCCCTCCAAGAGGGAACCGAATGCTCACAAGTAAGTCGTGCTTCAAGCCTGTGTCCTCAGCGTCTCAATTCTTCCGAGAGTCGTGAAGTGTTTGACTGCGAACATCCGGCTGGGGATGCTCGAGAGGGAATCACGCGGCTTTTGCGAAAACATACACTCAACCCGGAGTCGAGGTCAACCTTAATTTTTATTTTTTGCAGTTTTTTCCCAAGTTTTTTGCGGTTTTTTCCCAAGGGCCTCAGCGAGGACCTTGGCAGGGGCTTGATGGGCAGGAGAAAGCGCTGAAATGATCAAGAACTTCGGAGCCTCTTTGGAGTGGGGCTGAGGCTTGGGAAAGTGCCCCTTGGGGCAGGCACTCAGAGAGCATCCTGGAGGTAGATGCGAGGCAGGCGTTCGTTGAGTCCGGTGAGGATCTCATAGGGGATGGTCCCCGACATCTGGGCGAGGTCTTCAACACGGATACGCTCCGCTCCCATCGCCCCAATCAGCGTGACGGTTTCACCGAGAAGCGCCTTCTCACTCCCGGTGTCGATCATGAACTGGTCCATGCAAACGCGCCCCCGCACTGGAACTGCCTGCTCCCGGAACAGGATGGTGGCCTGGTTGGAAAAGCCTCGCCGGTAGCCATCACCGTAGCCCAGAGGAACCGTGGCCAGGTGAGTGGCCTCCGGAGCAACCCAGGAGGCTCCGTAGCTGACTGAGGCTCCAGACGGAATCTTTTTGCTGAAGGAAACCTCTGCCTTGAGCGAGAGCGCAGGCTGCAGGGGGAATGGGGAGCGACTTTGGGGATCCGGGAGGATGCCGTAGAGCATGATCCCCGCACGGACACAGTCCAGGTGCGACTCAGGGAAGTGCAGGACGCCTCCGGAGTTGGCGAGGTGGCGCATGGGGAGAGGCTCTCCGAGGTGCTCCCACTGCTGACAGGCCTGCAGGAAACGCTCGATCTGCCACGAGGTCATCGGGTGCTCCGGATCATCTGCACAGGCCAGGTGCGAGTAGACTCCCCGGACCTCGACAGAGGCACTACGCAGCGCGGCCTCGATCAGCGGCCCCGACTCTTCAGCACGGATGCCAACCCGCTCCATGCCGGTGTCAAGCTTCAGGTGCACCGCAGCAGTCTTCCCAAGAGCGCCCGCCGCCGCTTCAACGGCCTGCAAAACCTCAATTGATCCGACGGTGAGGTCCAACTGGTGCTCCAGTCCCCAGCGGATTTGCCAAGGAGCGATCCCGCCGAGTACCAGAATCGGGATCTGAATTCCTGCACGGCGCAAGGCAACCCCCTCCTCCATCAAGGCGACAGCGAGCCACTCAACTCCGGAGCGTTCATAAAATCTCCCCACCTCCAGCAGTCCGTGTCCGTACGCGTTGGCCTTGACCACGGCCATCACCGAAGTTCCGGAGGTGTGCTGGCGGAGGTGCGAGAGGTTGTGCAAGAGCGCGCCCAAGTGGACTTCCACCCAGGCCGGGCGGTGCTCAGGCATGCTGACTGTAGAAGCCAAACAGCGCCGCGCAGAAGAGCTCGAAGTTCTCCAACTCGTGGTCTTCTGCAATGCGCTCCAGGGTCTCCAGAAAAGGTTCAAAGCCTCGGAAGCGCCGGAAGATCTCCGGGACCGGGATTCGGATCTCGTGCTCCTGAAAGAGAGCGGCCAACTCGTTGACCACCTGTGGGAGGTCCTGAGGCGACTCTCGCAGGCGCCGCAGGGTGTGGTGAAAGAAGCCTTGGACTCGCCCATGCAGGCGCTCCGGATGTTCCGGGAGGCGAGAGACGGCGCGGAAGTTGGACAGCTTGCGCGGGATGTTCTCGGTGGAAGGGGCGACGGCCGCGACGATGCTGCGCTTGCGATGCGGAGCATCCGAGGTGATGTAGCCCAGCCCATAAGCCCCTTCTGCCTCAAGCTTGCGAAAGAGCAGGTTGGCCTGCTCGGCGCTGAGGTTCGACTCGGAGGCTGTTCCGGAAAGGGTGCGCCCCAGGAACGGGTTCTTCCCGTTGCTGTAGAGTCGATACACCTCGGACCCAAACTCGTAGGGCAGGGGTTCTGCTCCCTTGATTTTTCGGCCCTGCTGGTTGAGGATAGGATGCCTTGGATTTGTGGGCTTCTCGCTCATGCTGGCCTTGAGAAAACAGGAAAACGGGAATCCGGGTGAGGTGTCATGATTCTTGCTCGGGTTCTTGCATCGGACCGTTGAGGGACTCTGTTCCGTCTCTTCACTCCTAAGAAGACTACCATGCTCCGAAGCAACTTCTTGAAGAAAGCGAAAATCCTGCCACTCCTCGGAGTGCTGCTCATTCCAGCGGTGTCCGGGCTGTGGGCCAAGCCTGCTGATCCGGAGCACCGCTGGGCCGAGGCAAGAGTTGCCTTCATCGAAGGTCAGCCGGAGCAGGCCCTGGAAGCTCTGACCCCTTTGTTAGCCTCGGGCACGCAGGCTTCTCAACGCCTTCAGGAGCAGGCCTGGATGCTGGCAGGGAAGAGCCTGCTGGCGCTGAGCCGTCCCCAAGAGGCCCGCACCTGGTTCGCGCGGGTTCAGCAATCCGACCACGAACACTACGACCTCTGGCTCTATTATCGTCTGGAAAGCCGCCTGCAAGCGCAAGAGTATGCGGAAGCGGCCTCCGTTCTGGACGCTCTGCTCAAACACTCACGCTACGAATCCCACCTGCCCCGGATCAGAGAGCAGTTGCTTGCGCATCTCCAGACCCCGGAGGCCTCCGCTCCCTTCATCGCTCTGCTGGACGACCCCAAATCTCCTGCGCAGCATCTGCTGGAGGATTATCGAATCCACCGGCTTCACCGCTCAGGACGGGAGGCGCAGGGCCGTCCTCTGGAGAAGTCGGAGTGGTTGCAGGCATGGCAGCACCCGATCGATCTGGAGAGCGCTCAGGAGTCTCAGAAGGTTCTCCAGAAGGAAAAACTTTCTCCTTCAGATGCAGAGGTCCGGCAAAGAGTGAGTTCGCTGAGGAGCCTGCGCCTCTACGATCACCTGATTGAGGAGTTGCCCTCTCTGATGAAGGGGCGCTCCAAGGAGCTTCGAGTTCACTTGGGGAAGTCCTACATCAACTCTCTGTTCCGGGCACGCAACTACTCTCAGATGGTCCGCATCTACCACCGCGGTGAGTACGGCAAGCGATACTCTGTTCCGAGAGCGTACGAGTACTACTGGATGATGCGCGCCTACCAACGCCTGAAGCGGACCAAGGACGCACGCTTCCTGTTGTACAAGCTGGAGAAGGAGTTCCCGGATTCAGGCCTTCTGCCCTTGGCTTACGAGTACATGGGGTCCTACTATCAGGCTCAGCGTGAGCCCAAGAAGGCCGCGTTCTGGTGGCGCCGTTTTCTCGAGCGGGTGCCCAGTCACCAGGACCGAGGTGAAATGCTCTGGAACATGGCATGGCATCACTCCAGAGGAAAAGGGTACCTGACTGCCAACAAGTACCTGGAGCAAGGGCTGGAGCAAGAACAACTCGGCCCCGAAACCAAGGCCAAATTCCTCTACTGGAGAGGCAAGTTTCACCTCAGGCTCAAGCAACAGGACGCCGCACGGCAGAGCTTTGAGCTTCTGGTCAGTCAGTTGCCGAACACCTACTATGGGCTCCGCTTGAAATTGGAGGAGCCGAAATGGGCCCAGGCAGCACCGCCTGCATCTGCGCTGAAGCCAGAAGATCAACTGGAGCTTTCCAGCTCAGAGGCGAAACTGATCAAACACTGTGAGTTCCTGTTCGAGGTGGGAGACGGGGATCTGGCGCTGTTGCGCCTGCAGATTGCGCTCAAAGGCAAGCCGAGTGAGGCCTTGGTTCGGCATACGGGCAAAGTCCTGGAACAGCACCACCAGTATCATGCACTGCAAAAGCTGGTCACTCGTCACTTCTTTCAGGATCTCAAATCGTCTGGGCTGAGCCAGCATCCTGCGTGGATCATGGCGTTTCCTCGGCCTTACTGGGAGCAGGTGCAGCGTTACTCCGAAGATGCGGGCATCGACCCCTATTGGGCTCTCTCCATCATGCGAGAGGAGAGCCTCTTTGATCCACAGGCGGTCTCCTCTGCGAATGCGCTGGGGCTGATGCAGCTGATGCCGGCAACGGCCAAGGATGTCGCACGCTGGAACAAGATGAACGTCCGCATTCCGGAGGACATCTTCGACCCGCAGATCAACACTCGCCTGGGAACCAGCTACCTGGGGCGGCTGGCGGGGCGCTTCGAGGATGAGCTGATCTTCACGGCAGGCAGCTACAATGCTGGTCCGGGAAACATGAAGAACTGGCTCAAGCGCATTCAGTACCGCTCACTGGAAGAGTTTGTGGAAGACATCCCGTTCGAGGAAACCCGGGAATACGTCAAGCGGGTATATCGCACCTACCAGATCTACAAGCTGCTCTACCAGAGCTGACCTTCAGCCGACGCCCTCACGCTCCGTACTGCTGGGCGTAATACTCCAGATACGCTCCGGAGGTCACCTCCTGGATCCACTCCGGATGCTCCAGGTACCAGTGGATGGTCTTCGCGATTCCCTCCTCAAACGTGTGTGCCGGAACCCAACCCAGCTCCCGTTTGACCTTTGAAGCGTCAATCGCATAGCGCTGATCGTGTCCCGGACGATCCTTGACAAAGGTGATCAACCGTTCGCACGAGTCCTCCCCGGAGCGCGACAACCGCTCGTCCATCAGCTGACAGATGAGCCGGACGATGTCGATGTTGCGCCACTCGTTGTGCCCTCCGATCGCATACACCTCTCCTTCACGCCCCTGATGAAACACCGTGTCGATGGCGGAGCAGTGATCTTCCACAAACAGCCAGTCCCGGACGTTGCTTCCGTCACCATAAACCGGAAGCGCTTGACGCTCCAGGCAGTTGCGGATGATGAGCGGGATCAGCTTCTCCGGGAAGTGAAACGGTCCGTAGTTGTTGGAGCAGTTCGTCGTGACCACGTTCATGCCGTAGGTGTGATGCCATGCTCTGACAAGGTGATCTGAAGCCGCCTTGGACGCCGAGTACGGAGAGTTCGGGGCATAGGGTGTGGTCTCGGTGAAAAATCCGTCTGGCCCCAGAGAGCCGAACACCTCGTCGGTACTCACGTGATGAAAGCGGTGGCTGGACAGGTCGGATTGCCAAAACTCCCGGGCCGCTTCCAGCAAGTTGAAGGTCCCCCGGACGTTGGTCTCGATGAAGTCGGCAGGGCCGGAGATGCTTCGATCGACGTGCGACTCCGCGGCGAGGTGGATCACGTGCTCGATCTGCTGGTCCTGGAAGACCTTCCGCACGGCCTCTGGATCACGGAGGTCTGCATGAACAAAGCGGTAATTCGGGAGGTCCTGGATCTCCTTGAGGTTGGCGAGGTTTCCGGCGTAGGTCAGGGCATCCAGGTTGCTCACCACGTCGTCCGGATGTTCTCGGAGCCAGTGATGAACCAGGTTGCTGCCGATGAATCCGGCCCCTCCGGTGATGAGAAGTCGCATTAGAAGGAGCCGGTGATCAGGTTGATCTGATGGACTGGCTGCTCCGACCTCAAGGCCGTTTGGGGGATCAGCGCCTGAGGATGCCAACTCCACTCTCCAGCGAGCCCTTCGAGGTGCAACACTCCGGGCACCGGGCCGGCGAATGGGTCGCTGGAGTTCCCCATCACCAGACCATACAGGGCTCCGCCCATGACCCCGATTGCGGCGCCCCGGATCACGTACTTCGAGAAGAGCTTGTCCTCCTTGTCTTCATCCTGGAGCGCCCAGGCCGCAGATCCAATCAACCCTCCCAAGGCTCCGCCCCAAAGAGAGTTCTGAAAGACAGACTTGAGTTCTTGGGCCTGAGAGAGCGGCGGGGCCAGGAACAGCAGGGCCAATCCCAGGGTTGCCGTCTTCAGGGCCCGAACGTTCAAACTTCGCATCTTGACTCCATGTCGAAAGAAAAGTGAGAGGGCAGTGGATCGCATAAATCTATCGCAATTCCATGTTTGAAGCAACTCTTGCGATTTGTGCTTGATTTCTTTTTTTCATAGAGAGAAAATTTTTGGTTTTTTGATTCATTCATTTTGAGGGGCAGGCAGGGGAAAACGTGACAAAGTGGTCGATAATTACAGGAGCAGGCACGGGGATTGGTCGGGCGCTCGCCTTGGAGTTGGTTGCGCAGGGCTGGAGGGTACTGGCCGTAGGGCGACGCGAGGCGCTTTTGCAGGAATTGGCGGAACAGACCTCCGGAGCTGTCAAAGCCTTGGCGGCAGACGTCGCGGATCCCTCTACTGGAGCACGAATCGAGCAGGCGCTTGGAGAAGGCTCGCTGGAGCTGCTCGTCCACAACGCTGCGGTCTTGGAACCGAGCGGCCCCTTGGAGACGATCTCTCGCGAGGCCTTTCGGGAGCACGTGGCGATTAACCTGGAAGCTCCGCTGTTTTTGACCCAGGCGCTCTTGCCCCGGCTGGTTCCGGAGAGCCGGGTCCTGCACATCTCGTCCGGAGCGGCGCACCGCAACCTCCCCGGATGGGGGCCTTACTGCACCTCGAAGGCGGCACTCTACCAGCTTTATCGCTGCCTGAGGGAGGAGCTGGCACCCCGGAGAGTCCACGTCGGGAGCGCTCGCCCCGGAGTGGTGGACACCCCCATGCAGGAGCACATCCGAGGCCTCTCGGAGGAACGCTTCCCGGATGTGAACATGTTTCGACAACTCAAGGCAGAGGGGCAGCTGACCTCTTCCGAGGACGCGGCCCGTTTTCTGAGTTGGCTGTTGCTGAAGACCGATCCCGAGTACTTTACAGAGCGTGAGTACGACATCCGGGAACCGGAGCTTCGGTCACTTTGGTCTCCGGAGTCAGGCGGTTGAGTCCCACTCCGGATTCATCAGCCGATCCCAGACGTGTTGGCAGAACCGAGCCCCGGCTTCCGGATCTTCGAAATGGGGCAGGATCTCTTGCTCCAGGAAGCGCTGGACGGCCTCTCCCCCGGACTCGAATTCCAACTCCCGGGCACGCTGCAGGACCTCCTGCAAGGAGGGCATCCGGACTACAGCGTCGTGCAGTTGCGGTGAGCACCGTCGCAGAACGGTTTCTTGGCGGACAGGCCGCAGCGGCACAAGGCGACCGAACCGGTGCGGGCCTCTTCCGTGCCGTCTTCGTGAACGATCACAGCGCCGCCCTTGATCAGCAAAGGGCCTTTGCTGGAAACTTGAACTTTCAGTGTTTTTTCTTCCATCGATTGAAACTCAGGGATGAGGAGCAAAAAAGATCTGCACGGAAGATGATTCTCGTGGCAGAAGAAAAGATTACCGTGAAGAGAGAGGGGTGCAAGCTCTCTTCTTCAATGACACACCCCGTTACAATTTCTTATATACGAAACGTTTGACAACGTATCGGTGAAATGAGATTATCCAGAAATCTAAGTTTTTGGGAGGCCGGATGGACGATCGAATTGGAGCACAACAGGAGACAGAGAATATGGCACTAGAATGGGAGGAGCCCGCAAAGAAATCCCAGCCCGCAAAGCGGAGTGCGGAAGTGGTGGATGATCAAGACGAGATCATGCTCTCGGATTTTGATCAGGACTCGGATTCCGAGGAGACCTCCTCGCTTGACGAGGAAGAGCTTTCCAGCAGCACAGACAGTCGATCTGCAGAGATCTACGACTACCCAAACGACGATCCGGTCCAGGTGTACCTGCGTGAAATGGGACGCCACAAGCTGCTCACTCGCGAGGAAGAGTTGGAGATTGCCAAGGAAATCGAGGAGGGAAGCCTGGACCTGCTGCACGTCTTCGCTCAGTCTGAGCTGGTCTTGGGGCATCTGGTTCACCTCTCTCACCGCATCCGCAACGGGAAGACCCGCGCCATGGGGCTCATTGCCGGAATGGACGACGAAGAGAACCTGATTGAGGATGAAGAGACGGCGTCTCAACTGCTTCTTGGGCACTTGTCTCTGGTGGAGCAACGCTATGAGCAGCTGCGGGAGATTCACCGAAACGACGGGCGAGACGAAGAAGAGCTGGCCCAGCTTTATGCGGACAACTATGAGGCGCTGAGCAAGATCTCCTTCAGCTCGCGGCAGTTTGACACGATGTGCCAGCTGCTCCTGGAGCACCGCCGGAAGATCTTCCAAACCCAGAAGCGGGTGCAGGAGCTGGCCAACAAAGCCGGGGCCGATCTGGGGGAGCTGAGTGAGCTGCTGGAGCGCCACCAGCGGTTTCAGGTGCGGACGAAGCGCAAGATTGAAAAGAAGATCAACGAGATCACCGGACTGCCCTTCACACACGTCCGGCGCTTGGTCGAGCGCATTCAACTCTACAGCCGGCACATCGATAGCCTGCTGGAGAAGACCGGTCGGACCCTGGATTCCTTCCAGGATTTGGTTCAGCGGATGGAGCGTGCGGAGCAGCGTGTCAAGCAGGCCAAGACGCGGCTGATCAATGCAAACCTCCGGCTGGTGGTGAGCATCGCGAAGAAGCACACCAACCGTGGGCTGCAGTTCCTGGATCTGATTCAGGAGGGAAACCTGGGGCTGATGCGTGCAGTAGACAAGTTCGAGTACCGCCGAGGCTACAAGTTCTCGACCTACGCCACCTGGTGGATCCGGCAGTCGATCACACGGGCAATCATCGATCAGGCTCGGACGATCCGGATTCCGGTGCACATGATCGAGACAATCAACAAGTTGCACCACACCTCTCGATCTTTGGTTCAGGAACTGGGGCGTGAGCCGACGCTTGAGGAACTGGAGGCCTTCCTCAAACAACCGCTGGACAAGGTCCGGGATACGTTGCGAGTGGCCCGGGATCCCGTCTCGCTGGACATGCCGATTGGAGACGATGAGGACACGCACCTGCGCGACTTCATTGCCGACCAGAATGCGATGAACCCCGACGACCACGCGGCCCGAAAGAGCTTGGAGATGACTCTGCGGGATGTGCTGGAGACCCTGGGTGACCGGGAGTCCCGGGTCATCAAGATGCGCTTCGGGATCGATGAGCAGAAGGAGTACACCCTGGAGGAGATCGGGCTGCACTTTGATGTGACCCGGGAGCGGATCCGTCAGATCGAGGCCAAGGCACTCCGCCGGCTGCGTCACCCCTCACGCAGCGTCATGCTGGAGCACTTCCACGACAACTGAGCCCGGGGCCTGCGTTCTCCTACAGCATGTTGGGGAAAGCGTCCAGGCTCAGGTCATCCCACCTTCCTGCTGCGTACTTGAACGAGGCGCGGCAGGTGACCATCGCCGCATTGTCCGTGCACAGGCGAGGCGGCGGATAGTAAAGTTCGACCCCCATTTTCTCAGCTTCTGTCTCAAACGCCTCCCGTAGGCGACGGCTCGCTGCCAGCCCTCCGGACACGGACAGCCGGTTCAGCTGAAGCTCTTCCAAGGTGCGGAACGTCTTCCGGACCAGCACCTCCACGACAGCCTCAAAGAAAGATGCCAGCACCGCCGGTTCTTCCTGCTGTACTGCCTCCGGGCGTGCTTCTCGAAAGCGCAGCATCGCGGTCTTGAGGCCGCTGAAGGAGAACTCCGCTCCGGGCTTGTTGAGCAGCGGACGGGGGAACTCGTAGGCCGTACGGTTCGCCTCCATGGCGTAGCGGTCGACCACCGGACCTCCGGGCATTGGGTGGCCGAACATCTTGGCAACCTTGTCTACGCACTCTCCCGCCGCATCATCCACGGTACGTCCCACGATCTGCTGCTCAAAGTGATCCTGCGCGTGGATCAGAAGCGTGTGCCCCCCGGCCACCACCAGATGCAGCAGAGGGAACTCCATCGCGCCGTAGGTGAGCACGTTGGCGTAAGGATGGGACTCGACGTGATTCACCCCGATCAGAGGGCGCTGGAGCCCCCAGGCCAGCGACTTTGCGGTCATCAGTCCAACGAGGAGCGAACCGAGCAGCCCCGGGACGTTGGATACGGCGACGTAGTCCACCTCCTCAAAGGTGACCTCAGCCTTGCCGAGCGCCTCCTCAAGCAGAGCGTGGATCACCTCCAGGTGCTTGCGCGACGCCCGCTCCGGCACCACTCCCCCAAACTCTTCATGCTCTCGATACTGGGAGAGCGTCAGGTTGGCAAGAACCTCTTGGTGTCCGCGCAACAGCGCTACGGAGGTGTCGTCGAATGTGGTGTCGATTCCCAGTCCTAGCGCATCCATGTCCAGTTTTGAAATGATTGAGGAAAACATGAGAGGAGAGTCTATCCTGAATCGATTCAACTCCAAAGTGGAAAACCTGAGGGCGGACTCTTCAACTCGTTGAACAGCAACAATTCGGGGGCGGCGAACAGCCTCATGAAAACTATTTAAAATTGAGAAAAAGGAGGCTTGGTGGATTTCTGGATTGCTTCTTTCTGTTTGACTTTTTTCTCATTTTTTATCAGACTCTGTGCGCTTTGCTCAACAAAGCAGACAGGGGGCAACTTCCAACTAAAAAGTCAGGAGAGAACTCATGACAGACCACACCCAGAACCTCACCCGTAGAAATCTCATCAAGGCAGGGACCGCTGCCTCGGTTGTTGCAGGGTTCCCAACGATCCTCGTAGCCGGAAGCCACAGCTTCCGCAACGACCCGGGGAGCAAGCCGAACGTGGTGTTCGGCTTCAATGTTCCTCAGACCGGGGCTTATGCCGACGAGGGCGCTGATGAGTTGCGTGCCTACAAACTGGCCGTCAAGCACATCAACGGAGAGGGCAAGGACAATGGTATGTTGAGCACCCTGAAACCTCTGGCGCTCAAGGGCAACGGGGTTTTGGGCAAGAAAGTCACCTATGTCACAGGAGACACCCAGACCAAGTCCGATGCGGCACGTGCCTCGGCACGGAAGATGATCGAGTCCGATGGTGCCATCATGATCACTGGAGGATCCTCCTCGGGTGTGGCGGTCGCGGTTCAGGGCCTGTGCAACGAGAACAAGGTCATGTTCATGGCAGGACTGACCCACTCCAACGACACCACCGGCAAGGACAAGAAGCGCTACGGCTTCCGGCACTTCTTCAATGCCTACATGTCCGGAGCTGCACTGGGACCGGTCCTTGAGGAAGAGTATGGGAATGACCGGGTGGCTTATCACCTGACCGCAGACTACACCTGGGGCTGGACCCAGGAAGAGTCGATCAAGAACGCCACCGAGGCACTGGGTTGGAAGACGGCAAAAGCCGTGCGTACCCCTCTGGGAGCCGGCGACTTCTCGCAGTACATCACTCCGGTCCTCAACTCCGGCGCAGACGTCCTGATCCTCAACCACTACGGCAAGGACATGGTGAACTCCCTCAGCCAGGCGGTGCAGTTTGGCCTGCGGGACAAGATGGTCAACGGCAAGCAGTTCCAGATCGTGGTGCCGCTGTTCTCTCGCCTGATGGCTCAAGGTGCGGGTCCGAACATCAAAGGCATTCTGGGGTCGACCAACTGGAACTGGAAGTTGAATGACGCAGCCTCCCAGGCATTCGTCAAGTCTTTCGGCCAAGAGTACGGGTTCCCGCCCTCCCAGGCCGCCCACACCTGCTACTGCCAGGCGATCCTCTACGCCAACGCCTGTGAAATGGCGGGCACCTTCAACCCCAAGGGCGTGATCCCGGCTCTGGAAGGGTTCAGCTTTGACGGAATGGGCAACGGTCCGACCGAGTACCGCGCAGCGGACCACCAGTGCATGAAGAGCGCTCTGGTGGTGCGAGGAAACATGAACCCGACCAGCCAGTTCGACCTGCTGGAAGTGGTGAAGGTGGTGCCTCGTGAGAAGTTGGAGTACGACCCCGCCATCTTCGGTGGTGAACTCGGACCCATCTGATTCGGGTTTACCGTTTTGAGCTCAGGCTGCCTCACTCAAGCTGAGGCAGCCTTTCTCGGCTTTGCCGAATCCCCCCTGACCTTCTCCCACAAGCTCAAATGGAAGCCATTTTGCTGCAGATCCTCAACGGTCTGGACAAAGGGGGTGCCTACGCGCTGATTGCGCTGGGTCTCACCTTGGTCTTTGGCACGCTTGGGGTCGTCAACTTCGCCCATGGGGCGCTGTTCATGCTTGGGGCCTTCTGTGCCGTTTCGGTACAAAAGCTGCTCACGCTCTCGATGAAAATCAAGGATGAAAGCGTCACCTTCTTCGAAGCCTTCAAGGAAGTCCCTTACCTGGAGGTCTGGTTTGGAGAGACGGGTAAAGCCATCATTGACCTCGCGGTTCCGATCTCCCTGCTCGTCTCCATCCCCGTGATGCTCCTCATCGGCCTGGTGATGGAGCGGGGGCTGGTCCAATTCTTCTACAAGCGAACTCACGCAGAACAGATCCTGGTCACCTTCGGCTTGGCGATTGTGATTCAGGAGATCGTCAAGGCCTTCTACGGCGCCAATCCCATCCCGACTCCGGCACCGGCCGTAGTGCAGGGAAGCGCCGACGTCGGTGCCTGGGTGGGAATCGCCGAGAACGTCGTGGTCTATCCTTGGTGGCGCCTCGTCTACTTGCTCTTTGCCCTGCTGGTGGTCTGGGCCGTGTTTGCCTTCCTGAACTACACCACCTACGGGATGGTGGTCCGGGCAGGAATGCAGGACCGGGAGACCGTTGGGCTGCTGGGAATCAACATTGAGCGCCGCTTTACGATTGTCTTCGGAATCGCCGCGATTGTCGCCGGGTTGGCCGGGGTGATGTATGTCCCGATCTTGCCTCCGGACTATCACATGGGCATGGACTTTCTGGTACTCTCCTTTGTCGTGGTCGTGGTCGGGGGGATGGGCTCCTTGGAAGGGGCGGTCGCCGCGGGTTTCCTGCTGGGCATCCTCCAGTCATTTGCCTCCATGAATGAGATCAAGGGGATTCTCCCGGGAATCGACCAGATCATCATCTATCTCGTTGCCGTGATCATCTTGCTGGTCCGTCCCCGAGGTCTACTGGGACGCAAAGGAGTGATGGAGGGATGAGATGAAGAATCAAAACGAACTCAAGACAATGGGGATTTTCTCGCTGGTCGTTCTGGCCATGCCGCTGTGGTTGATCCCCTTTGGAGCCGCTTACCCAGCGCTCCTGCAGAAGTTTGCCATCTATGGCCTGTTCGCCGTCGGCTTCAACCTGCTCTTTGGACTCACCGGCTACCTGTCGTTCGGTCACGCGGCGTTCCTGGGCATCGGCTCCTATGCCGCAGTCTGGTCCTTCAAGCTGCTGACCATGAACGTTCTCCCGGCCGTGGTCTTCGCCATGATCTCCTCTGCTGCGTTTGCCGCGGTAATTGGCTTCGTCAGCCTGCGCCGGACCGGGATCTACTTCTCGATCCTCACGCTGGCCTTTGCCCAGATGTCGTACAACCTGGCCTATTCGGTGCTGACACCAATCACCAACGGAGAGACCGGACTGCAACTCACGTTGAGTGATCCTCGTATTCTGGACGGGGTCGCGGCAGAGTCTGCGGGGCTACCCTCCACAACACTCTTTGGGATCTCCATGAGCGGAATGGGGGGGTTCTACTTCTGCGCGGTAGTCCTCATCCTTGGATTCTACGTGGCTCTGCGTCTGACGAACTCTCCGTTTGGTCTGGCGCTGAAGGCCATCAAGTCGAACCAGGTCCGGATGAGCTACACGGGCTTCAACACGCGTCCGTACATGCTGACCGTGTTCATCATCTCCGGAACCTATGCCGGGCTGGCAGGGGCGCTCTTGGCGGTGACGGACCCTCTAGCTGGGGCGGAGCGGATGCAGTGGACGGCCTCCGGGGAGGTGGTGCTGATGACCATCCTTGGAGGAGTCGGAACGCTCTTCGGCCCCTTGCTTGGAGCCGGGCTGATCAAGTACTTCGAGAACATCTTCTCTGCCATCAACGAGTCCATGCTGCTGAGCATGCTGGACTTCCTCCCGGAGTTTCTGGCGCACTGGGTGGCCATGCTGCTGGGGCTGTTTGTGGGTGAGGGGTGGCACTTGACCTTGGGCGCCTTGTTCATGGTCATCGTCATTTTCCTGCCGGGAGGCCTGATGGAGGGGATTGAGAAGATCTCCAAGCGGGTCCGCCGCACTGCCGTGGGAGACTACCCTTACTCTCCGGAATTGATCCGCAAGAAGGCCGAAGAGGAGGCTGCACGCCATGGCTAAAAACTATGTTCTGGACGTCAATGGCGTCAACAAAAGCTTCGGAGGCCTCCAAGCCCTGAACAACGTGGTGCTTCAGGTAGAGCAGGGCAAGACCCACGCGATCATCGGCCCGAACGGGGCTGGAAAGTCCACCTTGCTCAACGTCTGCATCGGCCGCATCGTCCCGGATACGGGCTACGTCAAGCTCAACGGCGAGACGATGACAGGCAAGCAACCCCATGAGATCAACCAGGCAGGAATGGTCCGGGTGTTCCAGACTCCCGAGATCTTTCCAGACCTGTCCATCTTGCAGAACGTCATGATCGCTGCCTTTGCCAAACGCGACGGGCACTTCAAGTTCAACGGCTTTACTCGCCTCAACGAGGAAGCTCAACTCCAGGAGGAGTGTGAGGACGTCTTGGTGGATCTTGGTCTGCAGGACCTGATGTACAACGAGGCCGGGAGCCTTTCGCGTGGGGACAAGCGCCGGATGGAGATCGCCATGTCGCTCATTCAGCGGCCAGCGTTGCTGTTGCTGGATGAACCGACTGCCGGGATGTCCCGCATGGACACCAACCGGACTGTGGAGACCCTGCAGCGCCTCAAGGCCCGGGGCATGACCAAGGTCATCATCGAGCACGACATGCACGTGGTGTTTTCCCTTGCCGACAAGATCACCGTGCTGGCCCAGGGAACCGTGATTGCCGAAGGGAGCCCGGATGAGATCCGTGGAAATCCCAAAGTTCAGGAAGCCTACCTTGGAGGAGAACACGAATGAGCGAGACCATTACCCGAGATCAGGTCGCTGCAGAGCGACGGCATCAGTACGCGTTCTTCTCGTGTTGGGACCTCCACGCCTACTACGGTGAGAGTTATATCGTCCAGGGCGTCGGCTTTGACATCCGGGAGGGTGAGGTCCTGGCGCTCCTGGGCCGCAACGGCGCGGGAAAGACCTCCACTCTGCGTACCATCGCTCGGATGGCCGATCCACAACTCAAGCACGGGGAGATCTGGCTGGATCACCAGCCCCTGCACGAGATGCAGTCCTACCAGGCTTCCCAACTGGGGGTCTCGCTGGTTCCGGAAGATCGCCGGATCATCGCCGGATTGACGGTGGAAGAGAACCTGAAACTGGCTCAAATCGAGCCGCCTCATGGCTGGACCCTGGACCGGATCTACGAGTCGTTCCCTCGCCTTGCCGAGCGCCGCAAGCAGGAGGCTGTGACCATGTCCGGAGGAGAGCAGCAGATGCTCGCGGTCGCCCGAGCCTTGGCCCGAGACATCAAACTCCTCATGCTGGACGAGCCCTACGAGGGGCTCGCTCCGGTCATCCGGGAGGAAATCGCCCGCATCGTGTCGGACATCCGGGAGCTGGGCATCACGACCATCATCGTGGAGCAGGACGCCATGGCGGTCCTCAAGTTCTCTGACCGGGCGATCATCATGGATATGGGAGAGATCGTCTTCAACGGCACGGCCGCAGAGGTTCGGGAGAACAAGGAACTGCGCGAGCAGTACTTGGCAGTCTGAGGACCTGAGAGCACGGGTGGGCCCTGCCGGTTTGCCCGTCTCGGCTCCTGAAGTGAGCATCGCTTTGGGGGGCCTCGGATATCCGCACCAGATCTCCTCTTGCAAAACTGATCCGATGAGGACCTCCAGGTCTCCGATGCTCCCGCCTCGCATTCGGTCAGTTCGGCTTTCGGTTTTGCTCCAAAGCTTCACAGCTCCCACAACTTCGACCCGAATCCGGGAACCACTCCACGTACCCTGACCCTGAACTCACACTCTCCACCTCCCACGGCTTTCTGATGTCACCCACCCTGATCCCGGATGTTCTGGCCACGCGTTATGCCAGCGCTGCAATGCAGGAGCTTTGGTCTCCTGCAGGCAAGGTCCGGCTGGAGCGCGAGTTCTGGATTGCTGTTCTCAAGGCCCAGCGCGAGTTGGGGATCTCGATTCCGGAAGAGGCCATCCAGGCCTACGAACAGGTCCGTGACGACGTCCGACTGGAGCGCATCGCCGAACGTGAGCGTCAACTCCGGCATGACGTCAAGGCCCGGATCGAGGAATTTTGTGAGTTGGCAGGAACGGAGCACATTCACAAAGGGATGACGAGCCGGGACCTGACGGACAATGTCGAGCAGCTGCAGGTGCTGCGTGCGCTCAAGCTGGTGCACCTGAAGGCCCTAGCCGGCCTGAAGCGGCTCGCAGGGTGGAGTGAGCGCACTCGGGACTGGATGTTGGTTGGGCGTACCCACAACGTCCCGGCCCAGCCGACCACGGTGGGCAAGCGTCTGGCAATGTCCGGAGAGGAGGTCCTGACCGCCTTGCGTCGGTTGGAAGATCTGATCGCGCATTACCCGATGCGTGGACTGCAAGGAGCTATCGGTACCCGTCTTGATCAGGAGGTGCTGTTTGAGGGAGACTCCGCAAAGGTCCGGGAACTGGGAGCACGTGTCGCGGAGCATCTGAACTGCCCGGCAACCTTCAACGCCGTGGGACAGGTTTATCCCCGAAGCCTGGATGCCGAGGCCGTGCACGCGCTGTTTGCCTTGGGAGCCGGAATCTCGAGTTTTGCCAAAACCCTGCGCCTGATGGCCGGACAGGGGCTGGCGACAGAGGGCTTCCGCAAAGGGCAGGTTGGCTCTTCGGCGATGCCTCACAAGATGAACGCCAGGACCTGCGAACGCATTAACGGCTTCCAGCATATCCTCAACGGCTACGTCAACATGCTCATGGGGCTCAGCGGGGACCAGTGGAACGAGGGCGATGTCTCCTGTTCCGTGGTGCGTCGTGTGGCGCTGCCCGGAGCGTTCTTCTGCATGGACGGTCAACTGGAAGCCTGGATGACGGTGCTGGACGAGATGGGCTTCTATGAGCATGCCCTGGAGCAGGAACTGCGTCAGGTCCTCCCCTTCCTGGCGACAACGACTCTGCTGATGGAGGCTGTCAAGCAGGGAGCTGGGAGAGAGACGGCGCACGAGGTCATCAAGGAGCACGCAGTGGCCGTCGCAGAGGCCGTCCGGGGAGGTCAGCAGGTGCACAACGACCTACCGGAACGCCTCGCGCAGGACCCCGCGTTTCCCCTAAAGACGGAACAGATTCAGCGCATCCTGGAAGACCCTGCACGATTTGTGGCCAGCGCCCCGGAACAGAGCGATGCCTTTGTCCGTCAGGTGCAGACCTTGTGGGATGCTCACCCGCAGGCACACACGATCCAGCCGAGCCCCTTGCTTTGAAGCCAAAGCTCGGGCCTTGGCATCCGGACGAGGACGCGACCGGATCGCTCGCGGTCCGTACACAAAAAGCTTGATAAAGGAGTGCTCAGCACGCAAAATTACTGTTTGCCTTCTTGGGTAGGCTCTCCGCGAATCTCTTCCGACTTCTTCGCCCAAAGCCCTGCCTCACCCATCTTGCACCCGTAGCTCAGCTGGATAGAGCGTCTGATTGCGGTTCAGAAGGTCGATGGTTCGAATCCATCCGGGTGCGCCATAAAAAAATCCGAGGGGTTTTCGACTCCGCTCCGCCCACGAGCGTGATCCCCTTCCCTTCAAAGTCTTCCGACTCCAAGTCCACCCAGATCCTGAGGACAATCGAAACCTCGGCGTAGCCGAAGGGCCCGGAGCTTTCTCAGGGGCTATCTCTTTGAGGAAAGGTGTGCTACTCTCCTTCCCCGGAGAGTAACGCTAGGAAGGCGCATCGATGAAAAATGAAGAAGAAATGTTCCGGTACATCTCCTATGCTCCACCAGGGGCAGCGTTGAAGGAGGTCATTGTTTGGAGCATCTTTTACCTGGTCATTTTATTTCTGTTCACGGGATTCGAGTTCTTCTTTGAGCTCTTGTCAGAGGAGGCCGAGCCTTCCGGTGCAGAGTCGCCGAAGTCGCTCCCCCTCTTACTGGGGATGGCTGCGTTTGCGTGGCTGATGAGAGGCAAGAGCCTACGCATCGACTTTCCTCGAACCTTTCGGGTTTGGCTGATCTTTACGCTCCTGTTCGGTGCGATGGTGTTGCTGCTCGAATTAACCATGACGCTCGCTCCGACCTGGCAAGGTCCGATTCTCGGAGCCTTTTTGCTGGTGGTCATGATCATCGGCCGGCTGGATGTCATCGGCCGGGCAAATTATGAGCGCCTTGGCTTAGCCTCCGAGAGGAAAAAGCAGACCGAGCCCTCAGTGAAGCCCTCGAAATCCCGCGCAGCAGAGACCAACTCCTTGTGAGGACACGCCACTGAACGTCCGGACCCGCCTCCCAAACTCCCACAGACGACCGGTCCACGCCAGCCCCCAGATCGATCGCATCCACAGCTTTTTCCTCCCTGATTTCTCCAAAAAGTGAACGAGTTTCCTGAAATCTTGAGAAACCGTTAAAGAAATTGAGGGAGGTGCCGATAAGGAACACGGGAACCCATGACGGGTCCTTTGCTTCAACTATTGGCTATGATTATCAAGAACAACATCCCAGCACTGAATGCGCTTCGGAATACTGATGCTCAGTATCGTGGCGTACAGAACAGCTTGGAAAAGCTGAGCTCTGGGAGTCGTTTGCCTCAAGCCAAGGAAGGACCCGCTGCGACAGTCATGTCCGAAAACATGAAAGGACGGATTGTCTCACTCCGGCAGACTCGTGAAAACAACGAAGTCTCTTCCAGCCTCCTCCGAACCGCAGAGGGTTCACTCTCCGAAGTGAGCGAAATCCTGAACCGCATGTTGCAATTGGCCGTTCAGGCCTCCAACGAGGCGGTCAACGACGACGTCCAACTCGAAGCCAACCAGGCCGAGCTGGAGTTCCTGATGGGCAGCATCGACCGCCTGGCAAACAACACGACCTTTGGAGAGCGGTCTCTCCTCGACGGCTCCCGCGGAGTCTCTGGCACCATGGTTGGAGACAACCTCACCTTCGTCAGTGCCACCGAAGAGACCCAACCCTCCCCTGTGACCGGGTTCCCGGTCGACATTACGGCAGTGGCGACAAAGTCCTATCTTGGAGGAAGTGTCCCGCTCACGGTGGAGAACATCGGTGAGGGGTTCTCGGTTACGGTTCGGGACTTTGATGACGCCCTGATCACCTTCGACACACGCAGAGGGGAGTCGGGCCGGCAGATCCGTGAGGCCTTGGACAACTACGAGGCCAGCAAGGAAAACGAGGGGGCCTTGGAGCAGGCGTCCCTGCAGATCCGGAAGATCGTGGAGAATGGGTTGCAGAAAGCCATGGACTCCGGCGGAGTAGAGGTGGACGTCAGCTTCACCGAGAACGGTTACATGGTGCTCCAGCATAAGGAGTACGGGAGCAAACCACACTTCCACGTCGCCAGCACCCTCCCCGGGTTGGTCGGGAATGAGGCGAACACCACGGTGCGCTCTCTCCCGGGCAAGGATGTCCAAGGCGCCATCAACAACGAGCCTGCTCAAGGAAAAGGCCAGTACCTGCGTGCCGGTGTGGATAATCCCGCAGAAGGCGTCACCATCCGCTATGACGTGGAGGTCGGGGTTGAGGAAAAGATCGAATACGACGACAACGGGGCGATCAAGGATGTGCAGCTAGTGGTGAACAACCCCTCAGACACGCTCAAGGATGGAGAGGCTGAGGGCTACCTGCATATCTCGCAGCAGTCGATGCAGGTGAACCTGGGGACCAGCGAGAGGTCGCTGAAAGCCTTCTCGATTCCGGATGTCCGCACCGAAAAGATCTCCACCGATGTGAAGAACCGGAGTGACTTCCGAAGCCTGGCCGATGTCGACGTGACCACGATTCAGGGCGCACGCGATTCGATCCTGTTGATCCGGGAGGCGATTGACGAGGTCTCTGGAGTTCGCGCAGATCTGGGAGCCTTCCAGAAGCGCATCGACAAGATCACCAGTCACGTTAGCTTGGCCACCGATCAGTCCACGGAAGCCAACTCGGTGATCGCCGACTCCGATGTCGCAGCGGAGATGGCTCAGCTTGCCAAGAAGCAGATCCAGATGTCTGCTGGGCAGGCAATGCTCTCTCAGGCCAATCAGAACCCCGAATCCGTGATGCAACTACTGACCGCTCAGTAGACGCCTCTTCTCTGAAGGCGCTCCGGAATGCTCCGGGACCCCAGCCCCCGCAACTTTTCCCTGAAGACAATTCGACCTCTGCCGGAAGACGCGAATGTCCGGTGAAGCCTCTATACTCTGGAGCCGTGTCTTGAGCGAGCGCTGCCGGGCAGGCGGTCCGTCAGGGACAGCCCAGTTGTCCGGTATAGTTCAGTCCGGAGAGGACGGCGACTGCGTTGCGTGAGGGGAGGGAGACCAGAGCATCCAGGCGAGAATCTGAGTTCAGATCCGCAATCAAGAGGCGTCCCGGAGTCGCTCCGGACGCAGCGCTGGAGCCAGCGAAGGATTCTGCAGCAGCGTAGGTTCGGGGGCTCCCGGAGCCGGTGCTGAGCAGGAGGGAAAGGTCTCCGGTGAGGTAGGATCCGGAGCGGGTGCTGACGGTGAAGCGCTGGGCCACCAGAAAGTCGGTGACGTTGTCCAGATTCAGATCGGCGGTGGCAAGAGCGCTCGGCCCCCTCCCCGTGTCCAGAGTTGTGGAGGTGAATCCTCCGGAGCCGTTGTTGTAGAGCAGGGTGAGTGTATCGCTCCCGGAGTTGCTCACCGCCAGATCGATGTGGCCGTTGCAGTCCCAGTCTCCAGCGACGATCGAGTGCGGAGAGGTTCCCGTTGCATAGGTCGCATCGGGGCTGCTGCCGAAGTTTCCGGAGCCATCATTCTTCCAAAGTTCCAATCGAGTGGACCCCCGCGCAAGCACGGCCAGGTCGGTGTCGCTATCGTTGTCAAAGTCTCCGGACTCAAGCCCCACGGGTGCCTCTCCGGTGCTCAGGGTCTGTAGCACGGCGAAACCTGTAGCCCCCCCCTGAAGCAGCGTCACGCTGTCATTGTCTCGGTTGGCCACGGCCAGGTCGGTGGTGTTGTCGCCATTCCAGTCTGCCGCATGTAGTGCGGCGGGGACGTCTCCAACGGTGAGGCTCTGGTTGTCCTGAAAAGTCCCGTTGTCGTTGCGTAGAACCTGCACTTGGTCGTTGGCAGTATCCGTGACTACCAGGTCGATGTCAGTGTCGTTGTCAAAGTCGAGGCTGACAAAGTCCTGACGCCACTGCGCGGTGCCGGGGGGCTGAGACTGCAGGGAGTAGGGAAAGACCGAGGAATTGCTGGAATTGTCGTAGAGTTGCAGGTGGACTGTGCCGTCCGCCGCGGTGAGGGTGTCGCTGGGCTGACGCGGGGTGATTGAGAGGAGGTCCGGGTTCCCGTCCTGGTTGAAGTCGGCCCGCAGGACCTTGATCGGGCCATCACCGAAGGCGTACTCCTGAGGTGCAGCAAAGGCAATCCCGGTGCGGGTCGAGGCCCCCTCATCCACTTGGCTTGGAGACTCCGAGGCAGAGCATGCGCTCAGCAATGTGAGCAAAACTCCAAAAAAAATCAGTCGCATAGTTCTTTCTTGAAGTATAGCCCAAACTCCTCCGGGACACGCTCCTGGATCACACCCAGGTACTGATCCCATGGGGGACGTGGGAGGCGTTCACGGCTCTGATGGTAAAGCCTCGTGGAGGAGGTCTCCCAGCGATTTTCCAGGAAACGCTTGAGGATTGAGCGCTCTCCCAGTCCCTCAAAGACCATCACCGCTGTCTGCGAGTGTCGTGCGTAGTTCTCCAGATGCCAGAGCACCTGGTCGCTTTCACCGTTGCGCAATCGAGTCTCCAGCATTGCCGTTGCCTGAAAGTCGATCTTGATCCAATCCGCATATTCCAGCAACTCCAGATGCACCTGCTGATCCATGCGGTTGGTGTCATCCAGCACCAGCCTGAGCCCCAGGTCTTGGGAGAGAAAGCGGATCGTGTTGACGTAGTCCTCGGTGATCGCCTCGTTGACCTCGAAATGAAACACGTCCTTGGCTTCCGGAAACAAGTCCAGGATCTTCTTCAGAGCCCGGGGGTAATTGAGGTAGTCGGCGTCGACGTTCTGCGTGAAGACAAGGTCCGGGAAGGGCAGCGCGTGGCGAGAAAGGTGCTCGCGCAGCAGGCGCACGTTCAGGAACGCAGCCACCAGCGAGGCGAAGCGGAGCAGCACGGAAGGGATGCCCAACTCCTTGCACTGGACCTGGATCTTGCCGAAGCTGTTCCCACGACGGTCTGCCGCGAGCAACTCAAAGCCTCGGGTGATGGTCGATTCGGCAGGAACGAAGGCATCGATGGCCTCGGCCTTGGCCGCCATCCAGGAGAGGTAGAGCGCGGCTCGGCGGCTTAATTGACTCCACTCCTGCTCAAAGAGGTCGTGGAGGATGGCCTCAATGAGTTCAGGGAAGCAGAGGCAAGGCAGCGCCGGGGGCAATGGGACAGCCACTTGCTCCAGCAGAGGGGACTGCAACCGCTGTAATAGTTCCGGGGATGCACTCATAGGCGTCACGGCTCAGGGCTCTCCCAGAGCGAGGTTGGCGAATTTCGTGTACTGTCCTACAAATGCCAGCCGCCGGGTTCCAATTTCGCCGTTCCTGTGCTTGGACAGGATGATCTCCGCGATCCCCTTGTCCTCCGTGTTCTCGTTGTAGACCTCGTCGCGATAGATGAACATGATCAGGTCGGCGTCCTGCTCGAGGGCTCCGGATTCCCGCAGGTCGGACATCATGGGGCGCTTGTCTGCGCGGCGTTCGAGGTCTCGGTTGAGCTGAGAGAGTGCCACGACTGGAACGGAGAACTCCTTGGCGATCGCTTTCATGGAGCGAGAGATCTCCGAAATTTCCTGCTCCCGTGAGTCGGTACGGCGGTTGGAACTCATCAACTGCAGGTAGTCGACCACGATCAGCCCCAGGTTCGGGTGCTCCTGTTGGACCTGGCGGGCGACCTTGCGCACGTAAGCCGGGTTGATCCCGGACTGATCATCCAGCAGCAGCGGAGCGTCCATCATTCGGGTCGTCGCCTCGAGCAGTTTGTCCCAGTCTTCCTGATCTAGATTCCCCCCCCAGAGCTTGCGGCTGTTGACACGTGCCTCGCTGCAGATGAGGCGCATGGCGATGTGCTCCTTGGGCATCTCGAGACTGAAGACGAGCACCGGAATCCGGGCGTGCACTGCCGCGTACAGCGCGATGTTCATGGAGAACGCGGTCTTTCCCATCGAAGGACGAGCCGCCAGAATGACCAGATCTCCGCGCTGCAGCCCGCGGGTCAGCTCATCCAGTTCGGTAAACCCGGTAGGCACCCCGGTTACGGCCTCCGGAGATTCCGAGAGCTTCTCCAACTGCTCGAAGTTGGTGAGCAGGACCTCCTTGAGCGCGCTGTAGCTCCCGCCACGAGAGCGAGCCTCGATCGCCCGCAGACGCTCGGTGGCGTCGGCAATGAAATCGGTGATGCTCTCGGTGCCCTCTTGCCCTCGCTTGGCGATCTCGTGGGCGGTGGCAATGATCTCCCGGAGTTGGCTCTTCTCCCGGACGATGCGGGCGTAGTGCTCGGCGTTTTCAGGGACTGGAGTGTTCTGGGCGAGGTGCAGCAGGTACTCGGGACCGCCGATCTGGTCGAGTTGGGTGTGGTCGTTCAGCCAGCGGGCAATGGTCAACTCGTCAATAGGCGTCTCCTGCTCCTGCAACGCGAGCATGGCCTGATAGATGCGCTGGTGGGCTGGGGAGAAGAAGTCCGAGGCGGACAGGGAGTCGATGATCGCGGTGAAGACGGAGTTGCGGATGATCACGGAGCCGAGAACCGCTTGCTCAGCGAACTTGTCGTGGGGGAGAAGCTCTTCGAGAAAGTTGCTCTTCGTCGAGGACATGAGGCTCCGGACAGAAGGCTGGAAAGCAGGTCGGCACGAAGCCGACCTGGAGGAAGTCAGGCCGCGGTGGCCTCGCCAGAGTCAGCCGCCTCTTCGGGCTGCTCTTCGGCAGATTCTTCTTCAGACGCGTCAGCGCTTTCTGCAGCGACGACCTCTGGAGCCGGAGGCGCTTCAAACTCTCCGACCACCTTGAGGTTCGCTTCGATCTTGACTTCAGTGTGGACCCGCAGCGTGAAGGTATGGGTGCCCACGTCTCGGATCGGGGTGTTCAGCGTGACGGCGCGTCTCTCGAACGAGTAGCCGGCATCTTCGAGCAACTGGATGATGTCGCGGCTGGTCACCGAGCCAAAGAGCCGCCCACCCGGACCGGCCTTGCGGGTGGCTTCCAGGGTCAAGGCCTTGATGGCCTCGGCCTTTTCTTGGGCCTGGGAGATCTCTCCCTCTCGGAGCTTTTGCAGGTACTGCACGCGGTGTTGGAGTTCCTTGGACTTTTTGCTGTTCGCCAAAAGCGCCATGCCCCGGGGCACGAGATAGTTTCGTCCGTAGCCGGGCTTCACCTCCACAATGTCACCGAGCGAGCCCAGGTTGGGTACATCTTGGGTCAGAATCAGTTTCACAGGGTTTCCTTGGGGAAAATAAGTTGATCAGGGTCGACTGGCCTCCAGTCGAGGCGGCCGCTCACGTGTTCAGTCTCTCAGACCGCTTGTAGGCGAGAGCAGCGCCAGGTTGCGAGCGCGCTTGATCGCCAGACGGAGCATGCGCTGATACGGCGCGGAGACTCCGGAGATGCGGCTGGGAATGATCTTGCCACCTTCGGTGACATAGTCCTTGAGCAGGTCGACGTCCTTGTAGTCAATCCGATCCACTCCCGCATCGTTGAAGGGACAGGTTTTTCGTTTGCGTCGAAGCAGAACACTGGTAGGGATGCGGTGACGCCGTCGGGGAGCTTTGCGTTTACGTGCCATGGGATGTTGTCAGGGTTCGGGTTTCAGGCAACGGACTCTTCAGAGGCTTCCTCTTTGGAGCCTTCTTCCTTCGAGCCTTCTTCGGCGTCCTCTTGAGGACTCTCTCCATCTGCTTCGGAAGCACTGTCTGCCGGCTCCTTGATCAGCTCTCGGAAAGCGGAGACCTCATCTGCAATGCTCTCCACACGAATGCTCTGATAGCGCAGGATCTGCTCGGTGTAGCCTAACTGACGGTGCAGTTCATCCAGAGTGGCTCCGGTGCCGTTGATGTACCAGATCAGGTACAGGCCAAACTCTTTCTTTTGGATCGGGTAGGCAAGCCGCCGGCGTCCCCAGACGCACTCTTCGACGATTTCGCCTCCATTGTTGGCGACCAGCTCCCGGAACCGGTCCAGCAGAGCGGACTGTTCCTCCTCAGAGAGGTCGGTCGAGAGGATGAATACGGTTTCGTAGGATCTCATGAACTTCTTTCCTTACGGGTTTCGTCCTTGATGGACAAGGAAAGGGACGAGGAACGCCCCTGAATCGCACAGTGCGATGGCACTCAAGAGAGTGCGTGAACGTCGTCCTGGAGGTCAGACGTTGAAACGAAAGTGCATGACGTCTCCATCACGCACCTGGTAATCGCGCCCCTCCAGTCTCCAGCGTCCGGCCTCCTTGACCGCCGCTTCAGACTCGAGTGCGTCGATGTCCTCAAAGTGAAAGACCTCTGCTCGGATGAAGCCTTTCTCAAAATCCGAATGAATCTTCCCGGCTGCCTGAGGTGCGGTGGAGTTCTTTCGGACCTCCCACGCACGCACCTCCTGTTTGCCTGCCGTGAAGAAAGTGATCTGATCCAGCAGCTCGTATCCAGCGTGAGTGAGTCGGTGCAGCCCGGAAGATGCGATGCCCAACTCCTCCATGAACAATTCAGCCTCCTCAGCGTCCATGTCGGCCAGCTCGGACTCAACCTGTGCGCAGATGGGGATCACCTCCACGCCTTCCTCAGAGGCGCGCGCGCGCAACTCGATCTCGAAGGCGCTTGGCTCTCGCAGTCCGTCCTCATCGACGTTGGCGATGTAGAGATAGGGCTTCTGAGTGATCAGGCTCAGGTCCCGGAAGAGTCCCTGTTCGTCATCGCTCAACTCCAGCGTACGAGCGAGCTTGCCGGCGTTGAGATGCTCAATCATCCGATCGTACAGCGGCAGGGTGTCCTGCAACGCCTTGCTGGCCTTGGCCTGCTTTTCGGTGCGCTCTCTCTTGCGCTCGACCTGCTCCAGGTCCGCCAGGATCAATTCGGTGTGGATGGTCTCCAGGTCTCGGGTCGGATCCGGGGCTCCGGAGACATGGACCACGTTTTCATCGGCAAAGCAGCGCACCACGTGGGCGATTGCGTGCACCTGCCGAATGTGCGAGAGGAACTTGTTGCCCAGACCCTCGCCTTGTGAGGCCCCCTTGACCAGTCCGGCGATATCCACCACGCGCAACGTTGCCGGGACGATGCTGTCCGGGTGGACCAGTTCAACCAGTCGGTTCAGCCGTGGATCCTGAACGGGAACGATTCCGACATTCGGCTCGATCGTGCAGAACGGATAGTTCGCCGCTTCTGCCTGAACCTTGGTGAGCGCCCGAAACAGGGTCGACTTGCCGACGTTGGGCAACCCTACAATGCCAATCTCCAGAGCCATTGATGCGTCAGGAAGAGCTTGTTGAGGAACGAGGCTCCACAGGATCTTCCGGGAACAGCGCGGAGCGCTCTACGGAGAGTGAGGTGCTGTTCCAGCGTGAATTTTTCAGGAAGCGTTCTATCAAGTCCAACACTCGCTCAATCACGGCTTTGCCCAGCACGGCAGCCTCTCCTTGCCAAGGCTTGAGGACGTAGGCCGTGACCTGGTCCTTGTGGGCGGGGCGTCCGATCCCGATCCGGATGCGCCGAAAGGCGTCGGTGCCCAGATGCTCCATGATGGAGCGAAGCCCGTTGTGTCCGCCATGCCCTCCCTTTTCCCGGGCTCTGGCTTTTCCCGGAGGCAGATCCAGGTCATCGGAGAGGACCAGGATGTCTTCTGGCGCGAGCTTGTAGAACCGAGCGCACTCTCCCACGGAGGCTCCGCTGAGGTTCATGTATGTCTGGGGTTTGAGGAGCATCACCGCGTCCTCTCCGGAGCCCAAACGGTAGAATTCACCTTGAAAACGCGACTGAGGCGTTCCGGCGCTCAATCGCTTTGCCAAAGCCTCCACGGCCCAAAATCCCACGTTGTGAGGGGTATTTTCATACTCTCGACCGGGATTCCCCAGCCCCACAACGAGTTTCATGGGAAAGAGGAATCAGTTCTGCTCAGCTGCCGCTGCCGCTGCAAGCTGTCGAGCAGCACGTCCGACGATGGAGGCCACGGTGAAGTTCTCCGTGCTGGCCAAGGAAACACGGTCCGGCATGGTCAGGTCCGAAGCACGCAACGTCACGCCCAAGTCGAGGGTCGAGACGTCCATGTCAATGGTTTCCGGAATGTTGTCGGGGTAGCAGAGCACCTGAATGTTGCGCATCGGAAGCTGCATGACTCCACCTCGCTTGACCCCGGGGGACTCTCCAACCGGTCGCAGCGGAATGCTGAGCTTGAGCCGTCGATCTGCCGGAGGCTCTCGAAAGTCCAAGTGAACCAGCAGGTGCTTGTACGGATGCTTTTGCACATCCTGGAGCAACACCTCTCCTTCCCAACTCTCGGCACCGTCAACCTTCAGACGCATCAACTTGTGACGCCCCGGGTACTTTTGCAGGGTGTGTCGGGTCTGCTCTTCGTCCATCTCCAAAGCAAAATTGCCACGAGGTCCATAGAGCACGGCCGGGATCTTTCCTTCTCGACGAAGGCGCTGGTTGTCGACTTTTCCCGTATTTTCACGCAGGGTGGCGTTGAGCTGCATGTCTGACATGGTGGGCTTTTCCAAAAAACAGTGAAAAAAGGCAAACCCCTTATTTAACCGTATTTCCGGAAGCAGTCAACGCAAAAACCGAATGGAGGCTCAGGAGTGGTCCTGTGGACGGCGGACCAGGTGATAGATCTTGGAGTCGATGAAGAGGCTGAGCAGGTCGCGGTCCACGTGACCGTCCTTGGCCTCGAACTCCAGGATCTGCAGGGCCCGCTCGGCAGGCATGGCCTTCTTGTAGGGGCGGTCCCAGGCAGTCAGGGCGTCGTAGATGTCCGAAATGGTCATCATCTTCGACTGAATCGGGATCTCCTCGGCGGTCAGCTTGCGCGGATAGCCGGAGCCATTGAGCTTCTCATGGTGGGCGTAGGCAATCTCCGGAACTCGGCCCAGATTGGACGACCAGGGGATGATGCTCAGGAAGTTGTAGGTGTGGGTCACGTGTGACTCGATCTCTTGGCGGTCCTGCTCATTGAGAGAGCCTTTGGGGACCGAGAGGGATTGAACCTCATGCGGAGTGAGGTAGGGCATTGGCAACTGGCTAGGGTGCAGAAAACGCAGCCCACCGATCTCCTGAAGCTTCTCAAACCCGCCTTGTGCGAGGACCGTGGGTTCATTGGCGCGGATGACAAACTTGAGGTACTCGTCAATCTCCTGCAACTGAGCGCGCAACTGCTCCTGGTCCTGCTCGATCAAGGCCAGCGCGTCCTCTCTGGACTTCTCGAGCATGTAGTCCAACTGCTTGCGGGTTGATTGCAGCTCTACGCCTTGCCGGATGATCCGGAAGCGGTCCATGACAGACTGCTGCTCCTCGGGGTAGAGCTTCTTGGCCTTGACCAGGACGCTCTCCCGGACCCCGATCTTGCCGAAGTCGTGCAGCAGCGAAGCGTAGCGGATCTCGTCCAGTTGATCCCCGGTGAAGTAGACATCCGAGAAGGTCCCGCTGGTCGACTGGTGAGCGATCTCGGCCAGCGCGATGGTCAGGGTGGCCACGCGGCTGGAGTGTCCAGATGTGGTCGGGTCCCGAGATTCGATCGCCTTGACACTGGCGTTGATGAAGCCGTCGAAGAGGAGGCTGATGGAGTCCAACAACTCAGCGTTTTGCACGGCTGTAGAGGCCTGCGAGGCGACAGACTGGATCAGGCGCTGATCCTCTTCTGTGAAGGGACGGATTTGATCGAGGGCCTGCTCCGTTGAGCCCAGCTTGATTCCAGGTTTGCTCTTCTTGTTGATGAGCTGGATGACTCCGATCACCCGGTTGCGGCTGTCGAGCATGGGGACGCAGAGCATGGACTTGGTGCGATAGGCATAGCTTCGGTCAATCTCGGCGCCTCCCCAGGAGTACCCTTCATCGCCCGTAAGTTCGTAGACATCATCAATTCTTAGCGGTTTCTTGCTTAGGATAGTGTAACCGTAGACCGATTCGATGTTGATCTTGAGGTCATTCCCCGTGAACTCTATGTCTCGAGATTCGTTCAAGTGCACCGCAAAGCGCAGCTGCTTGTTGGCCATGTAGTCGCTGGGGTCCTCCGGAGTGTCCGGGATGCTCTCCAGCAGGTAGATGCTTCCCCCATCGGCACGTGTCAACTTCATGCAGTTGGTGATGATCAAGTCGATGAGGCGGTTGATGTTGCGCTCTTCAGAGAGCGAGATTCCGATTTCGTGCAGTTCGCTCAGTTGACGGTTTTGCAACCGGATGTAGGCCTCCAGGTCGCTGACTTTCCATAGCTGCTCGGCTTGCTGGGTTCGCTGCGTGATGAGGAAGTTCCAGCGCTCGGTCTGCAAGGAGTCCAGAGACACCACATCCAGCAACTCCGGGGAGGCGGCTTCCGAAGGGAGCTTGTCCTCTCGTGTGAGGAGCATCACTGAAACTCCTCGGGCCGCTTCGGCACGCAGCAGGTTCCACATTGCATAGTGTTCGTCATCCAGAATCAGCAGGGTTGCCCCCCGGTGCTGAACCGACTCCTCAAGGCTCTCGATCGGATGGGTCGTTACCTCCTCAAGCTCTGGGAGCTGAGAGACGATCGGGTGGCGAAGCAAAGATGGGGAAAGACAGAGACGAACCATGTGGTTTCCTGGCAAAGAGCATTGACAATCCGGGAAAACTTCATCACAAAGTGTCAAGCACTGCAAGGCCTCATCGCGTCCTGCCCGGCACAACGAACGGATGAACCGGGGGAACCTCGGAAATGGCAAAGTCTGCTCTGCAGACCGGATGCGGGAAAAACCGTGGCATCTCCAGAGCCAGAGTGTTAGTCTCGGAGTCGAGCCCAAACGCCATTCTTCGCCCTGTGAGGAGATCATGACCCGACCGATTGAAGAGTTGATTCGGACCATCCCGGACTACCCCAAGCCTGGAATCCAGTTCCGGGACATTACGACCTTGCTGCAGAATCCGGCCGGCTTCCGCAGAGCCGTGGACCTGCTGGTCCAGCCCTTTGCCGGAGCCGGGATCAACCAGGTCGCAGGCATCGAGGCCCGAGGTTTCATCCTCGGAGGCGCGGTGGCACATCAGCTTTCAGCAGGGTTTGTGGCGATCCGCAAGAAGGGCAAACTGCCTTGGCAGACGCGATCTGTCCAGTATCAGCTGGAATACGGGACGGACGAGGTAGAGGTGCACGTGGACAGCATTGATGCCGGAGATCAGGTGCTGCTCATTGACGACCTGATCGCCACCGGAGGGACTGCCTGTGCGGCGACACAGTTGATCCGAGCGGCTGGAGGAACCGTGGTCGGGGCCAGCTTCGTGATCGACCTGCCCGACCTGGGAGGGCGCAAAAAGCTGGAAGACCTCGGGGTGCCAGTGCTGACGCTGGTGGACTTTGCCGGGGAGTGAGGGCGGCCTGAGGCCGTGAAAGGACTTGTCTGTTTTCAGGCTTTCTGGAACAATCTTCTCTTATTTTTACTTCATCGCTAAGGAGACTTATGGCAAGCAATAAGGTTGTGCATTTGACAGATGCCAATTTTGACGAGGAAACAAAAAGTGGCTACGCGCTGGTGGACTTCTGGGCCGAGTGGTGCGGGCCCTGCCGAGCCATCGCCCCGACCATTGACAAGATCGCCGATGACATGGACGGCAAGCTCAAGGTGTGCAAGGTGGATGTGGACCAGCACCAAGAAGCCGCAATGCGCTTTGGCGTGCGGGGCATCCCGTTTGTGGTCTTGCTCAAGGACGGGCAGCCCGTAGGCAACGTCGTTGGTGCGGATCCGGGACGCATCGCCTCTTTGGCAGAGATGGCCGCCTGATTGCTCCTCCTGTTCCGTGTCCGGAGTCCTCCGGACCGGTCCCTCCCCTTTCTCTCCAAAGCTCTCCTCTCAGAACCCAAACCTCCCGGAGCCTTTCAGCATGCGCAATTGGATGCTCCTGCTTGCGTTCAATGGAACGGCGTACCGAGGGTGGCAGATTCAGCCTCAGGTTCCTACGGTGGAAGGTACGCTGGAGCAGGCGCTCTCTCGCCTCACCCAGCAGCACATCAAGGTCCATGGCGCAGGAAGAACCGATGCCGGTGTGCACGGGCTCAACTACCCTGTCAGCTTTGAGCTGGACACCGCGTTGACTCCGGAGAAGCTCCGTGTCGCTCTGAACGCGCTGTTGCCCCACGATATCGTTGTCAAGGCCGTCCAGGAGGTCCCGCAGGAGGTCCACGCCCGCCACAGCGCGGTGGGCAAACGCTACCGCTACCAGATCCACAACCTCCCGTATGCGGACCCGTTTCGCCTGCAGCAGAGCTGGTGGGTCAGGCGTTCGCTGGACCTTGACGCAATGCGCGAGGCGGCGCTGCTCTTTCTGGGGGTACACGATTTCCGGGGATTCCGCTCGGTGCACTGTACCTCCTCCAGCACCATCAAGGAAATGCGCGAGGCGGAACTGAGGGAGTTGCGTCCGGGCGTCTTTTGCCTGGAGTTTGAGGCCAACTCCTTCCTGCAGCACATGGTACGCATTCTCACAGGAACGCTGGTTGAAGTGGGGTTGGGACGCTGTACGCAGGAAGACATCCGGGAGGCCTTGAGCACCGGGCAGCGCACGCTGGTGGGACAGACTGCTCCCGCTCACGGGCTGGCGATGCTCCGCACGCTCTATCCGGAGGGGTTGATCTCGTGGCCAGCCGAGGCCCTGGATCCCTGACCGCCAGGCCCCTCTCCGAGTCTCGATGAGGCATGATCGTTGCTGAAGGGGAAGGAACTGATTCCTCAACCTCAGCCCTTGCCTGTCATGAACTTCCGAGGACACCTCAACGGCGGAGTGGCCGCCGGTTCCCTGACCATCGCGGTAGCCGTTTCCACCCAGTACGTTACTCTGCAACCGGAATCCGTTCAGCGCTTCCTGGACGCTCCCCTGCACTGGCAAGGAGAGATCCAGACGCTGCTGGGGCTGTTCCTGACCACGCTCTTCATGGCGCTCTTCCCAGACCTCGACACCACCTCGGTCCCGCAGCGCTGGTTCTTCCGGGGGATGTTCGTGCTGCTGGCGGTCCTCTTTCTTCAGCAGGAGATTGAGCTGTTCTCCATCTGTGCCTTCGCCTCGCTGCTTCCGGTCATGCACAAGCACCGCGGGTGGACCCACTGGAGGAGCACTCCGTGGCTGATTGCCATCTTCTTCGCGATGGTGTTTGAGTACTTCCGGATCAAAGAGGCCTGGCTGGTGGACTTCTCGTGGCACAAGGTCTGGGAGTTCCTGAACCGGTTCTGGATGTACGTGTTCGCCTGTGTCCTGGGGCACTACACCCACCTCCTCCTCGACTCCCGACGCGTACGGATCCTGCCCTTCCTGAAAAACCCGGCAGGACATCACTGAAATTCCAGGGAAACTTCCGGGTTGCGTAGTTTTACGGATAGTCCCATCTCCAAGATCTCGATAACCTGAGATCGTCTTTTGTCGTTGCGATCAACACTCCGCTGTTCTGGAGGAGTAGTTGAGGCAAAACAGATCACCCAGTTTCTGGGGCTACTGCATGGTCTGATGGAATGGGTCCACAGATCAATGGCGGGACGGTAGCCCCAGACCTGGGTCGACTCCCCAAATTCCTTGCATTTCTCCACACAATCTTGCTCAATGAGGCAGATCGTCTTCGTCTGAGCAAACCTGTGATTCTCCCAGACCTCCCAAAGTCCACGCTTCGTTGCAGCGGAATCCTCCTCGCCGGAGGGCGCTCGCGCAGGATGGGGCAGGACAAGGCCTTTGTGAAATTTGGGGGTGTCTTCCTGCTACAGCACGTGCTCGCGGTCCTCAGCCAGGCAGCGGCTGAGGTGGTGGTGGTCCGTGCACCGGATCAACCTCTTCCGGAGCTGGAGGTGCGCCCCGGGACGACCTTGCGGGTGGTTCGGGATTCAGTGTCCGATCAGGGGCCGTTGCAGGGGCTGGCCGATGGTGTTCAGGCCCTGAAGGCGGCCCCGGAGGCCGTCTTTGTTCTGAGCTGCGACCTCCCCCGCCTGGAGCCGGGGTGGCTCCACAAGCTCCAGCAGCATCTGACCGGGGAGTGGGACGTAGTCGGTACGGAGACCGAGGGCATCCCGAACCCCTTGCTTGCCCTCTACCGCCTTGCAGTCCTGCAGCAGGCTCCGGAGTTGGTCCGCCGCGGAGAGCAGCGCCCCATCACGCTCTGGAGCGG
>JAYPUA010000013.1:0-11338 GCA_038133845.1 Deltaproteobacteria bacterium
GCCAGCGAATGCAGCGGTTGCAAACGCCTTCGGCCGATCTGATCCGAGCCGAACGCTGAGTACGGTGAGCGCAGAGCCTGGTTAATCCTGACATTGTCAGACGACCAATTCGTCAGTTGATTGAAAACGGGCAATTTGAAGAGGTGAAGAAAGATGGCTAAAAAATATCGTAGCGATGCATTTGCCGCCATCCACGAAACCATGGAGGCTTTGCACGAGATCGGCGCGGTCGACAAGCAAACGATGCGCGAATTTGACGATGCATGTCTGACGCCTGTGCCTGTTCTTGCTCCGGATGAAATCAAGGCAATCCGTTTGCGTGAGCACATCTCGCAGCCGGTGTTCGCCCGTTATCTGATTGAAACTTCTTCTGGGCTCTCTACAATTGGATGCACTTCGAGATTGTCTGTGCCGAATGGCACTGTTGCACCTGTAGACCTGTAGAGTCATGCTTCTTTGGAAACTCCTCATCACCGGGGCATTGTCGGGGTTGGTTCTTGGATCGATCCTGATGATGGTCGTGGTCTACCGACTGGCTCCCCTGCTGCAGTCTCGTCGACAGCGTTCGCTCCGGGATCAGCACCAGATGCCCATCCCTCGCTTTGGGGGTGTCGGCATGGCGTGGGCTTTTTTTGGGGCGGTCGGACTCTTGGTCTGGCTTCCGTTTGAAGAGCGTGGGCTGGGACTGGAGATGCTTCCGCAGAGTCGACTCTGGGGGCTGCTGTTCGGAGCCTTGCTGGCCTGGGGGATTGGCTTTGTCGATGATGTCTTGACCCTGAGAGCCCGCTGGAAATTGATGGGACAGTTGGGTTTGGGGGTCTTGGCCATCTTCTCTGGCTTTGAGATCCAGAACCTTCAAGGGCCTTTTTTCCAGTCGTGGAACCTGGGGGCGTGGTCCATCCCTTTGACGCTGCTCTGGGTCGTAGGGATCATCAACGCGGTCAACCTGATAGATGGTTTGGACGGGTTGGCCAGCGGAGTGGCTTTGGTGGCCCTGGCCATCCTGGCCTGGATTGTTGGAGAGCAGGGGAACCCGTCCTTGCTGCTGCTGATCTGGGTCCTCTTCGGCTCCATTCTGGCTTTCTGGACCTTCAACCGCCCGCCTGCCTCGATCTTCATGGGCGACTCCGGGGCCTACTTTCTCGGGTACACCCTCGCGCTTTTGACGCTCTGGGGAACAGAGTCTTCCGGGAAGCAGTCGATGCTTCCGGTATTGATCCTCGCTGTTCCGATTGTGGATACCGCCTTTGCGCTGTTCCGGCGTTTTCTCAAGGGCATTCCGTTTTACTCGGCAGACAAAGACCATCTGCACCATCGCCTGATTGCCAAGGGGTTCTCCTCGGTGCAGTCCATGGCCATTCTGGTCGGCATCTCCGGAGTCTATGGAGGGTTGGCCATTCTTGCGTTTCAGTGGCCTTACTTCCAGGGGTTTGCCTACTTGGGAGGCCTCGCTCTGACCTGGGTGTTGCTCTACACGCTCGAGTATGACGTCATCCGCAAACCGGTCTCCACGCTGAAAGGGCAGTCCGATCATCGGCGCCAGAGAGCCCTGATGATTGCCTTGGGACAGCAGATGGAGACCTTTTTGGGAAAGGATCCGGAGGCCGGCTCGGTGTTTCGGAGCATCCGCTACTGGGGAGATCTGGCCGGGGTGGCACGGATTGAAGTCCGGAAGGCGGAACAGGTGCTCTGGGCTGATGGGCCGACAGATCAATCCCACCGGACGCTGCTGTTTCAATCCGACTCCTGGGAGGTGCGCTGGGGACTTCCGGAGGCCAGTTGGACGCTTGACTCCGACGTCAAGGGCGAGCTGCTGGATCAGGTCTCCCAAGCCTTGTTTGAGCGCCTTCAACAACTCGACGCCCCCAAGGTTTTGCCTTTGCGCCAGCGTCCGCGCTGATCCGGACTCAATCCAGGAAACCGCCACCGTGCAAAAGTGGGGAGCGCCTCTCCCCTCCTCCCTCTCTCTTCTCTCCCAGGAGCCCCACTCCGTACAGCATGAGCCGCCGAATCCGGATCCCCTCTTTCCTGGGAGGCCTGCTCTCTCTCCTGCCCCTCTTTTCCTCCTCCGTTGCTGCTCAGACCTCCTCATCGCTCCCCCTTCAGCTCTCCTCCACACATTCGTTCCAGACCACGCATCGTGACCCCCTCAGGCCGCGGCCTGAAGCCGAAGCGGAGGTTGCGCTGGCGTTCACCTCGGACCTGCACGGGAACTTGCAGGACACGCAGGGGCGCCCTTCGGGGCTGCTGCACCTCGCCCAGCCTCTCCGGAAGCTCAGAGGCCTTGAGCCCAATCTGCTGCTGATCGATGTGGGCGACACGCTTCAGGGGAGTCCGGAGAATCACTACTTCAGCCGGATTCGTCCCCGCAGCGCGCCTCTCCCGGTGATTCAGGTGATGAATGCCCTGCGCTACGACGCGGTCGTGCTGGGAAATCACGACTTCGATCCGCCCCCCAAAGTCCTCCTCAAGTCCCTCCAACACTCACGCTTTCCGTGGCTTGCCGCCAACCTCACCTTTAACGACCAACCGGTTCTGCCACCTTACGTGGTGCTGGAGCGGAGCGGGGTCCGGATCGGGCTGCTGGGAGCGATCACCCCGGGGGTTCCTCTGTGGGTCGACCCGGAACATCGAGCCGAGCTGGAATTTGAGGACCTCTCCGAGGTGGCGAAGCGCTGGGTGCCGGTTCTGCGAGAACAGGAACAGGTGGACCTGGTTGTGGCCCTCTTGCACAGCGGAGCCGAGGTCGACTACGACCGGGATGTGGCTCGACTGGCCGGGCTCCCGGACGTCAACGCCGCAGGGGTGGTGGCCGATTTTGCGGAGGGAGTCGACCTGATCGTCTCCGGACACGCCCATCGGGTCTTTCCCAAACGCCCCACCTCACGCCTGACACGCTATCGCACACCGCTCGTTTCTCCAGGAAGCCGGGCGGAGGGGGTGATGGTGTCTCGCGTCCGAATGCATGAACGCTCTGGGCGTTGGGAGCTTGCAGGAATGGAGTTCCAGTGGGTGCCTGCGGCGGCGCTTCCGGACCCGGAGCTTCTTCAGGTGGTGAAGCCGGATCTGGAGGAGGTGGCGCAGTGGCTGGAGGTTCCCACGCGCTGGAGGTTCCAAAGACGTCCCAGCCGGGAGGAGCTGGATGCCTGCGGACCACGCCTTCAGCATCAGGCGGTGGTTGAGGCTCTGGGAGGCGACTTCACCTTGCTGCCGGCCTGGTGGTTCTGGAGGCCGCTGCCTTCCGCCGAGGTCGGCCAGCCTCTGCGGCGCAGGCACCTCTTCGGGTGGATTCGCTACGACAACACGCTGGTGCAGGCGCTGCAGGCTCCACGGCAGCTGGAGCTGTGGCAGGAACCCTGGCGCCGCTGGCAATCCGGAAAGCGCGTCCGCTACCATGCCTTGCTGAAGCTGCGAGGACCTCAGGAGGTTCCCGAGGACGAGGTGGCGGTCTGGTTCACCAATTATCACTGGAACGGAGGCTCCGGGCTGGCGTTTCGCACCCTGCGTCAGCGCTCGCAGGAGCTTCAGCGCAGGCCGCAGACCTTGCGTGAGGTCGTCTTTGAGCACCTGCGCTCGGACGCCACCTCCTTGCCGGCGGAGTGCAGTTTTCTGGAGTGAACGTCGCCGTCAGGCTTGCATCTCGGCTCATCCGGGATATGATCAACCGTTGCCTGGATTCTGCCGGAACGAGACTTCCGGAGTTGAATCCAGCCCTCGGAATTTTTCGGGACAATCGACACATTATCCTACCCCTTGATACGGAGGAACGCATGAAAGGTCTGTTGAAACTGATGACCGCCTCGGCGCTGCTGACGCTGGTTTGGGGAGGTGCTCACGCGGCGAAGCGTGACATCACCCTGGGGATGCAGCTGGAGCCGCCGAACCTGGACCCAACAGGAGGAGCGGCGGCGGCCATTGACGAGGTCGTGTACGCAAATGTCATGGAAGGCCTGACCCGGTTTGACGCAAACGGTGGAGTTCAGCCCGCGCTCGCGGAGTCCTGGGAGATTTCCGGTGATGGATTGAACTACACCTTCAAGCTGCGCACCGGGGTGAAGTTTCATGATGGAACCCCATTTGATGCAGAGGACGTCAAGTTCTCGCTGGATCGCGCCCGCGCAGCCGATTCCACCAATGCGCAAAAGGCCCTGTTTGCCGGCATCTCCGAGGTCAGCGTGGTGAATCCGGGCACCGTCCGGGTGACGCTCAGCAAGCCGAACGGCGGGTTCCTCTTCAACATGGCGTGGGGCGACGCCGTGATTGTTGCCCCGGAGTCGGCGGCCAACAACGCGACAAATCCGGTGGGCACCGGCCCGTTTGTCTTCAAGCAGTGGGTCAAGGGCGACCGGGTGGAGATCGAGCGCAACGCGAGCTACTGGGGAGCTCCGGTGAAGCTGGACCGGGTGACCTTCAAGTTCATCTCCGACCCCACGGCTGCCTTTGCCTCGATGATGGCAGAGGATGTGGACGCCTTCTCCGTGTTTCCGGCACCGGAGAACCTGCCGCAGTTCGAGATGGACCCACGCTTTCAGGTGATTGTGGGGTCGACGGAGGGAGAGACGATCCTCTCCACCAACAACAGCCGGGCTCCCTTCAGCAACCTCAAGGTCCGGCAGGCCATCGCTCACGCGATCGACCGGCAGGCGATCATCGACGGGGCGATGTTCGGATTCGGCACCCCGATCGGTTCCCACTTTGCGCCGCACAACCCAGCCTATGTGGACCTGACCGGACGCTACGCGCATGATCCGGCGAAGGCCAAGCAGCTGCTTGCCGATGCCGGCTATCCAAACGGCTTCAAGGCCTCCCTCAAGCTGCCTCCGCCCTCCTACGCTCGCCGAGGCGGGGAGATCATCGCGGCGCAGCTGCGGCAGGTGGGCATTGACCTGGAGATCTCCAACGTCGAGTGGGCGCAGTGGATCGATCAGGTCTTCAAGCGCAAGGACTATGACCTGACGATTGTCTCGCACACGGAGCCGATGGACATCGGCATCTATGCCCGGGACGAGTACTACTTTCAGTATGTGAACCCGGAGTTCAAGTCCGTGATGGCCGAACTGGATGCCGAGAGCGACCCCGGACAGCGTACGGCGCTGATGCAGAAGGCCCAGCGGATCATCTCCGATGATGCCGTGAACGGCTTCCTCTTCCAGCTGGCAAAGACGGGAGTCGCCAACGCGAAGATTCGCGGGCTCTGGAAGAACGCTCCGACACAGGCCAACGACATGACCGGAGTGTACTGGGTCGACTGATTCCGGATGCTGCGCTATGCCTTGGGGCGATTGACCTCGCTGGGGCTGGGGCTGCTGGCTGCCAGCGTGGTGATCTTCACCATGCTGGAGGTGGTTCCCGGAGACCCGGCGTCGTTCATGCTGGGACTGAACGCCCAGCCTGACACCGTGGAGGCCCTCCGGAGTCAGCTGGGCCTCGACGCTCCGGCTCCTCAGCGTTATGTCACTTGGATGCTGGGGCTGTTTCAGGGAGAATTCGGGACCAGCTACACCTACCGCGTTCCGGTCTCGGAGCTCATCTATCAGCGCCTCTGGGTCTCGTTGCCCCTGGCGCTGTATGCCCTCACCCTCTCCACCCTGATTGCCCTCCCGGCAGGCGTCTGGGCTGCGTCCCGGAGGAACTCTCCTGCAGATTTTTCCGTGATGGGCTTCACGCAGCTGGGCATCGCCGTGCCGAACTTCTGGTTCGCCATGCTGCTCGTGTTGCTGTTCTCCATCACCTTGCGCTGGTTCTCTGCCGGAGGTTTTCCCGGCTGGGATCAGGGGGTGCTGAAGGGGCTCAAGGCGTTGACCTTGCCGGCAGTTGCCCTGGCCTTGCCTCAGGCCTCGATCCTGACGCGCGTGCTGCGCTCGGCGCTGCTGGATGCGATGGGTGAGGACTACATCCGCACCGCCCGGGCCAAAGGCCTGAGCTCCCGTCAGGCGCTCTGGAAGCACGCCCTCCGGAACGCGATGATCCCGGTTCTCACCATCTTGGGCATGCAGTTCTCGTTTCTGATTGCCGGCGCGGTGATCATTGAGAACGTCTTCTACCTCCCCGGGCTGGGACGCCTGGTGTTCCAGGGGATCACGCAGCGTGACCTGATCGTGGTCAAGAGCGTCTCCATTCTGCTGGTGCTTGCGGTGATCACGGTCACGTTTCTCGTAGACCTCGCCTATGCCTGGGTCGATCCCCGGCTGCGCAGACGCTGACCGGCCAAACGGGCTCTTTCCCCTCTCTCCTCCTCTCCCTCCCCAGCCCTCCTCCGATAATTTTCTTGTCATTCTCCTCCAGATTCTTTAGCTTCGGCAATTCCGGCCTCTTCCTTCAACACGACCACCTGCTCTCGAAGACAAACGCTTGGCCCTGCAGTTCTCTCTGGAAAAACGAACCCGCTCCGCTCCACACGACCGCCTGTTGGTCCTCGGGGCCGCGCTGGTGCTGGCCCTGGCCATGGGCGGGCTGTTTTTGCTGGCCGTGGAGGTGAACCCGCTGGAGGCCTACCCGCTGCTCTGGCAGGAGGTCTTCCTCTCGCCTTACGGACAGCAGGACCTGCTGATCAAGGTCACCCCGTTGCTGCTGACCGGAATTGCCGTGGCGGTGGCCGCTCAGATGAAGCAGTGGAACATCGGAGCCGAGGGGCAGTTTCACATGGGCACCTTCCTGGTGACCTGGGTGGCGCTGAACATCACGCTTGAGTCTTCGGTGGCGCTGCTGATCCTGATGGCCTTCGCCGGGATGCTGGGAGGCGGAGTCTGGGGGGCGATCCCCGGATGGCTGAAGGCCCGGCTGGGGGTGAACGAGATCATCACCTCGCTATTGCTGAACTACGTTGCGGCATCGTGGATCGACCACCTGCTCTTCGGGCCCTGGAAGGATCCGGGCAGCAACAACTTCCCCATCACTCCGGAGTTTCCGGAGGCCGCTCAGTTTCCTTACCTGGGCGAGACCAACGTGCATGCCGGAATCGTGATGGCGCTTTGCGTGATCCTGATCGTCGCCTGGGTGCTGCAGAAGACCAAGCTGGGCTTCACGGTTCAACTGACGGGAGACAATCCGGACGCCGCGCGCTACTCGGGCGTGAAGACCCGCACGCTGGTCTTGCTGGTGTTTGTTGCCAGCGGGGCGATCGCCGGGTTGGCCGGCTTCAACGAGCTGGCCGGAATTCACTACCGCCTGCAGCAGGACATCTCCATTGGCTACGGCTACACCGGAATCATCGTCGCCTGGCTGGCCCGCAACCATCCGCTAGGCATCATCCCCAGCGCCTTGTTCCTGGCCTCGATCTTCGTGAGCGCCGAGGTGCTGCAGATCGACTACGGCCTGCCGATCTCCATGGTCTTTCTCTTTCAGGGAGTGATCCTGTTTACTGTGTTGGGGTCGGAGATCTTTACCGAATACCGCCTGCGTGTACGCAGGATTGCTGCTGCCTGAGCGCTGAATCGATGGAATTTTTCACCCAACTCCTGATCGCCACCATCGAGATGGGCACCCCGCTGCTGTTTGCGTCACTGGGTGGCGTGCTCAGCGAGCGAGCGGGCGTGATCAACCTGGGCATGGAAGGGCTGATGCTTGTCGGAGCCCTGGTGGGGTTTGTGGTGATGCTGGAGACCGGCTCGTTTCTGCTGGCCTTGGCGGCTGCGGCGGTGCTTGCCGGAGTGGTGACGGTGGTGCATGGCCTCGTGTGCCTGGTGCTGCGGGCCAATCAGATCGCCTCCGGGCTGGCCTTGACGCTCTTCGGAACCGGGCTGAGCGGGCTTTTTGGAAACACGCTGGTTGGAAAGACGTTTGAGGCGCTGGGGCCGCTGCCAATCCCGGGGCTCAGCGCCATCCCCGTGATCGGTCCAGCCCTGTTTGCACGCGATCCGCTGGTGTACTTCTCGTACGCGCTGGTGGCCGTGCTCGCGTACGTGTTCTACCGCACCCGAGTGGGATTGACCATCCGCTCCATGGGAGAGGCTCCGGAGGTTTGCGACTCACTGGGGCTTTCCGTGATTGGCTGGCGGTTTGGATGCCTGGTGGTTGGAGGGATGCTGATCGGGATTGGAGGGGCCTACTTCTCGCTGGTCCTCAACCCGTTCTGGGTGGACAACATCACCGCCGGACGTGGCTGGATCGCGGTGGGATTGGTGATCTTTGCGTTCTGGGATCCGGTCCGGGCGGTGTTCGGAGCCTACCTCTTCGGATTGGCGATCGCGCTGGAGCTGCGTCTGCAGCTGCTTGGAGTAACGCTCTCTCCGTACCTGCTGAAGATGCTCCCGTACCTGCTGACGATCTTCGTCCTCACCCTGGTGACCGTGCGCAACACCCGGCTGGGAATTCAGGTGATGCCTGCTGCCTTGGGAAGAGTCTTCTTCCGAGGTGAGAAGCACTGACAAATGCTGGGTATCGTCCCTCCACCCAGCCTACATCGTCCCTCCACCGAGCCTACATCGTCTGACAAATGCTGGGTATCGTCCCTCTACCCAGCCTACATCGTCCCTCTACCCAGCCTACATCGTCCCTCTACCCAGCCTACATCGTTCCTCTACCGAGCCTGCAGGCTCTCCGAGCCTCTCGGTTCGGAGATCACTGAAACTCGGCACGCTTCAGGTCTGGGGGAATCAGCTTCTCCAAATCCAAGGCGTAGCCCTCCAGCTTGCGTGCTGCATGTTCGCGCTGTGACGGAGTCAGCAGGGCATCCATTGCCAGCATGCGCTCCTCGTAGCGGGTGCGCCAGTCGCTTGAACCGGATGCCTGACTCCAGCCGCGCTGCCAGGCCCAGAGCCACTCGGACGCCTGCTCCGGAGCCGGGTTCTGCTCCAGCAGCGCCAGAAATTCCTGCTGGGTACGCTGACGGCGCTCCAGCCGGTTCTCGGTCGGATCTTCCTGAGATGCGGTCCGGTCGTAAATCTCTCCAAAAGCGGTCTGCTGTTCCGGACTGAGCTTGCCAAACCACTCCTCCAGATTCTCCAGCGTCTCTTCGCGACGCTCCTCCCGACGTTTCTCCCGGGGTTCCTGCAGGCGCTCCGCCAACTCCTGATTCTCTTCCTCCATCTTTTCCCGCAGATGCTCCAACTGCTGCGGAGTCAACCCTGCCAGAAATGCTGCCGCGTCCGGACGCAGTCGGTCCATCAGACGCGCTCTCCCCTGCTCGAAACGCACGATTCCTCCTCTCCACTCCTCAGCGGTCAGCCCATCTCCGGCACGTTGCTGGATCTCCCGCAGGAAGGCCACGTACTGGGGCAGCTCTTCGCGGCGGTGCCACTCGATGTGCGCAGCCAGCTGGGTCTTGAGCCACGCCTCCTGCTCGCTGGTCAGGTCAAAGTACGAATCCAGCTCCCAGCGGATCAGCCAGTTCAGGTTGTTGTAGCCGAGGCTCAGGGAGCTGCATCCGGATGAGAGCAGCAACACTCCCCCAAGCCATAGTAGGAAAAAACGGAACCTTCGTTTCATGCAACTCTCCCGATGAAGTCTTTTGACCAGACTAATGGACTGGAACATGAGCACAAGTTGCGGTTCGTATCCATCTGTTTCAACTCTTGCCTGAGCTGCGGGCTCTTTTCGGGATCTTGCGATTTGAGAGGCCATTCCTCAGCATGAGCACCTGAAACCCTCGCTCCGGGAGCGCAGACGCTTCTGCCGCTTTCTCAGCCAAGGAGCGCGGTCCAGATTTTTTTTCAGACGGAGCAACCCACGTGAACCCATCCGAGCTGCTTTCCTCCTCCGAACTCTGGGATCAGGCCCGACACGCACTGCTGGTGGTTGGTCCGGAAGGGACGTTGCGCCAGGTCAATGACGCCGCGACGCAGTTGCTGGGACAGGACGCAGAGCGGCTGTGTGGTCAGGGGCTCTCCCGGGTCTTTCCCAAGGATCCGGTGCTGGCGTCGCGCATGGAGCAGGTGCTGGCAACCGGGAAGGAGTTCCGGCTGAGCACTGAGACGCTGAGCAGCCCTCCGCTGGCCGGGAAGGTGGTTGAGATGGTACTCAGTCCCCTGTTTGACCCGCAGGGATTTCAGGTGGGTGGGCTGATGAGTCTTCTGGACACAACCTCCCTGCATGAAGCGCGGACCCGGGATCAGGAGGAGCAGTTTGCGCAGTCGTTGGGACTGCTGGTCGCCTCGCTGGCCCACGAGGTCCAGAATCCGCTGGGAGGAGTGAAGGGCTTGCTGCAACTGCATGAGCGGGAGCTGGAGTCCCGTGGAATGGAGACCGAGACGGTGGGGATGATGCTTGGGGAGTTGGCTCGGGTCGAGCGCCTCCTGCGGCACCTGCTCTTTCTCTCACACCCGATGCCCATCACGGCGGAGCCCTTCAACATTCATGAGCTGCTGGGGACGATCCTGGAGTTTGAGCAGAGCGTCCATCCCAAGGTGCGCTTCCGGAAGCGGTTCGACCCATCACTTCCTGAAGTACGGGGCGAGCGAGACAAGCTGCATCAGGTTTTCTTGAACCTGATCCGCAACGCCGCAGAGGCCTCTCCGGAGCAAGGGACGGTGACCCTCCGGACAGAGCACTGCCGACCTTGGGAGTTGGCAGGCACCAACCTGGACCCGCAGCGCGGCTACCTGCTCGTGTTTGTGGAGGACGAGGGGCCGGGAGTGCTTCCGGAGCATCGTGAACGCCTGTTCCAGCCGCTGTTCACCACCAAGTCCAAGGGGCATGGGCTTGGGCTCTCCATCTGCCAGCGAATCCTGCAGGCCCATGGCGGGATGCTGCGTTACCACTCCCGCCCCGAAGGCGGCGCCTCTTTTCAGGCCTTCCTGCCCCGGAACGTGGAGTGACCCCTGTTGAAGCCGCTCACGCAGGGGTCAGCCTCCCCGGAGGACCATGGCGGCTCCTGCTCCGTGGAGCGCGTGGTCGTCGCGAATGGTCCGGAACTTCATGCTCTCTGCAGGACCCAGCGAGTAGCGGAAGTCCGGTCCACCATAGGAGTTGAGCTTCGGCTTCTTGTCCGGAGGCTTGTACTCCGCCAGCTTCTTGCAGTTTTGTGAGCAGTAGTCTCGCTTGTGGTGCTTGACGGGCTTTCCGCACCAGGCGCAGTGCTTCACCTTCTCCGGGTTGAGGCGACAGTGGGCCTCATGCAGGTCAAGCCCATGGTCCAGGACAAATCCACACCAGCGGCACTCGTTGGAAGCGTGCTTTCGCTCCAGCCCGCTGGGAAGGTGTGGCTGTTGAACCGGATGATATCCTCCCTTGGGTTGCCCGTTCAGATCTGTTCCGGAGTGCTTCCCGTTGAGCTGTGGAGGCTCTTCCGCATGCCCGTTCAGCCCTTCAGGCGCATGCCCGTTCAGCTCCTCCTGCACGTGGGGATGCAGTCCGGGGGTCATCTTGTGGAGCATGTGGGCCTCCATCTCGTGTAGCTGGT
>JAYPUA010000013.1:11438-17054 GCA_038133845.1 Deltaproteobacteria bacterium
CGCCTCTCCCGGGCTGACCATTGGCTCGGAGGGGGGCTCGTCCTCTTCAGGCGCTTCCGCTTCCAGTGTGCTTGCTTCGTCCTCTGCCAGCGAAGCGACCTCTTGGATCGGCTCTTCTGCGTCCTCCTCCTCTGGCAACTCCCTGACCTCTGGAAGGGCTGGGGCGGGGACCTCGGCACGGACTTCGGTCTCTTGAGGCGGCCTCTCGACCAGCCACTCCGGGAGCCGCCCCATCGCCTCCAACTCGGCATCCAGAGCCGCCGCCTGCTGCTCCTGATTTTTCAAAAAACCCTGAATCAGCTTCCGGGAGGGGTCGTGCTCTGCAAGAGAACGTGTCTTCCAGTGCAGTTGAATCTTCTTCAATCTCCGGTAGTGTGCAAACGGAGAGCGGTAGCCTCGCGCCATCAACCCGTTCAGGTCGAAGCGCTCTGCGTGGCTGGGGATCAAGTACAGCTCCTCCGGGTTCTCCTCCCGGACCTGCTGTGCCAAAAGGTGCTGACGAAGATGCTTTCGAGCCCGCGCAGCTTCCAGTTGCGCCAGCTGAAGATCTCGCTCCTGATCAATCATGAATCACCAGGGATGTTGCGAAAGAACGACCTCAAAACACCACGACCTTCAGAGAATGCTCTGGAGAGCAGGCTCTTGAGGCCCATGGCGTTCCGGACAAGTCTCCCGACAAGAGGGGCTCGGAGGCTCAGGCCCCTCGCCCTTTGCCGCCAAACTGTCTTCCGTGCCTTGTACTTTCCTCAGGATTGAGGCCTAATGGTCGGCTGAATTGATTGAAGGGTTCAGGACCACATGAGCGAGGAAAAATCCGCAAAAGTCATCAACTTGGCCGAGTATCGGGCCAAGCGAGAGCAGGAAGCTGCCCAGGCTCCCATTCCGGGATGGCTGGTCTGGCTGTCCTGTCCACAGTGCGGCACGGTGGAGTACACCGAGGTCCGGCTCCCGGAGGGCCGCTACCACAAATGTGGGACTCTCGTCGACGAGGCGGAGGTCCCCATCGATATTCGGGCGGAGATCACCATCTCTCGCAGAAACCTGCAGTTGCTGCAGGAGGTCTTTGAGTCCGGGACCGCCTCAAAACTCCTCGGACGCCTCCTGCGTTCGGCACGAGACAATCTGGAGCAACTTCAACAGTCGGAAGAAACTTATCAGAACAAACTCTTGCTAATGGCGGGCCAAGATGTGGAGTCGTACCCGGAGGAGTGGGATCCCGCCGAAGCCGGACTGCGTTTTGAGGTCATTCAACCGCCCGGACTGAAGATCACGGAGGCGCGTCAGCCGCAGCTGCATCTGGACAACTCCAACGAGCCGGCATGAGCCTTCCGGACCCTCTGGAGCGGCTGGTGGTCGAGTTCTCCCGCCTGCCTGGGATTGGGCGCAAGACGGCACAGCGTCTGGCTTTTGGAGTGCTACGCTACTCTCCGGAGGAGGCCCGCCGGTTCTCAGAGGCCATTGTGGAGGTGAAGCAGCGGGTGCGTCCGTGCTCGGAGTGCGGGGCCTTCACCGAGGAGGATCCGTGTCGGCTGTGCACCGACGCTCGGCGGGATCGCACGGTGCTGTGTGTGGTGGAGCAGCCGAACAATATCTTCCCGCTTGAGAAGAGCGGGGTATTCCGGGGACTGTACCACGTGCTGATGGGGGCCATCTCTCCACTGGAAGGGATCGGCCCGGCGCAGCTGCGCATCGCGGCGCTGAAGCGTCGGGTCCTTCACGAGGGGGTACAGGAGCTGGTGCTGGCCACCAACCCCAGCGTTGCTGGAGAGGCCACCGCGCTCTTTCTGCAGCAAGAGTTTTCGGGTTTGGTTCCCCGTATCACCCGACTGGCCCGGGGGCTTCCTTCCGGTAGCGACCTGGACTATGTCGATGACGTCACCCTGATGGAAGCCTTCTCCGGCCGGCAGGCTTTTTAAGGACGCACATGCGAAGATACTGCTGGATTCTGTTCTGGATGTGGGCTTGCCTGCCCCACGGCGTCTGGGCTCAGGAGGGGGAGAGCTGTGTGGAGTCCTGTGTCCGGAGCCACTCGCTTTTCCGCTTCCCCGGGTGCTCCCAGATGGGGCCGGAGTTGGCAGGGCCGGACTGCTATGAGGTCTACAACAGCTGCCTGCAGGACTGTGGCGTGGTCCTCCGGGAGGTCTCCGAATATGCGCCCTCACCCAATCAGGTGGAGGACCAGTGGAAGCAGGCGCAGGTGTGCCGCTCCACGGTGCAGCGCTTCCCCTTCGAAACCGCCTCCGGAGCCGTTCGCATCGACTCCCAGTGGAGCGGGTACTGCGAATGCCTCAATGGACGGCTGCTGCTGGCCCCATGCGGACACCGGAGGACCTCCTGCAATCAGGCATGCTCTGGAAAAAAATCCTTCTGAATCCACTCCGTCTTTCCTCTCTTCACCTCCTCTATGTCCATCTTTGACACCTTTCGTGAACGCGGATTCTTCCAGCAGGTCACTCATCCGGAAGAATTGCAACAGGCGGCTCAGTCTGGAAGAATCTGTGCCTACATCGGCTTTGATCCCACCGCAGACTCCCTGCACGTCGGGCACCTCATTCCCCTGATGGGGCTGGCGCACCTGCAGCGTGGCGGGCACCGGATCATCGCGCTGATGGGGGGAGGAACGGCGATGATTGGCGATCCGAGCGGAAAGACCGAGATGCGCAAGCTGCTCACCGAGGCTCACCTGGAGGAGAACATCCAGGGCATCCGTCCGCAGATGGAGCGGTTCTTCGACTTCTCCGGAGACTCGCTGCTGCTCAACAACTCCGAGTGGCTCCGCAACCTGAACTACATCGACTTTCTGCGGGACATCGGCCGCCACTTCTCGGTCAACCGGATGCTCTCGTTTGAGACTTACAAGGCTCGCCTGGAACACGGGCTCTCCTTCCTGGAGTTCAACTATCAGCTCCTGCAGGCATACGACTTTCTGGAGTTGAACCGGCGCCACCAGTGTGTGCTTCAGATGGGCGGTGACGACCAGTGGGCCAACATCATCTCCGGAGTGGACCTGATCCGCAGGGTGGAGCAAAAGCCGGCGTTTGGCTGGACCTATCCGCTGCTGACGACGGCCTCCGGGAAGAAGATGGGGAAGACGGAGAAAGGGGCGGTTTGGCTCTCTGCCGAGAAGACCTCACCGTATGAGTACTACCAGTACTGGGTCAACACCGAGGATGCGGATGTGGAGCGGTTTTTGGCGCTGTTCACCTTCCTGCCCATGGAGGAGGTCCGGGCTCTTGGCGCCTTGCAGGGGGCGGATCTGCGCGAGGCGAAGCAGCGCCTGGCGCTGGAGACGACCACCATTGTGCATGGAGCCGAGGAGGCGCAGAAGGCGGCTCAGGCGGCTCAGGCGCTGTTTGGCGGTGGAGGCGAAGGGGGAGAGGTGCCCTCTACGGAGATCGAGCGGGAGCAGCTTCGTCAGGGATGGGGCGTCCTGGAGGCCTTCCGGGTTTCCGGCCTGTGCAAGTCCAACAGCGAGGCCCGCCGCATGATCCAGCAGGGCGGTCTGTACCTCAACCAGCACCCGATTGAAGATCCGGAGCGTTTGCTGAACGAGTCCGATCTGCAGGAGGGAGCCCTCCTGCTGCGGGCCGGGAAGAAGCGCTACCACCGCCTGGTCGTTCGCGCCTGAAGCGAGTCCCTGGGCTTGCATCATTTCGGCAAGCTCCTACACTGAAACACCTTGGGGCCAGTAGCTCAGTTGGTTAGAGCTGGCGACTCATAATCGCTAGGTCGGGGGTTCGAGTCCCTCCTGGCCCACCACGCTCGTCTTCGGCTCGCACCGTTGCCGGGTCCCCCTCCCTGATCCCGTCAAAACCTCCTCTCCGGACTGGGCTGCCGTCAGCGCCTTCGCCTCTGCTCGGCAGGCTCTGAAAGAACCCCCGGAGCCCCACAGTCACAGCAGATCGCAGTAGGACTCCGACATCTTCTTCTTGGCGATGAGTTGCATCATCTCCTGGGGCGAGTGCTTGGCCTTCAGTTGCTCAAAACACTGGTCGCTCTTGCTGTAGTTGGGGCCCTTCTCCACCGAGTTGAAGACGATGAATCCCGAGGCATATCCAATGATCAGCAAGACGATCAACACTCCAACAATCGCATACGAGACCCGGTGGCTTTTTTGGTTTTTTTGATCAATGGCCTTCTTGACCTTCTCAAAGTTTTTCATCTGGATGCCCCAATTGTGTTCTCAGAGTCGCTGATAATGCCCTGAGCTAAAACCTGAACGTGTAGGAGATGATCTCGAATTGGCCCGTCTGGGAGTTCTCCTTGATTGCAGAGCTATCACGGTTTTCAAAACGATAGGATATGTCCTGAGAGCCTGCCGTGCTTCCGGTCCAGGCGACGAGGCTGAGTATGGAGTTTTCCGTGATGCGTTGGTAGAGGTTGTAGTGAAAAGACAGAGTCAAGAAGGGCTTTGCATATTGGCCCTTGTCGATGAAAGTCTTTTGGGTGCAGGCTCCACTGGTCGTATACTCTGCACACAAGTACAGCTTGATTGTCGATTCAGCATAGCCTAACGCTGGGCCTAGGCCGACCTTGAGGATTCGATGATTTTCAGTGATTGGAATAAAAAAACCCCAGTAGTAGCCCAAAACAGTGGTGATGAAGTCGAGATCACCAGTCAAGGCCCAGCGACTTTTTCCACTGATGAAGCTTAACTCGGTGCTGTTGAAAAAATTCTGCTCCAGGTATTGCCTGTCAGCAGCCTTTTGTCTCAGGTAGCCAGTGCTGGCCTCTCCTTGAGGGGCCATGTCATCGACGGTGAGTTTTTGGTTGAACTCCAAAACCGCGCCCCGAAACGTGAAACTACTCATCAATTTTTCTGGAAATACGATGTTGATTGGAAACATGAGGTTGGGATCTTTTAGGTGGTCCACATTGGGGTCCACGCTGCTTAGGATGATCCTTCCCTCATCCGAAATTCCAATTCCGGTATCCACCCGGGCAGAGTTCTGAGAATACCGGAGCTTGATTCCGTCGATGAACTTTTCCTCAGGGGGTTTCTGCTGAGAAGAGCCCACTCCGGGGCCTGAGAGGATCAGAAAGATGAGGAGGGTGCATTTTGAAAGAAAGTTGTTCATCTTGTGCCGAGTCCAAGTGATGAGGTTTTCCTGTTGATGATTTTGGAGGGGTGGTGCTCTCCTCGAGGGGCCAAAGAGGGCGGTCCGCCTACGTTGGCCGATGGGATGAGGGGGGAGCGGGACGCGAGCCAAGGCCCGGAAGCAAGCCCGCAACAAACTCGATCAGCCCAGCAGGGCTTCCTGAACAAAGTAATGCAGAGAGATGTAGGTCAAGACTGCGATGCACCAGAAAGAGAAGACGACTCCTTCACTCATGAGGACTCCATGTTGAGGTAAGGACGCGACAAGAGGCCGTGCCTGATTTCGCTACTACCTCCATGGCGGCAACGCGGCGTGAGTCATCAGTTTCAGCTTCAATGAGCCGAATCCGGACCCTGAAGATCAGAAGGCGGGGAATCATCCGTGTGTGCCCAAACGGCCTCACTTCGGGCATGGGCCCGAGACATGGCGGTGCACATTTTCCCCGCATGATCAGAGAACCTAACCGATTTCCTGACAGATGAACAGGATTATTTTTTGATGTCAGATATCGAATTTA
>JAYPUA010000013.1:17154-74028 GCA_038133845.1 Deltaproteobacteria bacterium
GGAGGGGCTGTCGGTCCCGGAGAAAGTCCAAGCAGCTTAGGCTGTGGGGCGTTTGCGGAACAGGAGCATTCCACCAACGATCAGCAGCATCCCCATGGCGTGAAACCACTGGAAGATCTCTCCCAGGAAGACGATCGCCAGCAGTGAGGCGAAGACCGGAACCAGGTTGAGGAAGAGGCCGCTTTGGCTGGGACCGATCAGCTCAATCCCCCGGTTCCAGCACAGGTAGGCCAGAATGGAGGGGAAGATGGCGACATACGCGACGGCCCAAGCCGCCTGCGGGCTCCAGTGTGGCAGTCCGTACCAGTTCCACTCCAGCACCATCAACGGAGTCAGCAGCCCTCCTCCTGCAGCAAAGGTGACGGCAAGAAAGCTCAGCAGGTGCATCGGGGGCTTGATCCGAAGCAGCGTGGAGTAGGCCGCATAGGAGATCACCGCCGGGATCAGCCACAGGTCTCCAGGGACCATCTCAAACCGCAGCAGAACCTCCCAACTCCCCCGAAAGAGCACCAGCGCCACCCCAAGGAAGCAGAGGGCCAGCCCCGCCCACTGACGCATCCCGGCGCGCTCCTGAAACCACCACCACGTGAGCAGCAGAATGACCGCAGGCCCGGCTGTCTGGAGCAGCGCGGCGTTGATGGCCTGGGTGGTCTGCAGGGCCACGTAGAACAGGGTGTTGAAGGTCGTGATCCCGAGCACGGAGAGCAGAAGGAGCATGCGCCAGGACTGCCGGATCGTGGGCCAGTCGCGCTGCAGATGCTTCCAGGCAAACGGCGTCAGGAGGGCCAGAGCAGCCATCCAGCGAATCCAGGCCAGGGTGATGGGAGAGATCAGCTGATTGACCCCTCGAGCGGTGACCGCGTTTCCTGCCCAGAACAGAGGGACCAGCGTCAGCAGCACATAGGGCTGAGAGACCAGCCACCCCCGGAGGCGGAGCAGCGCGGATACTCCAGGGAGGTTGGAAGCCTCTGCCTCATCGACCTTCATGCCCGCACCCGCTCGGATTTCGGATCGTAGAAGGGGCGCAGGGACGCACGTACCGGATGCCGGGTTCCGGCAACCTCCACCTCCAGAGAGAGTGCGTCGAGCAGGGCTTGAGTGATGGGCTCTTCCAGGGTCAGGTAGCCCATCCCCAGGCAGGCTCCCACGGTGTGTCCGTACATCCCGGAGGTCGTCTCTCCAACGATCTTCCTGCCGAGCCAGACGGGTTCATTGTGGTAGAGCAGGGGCTCCGGGTCCTGCAGGGCCAGCTGAACCAGCCGCCGCTTCAGGGGACCGGATTTTCGAACCCGCAACAGGGCCTCTCGTCCAAGGAAGCCTCCGGGCTTGTCCCACGCCACCGCAAAGCCAAGCCCGGCATGCAGTGGGGTGTCTTCATCCGCGATGTCGTGTCCGAAGTGACGGTAGCCCTTCTCCAGCCTCAGGGAGTTGAGGGCGTGGTAGCCGCACAGGCGCAGCCCGTGTTCCGGACCGTGGGCAACCAACATGTCAAACACCTGCTGAGCAAACTCGGTTGGCAGGTACAGCTCCCAGCCCAATTCTCCCACATAGGTCACCCGAAGCGCCCAGGCCTTGGCGTATCCGATCTCGATCTCCTGCGCGCTACCGAACGGGAAGCGGGCGTTTGACAGGTCGGCCGGTGTCAGTTGGGAGAGCAAGTCCCGGGAGTGGGGACCCATCACGGAGAGGGTCGCCCATCCGGAGGTGACATCGGTCACCGTGCAGTAGGCCTCCTCCGGAATGTTTCGCTCCAGCCACATGCGGTCCCGCGTCTGGGTGGCCACAGAGCTGACGACCAGGAAGGTCTGCTCCTCCAGGCGAGTCACTGTGAGATCGGCCTCGAAGGTGCCGCGCTCATTGAGCCACGCCGTGTAGACCACCGTTCCGGGCGGGACCGCCACGTCGTTGGCACAGATGCGGTTCAGTACACGCTCGGCGTCTCGCCCCTGAACCAGAAACTTGGAGAAGGAGGACTGGTCAAACAGCCCTACCGCCTCCCGCACGGCCTGATGCTCTGCCGCCGAGGCGGTGAACCAGTTCTGCCGACCATAGGTGTACTCGTAGCGAGGAGCGACGCCTTCCGGGGCAAACCAGTTGGCCCGCTCCCATCCGGCAGCTTCGCCAAAGCAGGCCCCGGCGGAGGCCAACCGATCGTGCAGCACCGAGCGTCGAACCCCTCGGGCCGTCTCCGGCTGCCGGTAGGGCCAGTGCATCGCGTAGAGCAGCCCGAGCCCCTCGACGGTGCGGTCGTGAAGGTAGCGCGCGTTGGACTGAAACGGCTGCATGCGGCGCAGGTCCACGTCCCACAGCTCCATCGGCGGGTGCCCCTGCAGGATCCACTCGGCCAGCACCTTCCCGGCTCCTCCTCCAGACTGAATGCCGATGGAGTTGAAGCCTGCCGCGACAAAGAAGTTCTTCAGCTCCGGTGCCGGGCCCAGCAGGTAGCGGTCGTCCGGGGTGAAGCTCTCCGGGCCGTTGAAAAAGAGCTGGATGCCTGCAGTCTCCAGGCGGGGAATGCGATGCAGCGCCTTTTCCATCACTGGACCGAAGTGCTCCCAGTCTTCAGCAAAGTGTCCAAAGGCAAAGTCTTCCGGGATGCTCTCCAGCGCACGGGGCTTGGCCTTGGGCTCAAAGCAGCCGACCAGCAGCTTCCCCGCCTCCTCCTTGTAGTAGCACCAGCCTCCCGGGTCGCGCAGAACCGGGAGGTTCTCGGGGACGCCCATTGGCTCGGTCACGATGTAGAAGTGTTCGGCCGCATGCAGCGGGACACTGACTCCGGCCATCTGTCCCACCCTGCGGGCCCAGAGTCCGGCACAGTTGACGACTACCTCAGCCCTTACGTCGCCCTGCGACGTCTGCACCCCGATGGCACGGCCACGCTCCTTGAGGATCCCGGTCACCTCCACCTCTTCCACAAGAGTGGCTCCACGCATCCGGGCACCCTTGGCCAGGGCGAGGGTCACATCGACAGGATTGGTCTGCCCGTCCTTTGGCAGAAACACGGCGCCCACGACGTCCTCGATGTTCAACAGCGGGTGCCGCTCGGCAGCCTCTTGGGCAGAGATGACCTGCACGTCCAGCCCGAAGCACTTGGCCATCGAGGCCCCGCGTCGCAGCTCCTCAAGGCGCTCCGCGTCGGTGGCCACCGAGATGGAACCGTTTTGCTTGAAACCGGTCCCCATCCCCGTCTCTGCCTCAAGTTGGGCATACAGGTCGCTGGTGTACTGCGCCAGCCGGGTCATGTTCTTGGTGGCCCGGAGTTGTCCGACGAGCCCGGCGGCGTGCCATGTCGTCCCGGAGGTGAACTGGCGACGCTCCAGAAGCAGGACCTCGGCGCATCCGAGGAGAGTGAGGTGGTAGGCCAGGCTGCAGCCGATCACGCCCCCTCCAATGATCACCACCTGTGTGGAGGAAGGCAAGGAAGGGGAGGGCCGTGATTCCACCGAAGAGGAGGCCGTCATGGGGTTCCGGATGAGTGAGGTTTGGGGAGTTTGACCTCGAGGCCGTGGGGGCTCCGAAGCAGCATGAACCAGGGGGGAGGGGGGCTCCGAGGCCGTGGAGGCTTCGGAGCCAGAAAGGATTAATCCTTGGACTCTTCTGCTTCAGCAGGAGCCTCTTCTTCTTCTGCTTCGGCGGAGGGCTCTTCCGGAGCATCATCCAGAGCCGGTGCAGCGACACCGACCACTTCCAGGATGCTCAGGCCCAACCGGCGCTCTTCCGTGTCGATCTTGATCACGCGGGCGCGGACCTCGGTCCCGGCCGGATAGAACTCCTGCAGCTTGGCTTTCGGCACGGCGCTGTCGATCTCGGAGATGTGGACCAGCCCCTCGATGCCGTCGGAGATCTCCACGAAGATTCCGAAGTCGGTGATGTTCACCACGCTTCCGATCACCTCGGCATTGAGCGGGTAGCGCTCGTCGAGGTTCTTCCAGGGATCTTCGCTCAACTGCTTGATGCCCAAGGAGAGGCGCTCCTGAGAGACGTCGATGTTGAGGACCTTGACCTCTACCTCATCGCCCTTCTTGGCAACTTCCGAAGGCTTGCGCTGCCGCTGGGACCAGGAGATGTCGGAGACATGCACCAACCCGTCGATGCCCTCGTCGAGTCCCACGAAGATCCCGAAGTCGGTGATGTTGCGAACCTTGCCCTTGACGATGCTGCCGATCGGGTAGCGCTCCATGGCAATCCGCCATGGATTCGGCTCGGCCTCCTTCATGGAGAGCGAGATGCGCTTGCGCTCCACGTCGAGGTCCTTGACTACGGCTTCGACTTCCTGTCCGAGCTGGACGATCTTGGAAGGGTGCCGCACCTTGCGGGTCCAGGACATCTCGGAGACGTGGATCAGCCCTTCGACCCCCGGCTCCAGCTCAATGAACGCCCCATACTCGGTCAGGCTGACGATCTTTCCGCTGATCTTGGTTCCGGCCGGATACTTCTCGGCGACAGCGTCCCACGGGTTGGCAAATTTCTGCTTGAGGCCCAGCGAGACCTTCTGGTCTTCCGGGTAGAACTTGAGAACGATCACCTCGACCTCGTCCCCGATGCCAAACATCTCGGAGGGGTGAACAATCCGACCCCAGGTCATGTCGGTGATGTGTAGCAGCCCGTCTACACCGCCCAGGTCGACAAACACTCCGTAGTCGGTGATGTTCTTGACGCTACCGACGATGAGAGCCCCCTCTTGAAGGATCTTGAGAGTCTCTTTGCGCTTCTCCTCGCGCTCGACCTCTAGCAGGGCCCGTCGGGAGAGGACGATGTTTCCGCGCTTCTGGTTGTATTTGAGGATCTTGAACTCGAAGCTCTCGCCCAGCAGCTTGTCGAGGTTGCGTACCGGACGCAGATCCACTTGGGAGCCGGGTAGGAACGCCTTGACGCCAATGTCCACCGACAGGCCGCCCTTGATGCGGTTGATGATCATTCCGCGGACGGTACCCTCTTCCTCGTAAATGGCCCCGATCTTCTCCCAGGTGCGCATCTTCTCTGCCTTGCGCTTGGAGATCAACGGGACGCCATCATCCACTTCGAGGGCGTCGACGTACACTTCAACGGTGTCGCCAACCTCAACGCCCATCTCGCCTTCGGCGTCAAGGAATTCATCCGAAGGAACGAGGCAGTCGGCCTTGAAGCCGATGTCAACCGTGACAAACTCCTTGGAGATGTCGGTTACGGTTCCGTGGACGATGTCTTGTTCCTTGACCCCGAGCAGGGTCTCGTCATAGAGCGCGTCGAAGTCCTCGTTCTCCTCAAAGAAGATGATGGGCTCGAAGGATGGGGGGGATTCGAGGGAGTCGGTTGTGGCCATGGCTACTTTCTCCGCTCACGCATGGCGCGGAACGGCAGGTTGAGGTTGAGAGATCAGGCTTCTTGGCGAAGCACGGAAAAGCCTTAAATTGTAAAGGTATTCTTGAGGGGAAGTCAAAACGAATCCGTCGCCAAGTGATGCCTGACGCAAAAAGCACCAAGAGAAGGATGGTGAGACCCGTCGCCCTGAGGGCTGGATGAATTGACCGGGAGTTTTTTCGAGACCCTTTTAGCAGTCGCTGCCTCCCTGTTCACAGGCACAGGAGCGCTCGGACAAACGCCTTGCCGGAGAGTCAGCTGGGGCTGAGGGCCTGCCGATAGGGAGTGGCGTCGAAGCCCAGGGGGCCGAAACGGGCGGTGGCCGCCTCCAGGCGTTGGGGAGTCCAATATGAGCTTCCCGGAGCCGGAAAGCCCAGAACGGTGCGCTGCTCGGGAGTGAGCCGCGCGATCAGGCGCTCGGTGGAGAGGTCCGGACGGTACATCTTCCAGGCCCAGCCGGACTGGACGGTGCTGATCCACTCGCACTCGGCCTTGCGAAAGGTGAGGTTCTGAACGAGGCGCAAGGCCCCGGGCTGGAGAGGGGTCCCTCGATGCCAGAGGTCGTGGCGATAGAAGAGGACGGTTCCGGGCTCAAAGGCGGCATAGCGTTCTCGGGCATAAAGCCGCTCTCGAAAGCGGGCAACCTCCGGATGCTCCTGGGCAAGGAGCGCCTCGGTGGACTCCCGATCGTTGGTCCAGGGCAAGGCCCCCACTCCGGGCATTTGGGTGTAGGGGTAGACGTAGGCAGGGTCTTCACGACCGACTCTGGACACCAGCGCGGTCTCTCCTCCGCATTCGGAGTGATGGTCGTAGTACACGATCATCTCCACAGCCTCCGGTGCCTCCCACACCGGCGGATGCGTGAGGTAGTGGTTGGGATAGTCCATGTGAATGCGCTGATCCGAGTTGTCCCGGATGCCGCCTTGCTGAAGCCTGCGTCCAAACTTGGCCCAGAGGTCCGACTGTGAGAGGCGCAATGCACCAACCTCCACCTCCAGCAACTGGGCCACCGCGTGGAGCAGGTCCGGATGCAGCGTCAGGTCATCAAGGGGTTCAAGTCCGGAGGGAAACTCAAAGGCACCCATGCTTCCGAAGTCGGTCACCGCTTCCGGGTCTGGCGGAAGCAGCGGCTTCACGGCCTGGCGAACAGCCTGCACTTCTGCAGGAGTGAAAAATTCCCGGATCAGGACAAACCCCTGCTCGCGCCAGGCTTGCACCTGGGCCAAGGTGAATCGATTCCCGGGACCTGCGGGTTCCGGAGCGACCAGGTGGTGGGCTTTGTCGCGCATGAGGGGTGAATTCCTGAAAGTGGGGTCGAGTCAGCCGGGGCTCAGTAGGGGAGCCCAACGTAGTTCTCGGCGAGCGACTGAGAGGCCGCCTGAGAAGAGGTCAGGTAGTGCAACTCGGCCTCCTGAATCTTCTGTCCGAAGTCTCCTGTCTCCGGAAATCGATGCATCATGGTGGTCATCCACCAGGAGAAGCGGACGGCCTTCCAGACGCGAGCCAGGGCTTTCTCGGAGTAGGCGTTGATTCCGGCCTCCGAGCGCTCCTGGTAGAACTCGCAGAGGGCCTCAAAGAGGTAGTGGACGTCGCTGGCCGCGAGGTTGAGCCCCTTGGCCCCGGTGGGCGGGACGATGTGGGCTGCATCGCCACAGGTGAACATCCGGCCGAAACGCATCGGCTCCGAGACGAACGAGCGCAGGGGGGCAATCGACTTCTCGATGGAGGGACCGGTGGTGACCGAGTCGGCAGCATCCTCCGGAAGCCTGCGACGCAGCTCATCCCAGAAGCGGTCATCCGACCACGCCTCGACCTTCTCCTCCAGCCCGCACTGGACGTAGTAGCGGCTCCGGGTATGCGAGCGCATGGAGCAAAGCGCAAATCCACGCGGGTGGTTGGCGTAGATGAGCTCGTGTGAGACCGGGGGCACATCGGCAAGAATCCCAAGCCACCCGAAGGGATAGACGCGTTCGTAGAGCCGGATCGCCTGTTCCGGAACCGACTTGCGGCTGACTCCGTGGAAGCCGTCACATCCGGCGATGAAGTCGCAGTCGACACGATGCGTGACCCCGTCTTTTTCAAAGCTGAGCCACGGGCCCTCGGTCTCAAAGTCATGAGGCTCCACGGCTTGGGCTTCGTAGATGCTGGGCGCTCCACAGGCCTCCCGGGCGTTCATCAGGTCCTTGGTCACTTCGGTTTGCCCGTAGACCATGACCGTCTTTCCTCCGGAGAGGGTCTTCAGGTCGATTCGGTGCCGCTCTCCATCAAAGGCGAGGTCGAAACCTTCGTGAATGAGCCCCTCGGCGTGCATGCGCTCGGCACACTGGGCACGCTCGAGCAACTCTGTGGCTCCCTGCTCCAAAACCCCTGCCCGGATGCGTCCCAGGACGTATTCCTGAGACTGGCGCTCCAGGATGAGGGTGGAGATTCCCTGGTGGTGGAGCAGCTGTCCCAGCAGGAGCCCGGCCGGTCCGGAGCCAATGATGGCCACTTGTACGCGGTGATTCATGATGTTTCTGTTGCAAGGGGTTCAGCGGGAGTCCTGACGTTGCAGAGGGTGAGGAGGCCGCTCAGGCTGCGCCCCACACCTCTTGGGCAACGTCTCGCACCAGCCTCAGTTTATCCGCCTGAGCCTCGACTGCAATGTCATTTCCGTGAACGGTGCTGGAGAACCCGCACTGCGGAGAGAGCGCCATCTGCTCCAGCGGCATGTAGGTGGCGGCTTCTTCGATCCGACGCTTCAGGTCGTCCTTGGACTCCATCTGCCCAAGCTTGGTGCTGACCAGACCGAGCACAACGGTCTTCCCGGCAGGCACGTGTCGCAGCGGAGCGAAGCCTCCGGAACGCTCGTCGTCATACTCCAGGAAATAGCCATCGACCTCCAACTCGTTGAACAGCACCTCGGCCACCGGCTCGTAGCCGCCTTCCGCGACCCAGGCGCTCTTGAAGTTCCCTCGGCAGAGGTGAATGCAGACGGTCAGGTTTTCCGGACGGTTGGCAATCGCAGCGTTGATCAAGCGGGCATAGCGTCGGGGCAACTCGTCCGGATCGTCTCCACGCTGGCGGGCGCCTTCACGCATCTTCGGGTCGCAGAGGTAGGCCAGGTTGGTGTCGTCCATCTGCACATAGGTCGCTCCGCGCTCGGCCAGCGACCTCAATTCGTCCTGATAGGCCTGTGCGACATCGGCATAGAAGACCTCCAGGTCTGGATACGCCTCTTCGCTGATGGCCTGCCGTCCGCCCCGGAAGTGCAGCATGGTGGGCGAGGGAATGGTAACCTTCGGCGTCCGGGAGGTCACGGAATGCAGGAAGTCAAAATCCGCTCCCTGAATGGAGCGCGCATGGCGGATGCGCCCCTTGACCTTCATCACTGGTGGAGCAAAGTCCACGGTGCCGTCGTTCTTCTTGAAGCTGACGTTGATCCCTCCTTCGGTGACCACACCTTCAAGCTGCGTCAGGAAGTCGGTGTGGAAGTAGGTCCGGCGGTATTCGCCATCCGTGATCCCCTGAAGGCCGAGGTCTTCCTGAAACTGGACGATGTCCCGGATCGCTTGGTCTTCTACCTCCCTAAGCTTCTCGGCAGGGAGGTCGCCTTTGGAGAACTGTTCCCGGGCTTCCAGGAGAAACCTGGGGCGAAGAAAGCTGCCGACATGATCGGCGCGAAACGGAGGAGTCATGACCATTCCTTGAGGCTGATGAGTGGAGGAAGGACCTCGGGGGTCGTTTCATGAAGAGAACATTCCGGGAATCAGAGCTTCCAGGTTGGATCTTTTTGATCCATCTGGCGCACGAGCGCCGGCCATTCAGGATGACGCACCTTGGCGCCGGCCTGTGCGGAGCCGCCTTCAAACTGCTCCCGGGTCTTGGCCATCACCGGGGCCGGGATGCGATTGAGCTGCCCGGCAGCCATCGCGCGTAGCTGCACCTCTGTGTTGCGGATGAATGCCAGGTGCCGCACAAAGGCCCAGGCACAGGAGGCACCTGCGGTAATGAGCCCGTGATTGCGCAGCACCAAGGTGTGGTTTTCGCTCCCCAGCGCCGCAGTGATCCGGGGGCCTTCGGAGCCGTCGAGGACGATGCCCTCGAAGTCGTGATAGCCCACGCGCTCAAAGAACTGGCACCCCTCCTGCGTTACCGGAACCACATCCGTGGCCGTGGCACAGAGTGCCTGAGAGTAGGGCTCGTGCGTGTGCAGTACGCAGTGCAGGTCGGCTCGAGCCTTGTGGATGGTGGAGTGGATCAGGTATCCGGCCCGGTTCACCGGCCAGTCGCTCTCGCTGAGCTGGTTGCCGTCAATGTCGATCCGGATCAGGTCGGAGGCGCGCAGCTCGTCGTAGCGCACCCCGAACGGGTTGATCAGGAAGTGGTCGGTTCCGGGAATCCGGAGCGTGATGTGGTTATAGACCACGCTGGTCCATCTGTAGTGGTCCACCAGCCGGTAGCAGACCGCCAGCTCCAGCCGGGCATCCCACTCGGCTTCGCTCATTCCGGCAGGCGGATCAGGTTGGTCGACTTCAAAGGTGCGCTCCATGAGGCCTCGTCGGGAGAAGAAATGTTGTCAGTGCGGGGTTTCCGTGACCCAGAATGCCGGAGCCCGCTCGCGCAGGCGGATCATCCGGGTCAGCAGGGTGCTCAGCGGGACAGGAACGTCATGACGCTCCGCCATGCGGATCAGGAATCCGTTCAGTGCCTCGATCTCGGTGAGGCGCTCGGCCAGCAGGTCCTGAAGCATTGAAGGCCGGTGGTACGTGTGCCGGCTGCAGGCGTAGTCGATCAGCTCATGAACCTGGGCCGCCTCTACCGAAATTCCGGCCACCCGGGCGACCTGGAGGGCTTCATCGGCGATCTCGTGGGCCAGCGCCTTCCCATCCGAAAAGTGCTCCAGCATCCCGGGTGAACCTTGTGTCAGACCGCAGAGGGCGTTCATGGCAATGTTGAAGCAGGCCTTCTGCCAGATGAACTTGCCGACCTCCGGGGTGACGGTGGTCTTCAGTCCGGCCTCGGTCAGGTCCTGGCCCACCTGCTCCACCAGAGGCTCGGCCTTTCCGCTGGCCGCGTACATCCAGGTCTCTGCCGATCCGGAGGAGGCTACGGCACCAGGGCCGAGGTATTCCGCCGGCACCAGCGAGACGCCTTCCACGGTGCGCTCCAACCCGGCATAATGGGCGACCTTTTCGCCGTTGCCCAGACCGTTTTGCAAGGTGACCATCCACGCGCCCTGCAGTGCCGGAGGAAGCTGCTGCAGCGCCGGTTCAAGCTGATGGGTTTTGGTGAACAGCAGCACCACCTCGGCCTCGTGCGCCTGCTCGACCTGCTCGGCGTTGAGCGGAACCACCGCCTCTTGCCCGTCAAAGCGACAGCGCAGTCCGCCCTGACGTCGGATGGCTTCCGGATGCTCTGGGGAGCGGGTGAGCAGCTCCACCGAGTGCCCACGCATCGCGAGTTTTGCGCCAAAGACAGAGCCCATGGCTCCTGCACCAAGGATGCTGTAACGTCGGGTCATGGGGGCATCCGGAGAGAAGTCGAGGGAGCCAGAGCGTGATTGCCGGGAAGCTCACCAGCAGCGCCACTCGGAGGATCTCTGCGCCACAGAACGGCATCGCCCCCTTGAAGGTGTTCCCGACCCGTCCGGAGGAAATCCGGCCAGGCGGGTGTTGTCCCGCAGAGAGCATACGACAGAGGAAGAATGCCTACACTTGTACAAGTGTACAAAGAGAGATGGTATGGGGATTCCTTTAAATGTCAAGCCTGCCTCGGCAGGCTGCAAAGGCGTCCAAGCCGGAGTCCTGGGCTTTTTCGCATGGGCGCCATTTCCGACTTTCCTCGTGAGTCATACTTGCGATAATTTGTGCCAGCTCAACCCAGTCCCCCAACCTTCATGACCGAGTGAATCGATGCCTCCATACACGTCACCCTGGGAAAACGAAGAGCTTCGCCTGCTCCGTGAGAGCACCCGGAAGTTTCTGGAGAAAGAGTTTGTACCTCACCTCAACCGCTGGCTGCAACAGGGCATGCTGGACCGTGAGGCCTGGAGCCAGGCCGGAGAGATGGGCTTGCTGCTGCCCAGCATTCCGGAAGAGTATGGCGGCGCAGGCGGCACCTTTGCTCACGAGGCTGTGGTGATTGAAGAGGTGGAGAAGTCCGGAATTGGAGGAAATTTGGGCTACCCGGTCCACAGCACCATCTGTCCGCACTACCTGCTGCACTACGGGACAGAGGAGCAAAAGCAGCGCTGGCTACCGAAGATGGCTACCGGAGAGATGATCGGGGCGATCGCCATGAGTGAGCCTGGAACAGGATCTGACCTGCAGAGCATCCAGACCCGTGCGGTCCGGGACGGTTCGCACTACGTGATCAACGGGGCCAAGACCTTCATCACCAACGGGCAGCACGCAGACCTGATCCTCCTCTGTGTCAAGACCGGAGAGGGCAAGGGGTCGCGGAACATCTCCATCGTGGTGGTGGAGGCGGAGAACACCCCCGGGTTTCAGCGTGGACGCAAGCTGGACAAGATCGGGATGAAGGCTGCAGACACCTCGGAGCTGTTTTTCTCGGATGCCCGGGTTCCAGTGGAGAACCTGCTGGGCGAAGAAGGCCGCGGTTTTTATTACCTGATGCAGCAGCTGCCACAAGAGCGGCTGGCGCTGGCCGTGGCTGCGGTGGCGGCCATCGAGCATGCGGTGGAGATCACGGTCGACTACACGCGCAACCGGGAGGCCTTTGGCCAGCGCCTGCTTGATTTTCAGAACACCCGCTTCACGCTGGCAGAGTGCAAGACCGAGGCGCACATCGCCCGGGTGTTTGTCGACTCGTGCATCGAGCGCATCATCCGGGGAGAGTTGGACAACGAGACCGCGTCGATGGCCAAGTGGTGGTGCACCCAGAAGCAGTGCGAGATCGTGGACACCTGCCTGCAACTGCATGGCGGCTACGGCTACATGAGCGAGTACGAGATTGCCCGCATGTTCACCGATGCCCGGGTCCAGAAGATCTACGGGGGCAGCAACGAGATCATGAAAGAGCTGATTGGACGAAGCCTGTGAAACTTCCTCCTCAAGCCAACACGGCTTCCTCGCTCCTGAAGTCCCACTCCTTCCGGGAACCGCTGCACATCGAAGTCCTCCGGGGGGCGACTCAAGAGAGCCTGCACCTGGTGCATGCCGCGGTTGTTGACCCGGCAGGACGGGTGGAGAATCATTGGGGAAACATCGACTTCCTCACCTTCCCACGCTCTGCAGTCAAGCCGCTGCAAGCGGTGCCGCTCCTGCTCTCCGGGGCCGCAGACCGCTTTGAGCTGAGCAATGTGGAGTTGGCCCTGGCCTGCGCCTCTCATGGCGCAGAGGCAGCACACCTCAAGGCCGTCAGCGCCTGGCTGGAGCGCCTGGGCTATGATCCGGAAAACCTGGAGTGCGGCACTCATTGGCCGAGTCATGAAGATTCGGCCCATGCCCTTGCTCACTCAGGAGGAACGCCCTCGGCCCTGCACAACAACTGCTCCGGGAAACACACCGGCTTCCTGACGCTGGCCCGACAACTCAACGTGGACCCTCAGGGCTACGTTCATCCGGAGCATCCGGTTCAGCAGGAAATCCGCAAGTCACTGGAGTTCTTCATGGGCATCGAGTTGACCCATGCTCCGATGGGCATCGACGGCTGCTCCATTCCCACCTGGGCCGTCCCGCTGAAGTTCCTGGCCCGCGGCTTTGCCCGCTTCGCCGGAGCTCCCGGACTTCCTGCAGAGTATCAGAGCGCCTGCCAGCGTCTGCGTTCTGCGATGCTTGCTGAACCATTCTACGTGGCTGGTACCGGACGTCACTGCACACGGGTGATGCAGGCTTTTGGCGAGCAGGTCGTTTGCAAGATTGGAGCGGAAGGTGTCTATGCCGCTTCGATTCCAAAGCTCGGGCTCGGGGTTGCGCTCAAGGCGCAGGATGGTTCTTTTCGCGCTGCAGAGGTCGCTTTGAGCTACATCCTGACCCAACTCGAACTGGCCCCGACGGATGCGAACTTTACTGTAGAACAGCCCCTTTTCAACCGGAACCAGATCCAGGTGGGAGAGGTCCGTCTTGCTCGAGCAGCGCATGGCCAGTAACTCCTCCGATCGACTGTTCACGCCGGTACTGCTCTCCGGGTGCCTCATCCTACTCTCCGGTTTTGCGATCCGGGCCAGCTTCGGACTCTTTCAAATCCCGATTGCCTCTGATTTCAACTGGCCGCGTTCCGAGTTCTCGCTGGCGATTGCGATCCAAAACCTGGCGTGGGGATTTGGACAGCCGCTGTTTGGTGCGCTGGCAGAAAAGTTTGGAGACCGCAGAGCGGTCATTCTCGGGTCGGTGCTCTATGCTTTGGGGCTGGTGCTGAGCGGTTTTGCAGAAACTCCCGGAGCCCATCAGTTCCTGGAGATCCTGGTGGGCTTCGGGGTTGCTGGAACCGGCTTCGGAGTCATCCTGGCTGTGGTCGGACGCGCCGCCTCTGACGAAAAGCGCTCCCTGGCCCTGGGGATCGCCACGGCAGCCGGATCAGCCGGACAGATCATCGGACCTCCACTGGCAGATGGGCTGTTGAGCTTTCTGCACTGGTCCGAGGTGTTCTTTGTCTTTGCCGCCTGGATTCTGCTGGCGCTCCTGGCGCTGCCTTTTTTCAGCTCAGGAACGCTGGCCACTCGCAAGGAGCTGGAGGAGAGCATGGGCGAGGTGCTCAAGAAGGCCTTCCGGGACCCCTCCTATACCATGATCTTTCTGGGCTTTTTCTCCTGCGGATTTCAGCTGGCCTTCATCACGGCACACTTCCCGGCCTTCATCACGGAGATGTGCAGCACGATCCCGCAGAACAGCATCCTCCGGAGTATGGGAGTGAGTTCGACTTCGGCCCTGGGTGCGTTTTCGATCGCGATCATTGGAGCAGCGAACCTGGTCGGAACCATCACCGCCGGAGCCCTGGGGAAGAGCTACTCCAAGAAGTGGCTGCTCTCGCTCATCTACACCGGGAGGACCATCGCCGCTGCGCTCTTCATCATGTTCCCGATCACTCCGGACACTGTGGTGCTGTTTTCAGTCACCATGGGCGCGCTCTGGCTGGCCACGGTGCCGCTGACCTCAGGACTGGTGGCTCACATCTATGGCCTCAAGTACATGGGGACGCTGTACGGGATCGTCTTCCTCTCCCATCAGCTGGGAGGCTTCCTGGGGGTCTGGCTGGGGGGACTGTTTTACGACCGGTACGGCTCCTACGACCTCGTGTGGTGGGTTGGCGTTGGGGTGGGAGCCTTCTCGGCGATCATCCACCTCCCGGTACGCGAAGAGCCGCTGGGCGGGAAGGCCCCGAGCGCTTCTGCTGCCTGAACGCCGATTCCGCTGAAGCCGATGCCTTCCCTGCCTGACACGCTGAGAGGCCGCTTCCGGGAAGAGTTCTCCCAGGCGGTCCTGGAGGACGATGACGAGCTGGTCTTTGCTGCGCTGGAACGTCTGCTCGACTCCGGGATGCCGGTCTTTCGTCGGTACTGGGAGGAAAGTGAGCCTGAATCCGGAGTGGACTTGGTCTACTTTTGGGAGGAACGCTACTGGTTCAGTTCATTGGAAGTCGAGTTGGCTGGGCCGTACGCCTCTCTGGAGGAGGCGCTCCAAGCCCATGGTCTGTTGCAATGGAGAGCCGGACTTCGGGAGGTCGACTGTGAGGAGTGGTCGCTTGCGGAAACGCTCGCCCGCCTTCAGGGCGTCATCCCTCCCGGACATCGAATTGAAGTTGCAGGCGAGTGCTTTGATGCCACGGAGGGCGGGGCCTTGCGCCCTGCCGCGGCGTAGGCTCAGCGTCCGAAGCGCGCCGCGCTCTTGAGATCCTGCTCAATCTCCAGCAGACGGTTGTACTTTGCGATCCGCTCGGATCGTGAGGCCGAGCCGGTCTTGATCTGCCCTCCGGCCATGGCGACGGAGAAGTCGGCCATGAAGGTGTCCTCGGTTTCACCACTTCGGTGCGAGATGATGTAGTTCCACCCGGCCTTTTGGCAGAGCTGAATCGTCGCGATCGTCTCCGAGACGGTTCCGATCTGATTCAGCTTGATCAGCACCGCGTTGGCCGCCTGCTTCTGAATGCCCTCCTCCACAAAGCGCGTGTTGGTCACAAAGAGGTCGTCTCCAACAATCTGCACGGAGTCGCCCAAGCGCTCGGTGATCGCCTGAAAGCCTTCCCAGTCGTGCTCATCCATCGGGTCTTCGATGGAGATGATCGGGTACTTGTCGCACAGGTTCTGGTAGAACTCCAGCATGCCCGCAGAAGAGCGGGTGCCGCCTCCGGACTTTTTGAAGTCGTAGCTGGTGGTGTTCTGGGAAAAGGAGCTGGCCGCGGCATCCAGCGCGAGAGAGATCTCTTTTCCAGGCTGGAAACCTGCTGCCTCAATGGCCTCCAGGATCACCTCGCAGGCCTCCTCGTTGCTCTTCAGGTTTGGGGCAAATCCCCCCTCGTCGCCCACTCCGGTGGCGTAGCCCTTCTTGAGGAGGATCTTCTTGAGCGCGTGGAAGGTCTCTGCTCCGTAGCGCAGGGCCTCCCGGAAGTTGGGCGCCCCCGAGGGCATCACCATGAACTCCTGCAGGTCGACGCTGTTGTCCGCGTGCTCTCCGCCGTTGATGATGTTCATCATGGGAACCGGGAGACGCACGCTCCCTACTCCTCCGAGGTATTGATAAAGCGGCAGCCCCACGGACTGGGCGGCCACCTTGGCCACAGCCATCGAGACGCCCAGGATGGCGTTTGCTCCAAGCTTGCTCTTGAACTCCGTCCCGTCCAGCTTGAGCATCAGCGCGTCGATTTCACCCTGCTCCAGCGGGTTGGCCCCGATCAATTCCGGTGCAATGCGAGTGTTGACGTGTTCCACGGCTTTCAGAACGCCTTTGCCTCCGTAGCGCTGCTTGTCTCCATCTCGCAGCTCAAGGGCTTCGTTTTCTCCTGTCGAGGCTCCTGAGGGAACGGAGGCCTGAGCGGAGGTTCCATCTTCCAGGCTGACTCTCACACGAACGGTGGGGTTGCCTCGAGAATCCAGGATTTCCAGCGCCTGGACGCCAATAATTCGATTCTTCACGCTCTTCTGTCTTTTTTGAAAAGTTGATGATTTTGGGGATGAAAGCCTTTCAGTTTAAGTCATTGCAGAAGGGGGTCAATTGAAAATTGTGGTGACTTCCCAATTCATCCCCCAAATTGCTCTTGAGTCAGGGGCTCAGGGTTTTCTGTCAGGAAGACCGGAGCGTAGGGATTCATGCAAAAAAAGAGCGTGAGTCTCGTAGGGATTCATGCTATTTCTTTTGCGTTTTGTCTCTCAACCCAACTCGCAGGAACAGCATGCGTAAAATGTTTCACCTCTTCGCCGCCTCGGTTCTGGGAATCAACCTGGTTGTGGCGGTGCTCGGGTATCCCGCCATCCTCTGGTCCCTGGTCGTCTTCATCCCGGTGATCCTGCTGGGATACCGGGACATGGCTCAAAAACAGCACTCGATCCTGAGAAATTACCCGGTGCTGGGGCACTTCCGTTTTCTGCTCGAAGAGATCCGCCCTGAAATCCATCAGTACTTTGTGGAATCCGATACCGACGGCGCCCCCTTCAACCGGCAGCAGCGCAGCGTGGTCTACGCCCGCTCCAAGAATGCCCGGGATACCATGCCTTTCGGGACCATGCAGGATGTCTACGAGGTCGGCTACGAGTGGGTCAACCACTCGATCCTGGCCAGGCACATCGACCCCAAGGATCTGCGGGTGACCATCGGTGGTCCGGACTGCAAGCAGCCCTACTCGGCAAGCATCCTGAACGTCTCCGCGATGAGCTTCGGAGCACTCAGCCCTAACGCCATCAAATCCCTGAACACCGGGGCCAAGATGGGAAACTTTGCCCACAACACCGGAGAGGGGGGAATCAGCCCCTATCACCTTCAGGGGGGGGACCTGATCTGGCAGGTGGGTACCGGCTACTTTGGCTGCCGTGACCATGAGGGACGCTTCAACCCGGAGACGTTTCAGATGCGTGCCACGCGTCCGGAGGTGAAGATGATTGAGGTGAAGCTTTCCCAGGGAGCCAAGCCCGGACACGGCGGGATCCTTCCCGCAGCCAAGCTGACCAAGGAGATCGCGGAGATCCGGGATGTGCCGATGGGACACGATGTCAACTCGCCGCCCGGACACACGGCCTTCTCCACGCCTTTGGAGATGATGGAATTCATCAAGCAACTGCGCGACCTCTCCGGAGGAAAGCCGGTGGGCTTCAAGCTCTGTGTCGGAAAACGCCGGGAGTTTCTCTCGATCTGCAAGGCGATGCTTCAGACCGGAATCACTCCGGACTTCATCACTGTTGATGGTGGCGAAGGCGGAACCGGTGCCGCTCCGCTCGAGTTCACAGACAGCATCGGGACGCCGCTGGTGGAAGGGCTGATCTTTGTCCACAGCGCCTTGGTCGGTTCCGGACTTCGTGACCGGATCAAGGTCATTTCCAGCGGAAAGGCCACCTCCGGCTTTGGGATCATCAAGCGCATGGCCCTGGGAGCCGACGCCTGCAACTCGGCTCGAGGCATGATGATGGCGTTGGGGTGCATTCAGGCGCAAAAGTGCAACACCAACACCTGCCCGGTTGGAGTGGCCACTCAGAACCCACGCTATGCAGAGGCTCTTGTTGTTGAGGACAAGGCTCAGCGGGTCTACAACTTCCACAAGAATACGGAAGCCAGTGTCTGTGAGATGATGGGCGCGATGGGCCTGAGCAGCCCGGAAGAGATCCAACCGTGGCACCTGATGCGCCGGATCAACTCGACCGAGATCAAGAACTACTCGGAGATCTACGACTTCCTGGAGCCGGGAGTTTTGGTCAACGATCCGCCTCCGTCCTACGCGCGGGCGTGGAACGCAGCCAAAGCGGAGAGTTTCTAAGAAGGGAAAATTTCTGGGGAAGGCCTCCCCAGAGAGGCAGGACCGGGAGAGGCCACAGGGCCTCTCCGGTAGAGTCGGTTCTAGAAGTCCTCGTCGATCAGCTCGAGTTCGTCTCCAAAGTCTTCATCGTCCAGATTGAAGTCGTCCTCAAAGTCCTCAGACTCTCCAAACATCGGTTCCTCTTCGGCCAGAGCGGCTCCACCGGCGGCGGCCACCACTCCCATGGCACCTCCATCACCACCTCCCGAGGCTCCTTGAGGCTCGGAGAGCATGCAGCGCAAAACGGCCTGAGCCACAGTGGACAGGCTGACAGGCTGGGTGACAAAGTCCACGGCTCCCTGATTGATGGCGTGCAGGCGCGTCTCCAAAGGTGTGGGGGGCGCCAGGAAGAGAACCCGGGTTTCCGGGAACTGTTCGTAGGTTTGACGCATGGCGTTGAGCGATTCCTCCGGATTGCCCGGATCCCAAGCCATGACCACCACGTCGATCGGGTCGAGCTTCATCATCCGCCACAGGCTCTGCTTCTTGCTCATCACCTCGGTCTCCAGTCCACAGCGCTCCAGCAGGTAGTTGCGGAGTGAAGTCGCTGGGCCTTCCTGCTCGCTCATGATCAGCACGAGTCGTCCGGAGAAGCTCATTGGAGTGAGGTCTTCTTCGGCAAACTCCACACTCAAGGCTCCTGCCTGCGGTTGCTCCAACTCCAGATATTCTCCAGAGGTGGTCTCCGCCTCTCCTGCGGCCGGCTTGGCTTCTTCCTCTTCAGAGAGCGGGTACTCCTCTCCGGTAGCGCTGGTGATGTAGTCTCGAAGGGACTCCTGTTCGTCCGGAGTGATCTCCACGAATTGCACGGCGGACTGGTAGTACCACTCGATGGGCCAGCACCAGCGGACCTTGCCGATCAATTCAAAATCCGGAGTGAAGCTGATCGTGACGGTCTCACCGTCAGAGAGGGAGTGTTCGCAGTGGAAGCGGACTCCGTTGAGGGAGATGTCGAGTCCTGTTGCTACAGGATCGGTCCATTCCGCAGTCCGAACCTCAATGGTTTCTTCAAACAGGACTCGGAGAAATTGTCGTCGTTCGGCGCCCATGGAATTCGCAAGAAGAGAGTCAGGATTTCAAGCCTTATGGCAGTATTCAGTCAGTAGGATTATCACTATCTGAAGTCGGAGTAAAGCTTTCGAAGCGGTTCAGGCGTTTTCAGATGCCTCAAAGCGGTTCAGGAGGGTGAGATCCGGAGGCTTCCCGGCCTCAACCGAGACCGCTGCCAGCGCGATCCGGTTTTCAGTATCCAGCGCCTCCCAGTACTGCCGAGCCACCTCCCTGGGGTTCTTTCCCAACGGAAACAGCAGAGGATTTCGGGAGAAGGAGGGGAGGGGGGAACCGTCGTGGTCGTACGTGGTCAGTCCCAACCCCAACCCCGGAGGCAACTCTGGAAAGGCGAACGAGCGGTGTTCCGGCTGATCCTCCCACCCCAGCTTCCGAATCAGGGAGAAGCGAAAGCGCACCTGGGGATGCTTCAGGTCCAGCAGCCCGCTGATTCTTGGTGTGTAGTTTGGAGCGTCCGGTTCATGGCGCTCGGAAAGCAGCGCCTCTTCAAAGCTCTGCCGCTCCTTCAGTCCGGAGGCCAGCGTCTCCGTTTGGCTCCCGTTGCTGACCACCCACCCCTGAGGAACCGGACAGAGGGCCCGATAGATGATCAAGGAGGGATCCTGCACTTTTGAAGGATCTGCGGCCTCGGTACGCAGCTGTCCGGACTCCCAGACCAACCTCCGGTTGCGGCTGTGTTCGCTACGTCCCATGATCCAGTACACGATCATCCAGGAGTTGGCATCCGCCCTGCCCAGGATCAGTCCCCGTCCCGGATAGGCGTTCTCTGCGAGATGTTGTCTCAGGTTCCCTGCAGCCTGCTCGTGCAGGCCTTCAGTACTCATAGACCTCGAACTGCTCGTGGTGCAGAGACTCTGAAGGCTTGACCACAATCGGCTGACCCACCTCCTGCTCCAACTCCTGGACGGATTCTCGCTCCTCGGTCTGCAGATACTGAAAGACGTCCGGGTGGACATAGACGCTCACGGAGCCCTTGCCGTTCAGCTGGCAGGTGCGGCGGATCTCCCGGAAGATCTCATAAGTGACCGTCTGAGGGGACTTGATCTGGCCGGTGCCGTCACAGTAGGGGCAGGGGTCGCACAGGTAGCGGCTCAGATTCTCCCGGTCACGCTTGCGGGTCATCTCGACCAGCCCCATCTCGCTGATTTGCAGGATCTTGCTGCGGGCCTTGTCGTTCCGCAGGTGGTCCTTGAGGGTCTGGTAGACCATCTGCCGGTGCTGTGCAGACTCCATGTCGATGAAGTCGATGATGATGATCCCGCCGATGTTACGCAGTTGAAGCTGATAGACGATCTCTTCTGCCGCTTCCAGGTTGGTCCGGAGAATCGTCTTCTCGTGGCTCTCCTTGCCCACGAATCTCCCGGTGTTCACGTCGATCGCGGTCAAGGCCTCGGTCTGGTCGATGATCAGGTACCCTCCGGAGCGCAGCCAGACCTTCTGGCTCAGAGCGCGGTCGATCTCGGCCTCGATGCCGTAATAGTCGAAGATCGGAGCTTCCCGATCAAAAAGCTCGACCATGGAGGCGTAGCGGGGCAGGAAGTTGCGCACGAACTGTCGGACCTCCTGATAGCGCTGCTTGTGATCGAGGACGAGCCGGCGTACGTCTGTGGAGAACATGTCCCGAATGGTCCGGAAGATGACGTTCAGGTCCGAGTGCAGCAGTGCCGGAGCCTCGACCTGTCGGTAGCGCTCCAGGATGTCCTCCCACAGCGAAACCAAGTAGTTGATGTCCGAGTGCAGATCCTCCTCCGTTCGGCCGTCTGCGACGGTTCGGATGATGAATCCTCCGACCTCCGGACGCAGCTTGGCGACCAGGTTCTTCAGTCGTGCCCGCTCGCGATCGTCCGAGATCTGGCGTGACACCCCGAGCGTAGTGGACGCCGGCATGTACACCAGATTGCGTCCGGGAAGGGAGATGTGGTTGGTGATCCGGGCTCCCTTGGTCCCGATCGGCCCTTTGGAAACCTGCACGAGGACGTCCTGCCCTTCCTGCAGGATGCTCTCGATGTTTCCCTCCTTGGCCTTCTTGCGAGCAGGGCGGCTTGGCTCTTCCTCGTCCTCATCAATCAACTCCCGGTGGTCCAGGATGTCGTCAATGTAGAGGAATGCGGCCCGCTCTACGCCGATGTCCACAAAGGCAGACTCCATTCCGGGGAGTACTTTCAGGACCCGGCCTTTGTAGATGTTCCCGACGAGCCGCTGTTCCCGGTCGCGTTCGTGGAAGAGTTCGCAGAGCATCCCGCCTTCCATCACGGCAACGCGTGTTTCGTGCGGGGCATAATTGACGATGATGTCTTTTGCCATGAGGGGCAGTCCCTTGCCTTTGGTGCAGTTGAAGCCTCCATCCCGGAGGACTGAAGAGTGGGGTCTAAGCCTGGGGGACAGAGTCCCGGATCAGGTCCAGCATGTCGCGCACGGCCGTGTGCATTCCGGAGAACACCGCACGGCTCACGATGCTGTGGCCGATGTTCAGCTCCCGGACGTGAGGAAGCTGGCAGATGCGCTGGGTGTTTTGGTAGTTCAGCCCGTGCCCGGCATTGACCTGCAGCCCGAGTGCATGGGCCTGCAGCGCGGCTTGATGCAGGCGCTGATATTCCGCCTCCTGCTGACTGCCCCGGGCGTTGGCATAGCTTCCGGTGTGCAGCTCGATGTCGTCGGCACCAACCGCCTGACTGGCCTCGATCTGCCTTGGGTCCGGATCGACAAACAAGCTGACCCGAATGTTCTGCTCTTGGAGTCTCGCAATTCCACGCCGCAGCAGTTCCGGCTCGCGGGTAACGTCCAGTCCACCTTCGGTGGTCACCTCTTCCCGGCGTTCAGGAACCAGCGTGACGACCTCCGGATTCACCTCCAGCGCGATGGACAGCATCTCCTCCGTCACGGCCATCTCCAAGTTCATGATGGTCTGGATGACCTGCCGCAACAGCCGGACGTCCCGGTCGCTGATGTGTCGACGGTCCTCTCGCAAGTGGACCGTGACTCCCTGTGCCCCGGCTTGCTCCACCAGCGGGACCACATGCATGGGGTCTGGCTCCTGTCCGCGTCGAGCTTGACGAATGGTGGCGACGTGATCGATGTTGACGTGTAGGGAGATCAAGATTCCTCAGAGGAAAAAGTTGATGGCGGGGTCCGGGAGACTGGGGGTCATTGAGAGAGGCGCTCCGATTTGACCCAGAGCGAGACTGTGGGCCACTGCTGGAGCAGCGCGACCTCCTCTGGGAGGACCACCTCGGGGGTAACCTTGTAGCTCCCCGGACCGAAGCTTTCCACGTCGACCACTCCATACAACTCCTCGCTGGAGAGTTCGTTGATCAGGTCCGCGGGGCCCTCCAGAAAAACGTTGAAGGCCGAGGGGTTGATCAGGCTGACGTATGTCGTATTTCTAAGATAAATCGGAACATTGTCAAACCGTTTCTTGAGCGGCAGGCCTTTGACCCTCACGTGAGCGATAAAGGCCTTGCCCTGTGGCTCGATGACCTGCAGGTCCTGCTTGGGCAAATCGAGCTGAACGGTGAACTCGGTATCGGAACTGAGTTCCCGGAGGTCGATCTCGGAAGTCATCACCTCTTCCAGACGCTCCAACTCTTCTCGGGTTCCCCGGATGGTGATGGATTCGGGGTCCATGCTGACCGAGTCCAGCAGGTAGCCCTTGGCGACACGCCCCTGATACCGTGCTCGCACTGGGACTTGCTTTTCCACCAGCTCCTCAATGGTCAGCCGGACCTGTGCCGGGGTGATGCGGGCCACCCGGACATGGGAGGGTGCCTGAATGTTGGACTCGGTGAGGGTGTAGTCGAAGGTTCCCTCAGAGACGTTGGAGAGGTCGAGGATTGCCTGAATCTCCAGCGGGTTGATCAGGTTCCCCCGGCTCTGAGTCTCCACGGAAATGTTGACCTGTGCCGGTTCGGCGGTGACCTGAAACTGTGAGCCCAGGTTCTTGAAGGCCACCGGCGAGAAGAAACTCATCTGCACCGGATCGGTGGCCTGCTTGGAAATCGCCCAGACGAAGAAGGCAATCCCGACGGCGATCAACTTGTACTGCAGGTTCTCACGCATCAACCGGCCTCCGACAGGACCTTGGATGTCTGGGGCTCTGCGGCAGGGTCCTTGACGGAGTCCGCGTCTTCTGCAGACTCGGGGCGCTCCATTGGGAACTGCCCCTCCAGTCCTGCGGGCTCCTTCCCGGCGAGCAGGTCGAAGAGTCCCTCTCGGAGCTGTTCCGGAGTGCCCCGGAACAGTCGACCGCGATGGGCCAAGCTCAGCTCCTTGCGCTCCTCGGAGACAACCAGCACCACTGCGTCGGTCTCTTCCGTCAGTCCGATGGCCGCTCGGTGGCGTGTTCCGAGAATCGAGCTGATCTTGCTGTTCATGGAAACCGGCAGCAGGCACTGCGCGGCGACCAGCCCGCCCTTGCGGCTGATCAGGACTGCGCCGTCGTGCAGGGGGGAGGTGGGGTGAAAGATGCTCAGCAGCAGCTCCTCACTGACCTGGGCCTCCAGCAACGTCCCGCGCTCGGTGTAGTTGCGCAGGCCTACCTCTCGCTCCAGGACGATCAAGGCACCGATGCGCTGGCGTGCCATGACGCGGCAGGCCTGAAGGATCTGCTCCACCGCGTCGCGCTGCTGGCGGTCGTTGTCCCGAAACAGCGTGAAGAGCCCAATGTGAGCAAGGGCGTTCCGGATGTCGGCCTGAAAGAGCACCACGAGCACCAGGACCAGCGAGCTGGCCAAGTTGTCGAGCAGGAGTCGAGTGGCGTTGAGTTGAAGGTAGGCCGAGATGAGGTAGAGGGCGAGCAGCAGGACAAACCCCATCAGCATGGGGATGGTCCGGGTTCCCTTGATAAGGATCAGGATGCGATAGAAGATGATCGAGAGCAGGCTGATGTCCAGCAGATCCTGCCAGCGCAGATCTGAGAAATTCAGCCAATGAGTCAGTTCAGGCCCCACGGAATGCCAATGTGCTGTAAAACGAAGTGATGCGGGGCGTAGGGCCCCGTCCTATGCGGTTCCTTTGGCGTGTTGCAGAATCTGAACCACTTCATCCCCATCGATGGTCTCCTTCTCGATCAGGCTCTGTGCGATCTGTTCGAGGGCGCTGGCGTGGGTTTTCAGGATCGAGCAAGCCCGCTCGTAGCATTCGTTGAGCAGCTTGCGGACCTCTTCATCAATCATCCGCGAGGTGGCGTTGCTCAGGCTTCGGTGCTGTTGCAGATCCCGTCCGAGGAACATCTGCCCGCCTTCGGAGTAGGCGATCGGTCCCATGCGTTCGTTCATGCCCCACTGGCAGATCATTTTCCGGGCCAGCTCCGTGGCCTTTTTCAAATCATCACTCGCTCCAGTGGTAAAGCGGCTGAAGATCAGGTCTTCTGCAGCACGCCCGCCCATGATCATGGCGATCTGTCCGAGGAGACCGAGTCGGTTGTAGCTGTGGCGGTCCTCCTCCGGAAGCAGCATGGTGACTCCGAGAGCACGTCCGCGAGGAATGATGGTCACCTTGTGGACCGGGTCAACCTCCTTGAGGGCGGCAGCGACCAGCGCGTGCCCAGCCTCATGATATGCCGTGGTGCGTTTCTCCTCGTCGGTGATCAGCATGCTGCGACGCTCGGCTCCCATGAGGACCTTGTCCTTGGCGTGCTCGAAGTCCGACATGCCGACACGTTCCTTGTTCATGCGTGCAGCCCAGAGTGCGGCCTCATTGGCCAGGTTCGCCAAGTCGGCTCCGGTGAACCCGGGCGTCCCCCGGGCGATGACCTGCAGGTTGACGTCGCTGTCCAACTCCAGATCCTTGGTGTGCACCTTGAGGATGGCCTCCCGCCCCACAATGTCGGGCTTGGGAACCACGACGTGTCGGTCAAAACGTCCCGGGCGCAGCAAGGCTGGATCCAGCACGTCCGGACGGTTCGTCGCGGCGATGACGATGATGCCTTCGTTGGGCGCAAAGCCGTCCATCTCGACCAGCAACTGATTGAGCGTCTGTTCTCGCTCGTCATTGCCTCCTCCCAGTCCGGCTCCGCGGCTCCGCCCGACAGCGTCGATTTCATCAATGAAGATGATGCAGGGAGCATTCTTCTTCCCCTGCTCAAACAGATCCCGGACACGGCTGGCCCCAACTCCAACGAACATCTCGACAAAGTCGGAGCCGCTGATGCTGAAGAAAGGCACGCCGGCCTCTCCGGCAATCGCCTTGGCCAGCAGAGTTTTCCCGGTCCCCGGATCTCCCATCAGCAAAACACCACGCGGGATCTCTCCTCCCAGACGTTCGAACTTCTGAGGGTCCGAGAGGAAGTCCACGATCTCCGAAACCTCTTCTCTGGACTCGTCAATCCCCTGGACATCAGCAAAGGTGATCGGATTGTCCTTCTTCTCCAGCATCCGGGTTCGGATTTTGCCGAAACTCATCATCCGGCTTCCGCCCCCTTGCATCTGGCGCATGAAGAAGATCCAGATCCCAATGATCAGGAGCATGGGGAGCCAACTGTTCAGAATGGCGAGGAACAGGCTGCCTTGCTCCGGAGGCTCAACCCGGACCCGGATCTGCTGCTCGTCAAGCATCTCGAAGAGGGCCGGATAGTGGGGGGCCTGGGTCTGGAAGCGCCCGTTCGATTCACTCAGCCCGATCAGTGTCCGTCCTCGGACGACGACCTCCAGAATGGTTCCGGACTCGACTTGGCCCAGGAAGTCTGAAAAAGGAACCTGACGATCGGCAGCGGGGCGGTTGCCCACCACGTTGAAGAGCAAGAGCATCACGAGGCCAATGACCAGCCAAATGCCGATGTTTCGCACAAATGAGTTCATGTCACCTTGGGGTCTGTGTTACTAAGGAAGTCGGAGAGGCGTGAAAATGGTAAATTGCGATCCAGGGCCTCGACCGGAGTCCCTTCATGGGAAAGTGTTGCTGCTTTCAAAAAACCGTAGCAAAATCGTTCCATATTTCCGGAGGAATGGCAAGAACCGCCAGCGCACTCCGGCAGGTTCCGAATCGGTGCATGAAACAAGGACCATGCACCCACCACGCCGATAGGTCATTCCTGTGCTCCAAGCCCCCCCGACCCCTTTGGAACTCAAGCGCATTGGCATCTTCACCAGCATGGCAGAGTTGCCTGAACTGCTGCATCGCATGGAGGAGTGGGCACGCCCGCACGGAATTGAGGTGATCCCTCTGGAGTGGCAGGGGGGCACCTCCACTCCGGTGGACCTGACGATCGTGTTTGGTGGCGATGGTTCGGTGCTTTCAGCTCTGGTGAACTATCCCACGCCCCCAGTACTGGCCATCAACTATGGCACCGTGGGCTTCCTGACTGCCGGAGACCGAGAGGAGCTTTGGGAACTTTTGGGGCAGCTCCTCAACGGGCAGTACGTCATCAGCGAGCGGTCGATGCTGGAGTGCCTGCACCCTCAGGGCACCGCCTATGCGGTGAACGAGGTGGTCATCAAGGGCGCGACCCGGATGATCACAGTGGAGTTGCACATCAACGACCACCCCATCCGGAAAATTCGGGGCGATGGGGTGATCGTCGGGACGGCAACCGGGAGTACCGCCTACCTGCTGGCCGCCGGATCTCCGATCGTGATGCCGGAGCTGCGCTGCATGATCGTCAGCGGCCTCAACGAGTACGACTTTCGGGCCCGCCAGTTAGTGGTCACCAGCGACTCGCACATTCGGCTCAAGATCGACCCGAACACGAGGGAACATGACATTTACCTCTCGGTAGACGGGAAGAACAAACTGGCCCTTTCCACCAATGAAGAGGTCTATATCCGTGAGTCGAACCGGAGAGCACGGCTGCTGTTTCCGGAGTCCAGCTACTTCTTCCAGAACCTCTTCTCTCGGCTTTCCTGGTGAGGTTCTTCCGTCGCTGGCGTTGGCGCCACCTCTGCGGAGCGGTCCTTTCGGTGGGACTTCATGCCTGGCTGTTGCTGGAGGTGCTGTCTCAGCGTGGAGTCCCGGAAAACGCATCGGCGCGGCCTCCGGTAGTGCCGCTGGTTCTGGTGTCGCAGACAGCGGAGCCGCCAGCCAACTTCACGGAGTTGGACTCAAAAACCCCGCAGGTGTTGCTGGCCGGGATGCGTTCACGTCCATCGGTCGCAGTGCTCACTCCCCCACTCGCCCCACTTCCCAAGCCTCGCAAGGCCCCAACTCCACCAAAACCGGAGCCGCCACCAAGGCTGGAACCACCGCCCCGGGTGCTCCCTGCACCAAGCCTGCAGAGCATTTTGAACGAAGCGACTCTTCAGCACCCTTCAGTGACCTCGAAAGCTTCCGGAACCAAGGCAGAGCGCCGAGAAGTGGCGGAGTCGTTGGGACAGTGGATTCCAGAGCTGGACCTGGTGAAGCTCGCCCCTTCGGTATCGAAGGAGGACGCCATGCCCAAACTCAGCCAGCAGGAAGCACGGATCTACCGGGCTCAACTGGATCGATTCTTCCGGGAACACTGGGTTGCGCCCTTGCATCTGGCAGACAGCAATCTGGTTGCTGTGGTACGCTTCTGGATCAATCGTGAAGGTCGGATTCAGCGATGGGAGTTTGAAAAAAATTCACGGAATGCTCTCTATGATCGTTCAGTGACTCGTTTGCTGAATGGCTTGCAATTTCTCCCATCCTTGCCAGATTCCTATCCTGAATCTGCCTACTCATTCGGGGTGAGGTTCAGCCCCAACCAATCCAACCCAATCTCCTTCTGAACTTCCGCCACGTGATCCGCCGCTCGTTTTCCCTGCTCACGTTGACCCTCCTGTGGATTGTCGGAGTGAGCGCGCAGCCTCTGGATTATTTCGAGGTCACAAACCCCAACTTTGAGCCGCTTCGGGTCGGATTGGAGTCTGAGCCGGCAAACTCGGTGGAAGCGCTTTACCTGCAGGCCGTCCTCAAGAACAACATCGAGCCTTCGATGTTCTTTCTGCTTGAAGCTTCATCAGAGCGTGCGCTCTCTTTGAGCGAGGGGCCGGATTTCCACATTCAGCTCTCCTTGAAGGGGCCAGCGAGAAATCAGGTGAGGATGGTTGTGCGTGAGCGGGGCCGGGCCGAACCGATCATTGATGAGGCGCGATCCCGGACCCTGGAGCGCACCTGGCGGTCCATCGGGTTGGAGTTCTCGGAGCAGTTCATTCAGAAGACGCTCGGGTTCTCCAGTGCCGTGCGCTCTCAGGTGGCCTTCACCGCCCAGACCGCCCGAGGCCGCAAGAACATCATGCTGATTCAGTACGATGGCACTCAGTTGCGCCGCTTCTCCTACAACCTGGGGACCAACAACCTGGCCCAGTGGTCCTTCGACAATCGACAACTGCTGTACGTGACCTTCACCCGCTCCAGCGCCCAGCTCCAACTCCAGCCGTCTCACCGTCTGCAGGCACGCATCCTGAGCTTCCCGGCGCGTTCTCAGCCGCTTGCCGGGAGCTGGCATCCGGATCACCAGAACCTGTTGATCACGTTGGTGCGTCAGGGAAACTCGGACATCTTCGAACACAACCTGCAGACCGGAACCCTGCGCCCCCTGATCACCGGCAAGGGGCTGGAGGCCTCTGCGGTTTGGTCTCCGGACGGCTCTCGCATTGCGTATGTCTCCGATCAGGCCAAGGCCAATGAACCCCAACTCTACCTCTTTGACCCGCGCACCCGCTCCCAGGAACGGATCACCTTCAAGGGCAACTACAACAGCTCCCCGCGCTGGTCTCCCGATGGACGTCACCTGGCCTATGAAGGGAAGCGTCGCGGCTACTTCCAGATCTTCAAGTACGACCTGGAACGCAAGCAACACCAGCAGTTGACCTTCGAACGCTACGACACGGAAAAGCCCGATTGGTCTCCCAACGGGCAGCAACTGGTGGTCAGCTCCCGCAAGTCCGGAGTCCCCAAGCTCTACTACCTCTCAGCCTACGGTGGAAGGTTGATCCGGGTGACCACAAACCCTCCGGAGGTCTCGGAAACCAACCCCGTGTGGAGTCACTGATGAAGCACACCCGGTCCGGGGGGTGGGGCCTTGGAGTGTTCTTGCTGATGATTCCGGGGCTGGTCCTGGCAGAGGACCTGGAGTCGCTGCGTCAGGAACTGGACCGGCAGGGGCGCTTGCTCCGGGCGTTGCAAGGAGAACTGGCAACCCGTACCGCTCAGCTCAAGGAGGTTCAGGAGCAGGTGCCACCTTCCGACTGGCTGGACCAGGCCCTTCGGGATTTGCGTCAACTCAAGGAAGACCAGACGGCGCTCCAGGGGCGTCTGCAGGTGCTGGAGGAGGCCCCTGCTCCGGTAGCGCCTCCTCCTCGGGACGACCGCCTGCTTGAGGGGCTGTTGCTCTTGCAGTCCGGAGCAACTGAGGAAGGCCGCGCTGCACTGGAAGCCTTGACGGAGGCCCCGGAGTATCAGCAGCAGGAGGACAAGATCTGGGGGGTTCTGGGGCAAGAGGCCTTGCGTGACGCTCAACCCAGGAAGGCCTCCTACTATTTTGGAATGTTGATCCGGCGTCATCCGGAGAGCGTGCTCTTGCCGGTGGCCTTGTATGGCCTGGGGCAAGCGTTTGCCGAGTTGGGGGAGGCAGAGAAGCAGCGACTGCTCTGGGCCAAGCTTGCGGTGGAGTTCCCGCAACATCCTCTGGCCCTGGAAGTGCGACGTCAACTCAGGCCAAACTCAGGAGCGCCTTCCCGGAAGAATCCCTCCTCACTCCCGTGATTCCTGCATCCCAGAGCACAGGCAGACCTCCCGGAGTTCAATCAGCTTGAACTCGCGAGAGGTGAACGCCTGGACAGCGACCAAACCCAGGAAGATGACCGCTCCAAGAATCCACTTTCCCCACGCCCGCAGTGTCATCCGGAGTTCCTTCAGACGTTCTTCAAGGCCTTGAGGTAGTCGCCGGAACGGTTCACGTACACTTGGGCGACCAGCCGGTTGCGCATGAGCACAGAGTCGTCATAGGTCTTGCGAACCTGAGCCGGAGAGCCAACCACCAGCGAATAGGGCGGAATCACCGTCTGCTCAAGAACCACCGCTCCGGCCCCGATGATGCTTCCCAGGCCGATGCGTGCCCCGTTCATCACGATCGCTCCCATTCCAATCAGGCAGTCGTCCTCCACCACACATCCGTGCAGAATACAGCGATGCCCGACGGTCACCCGATCTCCCAAGGTCAAGGGCGTTCCGGGGTCGGCGTGGCCCAGCGAGAGGTCCTGAATGTTGGTTTCTGCACCAATTGTGATCCACTCCGTGTCCCCCCGGAGGACGGTGTTGAACCAGACGGAGGACCTCGCTCCCAGACGGACGCCTCCGATGATCTGAGCTCCGGGGGCGACATAGACCGATTCGTGCACCTCGGGCGTGCGGTCTTCCAGGTTCCAAAGCGCGCCGTTCATGCTGGGGGCTCCGCCATCCGAGCGACCCCCACATTGGCCCAGCAGTTCAGGACCTCACGGACCTGCTCTTCCAGCAGTTCGGTTTCTTGTACCAGAAAGCTCAATTCAGCCTGAACTTCGGTCTGGTGGTCTCGCACTCCTTTGCCGCAGTAGACGGCCCAGACCTTGTGCTCGCTCTCGGAACTTGGAGGGCGGTTCGCCATTACTCTGGACGGGTTGACCTCCCACACTTCTTCAATTTCAATGAATTTCATAAGCCTGACAACAGGAGTGATCAGTGCTGACGCCACGTTGTACGCCAGTCGTACGCTGTAAAATGCTCATCATGATCCGGGCCGGTGATGCTTGTCAATGTCGAAAAAACGAGACCCGGCCACAAGGCGCCCCTTCAGGAGGGAATCAGCCGGAATCCGGAACGCTTGATCTCCGGGCGGTTCATGATCTCCAGGTAGTGCCGTGCCAGCTGGTGAAAGTTCTCCTCCTCAAACTGAAAGTCCTCTTCCGTGGTGGTTTCGACCAGTTGGGAGAAATGCAGTCGGGCATCGTAGAAATTCTTTTGCTGAAAGGCGATAACGCCCAGGTGGAACAGCGTCGAGGCCGGGTGTCCCGGGAGCTGCAGGCTCTGCCGGAGAAAATCTTGGGCGGTGTCCCACTGCCGCAAGTCCAGGTAGAAGCGGCCCATCTCGTGCAGCAGCACTGCGCGCTCTTCCGGAGGGCTGCCAGAACTTTCCAGCACCCTTCGTGTGTGCGCAAGAAACAGCTCCGGGTTGAAGCGACGCTGTTCCCAGGCGGGGAACCTCAGGGGCTTGACGTTTGCCAGGCGTCGCTCTTCCTGTTCTGAAAGCTTTAGCAACCTCGCGGTGAGCAATTCCGTGTAGAGCTGAGCCCGGAAGGCCGAATCGGTCCTCAGCGAGATCGCCGCCTTGCAGTTCTTGCAGTGGATGGCATCCGGAGTCCAGAGGTCCTCATGTCGGAAGGGCCGTCGCTGCTCAAGCGCCTCGGGATCGTAGTAGAGCATCTTCAACTCGTAATGGTAGGATGCACGGCACTGAGAGCAGGTCACCCTGGCAAGCAACGGCGCCTCCGGAGGCATGGTCAGACACTCTGCTCCAATCCCGGTGGGTAGCGGGTGCCCGTGCGCCTGGCAGAGCAGGTAGATCAACTGAGCCAGCGACGGTTCGCCCTGACGGTAGTGGGCGATGAGCTTGGGGATGAACCGCGGATCCGGGTAGCGCTCGATGAAGTCGAAAAACTGGAGGTAGTGTTGATTGATGAAGACCTCGAAGTGCTCCAGCAGCAAAGCCATGATGGGCAGAGACGGGGCCTGCTGGAAGAGGTTCAGCGCATAATCCAGATCTTCGTGCCGCTCCTGCTGAATCAGCTCGGGCACGGCTTGGCAGAACACTTCGGCGAGGTCTTCGTTGAGTCGCGGAAGCTCCATCTCCCAAGGCTGAGGCAAAAGCAGTGGATAGTTGCACTCCAGTGGATCAGGAAATCTCCAGCCCCAGTGAAGGAGCAACTCCTTGGCAGAGAACTTGGGCGGACCAATCGGACATTTTCCCTCCAATGCCAAGGCCTCCGGATGGGTCAACGCCTCGTACATGAGATGTGCATAACGCCTTGGAGCAACCAGCGAAGACATGCTCAAGGCGACCAGATGGGGCCAGTGCAGGTGGGGAGGCTCCAACTCTTGGAGGAGCCGCTGCCGGAGAACATCCAGGGGCAGCGTCGCCAAGAACAGCCATTCAGCCTCCTGAATCCGGATGATCGTGCGGTCCCACTGCGTGACAATGAACTCCTGAAAGTGATCCAACGCAGAGAGCACCACATCCTCGGCACGGGCTCCCCAGAACTCGGCCGCCTGGCGCAGAAAAGGCAACAGCGGTTGAGGATCTTGCTGGTCGCTCAGTCGATCCAGTTCACGCACCAGGTCGCTGGGCAACCGAGGAGCAAACTGGTCTACCGATCCCATGACCACCTCGTACATCGTCCCGATTCCGGCTCCTGCGTCCATTTGCATCCGGATGAACTCCAGCAACTCGCGGAACCCGAAGAGCCCGAGCAGGTGGTGAGTGAACTGAGGATCGGTGAACTTCTCCCGGAAGAGCTGGTAGTGCTGAATCAGGCGTCCGAGCCGCTCCGGGGTGTCTGCCTGAGTGCTCAAAACCTCGAAGAGCGCCAGGGCCTTGAGGTGGTTGCCACGATGCTGCCGCAACATCTGCTCCAGGTCGTCCCAGGCTTCCGGAATCTCGGTGCCCAGCCAGCAGCGGGCGGCACACTGCAGGTCCGGGAGGTTCAACTCGTCGGAGTGCAGCAGGCGCTGCAGCCACTGCAGGATTGGAGGGTAGGCTGCTTCATAGTTCAGCGCGACCAGCGCCTCGGCACAGGCGCATCGCAAGATGCCACTGCTGCGCTGAAACAGGCCGAGGATCTTGAACCCGTAGCGCTCTTCTCCTCCACGGTTGATCAGGTGAATTGCAGCCTCCTGAATGTCCAGTTGCGGAGACTCCAGCATCGCACCTACAAATGTTCCAGGCTCATCCTTCCAGTCACTGAGCAGCTGATAGGTTCCCCAAAGACGGACTCGCTCATGAGGAGAGCCCAGCAGGGAAAGCAGCGTTTCCAGAGGCAGTACACGCATGAGTGGGCTCAACCTCCGCTCAGGCGAGCGGTTTCCAGGATCTGTAGGCGCTCCAGGTTGATGCGGTTCTGTTCTTCACCCCACTTGCGGTTGGCTTCCATCTGGCGTTGTGCCCAGCGCATCACCACCTTCCCAAAGTCGGCGGAGAGCCCCAGCTTGCGCGCAATGCTGAGAAGCAAGTCGGCCTCCACCTTTTTCAGGTTGCCGTCGATGATCGAGATGGCGGCGATGTAGAAGAAGAGCTGTGCTCCGACCTCCATGGGAACCTTGAGAGGCTCGATGTCATAAAGCTTCTTCTGCTTGATCAGGGTCATCAGGTTCTGCGCTTCCTCCTTGGTGTCGAGGAGGTTGATCGCCTCGTGCAGGGCGATCAGTTCGTGCTCTTCGACGATGCCGTCCACCACCACCATGTTTCCAATGGCGTTGACCACCCAATCGCGGATCTCCTTGGGCTGATCGGAGACGATTTCCTTGGTCTGTTTGCGGTCCAGTCTCAGCTCGTACATAGGGGGTGTGCCTTCTCGGGATCGTTGGAGATTCAAGCAGGAGAACAATTGACTTGCTCACACATAGAATAAGGCGTTAGATAAGTTTTTTCCAACCCCACCGAACAGGTTTACAAAAAATTCAAGGAGACTACGCGATGAAAGCATGGGAATCGATCGGAATGAAGGATGCGTCACTCTTTCGTGAGCAGGCCTATATCAATGGAGAATGGGTTGATGCCGACAGTGGAGAGACAGATCCGGTGTTGAACCCCGCTACCGGGGAGGTCTTGGCAACGGTTCCTCGCTGTGGGGCGGACGAAACCCGGAGGGCGATCGAAGGGGCAAATGCGGCCTGGCCCGAGTGGCGGCGAAAAACTGCCAAGGAGCGCGGGAAGATCCTGCGGCGCTGGTATGAGTTGATGATCGAGAACCAAGAGGATCTGGCGCGCCTGATGACCGCAGAGCAGGGCAAGCCGTTGCTGGAGTCGCGTGGTGAGATCGTTTACGCCTCCTCGTTCTTCGAGTGGTTTGCAGAAGAGGCAAAGCGCGCTTATGGCGAAACCATTCCCACCTACAATCCGGATCGACGGGTGATGGTGGTGAAGGAGCCTGTGGGAGTCTCGGCCTGCATCACCCCCTGGAACTTCCCGGCTGCGATGATCACCCGCAAGGCTGGACCTGCGCTGGCCGCAGGTTGCCCCATGGTCGTCAAGCCTGCACCAGACACCCCGCTTTCCGCCTTGGCCTTGTGCGAGCTGGCAGAACGTGCCGGAGTGCCCAAGGGCGTGTTGAGCGTCATCCCCGGAGACGCCATTGCGATTGGTGGAGAACTGACAAGCAGCCCGATTGTCCGCAAGCTCAGCTTCACCGGGTCCACAGGTGTGGGCAAGATCCTGATGAAACAGTCCGCGGACACGATGAAGAAGCTCTCCCTGGAGTTGGGCGGAAACGCACCTCTGCTGGTGTTTGATGATGCCGACCTCGACGCAGCTGTGGCGGGTGCGCTCCAGTGCAAATTCCGAAATGCCGGCCAGACCTGCGTCTGTGCAAACCGTCTGCTGGTGCAAGAGGGCATCTACGATCGCTTTGTTGAAGCCTTCTCCAAGGTCGTCAGTGCCATTAACGTTGGTGACGGGTTGAAAGGAAATCCGGATCAAGGCCCGATGATCAACGAGAATGCGGTGAAGAAGGTCGAGGAGCATATTCAGGACGCAGTGAGCAAAGGGGCCCAGGTGATGACCGGAGGCAAGCGCCATGAATTGGGGGGGAATTACTTCCAGCCGACCGTGCTGGCCAACGTCACCCCAGAGATGAAGGTGGCCAAGGAGGAGACGTTTGGACCGCTTGCTCCGGTGTTCCGCTTCAAGACCGAAGAAGAGGGGCTTCAGATGGCCAATGACACCGAGTTTGGTCTGGCCTCCTACTTCTTCACGCGAGACATCGGGCGGGCGTTCCGAGTCGCCGAGGGGCTGGAGTATGGGATGGTGGCCGTGAACTCTGGCCTGCTCTCCACGGAAGTGGCTCCTTTCGGAGGAATGAAGGAGTCCGGAATTGGGCGTGAAGGCTCAAAGTACGGAATGGAGGAGTACATGGAGATCAAGGCCATTCACATGGCGGGTCTGGACCGCTGATTCTCGCTCCGGAGACATCTCCAGCATGAACACCCCCGCCTCTTCAGAAGAAGAGGCGGGCGGATCTCAACTCAGCGGGTAGAATTTCCCTCCGGAAGTGGCCAAAGCCCGCAACTGCTCCGTGGGAGCATACAGCGCTCCCAACGCTCCATACTGCTCCAGCCGTCGCAGGATCTCATCGATTCCCGTGGCATCCACCCAGCGGAAGATTCCCCCCCGAAACGGCGGGAACCCGAGTCCATAGACCAGCCCCATATCCAACTCGGCTGGCGTCCCGACGATGTTGTCTTCCAGACAGCGGGAGCTCTCCGTGAGCATTGGGAGCATCAGGCGATTGATGATGTCCTCGTCGCTGACCCCGGACCCGTCGCCTTGAACAAAGCTTTGAAGCCTCTCGTCAATGTCTTCGGCACGCACCTTGACCGGCTTGCCCTTCCTGTCGGTGGAGTGGGTGTAAAAGCCGAGGTTGTTTTTCTGCCCAAAGCGTCCTTGCTCATACATGAACTGCGCGATGGTCTGGGCCTCGGACTGCATCCGCTCCGGGAAGCCTTCAGCCATCACTCCTTCGGCATGACAGGCGGTGTCGATGCCCACCACGTCCAGCAGAAATGCCGGGCCCATGGGCCAGCCGAACTGCTTCTCCATCACCTTGTCGATGCGCTCGAAGTCGACTCCCTCCTGGACGAGCCCGTTGAAGCCGGCAAAGTAGGGAAACAGCACCCGGTTGACCAGGAATCCGGGACAGTCATTGACTACGATCGGACTCTTGCCCATTGCCAGAGCGTAGGACACAGTCCGTGCAATGGTTTCCTCGCTGGTTTGCTCTCCCCGGATGACCTCGACCAGGGGCATGCGGTGAACCGGATTGAAGAAGTGCATCCCGCAGAAGCGTTCCGGATTGGGGACACCCTGTGCGAGCTTGCTGATGGAGATGGTGGATGTGTTGGAAGCGATCACGGTCTCCGGACCGACCATGGCGGCAAGTTCCTGGTAGACCTGACGCTTGACCGACTCCTTCTCCACAACGGCCTCAACGATCAGATCAACCTCCTTGAGTGGTGCGTAATCCAGGGTTGGCATAATGCGGGTCAACGTCTCGGCCATCTGACCCGGAGTCGTCTTTCCCCGGTTGATGCCTTTCTGAAGGATCTTCGAAGCCTCGTTCATTCCCAGATCCAACTGTCCCTGGGCGATATCCTTCATCACAATCGGGACCTTCTTGTAGGCGCTCTGGTAGGCGACGCCCCCCCCCATGATCCCGGCACCGAGGACTCCGGCGCGTGCGACCGGCTGCCCTTTCCTGGCGTGGCCCTTGGCCAACTTCTTGACCTGCTGGTCTCCAAGGAAGATCCCCACCAGAGAGGTCGCCACGTCTGTTTTGGCCAATTCGGCAAAGGCCTCCGCTTCTACGGCCAGCGCGTCCACAAGACTCATTGGAGCACAGGCCTGCACGACCCCGACCACGCTCAGTGGCGCCGGATAGTGCTTTCCGGCCTTGGAAGCGATGAAGGCCCGCGCGGTTTCAAAGGCCATCAAGGCCTCGTTTTCATTGAGCTGGAGCGGTCCACGGATCTCTTCCCGGCGCTGCTGCCAGTCGATCTCTCCGCAGAGGGCGCGGTTGAGGAGGGTGAGCGCCGCGTCCCGGAGATTCTCGGGCTCAACCACCGCGTCCACGGCTCCATGCTGGAGCGCAGCCTCACCTTTGTACTCGCCCCCTGCAGCCATCCACTCCAGCGCGTTGTCGACCCCGATCAGCCGTGGCAGGCGCGAGGTCCCACCAAATCCGGGGATCAGCCCCAGCTTGACCTCCGGCTGACCTACTCGAGCCTTGCTGCTCATCACCCGGAGCGAACAGGCCAAGGCCATCTCAAACCCTCCGCCCAGGGCGTACCCGTTGATTGCCACCACCTTGGGGAAGTCCAGATTCTCCAGGTCGGTGAACACCTGCTGGGCCTTCATCACCCACTGCTGCAGCTCGTCCTGAGGCATCTGGAAGCTGGAGAGGAACTCGGTGATGTCTGCCCCGACAATGAACACGTCCTTGGCACTGGTCACCAGCAGCCCTCGGATCTCCGGGTTCTGGGCCATCTGCTCCACGACCTCTCGGAGCTCACGCAGGGTGGCTTGGTTGAACTTGTTGACCGACTCTCCCTGCAGGTCAAAGCACAGCTCGAGCAGGCCTGAGTCCAGAGACGTGACGCGTAGTGTGGTTCCTTGATAGTTCATGAGTTTACGTGATTGAGGGGGAGCGGGAATAGCCTGAAGCCGGTTCAGAGGATGATGTCCAGTGCCGAGTAGTTGCGCTTTTGTGCACCGGAGAGCGCCCCGGCGTATTGTGGCACGACGACCTCCAGGAAGAAATTCACGGTCTTCAGTTTGGAGTCGTAGAAGCGAGCCTCTTCATGCTCTCGGAGCAGGGTGGCCTGCTCTTCCTCGCTGTGGCCTTCCAGCAGAGTGTCCAGTTGACCGGAAGCGACCGCAGCCTGCTGGAGCAAAAACCAGGACGCTGTGACGGCCGAGGCGAAGAGCAGGAACGGGGTGGCATACAGCGCGACCGCCTCCATGCCTCGCTCCTGAACCGCCTCCCGGGCACCCAGTGCGAGGTCCGACAGTGTACTGCAGTGCTCCTCCCAGGCCGAACACAGCGGTCCCAGACGCGGGTGTGCGGCATGCTGCCCGATGAACTCGCCAAAGCGGTTGAGCAGCCCCAAAAAGAGCGCCCCGTTGTTCATGACCATCTTGCGTCCAACCAGATCGAGCGCCTGAATGTCCGTGGTGCCTTCGTAGATGGCTGTGACCCGGGCGTCCCGGAAGAGCTGTTCCAGCGGGAAGTCCTGAGTGTACCCTACTCCACCAAGCACCTGGATCCCGGTGTTGACCACCTCGATCCCGGTCTCGGTGCAGTATCCCTTGCACATCGGGGTGAGCAACTCGACCAGATCCAGGTGGGCCTGACGCTCTTGCGGAGTGTCGGCCACATGGGCCTGATCAAACGCGAAGGTGGTTCCGTAGAGCAGCGCTCGCATGGCCTCGACCCGCGACTTCATCTGCATCAGGTTGAAGCGCACCGCCGGGTGTTCCACGATCGAGACCTTGGGGGCATCGGGCACACGCATCTGGGTGATGTGCGTCCCCTGTTTGCGCTCGTGTGCGTAGGTCAGCGCGTTCTGATAGGCCGCGCTACCCAGTCCGAGCCCAAGCCCTGCGGTGGCCAGGCGCTCCTCGTTCATCATCTGGAACATCTGGGACATGCCCTTGTTCTCCTGGCCCAGAAGCCAGCCCACGCACGACCCGGCCTCACCGAAGTTCAGCACGCAAGTTGGGCTCCCGTGCAGCCCCATCTTGTGCTCGATGGACCCGACATGGACGTCGTTGAATTCCCCCAGCGAGCCGTCGTCGTTCACATGAACCCGGGGGACCAGAAACAGGCTCAGCCCACCGGTTCCGGCTGCGGCTCCGGGAACCCGGGCGAGCACTGCGTGGATCGTGTTCTCCACCAGATCCGCGTCGCCGTTGGAGATCCAGACCTTGGTCCCGGAGATTCGATACCGTCCGTCTCCCAGAGGCTCCGCCCGGGTGGTGGAGGCTCCCACGTCCGAGCCGGCCTGAGGCTCACTGAGGCACATCGTCCCGTTGAATCGTCCGGAGTGCATGTGCGGTACGTAGCGCCGCTTGAGGTCGTCCGTCCCAAACGAAAGGATCAGCCGGGCGCAGCCTTCGGTCAGGCCAAAGAAGGAGGAGAGCGCCTGATTCCCTCCAATCATCCCTTCGTTGACCGCCAATCCGACGGTGGACGGGGCTCCTTGGCCACCATACTCGGGATCTCCGGTGATCGCTCCCCATCCCAACTCGTAGGCCTGCCGGTAGGGCTCGTGCATGCATTGAGGGACCCGGACTCGCCCGTCTTCCAAGGTGGACCCTACGCGATCCGTCTCCTGACGTGTGGGACCGACCACTTCAGTTGCAAAGTTTGCCGCCTCTTCCAACATCAGGTCCACGGTCTCGGCATCAAACGCCGCAAAGGGTTCGTGCTTGCTGAGTTGCTCCACCTGCAGCCACTCACGGAGTGCGAAGCGAAGCTCACGACGGTCGATTACCAATTCAGTACTGCTCATGCTCACCTTGTCGTCAAAAATTCGGGAGAAATCGGGGAAACGGAAGCGCGGGAATTTTTTGGCCCCTTCAGTTTAATGGAACCTTCAAGTAAAAGACAAATATTCAATATCGGAAAACGGCAGAGGCGGGTCACTGAGGAAACTCCTCGCGCCCGTCCGCATGCCGGGCAAAGCGCTGAGGTCCTGGGCCATGGACCGGATCACTGCGCTTCCAGGGCCACCCGCCGAATTGGGTCCGCTGGAAGTCGAGGAAGGCTTGCTGAATCTCGCCCCGGGTGTTCATCACGAAGGGACCGTACTGGACCACTGGCTCGCCGATGGGGCGCCCCTGAAGGAGCAGGAGGCTCGCTGGCCGAGAGCCGTTTTCGAGGGTTAGCGCCTCAGGATGTCCAGGCTCGGCGAAGTGTCCCAAAGAGAGCGTGTGCTCGCCGTCCAGCTCTACCTGCGCGCCTTCGTAGAGGTAGAGCCTGCGTCGGGTCTCCGGACTGACAGCCGGGAGTGTCCAGGTGGCGCCTGCTCCGAGGCGGATCACCCAGATGGCGACTTCGTTCCGCGGTTCGGCAGCCCAGGACTCCGGAGTGGGCTCAAGAGGCAGCTGCCCGTCCAGTGCCCCGGCATACTGGATCACGTCAATCGAGTTTCCGGAAGCATCCTGAAGTTGGTGGACCGGGATCTTTTCGGACCAGAGCATCTTGAAGTGCGGCTCGACCATCTTCTTGTGGGCAGGAAGGTTGAGCCAGATCTGGAACAACTCCAGCGGATTGTCGGCATCTTGCTGTAGTAGCGGGAACATCTCGGAGTGCTGAACTCCGGAGCCTGCGGTCATCCACTGCACGTCGCCACCGCCGTAGCGCCCTGCTGCGCCCATCGAGTCGGCATGGTCCACCATTCCCCGCTGGACCACGGTGACGGTCTCGAAGCCACGATGCGGATGGGCCGGAAATCCGGGAACGCGCTCTCCGTGATACATCCTCCAGCCGTCCAGGCCAGCGAAGTCCTGCCCGAGGTCGCGCCCCTTCAGCGAGGTGGCTGGGCCGAACGATGCGTTGCCGGCAGGATAGGAGTCAAGGTGGTGGACGCAGAAGAGGAAGGGGTCTGCGGTCTGCCAGGGAAATCCGAGAGGCTGAATGAGCATGAGAGTCACCGTGCGAGAAAGAAGCGTTGGGGGTGCCTCTCAGCATTATTTCGGATTTGAGGAAAGGAGCAACCCAGATTCGGGTTTTGGGAGAGCGGGAAGTCTTCACTCCCGCAGGGTACAGCCGCTGTATTCGACCCTGCCGTCCGGAAGCGTCGTGTTGCAGAGCACGGCTCCTTGCAGGGTGGCATAATCCAGCTTGGCCTCAATGAGCGTAGCCCCGTCGAGGTTCGCGTTCATCAAGTTGGCACTGCGCAGGTCGGCTCCGATGAGGTTGACGCTCTTGAGCACCGCGCTGCGCAAGTCGGCACTGCGCAGGTCGGCCCGGCTCATCTTGGCCTCGGCCATCTCCGCGTTTCTCAGGTCGATCCGGTGCATCTTCGCAGCGATCAGGTCGGCTCCCCGCAGATCGGCTCCTGTCAGCAGAGCCTCTTCCAACTCGGCCTGACGCAGGTTGCACAGCGGACAGTTTTTGGTACCCAAGAGACGATCAAGGTCTTCCGGGCTGACGGCATGGAGGCTCCCGAAGCAGAGCAACACGGCAGAGAGGAGCAGAGCGAACAGTTTCATGAGGACTTCAACAGAGCGAGTTACCGTTTGTCCACCGCTGGAACGTCCAGGGGGCGTGGCTGTCTGTTCAGTCCTGCAACAACTTGTCCAAGCGCAGGTGCGTGATCCGGATCTGCTCTTGAGCCGCAGTTTGCAACTCGCTCTGCCGGTTGGAATTCAGCCGGCGGCTCAGGATCTCCAACAGCTCCGGAGCACTCTTTCCGGAGGCACAGACGATGTAGATGAAGCCGAAGCGCTGCTCGTATTCAGCGTTCTTTGTCGCCATCTCCGCCTTGAGGATCTCATCGGCAGACTGCATCCCGGACTGCTCTCTCGAGGTCCAGGACGCGGTGTTTTGGGCGACCTCCGGAGGCTTGCTCGCTCCAATGCGTGGGTGGGCGGCAAAGGCCTCCAGCCAGTCGGCCTCGCCCATCTGCCCCCACACCGCATCGGCCTGCTCATGCAGCGTCTCAGCATCTGGAAACGGTCGGCATGCCCACATCCCCGCGACCCAGCGCAGGGCTCCACAGCACTTGTGCAGAGCCTCGCGGAACTCGGCCTCGGAGAGCGTGTTGAGGGTGTCCAGGTTCATGTGTCCCGGCGAGCCTCGACGATTTTCCGGAACGAGCCGGCCTGCACCTCTTCTACGGTCACGCCTGCGGCCTCGACGTCCTCCGGATCGATGGCCCCGGAGTTCAGAGCCCGGAAGAAGTAGTTCAGCAGTCCCTGCCCGGTCGCTGCGTCGTCAAAGACATCGCCGCTGAGGGTGGCCTTTGAGGCCTGCTCCACGAAGTTGCGCAAACGAGTTGTCGACTCTTGGGCCTGCTCCAGGAAGAACGCCGCGCAGGCCGCATAGCGGACCGGAATCTGTGCAGGATGCAGATCCCAGCCCTGATAGAATCCGTGGGCCAGCGAGCGGCGGATGTGTCCGTAGCTCAGGCGCCAGGCGCGGTGGACGGTCTCCAGGTTCTCCCGCACCTGCACCGGGGTGAGGTTCTCTCCGCGGCAAGGTCCGACGGGCATGATGTTGGTTGCTCCGTCGGAGAGGAAGATCCCTGTGCCGCCGAATGCGACCTTCATCACGTGTCGGGCGAAGTCACAGACCGCGCTGTCCATCTTCTGATAAGAGGCGATCAGGTCACAGGATGCCGTGTAATCGTAGGTCCCGAAGTGTGCCCCAACACAGCGCCCCTGGGCGGCGTTGGCGATCTTTCGCGCGGTCACCTCGCCGTTGGCGTTGAAGACGGACTGTGTCGTCTCGATCATGATCTCCATCTTCAGCGAACCCGAGGGCATGCCTTTCCGGGCCTCGAAGATCTCGAACAGTTCCACCAGCGCGGCGGCCTGTTCCGGGATCTCGACTTTCGGCAGGGTCACCACAAAGTTGTCCGGAAGCGCCCCTCCGGTCTCCTCCAGCATGGTGCTCAGGAACAGGTCGAGCGTGCGGATGCCTCGATCGGAGAACTCCCGATTGAAGGGCTTGATGCGGATTCCGATGAACGGCGGGAGGATCCCCTGCTTCATCGCGGAGATCACCTCCTTTGCCCCTTGAATTGCCACGGCGTCCTCCTCCTCGTCCGGGCGGATCCCGAAGCCGTCCTCGTAGTCGAGCCGGAAGTCTTCCACAGCCTCGCGCTCCAACTTCTTGCGTACCTGACCATAGACGCGCCACGCCAGCCAGACAGGAAAGTTTGCGGTGGAGACACCTCGCTCCTCCACATCCCGGACCAGCGTTTCGATGTCTGCCAGCCGGGTCGGAAGCGAGTCCGATCCCTCCAGTCCCAGCGCCTGGGCAAAGGTCACAAAGTTTGAGGCAAAATCATCGAGGCTGCGCAGTGCCAACTTCCCCATCTTCGAGGCGAGGTCTGCCTTGAACAGGTGGGCCCCTCCGTAAATGGTGTGCACCGGTTGTCGGGCAAGGGACTTCCCCGGATAGTCATTCACAAAGCGCTGATTGGCCTCGGCCAGGCGAGACAGGGTGTTTCCAATCAACTCAGAATTCAACGTGGTACTCATGGATGTCCTCTCCTGTAAGGGTCAGCGGGTTTTGGTTCCCAGAATGCGGAGGCGACTGACTCCTCCGTCGGGATAGATGCTCAGCCGGATGTGGGTCACCGGACCGACCTTGGCCAACTCCTTCTCGAAGAAGTGCTGGTGGTCGGCCTCAAGCTTCACCTCCGGAAGCAGGGTCTTCCAGGCAACCTCTGAGGAAAACCAGTCTTCCGGCTCGATTCCGGCAGGCAGGTTGAGTGCCTCCAGGCTGCAGCGGTCCGGATAGTTTCCCTTGAAGTGGGCCGTGTCGACCTCGACCTTGCGAACGTTCCCCGCGCAGGCGAGGCGGAGGACGGCCCAATCGTTTCCAGGCTCTCGCCGCCGTCGGGTCTCCCAGCCGTCTCCCATGTTGACCCCGCGCCCCGGTGCGACGAGGTTGTCCATGTGTCCAAAGTGCTGGTCGTTGCAGGCCAGCGCCTTTCCGCCCAGTCTGGAGGCCGCAAGGTCAATGACCTCCTCTGGACCGATCGCGCTCCAGTCCACAGAGGGCTCTCCATACACGCGCAGGCGAGCCACGCCTCCATCCGGGTAGATGTGCAGCTTCAGGTGCGTCCAGCGCCGGCTGTCCTGGATCTCAAAGAAGTTCTGGGTGCTGCCCTGCAACGTCGATTTTGGGAGGATCTCCGTCCAGACCGTGGATTCGTCGGGGTCGCCGGAAAGTTCGCAGGCCTCGACGGAGGCGAACGGAGGGTAGTTCCCGGTGAAGTGGTTGGTGTCGATGTCCAGCGCCCGGATGGTCCCGGGGGCGCCAAGTCGCAGGGTGCACCAGTCGTGTCCAGGAACCCGCTTGCGCCGCGACTCCCACCCGTCCATCCACTTGCCGTATTCAGTGAACTTGTTGGGGATGAAGATGCCGCGTCCGGGCTTGATCAGGTTCTCCTTTTCAGCAAAGAAGTCATCCGTGGTCTCCAGCATCACGGTACCGAGTCGCTCCTCGGCAAGGTTGAGAAACCGCTTGGAGTAGCGGTCGTCGTGTGGGTGCTCAATGAACAGTTCGCTCATGCAACTTCGGGTCGTAAAGGTTCAAAAATGCCCGGAAAGGGCTTGGTTCATGGTGGGGCTCAAACCGTTGAGCTGCGATCCTGTCGCAACGTCGAGGCATGTCCCCGCCACGTGAGTCCATCAGGCTGCAGCTGCTCCTGCTCGAGGCTTTCAGGCTGTCCCCGTACGGTCGCGGTGTCTTCGAACACCTGACGGGCGGAAACAACCTGGCCTCCTCGGTTGTGCTCCTGATCGCTGTTTGTTCCTACTCGGTGAAGAATTCGCGGTGTTCGCGTTTCAGGGCTTCCATTTTGTGGATCACGTCACTCAGGTGATCCCGCATCGCCTGCACCGCCTGCACCGGGTGAGCCGAGAGGACGGCGTTGGCGATGGCCTGATGCTGACTGACGATCGTGTCCAGATACCCGGGGATCGGATACGAGAGCCGACGCATCCGGTCCAACTGCAGCTTGGCCAGGCTGATAATCCGCCAGACCCGTTCCGAGTAGTTGGCCTCGGAGAGCGCCCGGTGAAAGTCCTGATCCAGCGGGTACAGGCCGTCCTCGTCCTGACGCTCTGCACAGCGCTGCTGCAGTTGCAGGTTGGTCTCCAGACGGTCGGACAGAGCCTCGGAAGGGCTCTCGGCCGCAGTCCGGACCATCGCGGTTTCAATCAACTCCCGCAGGAAGAAGCCCTCTCGGACCTCCTGCATCGAGATCTTGCTCACAAAGGTTCCCCGCTGCGGCAAAACCTCCAGCAGCCCATCCTGGGCCAGAAGGATCATCGCCTCCCGAAGCGGTGTTCGAGACGTCCCAAAGCGTTCGCACAGATCCTTTTCTCTCACACGCTGTCCCGGATGCCACTCCAGTGACACGATGGCCTCTCGGAGCCCATGGTAGATCTGATCTACCGTGTTCATCCGTGGGTCCAGCTTGAATTTTGAGGGGTTACTCATCCAACTTTGCTCAAAGCACCTCGATGACTCTGCACTCTTCCCAATCTGTTCCGAAAAATATTATGAAATTCAATGGTCTGCCTTCAGACTCAGACAAGACAAGCTGTTGTTTGCAGTAGGGTTCCTCCCTGCCTGCCGCGCTGCGCTCGGCGCAGGCAGGTCAGAGAGAGACCCTTAATAATTACTAATATACTAGAAAAGATGCAAGGGTGAAAAACCTGTTCTACGCCAGAGTGAGGGGGCTCGGCCAGGCATCCTTCGACGGCACCCAAGAAGCGTTTGTTGGATCGCAGCGCCTCGCAGGCGGGGCCCTCTCTTGCGGTTGCGCGTAGCCAAAGCCAGGGCACGTTCTCTTGCACAAGCAAGTAGGAATAATTTGAAAAATCGCCTCAATTTGCGAAACTTTTTTGTCAAACTGGGAACACTGTCCGTCCTGTGTGGGTAGAAGTGACCGCTCGGGACCTGTAGAGGAACGTCTCCGCTGGTGGAAGACGTTCCGAGAGCACCGAGTTTCCCGGCGTGATTCAAGCGCCATTGCATCAACCGTATTCCTTCAAAGAGGTAGTGATGAGCATCAACCGACTCTTTCTCGCCGCAGCATCGGTGTTTCTCCTGGCCCTGGGGGCGTGCTCCAGCAGTCAGCCAGAGGCTCCTCAAGAGAACGCTCCGGCCACACAGCAGGATCCGGACTTCTCCAACCGCCCGGACTGGACCATGAATGAGCCTGGAGTGGAGGACGGACAGATGTCGTTTGTCGGGCTCTCGGCGATCCACGCCAATGAGAAGAACGCTCGGGACGACGCCCGCCGCAGCGCGGTCGATGCCGCAGTGCAGTACCTGGGGACAATCGCCAAGAACAAGTTTGAGCAGGCCTCCGTCAGCTACGGACTGGCCACCGAAGTGGTGGACCCGACTACCAGCGCCCGGACCTTCCAGAAGCAGGTCTCGGCCAACGTGGCACGTCGGCTGAAGACCCAGAAGTGGTACATGGAGCGTGAGAGCGACGCCTCCGGCAAGCGCGGCTACAAGTACTTTGTGCTGGCCACGGTACCGATGGAAGAGCTGGACGAGTCCTTTAAGCAGACTGCACGTCAGAACATCGCCGATGCGCAGAAGCGGGCGAAGGAGGCGGCGACGGCCCAGGCCAAGAAGCAGGCTGAGGATGCCGCATCGTTCTGGGCCGACATGGAGAAGCAGGGCCTGACCGAATGAGAGCAAGCGCTCTCGGAACATGGGGAGTGAGTCTGCTGCTGCTGGGGGCGTGTGCCTCTCAGCCTCCTCCTCCTCCCCCGCCGCCGCCAGAGGAACCCATCCGAGAGGAACTGGTCCGCCGCCTGCCTGAAGCTGAGCCAGAGTGGGCGATCCGGGGGACTCGCGAGGAGGATGAAGACTTCCTCTACTTTGTGGGCTACTCGAGCAAGCAGGCAGAGGAGCGCAACGCGGTGGATGAAGCGCGCCGCGACGCCGGGAACCGATTTGTCGAGTACTGCGGCATTGAGGCCCGGGTGTTCAGTCAGTTCCTCTCAGTGACCTACGGGCTCTCTTCGGAGGTTCAAGACGCCACGCAGTCCGGAGTCAGCGGATCCAAGCAGCAGTCAGAGGCCTACTTCAGCCGCCTCAAGCTGGTGGAGCGCTCGCTGGAGGTCTACCGTGAAGTTCAGGGAGACCGCGAGTTGAAGCGCTTCTGGCGGGTCAAGGCCTTGGTCCGGGTGCCCCGCGGCGAATACGACGCCGTGCAGAGCTGGAAGGCGCAGCGTGAGCAGAACGCCGAGGCGGTACTGACGAAGATGCGAGACTCTGCGCTGAACTCGGCGAAGCAGGGGAACCTGCTGGCCGCGCTGCAGCAACTGGAACAGCTCCGTCAGGAAGCCCCGAATCAGCAGACCTCGAAGCGTGCGGCGTATGTCTCCGAGTCCAAGGCCTTGGAGAGTCAGTGGCTGGGAGCGATCAGCCTCAAGGTGCTCTCTGGAGATGGACAGGTGCTCGAGCCCGGAGATGCTCCTGTACCGCTGCGAGTTCAGGTTCAGGGGAGCGTGCAGGGGCAGCCCACACCGCTGAAAAATTTTCCGGTCACCTTCCTCTCCGGAAGCAGCAGTGTCCCGCAGACAACGAACGCGGAGGGGATCGCCGAACAGCAACTTCCTGCAGCACGCGGAGAAGGTTCCCTGGTGATCTCCGTGGCTCCGGATCCGGATCGCCTGCAGGGAAAGGTGCCTGAAGCGGAGCTCTTGAGCCTGGTCGGACGTCAGGTCGCCTTCCGCATCAAGGTCGAGGTGCCTTTTCTCAAGCGGATGGGAACCCCGGACTTCCCACTGTCGCTGAGGGCCTCCGAGACCCGGCTGCAGGTCGGACAGGAGTTCCAGGCCTTCGGTTCCTGCGGACAGCGCTGCCACCTGCGGCTGTACGTCTGGGATGGCGCCCAGGGAGTGCTTTTGATCAACACGAGCCGCCGGTTGCTTCGCGACCGCGAGCGCGCTCTGCCGAGTCTGACGCCCGATGCCCCGGGACGCTACACGCTAATCGCGCTGGCTTCAACGGAGAGCTTCCCGGATGCCGTGCAGGAGGGCACGGCATATGACTCCACCGAGTTTGCGGTGGTCCTCAAAAACTTTCGAAACATGACCCGGCCCAAGGCGGAAGCCCAGGTGGACGTTGTGGTGGAGTGATCGCCTGGTCCGGATTCGAGCCTTACCCACAGGAGATGCCATGCAGTGGCTCAAACTTCCCCTGGTGGTTCTGGGACTGATGCTCCCGGGATTTCTCCAGGCACAGCTGACTCCCGCCGACGTGTATCGGTCCACCAGCGATTCGGTGGTGCTGATCTTGGCCAGTCAGGGAGGATCGCAGTCGAAGGGGACCGGCTCGGTGATTGCTCCCGGGCAGGTCCTGACAAATGCGCACGTGGTCCTGAATGAAGACGGAACTCCGCCGCAGAAGGTGCTCGTGTTCCTGCGTCGTGACAACCTCAACGATGACGCGAAGAAGGTCTACGAGAAGGGCCGCCGCGCCCGGATCCTCAAGGCCAGTCGCAGCTTGGACCTGGCGCTGTTGCAGGTGGAGGGGCTGGACCGCGTGACCCCCATTCCGTTTGGAGACTCGACCAGGATGCAGATTGGCGACCCGGTGCTGGCCATTGGACACCCGGAAAACGGGGGGCTCTGGTCACTCACCTCGGGACGCATCGGCTCGGTGATCCGTAACCACGGAGGTGTCACGGGACGTCACGTGCTGCAGACCGAGACCAGCCTCAACCGTGGGAACTCTGGAGGTCCGCTGCTCAACTACAACGGGCAGATCATTGGCGTCAATACCAGCATCGCCCGCAAGTCGTCGGATGGGCTGGCCATCACCGGCGTCAACTTCTCAGTGCAGTCGAACGTCGCTGCTGCCTGGTTGAAGCAGAGCGGGTTTGACGTCGCCACCTCGGCTCCTCCGGCATCCTCCGGAAGTGCCCTCGCCGGGATTCGCCGCACCGATGCACCCACTGAGGTCCCCGGACCCAAGCCGATTGCACCCCGACCACCCGCTCCGAAGCCAGACGCTCCTCCGGCACCAAAGCTGGAGGCCCAGCCCCTGCCTCGTCCGGAGGATGGACTGCTCACGCCGCCCCAGCCCTTCCGGGATCAGGATCTGTTTCAGGCTCTGATGGACGAGGAAGAGGACGACTTCGACCGCCTCATGCAACAGCAGGAAGACCTCTTCGACAAGGAGATGGACTCGGCCTTCGATTCATTCTGAGGAGAGAGATGAGACGATCCTGGAAACTCCTGGGGCTGCTGCTGCTGCTTCCGCTGCTTGCGCAGGCACAGACGCTGGAGGAGGCTGCCCGCAACGCAGCCGGGCTGCTGACCGAGAATCTGGAGGTTGATCCACCTCTGGAGGTGGAGATGACCTCGCTGACGCTGGAAGGCACGCAGGCCTCGACCCCATTTTCCGAAGCCTTCCTGGAAGCCTTGCAGCAGGAGCTGCGGCAGAACCGCGAGGATTTCCAGAAGGTGGAGCGCCGTGACATCCAGCCGGAGGCGCTGACCCGGGGGATCTCGGTGGCAAAACCGAACTACTCCAGCACAAACCCCACGGTGCAGGATGTGGTGTTGGAGGGCAGCTACCGAGAAGCGGGAGAGCGGCTTTTTGTCACCATTCGCTTGTTGACGGAGGCTGGCCCCACCGTCTCTCGGGCAGAGGTCCCGATCGCGCTGGATCAACTGAGCCTCGAGCATCGTCCTCCTCAGGAGGAGGCGTTGCGTGAAGAGAGCGAGGACCTGGCCGAGCTGCTGGAGCTGCCTCAGGAGGTGCCGCTGACCGTACAGTTGGCCAAGGGCGATGGCGCGACCTACTTCTCCGGAGACCCCTTCGAGGTGCTGCTTTTTCCGGAGACCGAGGTCTACGTGCGCTTGATCTACCGAGACGTCAACGGAACGACCACACCGATCTATTCTTCGGACTTCGCGCTGGCCCCCGGGAGGCCGCATCAACTCCCACCACGCATCAACGGACGCCCGCAGTGGCAGATCAGCTGCGATGCCGGGTGTGGCCCAGAGACGCTGGTCGTTGTGGCCTCGAGTACCCCGATTCCGGAGGAGGTGACCACCCGCAGCTTCAGCGCCGGAAGTTGGCGGCTCGCCGAGTCCCTGCAGCAGCTCTACCGTGAGGTGAAGACTCCGGGACCGCTGCAAAGTGCTGCTCAACGTGGAAGCTCCAACACGGAGCGCCGCGGAGTTCAGGAGTCCCAGTACTCTATGCTGGTGCTGCACTTGACCACCATGGAGCGCTGAAACCGCCCCCTCTCTTCAACAGGATGAATGATGAAAAAGAATCTGATCTCTCTGGCAGTCTTGCTGCTGCTGAGCACCGCCTCTGTCCGCGCTCAGTCGCTGGAGGTGGTCTTCAAGGATGGCCTCTGGGGCGCAGGGATTGGCGCAACGATCATGCTGGCCAGTTGGTCGCTGAGTGAGGACCAGAAGAGCGACGACCTGCAAAAGGGTCTCGTCCGGGGGGCATCCATCGGGCTGCTGGCCGGGGTGGCCTATGGGCTGTATGAGGTGAACTCTGGAAACAGCCTCTTCGGGCAAAATGCACCTGAACCCCCTCCGAGCCTGCTCGCCTACGACGCTCGCGCTCACCGACTGGAGCTCCGCCCCGTGCTCCCTCAACTCACGCAGAGCGAACCTTCTGGCTGGAGCTGGTCGGTGTTTCAGGCCCGGTTTTAACTCAAAAGACCCCCCACCTCATGCCTCCCGGAGTGGCGAGCGCTCAGTCGGTGTCGGGCAGCTCTCGCTTGTGGGGAGGCGGAGCGGCGTATCCCCCGGCACGGGTCGTTCGGTAGCCAAGCCGGACCATCCCTTCACACAAGGCCACAGCGCTGGCAACGCCGTCGAGCACCGGAATGCCAAAGCGTCTCGTGAGAGAGGTCACCAGGTCTGTCATGCCCGCACAGCCGAGGACGATGGCCTCTGCCCGGTCTTCTTCCACAGCCCTTCGGATCTCGGTCTCAATGCGTCGGCAGGCGTCGGAGTCTGCCTGCTCCAACTCCAGAACGGCGACTTCAGAAGAGCGCACTCGAACGCAGCGGCGATCGAATCCGTAGCGGTGGAGGTTGTGCTCCAGCGCAGGGACGGAGCGCCCCAGCGTGGTGATGACCGAGAACTTGTTGCTCAGAAGCGAGGCCATGTGATAGGCCGCCTCTCCAATGCCGACCACGGGCCGATCGGTCATGCAGCGGACGGCATCCAGGCCCGTGTCGTCAAAACAGGCGATGATGATGGCATCGTACTCCGGAGCCTCCCGAATGGTCGCCAGCAAACCGGCCAGGCTCATGGCCTCGTCGTAGTAGCCCTCAATCGATTCCGGACCATACAGTGAGGTCTGGGCAATGATTTCGGTTCCAGGCGAGGCGAGGCGCTGGGCGGTCAGACCGATCTTCTCGGTCATGCCATGGGTGGTGTTGGGATTGACCACAAGAATTCGCATGGATTACAGCTCCGCTCCAAGGTAGGCCGCCTTGATGCGGTCATCTCCCATCAGGGCCTTGGACTCCCCTTCCAGCACCACCGCTCCGGTAGAGAGGGCATACGTCCGGTTGGAGATGGAGAGGGCCATGCGGCTGTTTTGCTCCACGAGCAGGACGCTCACCTGCTCATCGCGCGAGATGGCCACAATGGCCCGGGCAATGTCCTGAACCAGCTTGGGCGCAATGCCGAGGCTTGGCTCATCGAGCAAGAGCAGTCGGGGTTTGGCCATGAGCGCCCGACCGATCACCATCATCTGCTGCTCTCCACCGGAGAGGGTCCCGGCTTGCTGCTGAAAGCGTTCCCGGAGGCGAGGGAAGCGGGTGAGCACACTCTCGAGGGTGTCGGCGATTGCCGCCTTGTCCGTGCGGGTGAAAGCCCCCATGAGGAGGTTGTCCTTGATGGACATGTACGGGAACACGCGGCGTCCTTCCGGAACCATGACAATGCCCTTCTTGACGATCAGGTCGCTCGGTTGACCGTCCAGCCGCTCTCCGAGGTAGTGAATGGACCCGGAGCTGATGGGGGCCAGCCCGGTGATGGCTCGGAGGATGGACGACTTCCCGGCACCGTTGGCCCCAATCAGAGCAACAGTCTCTCCCTGGTTGACCTCCAGAGACACGCCCTTGAGCGCATAGACGTGGTCGTAATATAACTCAACGTTTTCAAAATTCAGCATCTGGGGCATGGCTCACATCCCAATCGCAGCATCTTCAGAGCCCAGGTAGGCTTCAATGACTTTCGGGTTATTTTGGATTTCTGTGGGAGAGCCTTCAGCGATCTTCTCCCCAAAGTTGATGACCACGATGCGATCGGAGATCTTCATCACCGCAGGCATGTCGTGCTCGACAAGCAGCACGGTGACGTTGCGCTCATCCCTCAGGCGGCGGACGAGGGAGACCATCCGCATCGTCTCCTCGTGGTTCATGCCGGCAAAGGGTTCATCCAGCAGAATCACCGCGGGATCCGTCGCCAGGCCAATGGCCATTCCCAGAGCCCGGAGGTGCCCTTGGGGGAGGTTGGAGGCCAGCTCGTTCCGGATCTCGGAGAGGCCGAGGAAGTCGATGATGCTGTCCGCAGAGGCGCCGAACTCCGTTTCGTCCGCTCGAGCCTGCCGGGTTCCCAGCAGGAATCCCAACAAGGAAGCCCGCGCCCGGAGGTGGTGTGCGACGACAATGTTTTCTCGGACGGTCATGGAACGAAAGATCGTGGTCTCCTGAAAGGTGCGAACCACGCCCTTGCGGGCGACAATGTGCGGGGCGAGGTTGTTGATCCGCTCTCCCTTGAAGAGGACGGAGCCGCTGGTGGTCCTCAGGAAGGAGGCGATCAGCTTGAAAAGCGTGGACTTGCCTGCACCGTTTGGCCCAATCACCGAGAGGATCTCTCCGGCATTGACGTCAAAGCTGACATCGTTGACCGCGATCAGCCCCCCGAAGCGCTTCGTCACTCCCTGGACCTGAAGGATTGTGCTCATGCGCCCCCCTTCTTCCGATCAAAGATGCTCAGGACTCCGTTCGGGAGGACCAGCATGAGCAAGATCATCAGGCTGGAGTAGATCAGCAGCTGGAACTTCCCGGTGCTGAAGAGCAGGTCCCAGCCAAAGTAGAGCATCAGCGTGCCGAGCATCGGCCCAAACACATAGCCCAACCCGCCGAGGAAGCAGTTGAGCATGAAGTTGACGCTGTCGGTGACCTGAAAGGATGAGGGGTAGATGGACTGCGAGATGGCCACAAAGCTGGCTCCGGCGATGCCGCCAAGGAACGACGAGATGGAGTAGGCAAGCACCCGGAGGTAGGCGATGTTGACCCCGATGGAAGAGGCCAGCTCCTCATTCTGCTGCAGAGAGCGGCAGAGGTGCCCCAACCGGGAGTTGACAAGGCGCCACATCACCGCGAAGGTGAGGACCATCATGGTGACTGCGATCCAGTAGAAGCCCAGCTTGGGGTTCTCCATCTGCGAGAAGTCCGGAATGATCGTCAACCCGCCCAGGCTGACGGCTCCGGGCAGCGGGATGGAGGTGATGCCCTTTGCACCGTTCGTGATGGGGAGCGCGAGGGCAGAGAGGCGTCCGACCTCGGTGAGCACAAGGGTGATCATCGCGAAGTACACCCCCCGGAGTCGGAGAATCGGCAGGCCAATCAGAATGGCCAGGGCGGCACAAAAGAGCCCGGCGAGCGGGAGTGTCCACCAGAAGCTGACTCCCCCCTGGGTGACCAGGATTGCCGAGACGTAGCCTCCTGCCAGCGCGTAGGCCCCCTGGCCAATGTTGATCCGGCCAATGTAGAAGGTCAGCCAGACGCCCGCAGAGGCAATGGAAAGCAGCGCCACCGAGGTGAGCGTGTAGTAGAAGTCCGAGCGCTCCGAGGCGACAATGGCCCAGGGAACGATTCCGTAGATGCCGATCAGGAAGGCGAAGACGCCCACAAGCTGTTTGTTCATGCCTTATCCCCAGGGCTTTCCCATCAGCCCCTGCGGACGGATGGACAGGAAGATCATGAGCGAGGCGAAGATGACGAGGTAGGTGATGTCCCCATAGGCTGCGAGGACGGTCAGCCCGACGCTTTCCATCATGCCAAGGATGAAGCCGCCGGCGATGGCTCCGGAGATGACCCCGGCTCCGCCGATCATGATCATCATGAAGGCCTTGATCGAGGTCGGTCCCCCCATCCCGAGGTTGATGCCGGTGATCGTCACGAGCAGTCCGCCAACCAGCCCTGCCAGCATGGCGCCGAGGGCAAAGCCCAGCATGGAGTAGCGCTCCACGTTCACCCCCATCAGACGTGCGGCGGTCTTGTCCTGGGCCAGCGCCCGCATGGCCCGACCGGCCCGGGAGTGCTGCATGAAGACAATGAAGAGGACAATCATGACGATCGCGAGGATCCCGATGGTGATCCGATCGTAGGGCATGATGATCCGGAAGTCCCAGTTGAAGACCCCGTTGATGATCTTGGGGACGCCCCGTTGCTTTTCTCCAAACAGCAGCAGGATGATGGCATCCAGGAAGAAGGCGATTCCTGCCGCAAGCAGCATGGTGCTCTCTTCCCGCCGAGATTTTTGAATGACCGGGCGGAAGAGGTACTTTTCAATCAGCGCTCCCACGACCACCAGAACCAGTGCGGAGGCAAAGAGCCCTACAAGGAACGGCATCCCAAGCTGCGCCACAACAGTGTAGGTGACAAAACCACCGAGCACATACATCTGGCCGTGGGCAAAGTTGAGGACGTTCATGAGGGAGAAGATCAGGGTCAGCCCCAGCGCGATCAGCGCGTACTGGGCACCCAGATACAACCCGTTGGCGACAATTTGTTCCATGAAGGGCTCTTTGAAAGACCCGAAGGCGAGGGCTCACCCTCGGGTCAAGGGAAAGGGACTCAGTCGACTTGAGCCACAAACAGGGTCTCGAACTTGCCGTTCTGGTACACGTTCACGACCAGCGGCACGGACAGCTGACGCTTCTGGCCAAAGGAGCTCATGCCCACATACTTGAGCTTGGCGTTGCCAACCATGTAGGGGTTTGGAGCCTCAAAATTGACCATGGTCTGCTGGAAGGCCTTGACATCATTGATCGCCTTCGGGTTCGCCTTCAAGGTCTCCAGGATGTACTCAAGAGCATAGACCTTGGTGTTGGACTCGTCGTTGTACTCGCCGAACATCTTGGTGTAGCGGTCCACAAACTCCCGCATCATGTCCGAAGCCAGCTGCGGTGTGGAGGCACCTCCGACAGAGATGAAGCCATTGGCCAACTCACCCGCACCTTCCTTGAGCACGTTGGCATCCTGAGCGGTCTCGGTGGAGATCAGCCCCTGATAGCCCAGCTCGCGAGCAGAGCGGATCAGCTGCGGCGCATTGGCCGGCGAGACTCCGGAGAGGACCAGCAGGTCGGGGCGCTCCTTGATGACCGGAAGCACGACCGGGGTGAAGTCGGTGGTGTCCACCTGGTAGGTCACGTTGCTGGAGACCACGTTCAGGCCCAGGGCCTTCGCGGCGGCGACGCCACCGTCTCGCTGGCTCAGCGGATCGGACTCGTTGGCGGCAACAAACGCGACGTTCTTGATGCCCTCTTTCTCAATCAGGTACTTGTAGATCGCCGGTCCGGACTGGTAGTTGGCGACCATGCCCAGCACCGCGTTGGAGGCCGGAGCCGTATAGAGCGCCTTCGGGAAGGCATACGGGAAGTACATGATCCCCTTTTGCTCAGCCACCGGGCGCACCGCTGCTGCTCCGTCGTCCACGTTGGGGCCAACCACATAGTGGATGCCTTCCTGAGCCATCTTTTCCATTCCGGCGATGGCGCGCTTCGGGTCCTTCTGGTCGTCAAAGGCGACAATTTCCACATCGTAGGTGGTCCCGCCAATGGTCACACCCCCGGTCTCGTTGATCCACGCCGCGCGTGTCTCCATCGAGCGCTGGTTGGAGATTCCCCAGGCCGCGGCGGGTCCGGAGGTTACGCCCACGAAGCCAATCTTCAAGACCGGGTTGGCAGCGAAGGCGGAAGTGCCAAAGAAGGCACTGAAGAGGGCCGTGGTGGCCATTGCTTTCAGGAAGCTTCGTTTTCTCATTGGGATGACTCCTCTTAGCTTTTGGGATTGAGCCGCTCGCCCCCGGATTCCAGTCAGCAACCCGAGGCCGGCACGGGCATAATCCATTTCGTTAACAATCTTGTCAACATAAAACTTGGAATTTTGGCACAATGCCTTCATTTTTTTCGAATTGTCAATAATGGCAGCTTCTGAAATTTTGGATGCGCCGACCTAACAGAGATGGATCAGGAGAAAGCCACCATGATGCTGGAGCCTCGAGAGGATGCGGAAGAAGAGTTGATCGTCGACAAGATCTACGAAGCGGTGTTGGACCAGCGCCTGGGGCCCGGGACCAAACTTTCGGAGGTGGAGCTGTGTGAGGCGTTTGGGGTTGGGCGGATGCGGATTCGCCGGAGCCTGCTGCTGCTGGCCAGTCGAGAGGTGGTGGAGCTGCTCCCGAACCGCGGGGCGTTTGTCGCCAAACCGACGGCGCAGCAGGCGGCCGATACCTTCGAGGCTCGGTTGATCATGGAGCCTCCGCTGTTGAAGATGCTCCTGGGGCGGGCTCAGGCCTCCGACCTCGCCCAACTGGAGCAGCACCTGCAGGATGAGGCCAATGCCCGTGAGTCCGGGAAGCGGCGGGAAGCGATTCGCCTCTCCGGACTGTTCCACACACACATCGCCCAGCTGGCCGGAAACACCGTGATGATGCGAGCGGTGAAGGACCTGGTCGCCCGCTCCTCCCTGATCATTGGGCTCTATGGCGACCCGGGCCTGAACATTTGCCGTGATGACGAGCACACCGGAATCATCGAGGCCCTGCAGGCCAAAGATGCGGATCAGGCGCAAAAGCTCATGGTGTCCCACCTGGAGCACTTGAAAGAGCACCTCGATCTGGGACCACAGAAGCACGCTCCAAAGAGCCTCGTTGAGCTTTTCTCCACCGAGACCCCTCCCTGACAGCCACCTCTTCTGCTCTGCCTCTGTGTGCGACCAAAAGCTTTACATGCTGAAATTGTCTTTAGTTTTTAAAGGCTTTGGGGCTCTCCCTAAGGCTTTCCCTGCGATTTGGAAAGAACAACATCTCCGATAACCAAATGGTCCAATGCCCAAATC
>JAYPUA010000014.1:0-72347 GCA_038133845.1 Deltaproteobacteria bacterium
AAGCTCAGCAATGAGTGTAGCTGACCGGTACTAATCGACCGTGTGGCTTGACTCATCTCGAAGACCTCTGGAATTCTCAATAATGTGACTGAAGATCTCATTTCCGAGAGCTGATGCCTCGGTTTGATTTTATTGGGTCGGTGCCCAAGGCGGGGGGGAAACACCCGTTCCCATCCCGAACACGGAAGTAAAGTCCCCAAGCGCCCATGGTACTGCCGAGGAAGCTCGGCGGGAGAGTCGGTCGGTGCCGTCCCACTAAAGTCAATCCGAGGCTTTGTTGTTTGCAGTCTCAGATTGAGCACGCCGAGATGGCGGAACTGGTAGACGCACCAGACTCAAAATCTGGCGGGGGCAACCCCGTGGGGGTTCGATTCCCCCTCTCGGCACCAACGAAAAGATCGTTTTCGGGGTGTAGCGCAGTCCGGTAGCGCGCCTGCTTTGGGAGCAGGATGTCGGGGGTTCAAATCCCTCCACCCCGACCAGCATTTGTCTGAACCTCTCCGGTTTTCAGACAGTCCGAAAAACGCCGCTCGGCCCTCTTAGTTTTCCCGCAGATCAAGATTTCCCTCTCTAAAGTCATGAGTCCCCAACCGTTATCGATTCGCAAGCCTCAGAAGCAGTCTTCTCCCGTGACCCAAGACCAGATCGACCAAGCGGTCGCCGAATTCTTTGCACAAGGGGGAGAGGTCAAGCGTTTGGACCCGACCCCTAACTTTGACTCCAGGCGTCGTGTGAACCTGGAGCGCAATATCTCTGGAGTGGAACTGGACGACTGGGACGCAGAGTTGGAGGTCGATCTCTGAGGGCATGTCCTCAAATGAGGGGATATTGATGGGATTTCTTTAAAGACGCCCCAGTCGCTTCAGGCGTCTTCGGTAGGACTCTATGGCTTCTGCAGAAGCCTCCATCCCAAGACCGAGCAACTCCTGCTGAAAGTGAGTCGTGCTAGCCTTGGGAGCCTCCTTCATCAACTCAAGGAGGCAAGCCAAAACCCCAGGCTCGAGCTGACGGTGAAGGGGTTCACGGAGTTCTTCAACAGCCTCCGTGCTCAAACGATAGGCGTGGGACACATCTTGGGGCAACTCTCCTGACTCCAGTAACTCTCGAATCTCTTCAGCCTCACGGCGACTCAGCTGACTCACCTCACGTAGCGGCTCGACTCCGGACTTGCGACACCACAGGCGCAGTGTGTTCGGATTCACTCCAGCCGTTTCCGCAACGGTCTTCAGCGACCGCCCTTCGGCCACCTGAGCAATCAGCAACGCCCGCTCTCCCTCCTGCAACCGGACACCGCCCTGCTTTCGTGACGAATCGGCCTGAAGAACCTCGCCCTCTGACTGTGGCCCCATCAACTGCTGAATTCGCTTGACCTGAGGGAGCGGAACTCCCAATCGCTTGGCGACTGTTTCCGGGGCTTCCTCTGCATCAAGGGCAATGGCCACTTGAATCGTGATCCATTCTTCGGTGGAACGGGGCGGTGAGTTGGGCATCTTGGACGTTCTGATCCTTGCAATTCCTCAGGGTTTGTGTCCGTCTATTGGATATCTCACTCTCTTGGGAGACACAAGCAAGTGCCGGTAGAAGAAATAGACAGAATGTTGGAGTTGCATCGACTTTGGGTAGAAAGCGAGCGGGTCGAAGGGGAGCAGGCGAAGCTGGCCCAGATGGACCTGACCGGGGTTGACCTGGCTGGAGCGTTGCTCTGGGGAGCGGATCTGGAAGAGGTGAGCCTGGAGGGCGCCAACCTGGAGCGGACGATCTTTCAGCATGCGAACCTCAGCGGGGCCAACTTGCGTGGGGCCAACCTGGAGCGGGCCAACCTGTGGGGCGCGTACTTGATGAAGGCGAACCTACGGGAGTGCCGAATGGGAAGGGTGCAGGCAAAGTTTGCAGACTTTAGCGGTGCCGATTTGACCAACGCCGACTTGCGACGCGCGAACCTGTGGGGCGTCAATCTCAGCCAGGCGACGGTTGCACATCCGGATCACGAACCTCTTCGCTTCGTCGGAACCAACCTGCAGATGGCGACTTGGACCGATGGCCGCAAGTGTCAGCGCGGATCCGTCGGACGCTGCATCTGGGAAGCGCCTTAAAACGTCCCGGACATCCCTTCCTTGAGCCGCGTGCGTCCTTCGGCAAAGCCAATGGCCCGGTAGGCGGCCTGCTTGGCCTGTTCACAACGCTCGCATTCACATCCTACACCATCCTCATGAAGTGCCGCCTCCACAGAGAGCAGCAGCTCCTTGAGCGCATCATAAAGCATCGGTGCGGCAGTGATCAGGTGCGCATCCGGAGCCATGGCGTCTTCGTCACGGTTTTGAACTGCGGCGACCTTTTCCCCTTCCGAGGAGTACACCACGAACTCTCCCGGAGTGCCGTGATGGTATTTCTCCTGCCAGGGAGTCGTGGATGTGGAAAGGGTCATGCGCTCTCCTGATGACGATAGACAAGCAGCCGGTAGGTCTTGAAACGGAAGAACTGGGCACCGTTGGTGTTCCCGGAGAGGTACTTCCGGTGGGCCTGAGAGATCTTCCTCTCAAAGACTTTGCTGAACCCTGCAGAAAACCGGGGGTAGTTGCTCCGGAAGTAGTAGGAGAACGCATGCCAAGTGGGGGCAATCAACTCCTGAATCAGGTCCCGCATGATGTCCAGAGAAGGCGCGGTCTCCCGGGTGATCTCCATCTCATGGACCTGCACGAAGGGCTGGCTGTTGATGAAGGTCTGGAAGCGTTGCCAACCGTGTCCCCCGCTGATCGGGCTCTTTTCGCCAGGAGCAAAGGGCTGCCCATCTGGGGCCTCGTCCCGCTTGAAGAAGTCACAGATCAGCAGCGCTCCGTTCGGGTTGAGCAAGGTCCGGGCGACCTCGAACGCCCTTTCGAGCAGCAGGTACTGAAAGCTCTCGCTGAAGAGCAGCAGGTCATAGCGTTTGTGGGTTTCCAGGTCTTCAAAGCGACACTCAAACACATGGGCCCGATCGCCCAGGCGCTTGCGGGCATGCTCGGTGAGCTTCGGGCTTGGAGAAACACAGTCCACGGTGTACCCGCGCTCAACCAGAACCTCGGCAAACTTTCCGGAACCGCAGCCCACATCAAGGATGCTCTGGACGCCTTCCGGAATATGCTGCAAGAGCAGGTTTGCATAGTTTTCCTGAGCCTGCCGCACATTGGCCGGGAGTACCTCCAGGCCTTCCGGCCAGTAGCCGTAGTGCAGGTAGTCTGTACGGTAGACGTGTCGGGCGAAGGCCAGACCGATGTCCAGACCGATTTCCTTGAGTTCAACCTTGTGTTGCAGTTTCACGGGCGGTCCCTGAGGAGGAAGGAGGTTCTCGGTTCCGGAGGAGGCGAGGGCCGGAAGCCCTCGTCTCGGAAGCTCAGCGCTGGCTCATGTAGTCGATCAGGTCGAGCAGACGGTGGGAGTAGCCCATCTCGTTGTCGTACCAGGAAACGACCTTCATGAAGGTGCCGCTCAGGCCAATTCCGGCTCCGGCATCAAAGATCGAGGAGTAGGCACTTCCAATGAAGTCCGAGGAGACCACCTCGTCATCGGTATAGCCGAGGATGCCCTGCAGCGCTCCTTCCGAAGCCGCCTTCATCTGGCCACAGACCTCTTCATAAGAGGTACTCTGAGAGAGCCGAACGGTCAGGTCCACCACGGAGACGTCTGCGGTGGGAACTCGGAAGGCCATCCCTGTCAATTTCCCCGCAACCTCCGGAATGCAGAGCGCCACGGCCTTGGCGGCTCCGGTCGAGGCCGGGATGATGTTCTGAAAACCTCCCCGGCCGCCGCGCCAGTCTTTCTTGGAGGGACCATCCAACGTGGGCTGAGAGGCCGTGACCGCGTGTACGGTGGTCATCAGGCCTTCCTCAATGCCGTAGTTGTCGAGCAGAACCTTGACCACGGGCGCGAGGCAGTTGGTAGTGCAGGAAGCGTTGGAGACCACATGATCCGTTGCCGGGTTGTACTTTTCGTGGTTTACGCCCATCACAAAGGTCGGGATCTCCTTCGACTTCGCCGGTGCGGAGATGATGACCTTCTTGGCGCCGGCCTCGATGTGCTTGGAGGCTCCCTCCGTGGTGGTGAAGATGCCAGTGGACTCGATCACGTAATCCACGCCCAGGTCCCCCCAGCCAAGCTGAGCCGGATCCTTCTCTGCCAGACACTTCACGGAGTTTCCGTTCACGACCAACTCTCCCTCCCGGGCCTCGACACTTCCGGCAAAGCGACCGTGGGTGGAGTCGTACTTCAGCAGGTACCCCAGGTTGTCGGAGGGGACGAGGTCGTTGATTGCGACAATCTCCAGGTTGGGAGATTTCAGGGCGGCACGCATCACCATCCGTCCGATGCGTCCAAAACCGTTGATTCCGATACGAATTGCCATGTTCTTCCTTTCGTTGAATGAAGCGGGACGATCCCGGTTGAAGGGGCTCCGAGCAGTCCGGAGCAAGGTATTCTTTCGCTGGTGACAGAGAACTCAGCTGCTTTCCATGAAGCGAGCCCGGCGCCAAGTCAGGATGCGTTGCGTTTCGTAGTCCAGGTGTTGGTACCGTCCGAAACAATCAACGTGGTGCACAAGTTGATAAAGAGCCCGTTCTCTACCACGCCAGGGATCAAGTTCAATTGAGCCTCCAGCCGCTCCGGATCTTCGATAGCTCCGAAGTGACAGTCCAGGATGACATTCTCTTGATCCGTGACTACAGGCTTCCCCCCGGACTCCCGGAACACAGGGTTTCCGCCGAGGTCCGCAATTTTTCGGGCAACCAGCGGCCAACTGAACGGAATCACCTCAACGGGCAGAGGAAAGGCTCCCAGGCGAGAGACCTCCTTGCTGGCGTCCACCACGATGATTTCTTCCGTGGAAGCCGAGGCGACGATCTTCTCCCAAAGCAGCGCCGCACCACCTCCCTTGATCAACTGGAGTTGAGGGTTCACCTCATCTGCGCCGTCAATGGTCAGGTCCACTGTGGTTGTCTGATGAAAGTCAATCAGTTCGATGCCTTCTTCAATCGCAAGATCCCGGGTTGCACGAGACGTGGGAATCCCCTGAATCCGCAGGCCTGCGCGCACCCGGACTCCAAGCTGCCGAACAGCTTCCGCCGCAGTTGAACCAGTGCCCAGCCCGACGACCATTCCGGACTGGATTTGCTCCACAGCTGCCCGTGCTGCCAGCCGTTTGGCCTCACTCATGCGTCGCTTTGCTCATCATCCAGTGGTTGTTCTTCCAAAAGGGCCAGAACGTCCTCCACAATCCGGTCGGTGGTCAGTTCGTAGTGAGCAAACAGCTCGTCTCCCGGAGCGGACATGCCAAACTCGTCGATCCCGATCACGTGATCGGCGTATTGATACCAAGGACGTGTGACTCCAGCTTCGACGACCACCAGATAAGCGGAGAGTGGGAGGACGCCTAGCTGATAGTCCAGGCTCTGCTTCTCGAAGCGTTCCAGGCAGGGCATCGAAACGTGCCGCACCGCCAGGCCCTCCTGAGAAAGACGTTCACAGGCCTCCTGCGTGATGCCGCCTTCCGAACCGGTGGAGATCAGGATGACCTCCGGATCGTCGCCATAGTTGCGGACGATGTACCCGCCGCTGGCAACTTCATACGGATCAAACCCGTTGCTACGGTTGAGGATTGCGGTCTTTTGACGGGTGAGCAGAATCGCGCTTGGGTGCGTTTGACTTCCTTCCTGCTCCAGCATGCAGGCCCAGGCCGCAGCAGTCTCCAGACCATCGGCTGGTCGCCAGACTTCCAGCCCCGGGATCAGACGCAAGGCCCAGTGCTGCTCAATGGGCTGGTGCGTCGGACCATCCTCTCCGACGCCTATGGAGTCGTGAGTAAAGACGAAGACGCTAGGCAGGTGCGAGAGCGAGGCCAGGCGCAAGGTAGGGCGCATGTAGTCGGAGAAGACCTCGAAGGTGCCGCAGTAGGGCAGCCACCCTCCAAACAGGGCCATTCCGTTGACGATGCCTCCCATCCCGTGCTCACGGATGCCGAAGTGAATGTTGCGGCCGGCGAAAGCGGGGTCTGGAAGCGTCAGGTCGGAAACGCTTGCCGGGCGGATGCTCTCGGCACTCTTGAGCAGCGTCTTGTTGCTTGGCTCCAGGTCCGCAGAACCTCCCACCAGCGCGGGCACAAGCTCGGCGATCTTTTGAAGCACCGCTCCGGAGAGGTTGCGTGTGGCGTCGGCTTTCTCGCCGACTGCTTCGACCAGCGCGTCTAGCAGGTCCTCCGGAATCGTCCGCTCCCAGTGCGCGTCCCAGAGTTGGGCCGCGTCCGGATTCTGCCTGGCCCACGTGCGGAAGGCTTCCTGCCAGGCGTCATACTCTTCTTGGTTGGCCTGTGCCCGGAGCGCAAACACGTCCCGGACCTCATTCGGTACATGAAAGGCCTCCGCAGGCCAGCCGACGAGTTCCTTGGCTGCCTGAATCTCATCGGCACCGAGCGGGGCTCCATGCGAGTCGGAGGTGTCTGCCTTGGAGGGGGCTCCCTTGCCAATGGTTGTCCGGGCCAGCACCAGAGAGGGCTGCATGGTGTTGGAGGTCGCCGACTCCAGCGCTGCAGCGATGCCTTCCGGATCATGACCATCACACTCGATGGTGTGCCATCCGTAGGCTTCAAAACGCTGTCGAACGTTCTCGCTCATCGAGACGCTGGCGCGCCCTCCGATGGTGATGTCGTTACAGTCGTAAAGTGCGACCAGGTTCCCCAGCTTGAGGTGTCCTGCCAGCGAGGCAGCTTCGGAGGCGACGCCTTCCTGCAAATCTCCATCGCTACAGAGGACAAAGGTCCGAGCCGTGACCAAGGGGGCCTGCTGGTTGAATCGAGCGGCGAGCATCCGGGCGGCGAGGGCCATGCCGACTCCGTTGCTGAAACCGGCACCAAGAGGCCCGGTTGTACACTCGACCCCCGGGGTCAGTCCCGCCTCCGGATGTCCGGGAGTGATGCTGCCTTTTTGCCGAAACTGCTGCAGATCCTCCAGCGAAACCTCATAGCCACTCAGGTGCAGCATGGAGTAGAGCAGCATGGAGGCGTGCCCGGCAGAGAGCACAAAGCGGTCCCGATTCGGCCACTGAGGGTCTTGAGGTTGGTAGCGCAGGAAGCGGGTCCAGAGCACAGTGGCCAGGTCGGCCATGCCCATCGGCGCTCCGGGGTGTCCGGAGTTGGCCTTTTGCACCGCATCAGCGGCCAGGAAGCGGATGGTGTTGGCGCACAGGTTGTGTTGTTCAGGTGTCAACATGGGCTGTTTCGGGAGTCCGATGTCATGTGGAAGAGAGTTGTGTCAACTCGATGTCATCTTGCAGGCGCCGGAAATCTGGCGGAATTTCAGGGCGTCCAGAGGCATTGAGTACCGTGCCGGTCACCCGCGCCCAAGCAAAGGGCCGGGGCCGGCTCAACGGTTTGAGGGTCTGCACGAATGTGAAGCGAACCCGGGTCACGGCCTCGACGGCCAGGGTCACGAGGAAGCGGTCCCGGCTTCTCAAAGAGTGAAGAAAAGCCAGATCGATCTTGGTGACAACTGGACTGAATCCGCGGCTCCAGAGGTCGTCCAACGAAATCCCACGTGCGTGCAGGTACTCATGCCGAGCATGCTCGAGGTAGTTTTGGTACACGGCATTGTTCACTACCCCAAAGCGATCCAACTCGTAATCCCGGACCTCCAGCTCCAGCGTGAAGCACGGCCTTGGCTCCGGGAATCGAGGCATGCCTTACAGCTCAGCCGAGGTTTCCTCGATGCTGTCATCACCCACCACCGTGATGCTGGTTTCTGCACGGATCTCCTCCAGCATGGCGTTTTCCTCCATCATCAAGGCACGCTCACGCTCCTCAGCTTCACGCTCCGCTCGCACCAACTCTGGATCGATCGCTCCGTGCAAGGCATAGGAGACCCCTTTGAAGGACTTGAAGCCGGTTCCCGCAGGAATCAGCCGTCCCAGAATGACGTTTTCCTTGAGCCCGCGGAAGGTGTCGGTCTTTCCAGAGAGCGCAGCATCGGTCAACACCTTGGTCGTCTCCTGGAAGGAGGCTGCCGAGATGAAGGAGTCGGTGCTTAGGGAGGCCTTGGTGATTCCCAACAACTCCGGTTTGGCAACCGCTGCGCGCAGTCCTCGCTCCATGAGCATGTTGTTCTGCTGGGTCACCTCGTTTCTGGAGACGATTTCGCCCACGAGGAAGGTGCTGTCCCCCGGGTCCTCGATGCGAACCTGCCGGAGCATCTGGCGCACGATCACTTCGATGTGCTTGTCGTTGATCCCGACGCCCTGAAGGCGGTAGACTTGCTGAATTTCGTCAACGAGGTACTTCTGCAAGGCCTTGGTGCCCTTCACCGCCAGGATGTCCTTGGGGTTGGGGGATCCGTCGATCAGCGGGTCGCCAGCGCGCACGAACTCTCCGACGTGGACGGTGACATGCCGTCCGCGGGGAATCAGGTACTCCTTGACCTCCCCTTTGCCGTCATCAGGACGAATCCGGATGCGCTGCTTCTTCTTCATCTCGGTATCGAACTCCACGATGCCGTCGATTTCACTGATGATCGCCTGATCTTTGGGAACACGAGCCTCGAAGAGCTCGGCAACCCGGGGAAGTCCTCCGGTGATGTCCTTGTTTTTGGCAAGTTCACGGGGAATCTTGGCCAGAATTTCTCCCGCGTGAACCACCTGGCCGTCCTGAACAACCAACTCTGCCTTGGTCGGCAGGGTGAACTCTGCGGGGGTGCCGTTTTCCCGCTGGACGACCTCATGGCTGTCACTTTCAGAGACCCAGATCATCGGACGATGCTCCGGATTGGTGGACTCCTGGATCACCTTCCGGGAGACTCCGGACACCTCATCGACCTGCTCTTTGAAGGTTTCGCCCTCCTGAATGTCTTTGTAACGGATCACTCCGGAGACGTCAGTGAGGATGGGAACCGAGAATGGGTCCCACTCGGCCAGCAGGTCGCCTTGTGAGACACGCTCACCCTCGTTGCGACGGAGGAGGGTCCCCAACGGCAGCGGACGACGCTCTCGCTCGCGGCCATTGTCATCGACAATGATGGCCTCTCCGCGTCGCCCAAGGACCACCAGGTTGTTGTCCCGGTTCAAGGTCTCCTTGAGGTCCCGAAACTTGAGGATGCCGCTGAAGCGGGCCTCCCACGTGTTCTGTTCGGCAAGTCGGCTTGCGGTTCCACCAATGTGGAAGGTGCGCATGGTGAGCTGAGTTCCGGGTTCGCCGATGGACTGAGCGGCAATGACTCCCACCGCTTCTCCCAAAGTGGCCAGGTGGCCTCGCGCAAGGTCTCGACCGTAGCACTGTTGGCAGGTTCCGACTTCGGCTTGGCAGGTCAGCACGGAGCGGATCATGATGTGCTCAATTCCCGCATTTTCGATCTGCTCCTTCTCCACCTCGGTGATCTCCGTCCCGGAAGGAATGAGCACCTCACCATCGCGGTCCGGATCCATGACATCCTCCAGCACGACACGTCCAAGCACCCGATCTCCAAGAGACTCGATGATCTCTCCGGATTCGATCAGGGCCGACATTTCGATGCCGTCCAGAGTCCCGCAGTCGTGTTCCAGAACCACACAGTCCTGGGCCACATCGACCAGGCGGCGCGTCAGGTATCCGGAGTTTGCCGTCTTGAGCGCGGTGTCGGCCAGCCCCTTGCGGGCTCCGTGGGTGGAGATGAAGTACTCCATCACGTTCAGCCCCTCACGGAAATTCGCTTCGATCGGCGTCTCGATGATCTCTCCGGATGGCTTGGCCATCAGCCCGCGCATTCCGGCAAGCTGCTTCATCTGCTGGTTCGAACCCCGTGCTCCGGAGTCAGCCATCATGAAGATCGAGTTGACCTTGCTGTACCCTTGCTCGTCAAGGATCTCCTGAGACAGTCCGGCGCTCATGCGATCCGCAATCTTCTCAGTGGCCCGTGCCCAGATGTCGATGACCTGGTTGTAGCGCTCACCATCGGTGATCAAACCATCCTGATGCTGCACATTGATCTCGTTGACGCGCTTGCGTGCGTCTTCGAGCAGAGTGTTCTTCTCTTCCGGAATGACCATGTCATCCATGGCGATCGAGAATCCGGCTTTGGTTGCATAGGTGTAGCCGATCCGCTTGATCTCGTCGAGCATCTGCACCGTCTCCACACTGCCGGCACGTCGATAGGCCACGTCAACCAACTCGGCCATCTGCTTCTTTTTCAACAGGCGGTTGATGAACGAGAACGGCACGGCTTCCGGAATGACCATCGAGAGCAACACCCGGCCCACGGTGGTTTCCACCAACTCTCCGTTGGTCGGACGGTTCTCCGGAACCTCTCCATCGATGTTGCGGTTCAGCCGAACCTTGACGCGTGCGTGCAGGTCGACCTTGCCGTGATCGTAGGCGGTCTGGACTTCTTCCGGGCTGGAGAACAACTTGCCCTCTCCGGTGACGCCTTCTCGCTCCCGGGTGATCCAGTACAGGCCCAGAACCATGTCCTGTGTCGGGGTCATCAACGGCTTCCCGTTGGCAGGAGAGAGGACGTTGTTGGAGGACATCATCAGAATCTTGGCTTCCAGCTGCGCTTCTACAGAGAGCGGCACGTGAACGGCCATCTGGTCACCGTCGAAGTCCGCGTTGAAGGCGGTACAGACGAGAGGGTGCAGTTGAATCGCCTTGCCCTCGGTGAGAACCGGCTCGAATGCCTGAATTCCCAGGCGGTGCAGCGTTGGGGCACGATTGAGCAGGACGGGGTGCTCCCGGACAACCTCCTCCAGGATGGCATAGACCTCGGGCGGGTTCTCTTCGAGCTTCTTCTTGGCCATCTTGATCGTGTGGATCTCCACGTGATCAATCAGCCTGTGGTAGATGAAAGGCTTGAAGAGCTCCAAGGCCATCTTCTTGGGCAGGCCGCACTGGTGAATCTTCAGGCTGGGACCGACGACGATAACGGTCCGTCCGGAATAATCCACACGCTTGCCCAGCAGGTTTTGGCGGAAGCGGCCCTGCTTGCCCTTGAGCATGTCAGAGAGCGACTTGAGCGGACGCTTGTTTGACCCGACCAGCGGACGTCCACGGCGGCCGTTGTCAAAGAGCGCATCGACGGACTCTTGAAGCATGCGCTTCTCGTTCTTGACGATAATCTGGGGAGCACGCAGCTCCAGCAGGCGCTTGAGGCGGTTGTTGCGGTGGATGACTCGTCGATACAGGTCGTTGAGGTCACTGGTGGCAAAACGCCCTCCCTCGAGCGGAACCAGCGGCCTCAACTCCGGAGGCAGTACCGGGAGGTTGTCGAGGATCATCGAATCCACGGCATTCCCGGAATTGAGCAGGTCGCTGACAATCTTCAGGCGCTTGACGACTCGCTTGCGGCGGGTTTCCGAGTTGATCTCCTTCAACTCTTCGCGCAGGCTGTTGTCCAACTCTTCCAGGTCCAAGCGGCGTAGCAGCGTCCGGACGCTCTCTGCCCCCATCCCCAACTCAAGATCCGAGTAGGCTTCCTTGAACTCGCGATACTCCTCTTCCTCCACCAGCCCCATCGGCTCCAACTCGGAGCTTCCGGGGTTGAGGACGATCCAGGCGTCGTAGTACAGCACCCGCTCCAGGTCGCGCAGCGGGACATCCAGCAGCGCTGAAATCCGGCTTGGGACTCCCTTGAGGAACCAGACGTGTGAGACCGGGGCGGCCAGTTTGATGTTTCCCAAGCGCTCACGGCGAACCTTGGACTCAATCACCTCCACTCCACATTTTTCACAGGTCACCCCGCGGTGCTTCATGCGCTTGTACTTGCCGCAGATGCACTCGTAGTCGTGGATTGGGCCAAAGATCTTTCCGCAGAACAGTCCGTCACGCTCGGGCTTGAAGGTGCGGTAGTTGATGGTCTCGGAGGTCTTCACCTCCCCATGAGACCAGGCGTTGACGTCTTCGGACGTGGCGATCTTGATGCGAACGGCCGAATAGTTCTTCGGATCCTCCGCAATCTCGTAAAGGTTTTTTACTGGCATCGCTTCTCCTTGTAAATCAGCTAAATCTTCCCGGAACCTGCCGGCGTCTTACAAAAATCGAGATACTCTCCCGGAGGCGTTTTGCTCCGAGAGAGCCTGAATCACTGATCGGCAACCGCTTCCTCAGCCTCTGTCGTAGCCGTGCTTGCCTTCGCCGCAGATCCCTCTTCCTCCTCCTCTTCCTGTACCTCCTGAAGCAGTTCGATGTTCAGACACAGGCTCTTGAGTTCACTGATGAGGACCTTGAAGGATTCCGGAATTCCGGTATCGCTGGTGTGCTTGCCCTTGACGATGTGCTCGTAGATTTTGTTTCGTCCTTGCACGTCGTCGGACTTGACGGTCAGCAGTTCGCGGAGCGTGTGGGCTGCGCCGTAGGCTTCCAGCGCCCAGACCTCCATCTCGCCGAAACGCTGCCCTCCAAACTGGGCCTTGCCGCCGAGAGGTTGCTGGGTCACCAGGCTGTAGGGACCGATGGAGCGAGCGTGAATCTTCTCGTCCACCAGGTGGTGAAGCTTCATGATGTAGGCGTAGCCGACGGTGACCTTTTGCTCAAAGCGCTCCCCGGTACGTCCGTCATAGAGCCAGACCTGTCCAGACTTGGGCAGGTTGGCGAGTTCGGCCATCCGGTGAATGTCCGGCTCCTGGGCTCCATCAAAGACCGGAGTGGCCATCGGGATGCCATGTTGGTGTCTTCGGGCGAAGTCGATCACCTGCTCGTCAGGCATCTGTGCAAAGTGAGCATCGACCTGCTCGCTCTCATAGACCTTGGAGAAGAACCCTCGCAGGTCTTGAGCAGCCTCGGCACGAGAGCTTTCCAAGGCCTCTTGAATCTTTTTGCCAAGCCCGGAGGCCACACGTCCCAGGTGGGTCTCCAGGACCTGCCCGATGTTCATTCGGCTGGGAACTCCCAGGGGGTTGAGGACGATGTCCACCGGGGTGCCATCCTCCAGGTAGGGCATGTTCTCCGCAGGCTGGATAGTACTCACGACCCCTTTGTTTCCGTGACGCCCGGCCATCTTGTCGCCCACGCTGAGCTTGCGCTTGGTGGCGATGTAGACCTTGACCATCCGAATTACCCCCGGAGGCAGGTCATCTCCTTTGGAGACCTTCTCGCACTTGTCCTGGAAGAGGTTCTCGAGCAGATACATCTGCTGTAGCGCGTTCCGGACAAGCGTGGCGACCTGAGTCTGGATGTTGTCCTTCCCAGAGTCGTCAACCTCCACCTGGTCCCAGCAACGCAGAGGAATGCCCTTGAGCAGCTCCTCTCCGGCCTCGTCTCCTCGGCGAGCCAGCGTTTCCCCTTGGAGGTCGGCGACCTCTCGGGCCAGCTTGCGTCCAGAGGCAAGCAGGGCGACACGTCGGGCCAGGTTGGTCTGGACGATCCTCAGCTCGTCCCGGTGGTCCTTCTCGAGGCGGGCGAGTGTCTCCGACTCGATCTGTCGAGTACGTTCGTCCCGCTCCACGCCTTCGCGGTTGAAGACGACGACATCGGTCACAACGCCCTCCATGCCCTGAGGCACCCGGAGTGACGTGTCGCGCACGTCTCCGGCCTTCTCCCCAAAGATGGCACGCAGGAGCTTCTCCTCCGGATTGAGCTGGGTCTCGCCTTTGGGAGTGACCTTGCCCACCAGGATGTCACCGGTCCGGACGTAGGTTCCGATCCGGATGATGCCGCTCTCGTCCATGTTCCGCAGAGCCTCTTCGCTGACGTTGGGGAGGTCGCGGGTGATCTCCTCTTTCCCCAGCTTGGTGTCGCGTGCCACGGTGTCGAGAACGTCAATGTGGATCGAGGTGTAGACGTCTTCGCTCAGGACTCGCTGGGAGACCATGATCGAGTCCTCGAAGTTGTATCCGTTCCACGGCATGAAGGCGATGAGCACGTTCTGCCCCAGCGCCAACTCTCCGCTCTCCGTGCTCGCTCCATCGGCGATCACGTCTCCGGCCTTGATCACGTCTCCCTTGCGCACAATTGGGCGCTGAGTGATGACGGTGTTCTGGTTGCTTCGGCGGTACTTCACCAAGTGGTAGATGTCCACGTTTGCCGGAACCACTCCGTCTTCTGCAGAGAGGTCTACCTCGGCCTGAATGACGATCCGGCCGGCATCGGCGCTATCCACGATCCCGGAGCGCTTGGCGACCACGCAGGTCCCGGAATCCACGGCGGCCTGGTGCTCCACACCCGTTCCGACCAGCGGGGCCTGAGGCCGGACCAGCGGAACCCCCTGGCGCTGCATGTTGCTGCCCATCAGAGCCCGGTTGGCATCGTCATGTTCCAGGAACGGAATCAAGCTGGCAGCGACAGAGACCAACTGCGAGGGGGAGATGTCCATGTAGTCCACCTCGTTTCGAGGCATCGTACTGAACTCGCTCCCCATGCGCACGCTCACGAAGTCCTCGGTGAAGCTGCGCTGCTCATCCATGGGCGAGTTTGCCTGGGCGATCTTGTACAGGTCTTCATCAATGGCAGAGAGGTACTCGATCTGCTCGGTCACGACCCCATCTTCCACTTTGAGATACGGAGTTTCGATGAAGCCAAACTCGTTGATCCGTCCATAGGTTGCCAGCGAAGCGATCAGGCCGATGTTCGGACCTTCCGGAGTCTCGATGGGGCAGATGCGTCCGTAGTGCGAAGAGTGCACGTCCCGGACGTCAAAGCCTGCACGCTCACGAGTCAGACCTCCCGGGCCCAAGGCGCTGAGACGACGCTTGTGCGTGATCTCGGAGAGTGGATTGGTCTGGTCCATGAACTGGGAGAGCTGACTGGAGCCAAAGAACTCGTGGATCGCTCCGGCAACGGGCTTCGCGTTGACCAGATCGTGTAGCATCATGGTCTCTGCATCGTGCAGGGACATGCGCTCCTTGACGGTGCGCTCCATGCGGACGAGGCCGATGCGGAACTGTGTCTCCAGAAGTTCGCCAACACTCCGGACCCGGCGGTTCCCAAGGTGGTCGATGTCATCAACCTGACGTTTCGGGTTGCCCTCGCGGAGCTCCAGCAGATAGCGTACGGTCTCCACGATGTCGTTGACGGTCAAGACCTGCTGATCCAAGGAGTAGTCAAGCCCCAGCTTCTTGTTGATCTTCAGACGCCCGACTCGGCTGAGGCTGTAGCGGTCCTCCGTGAAGAAGAAGTTGCGGATCATCATCTCTGCGGCATCAAGCGTCGGTGGATCCCCTGGTTTCATGCGCTTGTACAGCTCAATCTTCGCCTGATCCGGGCTTTGAACTTTGTCCGTGGCCAGGGTCTCATGCAGGGCAATGCCCACGCTCTGTGATCCGGTGAAGAGCACGGAGACGGAGTTGATGCCTCGGCTGAGCAAGGTTTGCAGCACCTCGGAGGTCAGCGGCATGTTGCACTCCGCAAGCACCTCCCCGTCCAAGGTGACATTCTTTGCCAGGATTCGTCCGTTTACCTCGTCCCAGGTCAGCGGAACCTTGTTCACGCCTGCGGCCTCCAACTTGGAGATGACCCGCTTGTTCAGACGAGCGTTGGGCTTGACCAGCACCTCTCCCGTCTTGGGGTCGGTGATCGGGAGGAGGGTGCGCTGATCAAGCAGAGTCTCGGCGTTGAACTGCTTCCAGAAGCTCTGTGCGCCCAGGTCCTCTTCCGGGCTCAGGCCTTCCAACAGGATCTCTTCCGAGTCATAGAACTCTTCGAGGATCTGCTCTACGGTGAAACCCAATGCCTTGAGCAAGATCGTTGCGGGTAACTTGCGGCGACGGTCGATGCGGGCGTTGAGCAGGTCCTTGGAGTCAAATTCGAAATCCAGCCAGGAGCCCCGCTGTGGGATGAGCCGGGCGGAGTAGAGGACCTTCCCGCTGGCTCCGCTCTTGCCCTTGTCGTGCGTGAAGAACACGCCGGGACTTTTGTGCATCTGGCTGACGATCACCCGCTCCGTTCCATTGATGATGAACGAGCCGGTAGGAGTCATCAGCGGAATCTCGCCGAGGTAGATGTCCTGTTCCTTGATCTCTCGGATGTGCTTTTGTCCGGAACCGTCATCTTTTTCCCAGACGATCAGGCGCAACGCGACGCGGATTGGGCAGGCGTAGGTGACGCCTCGGACCCGGCACTCCTCTACGTCGTACTTGGGATCTCCCAGGCGGTAGTGGACGTACTCGAGAGTGGACATGCCGCTGAAGTCGGAGATGGGAAAGACCGAGCGGAAGACCGCTTCGAGTCCATCCCGGCGGCGTTGGTCCGGAGGGACATCTCTTTGCAAAAAGCGCTCGTAGGAATCCAGCTGAATGCGGAGCAGGTGCGGAACACCAATGGGCGGATTGATCTTTCCGAAGGAGCGCCGAATGCGATGACGGTTTTGAAGTGAGGACATGGATCTTCCTGCGTTGGAGATGCGGTCAAAATCTCGTGAATGCCTGTTCCCAGAAACTGGCCAGACGAGCTAAAAACCAAAGGATTTTCCGTTACCGTGACAGTCTGTGTGGGGCTTGTGCCCCGAAGAACCGTACCTGAAAGCCGCTGAGGGGCGAGGTGAGGAGGGGCAGGACACCAGGGAAAGTGAGGGGTGCTTGCCGAGGTCGTGAAGCCTTATGGGCTTCCGGAAGAGTTGCGGTAAGGCGGGCGACAGTCCCTTGAAAGGTGCTGGCGAGGAAGGTGTTTGAAATCCTTGAGAGAGTTTCTTCACAGGGCGAGAAGAACGGACAGGAGGCACGGTGGCGAATAAAAACAACCAAACATATATCAATAAAACATCCGTCGACTCTTGTCAATGATCTTTTTTGTTTTTGCCTGATTTCCCCCCTCTGGAGGGTTCACAGGAGAGAGCGAGCAGAGGCGCTTCTTTGCTGGGCCTTGAGGATGGTTTGCTGAATGCGGGGGTCTTGCTGGAGGGTCTCGATGATCTGGTCGAGGTTTCGGTATTCGAGGTAACGGCAGAAGATGGAGAGGTAGAGGCGGTTGATACGGTGCTCCGGGTGAGGTGTGGCACTGAGTTCCACATCGACGATCCTGCGGGCCAGGTAGGGGATCAGCCATGGTTGACTCTCGATCTTCTTCCGGAAGGCCTCGAAGATCTCGTGGTTGAACACCTCGATCAAGGCTGTGGAGAATTCATCGCTCAGGTCTTCCGGATGAAAACCGTAATGCTCGCTCACCCGGTGCTTGAGGTGCTCCAGCATCCGCCCTTGCAGCATGTTGGTGAGCAAGTGCCCTACCGGACAGTGAGCGTCGATCTCATCCGGCAAGTCGCCGTCCAGTGAGGAGAGACACTCGTGCATCACCCGCGTGTACGGGCTGGGTTCAGTCATGTGGTGCTTCACCTCCAGAGCCTCTGAGGAAGCTCCGGGCTGAAAGAGTTGAGAAAGTTGGGGAAGGCGCCCCTCTCAAGAAACCTAAAAATCCCACGATGAATAATCAAGCCTCTCGCACTGAAGATTCCTGGCAAGCAAGAAGCGTCCCGGAAATCGAGGGAAACTCTCGAGACTTCTCCTGAATGGCTTGAAGCTCTTCCGGGCTCCAACTCTGCTGCCTCCAACTCACCTGTAATGCGGCAGAGAGGGACTCGAGCAAGAGGGCCTCCAACTCATCCGGAGAACAGCGGCTCAGCCCCGCACAGGTTTCCAGCGAGTGCATCTCCCGACGGAGCGTTTCCTCCTGAGCATGGGGAAAGATCTGCAGCATCAACGGGACAGGGTCTTCCACTGGAATCGAACCATGCTGCAAGAAGACCCGCTGGGGCCCTTGAGACGTCCGGACCGAGCGGACCCGTTGGGCGTTTCCGATGAGCTTGCGGCCCTGGACCAGGATTTCGTAGGCCGAGGGGTCGGAGAAGCAGATGTGTGGCTCGCCAGAGTCCGAGGCTCGCTCGCTCTGGATCTCAGGGGCGAGCCCAAGATTTTGAAAAAATTGTTTAAATCCTTGAGCCAGAAAGCGGTAATTGTCCAGAACTCCTCCGGCAAACTGCGGATGAAGCACGGCTCCGGTGACAGAGTAGGTCAGGTCGCCTCCGTGCAACACGGCCTTCCCGCCGGTGACCCTCCGGATGACCGGGATGCCGAGTGCTTGCAGGGCGGGGCTATCGAGCAGATCGTCGAGTGGCTCATTGCGCCCCAGGGAAAGGGTTGGCCGAGTCCAGCGATAAAGGCGCAGAGTGGGAGGCGTCTCGGGAGTGCAGGCTTCCAGCAGCACGGAATCGGCGGCCATGTTGAAGCTTCCCGGACGCCGCCCATCCCGGATCAACCTCCACTCCCGCAAGGCTCAGCGTCCTCCCGGAAAGAAATTCTGCAGGTTCATTCCGCCCATCATGCCACCGAATTGCTCTCCGAGCATCTGCTTTGCGCGCTCCTGGGCCTGGCGGATGCCTTCGTTGGTTGCAGAGATGATCAGGTCCTGCAAGGTCTCGACATCGTTGGGGTCGACGATCTCCGGGTCAATCTTCATGGACACCAACTCCATCTTTCCGTTGAAGGTCATTTGGACCATCTCTCCTCCAACGGAGACATCAAAGGTTTCTCGGCCCATCTCTTCCTGCTTGGCCTGCATGTTGGCCGAAAGCTCCTGGGCCTTTTTCATCAGTTCATTCATGTCAATCATGACGCACTCCTTGGTGCTGAGGTTAGGGAGGATGGGGAGAGGGTGCTCAAACCAGGCGAACCTCTACGCGACTTCCGGGGAAGAGCTGGATCAGGGTTTGGACCAGAGGAAGGTTCTCTCCGTCGTGCAGTTTGCGGGCACGCTCGGCTTGCTCCAGGTGCTGCTGCTGCTCGCTGAGGGTTCGCCACGGACCTTCTCGACTTTCCAGAGAAACAGAAATGGGCCGTCCCGTAAAGCTCTCCGCCTCGGCTTCTACCTGTTTGAGGTGCTCTTCGGAGATCAGGCTGTTCATCCCGTCCTGTCGAAAGGAGAGCCGTAGGGCTCCGGACTCCAGCAGATCGGGGATGGCATTCCGCAAAAGCCCTCCGAGGCGTGCCGAGCGTTCGGAGACAGCCTGAACGAATCGGACCCAGATCTCCGGGGGGGGCTCCTGTGAAGTCACCGCCTCAGTCTGAAACTCTTCGAGAGCTACCGGGCTTGGGGGAGGAGTTGGCTCTTGCACGCTTACAGGAGGAGGAGCTTGGGGCTCCTGTGAAGCGGCCGGATGCGCCTGAAGGACTGGAGAACCGGTCGTCGAGGGCGAGGGGGGAGGAGGAACCTCCGGAGATCTGGAGGGAGCGGGAGGCACTGCCTCGCGCTTGCTCACTCGAGGATCCTCTCCCTTGAGTACCGAGGTGATGGAGCGTGCAGAGGGCCCGGCAAAACTGCTCGATGTCGTGGTCGTATCTGGGGCCCCAGGGGCACGTGGAGGCATGCCCAAATTCGGTTGCGGGGAGGGAGGCGAGGGGGAAGTCCTTGAACCAACTCCCAGCCCCTGCAATTCGTGGATCAACTCCGGAAGTCCAACCAACGGCTGTACGGAGGCCAACTGCAAGATAGTCATCTCAAAACAGATCCGAGCATAGGCGCTCTGCTTCATCCGCTCCTCCAACTCCAGCAGCAACTGAAACATCTGCTGAAGAACGTCCCCTGTCACCTTGGAGGCAAAGTTCTGGTACTGCTCCAACTCTTCTGTGGATAGATCCTGAAACACTCCGGGGGTTGGACCAAGGGACTGAACCAGCGAGATGTTTTTGACCGCCTGTAGCAGTTCGGCAAGCAGATCGTGGAGGTCGTAGCCACGGGCAAGCAGGTCCTGGAAGCTCTGGATGGCCTCCGGAGCCTGGCGGCGCAGCAGCGCTTGCAGGAGCGCAAGACGCCCCTGAGAGTCCATCCAGCCCAGCGCTTGGGCGACCTCCTCCTCGCTAGCCTCGGAACCTGCGGAGCTGAGGACCTGGTCAATTGCCGTCAGAGCGTCACGCATTCCTCCCACGGAGTGACGGGCGATCAATTCCAGCGACTTTCGGGGCAGCTGGATGCCTTCCTGAGCGACAACCTGCTCCAGGTAGTCTGCCATCTTCTGCACCGGAATTCGCAGGAAGTCGTAGCGCTGACAGCGGGAGACGATGGTCTGGGGAACTTTGTGAGGGTCGGTGGTTGCCAGGATGAACTTGACGTGCCCGGGGGGCTCTTCCAAGGTCTTCAACAGAGCGTTGAAGGACTCCAGGGTGAGCATGTGGGCTTCATCGATGATGTACACCTTGTAGCGACAGCGCGCCGGGGTGTAGTTGACGTTCTCCCGCAACTCCCGGATGTTTTCGATGCCTCGGTTGGAGGCTGCGTCGATCTCGAACACATCCGGAGAAGCGTTCCCGAGGATTTCGTGGCAGATGTCACAGCTCCCGCAGGGCTCGCCCTCCTCAGGAGTCAGGCAGTTCAGCGCGCGAGTGAGGATCCGGGCTGCACTGGTTTTTCCGGTTCCCCGGGAGCCGCAAAAGAGGAACGCATGCGCGACACGGTCCTGCACGAGGGCGTTGCGGAGGATTCGGGCGGTGGTTTCCTGTCCGATGAGATCGGAAAATCGGGAGGGACGCAGCTTGCGCGCCAGAACGACGTAAGCCATCAACAGTCAGTGGGAGACCGGGTAACTGCGGCACATCTCCAAAATCTTAGTGCTGCTTCCGCTAGGACCTGACACGGTTCGAAATCTTTGATTGCGCAATCCCCGGCCATCAGAGCGTGCATCGAGAGTATCGAGACCGCCGGGATTCATCCTCCGGAGGCTGAAAAATCAAGGCCCTCCGGAATTGCTTTGCCAGTTTGTTGGGATTTGACTGGCAAGACCATCCCATGATCTTAACGCCCTGGCAAATCGATGCAAGCAGAATACGTGGATCGTCTGAGTTTCTGCGGATTGCGAGGTGTTCAAATCTGTGAAACGTGGTTCTGTGAAACGCGGTTCCGTGTTATGCTGAGTTCCCTCAACTGCTCTTCATGCAGATCCCCGGAGGCCTCTTCCTGAAGAGGTGCTGGCTTGGGGCGGTCTTCAAGGAGCTTCGAGATAAAGTCAGGGACCCCTCAGCCTCCTGAAGAACAACAGCCCGTCCACTCGTTTTGACAAGAATCCATGACTGAAAACCTGACCCAGTACTGGGCAGAGCATGCTGAGCTGATCCTGGGAAGCGGATACAAGATCCTGCTCAGCCTGTTCATCCTGACCACAAGCTACCTGGTGAGCAAGGCGTTCCGGCGCCTGATCGACAGAACCTCCGAGCATCTGGCCTCCAAGCTGGACCCGACGCTGATTCCGGTCCTCATCACAACGGCGACCTACTCGGTCTATATCATTGGGGCGGTCCTGATTCTGGACATCTTTGGGGTCAATACCACCAGCATTATCGCGCTGTTGGGAGCCGCGGGCCTGGCGATCGGTCTGGCGCTCAAGGATACCCTGAGCCACATCGCCGCGGGCATCATGCTGCTGATTCTGCGGCCCTTTCACACAGGAGACTTCATCCAATTCGACTCAACCATGGGAACCGTCCGGGAGATCAACCTGTTCACGACGGTGCTGGAGTCTGCAGACGGGCTCTACCTGTTCACTCCAAACAGCATCATCTGGGGCAGCAACATCACCAACTTCACCCGCAACCACAAACGCCGGATGGACATTGTCGTGGGGATCTCCTACTCGGACTCGATCGAGGCCGGCCTGGGGGTGCTGCGCCAGATTGCAGCTGCGGAATCCCGGTTTCTCCCGGAGCCGGCTCCGCAGGTGATGGTCTTGTCGCTTGGGGACAGCTCGGTCAACCTGCAACTGCGGGGGTGGGCCTCCACGGACGACTACTGGCAGACGTATTGGGACCTGAATCAGCGGGTGAAGCTGGAGATTGAACAGGCTGGGCTCACCATCCCCTTCCCCCAGGTGAGTTTGCATGTCGAGTCAACACCAGGCATTGCTGCTAACGGCCAGGTACTCTCGTCGACGGAAGCCGCTCCAGTGGGCTAGCCGCAGTACTCCATTCACCTCATTCACTTCGATTTCGCACCCATGAAAACTCGAGTACTTCTCATTCGGCACGGCGCAACGATCGTCTCCACTCAAGATCCTTTTGCAGGGTCCTCCAACGTTCCACTTTCAGAAGAAGGTCGTCAACAGGCCTCCAAGCTGGCAGAGCGACTCAGTCATGGGAGGCTGGATGCGGTCTACTGCAGTCCAATGGACCGGACCATCGAGACGGCAACCATCATTGGCGCGCCACACGACCTGAAACCAACCTCCATTCCGGGGATTCGAGAAATTGACTATGGAAACTGGGAGGGCTTGGAGAAGTCCGTTGTCGCCTCGAATTTTTCGGGAAACTGGGAGCAGTGGCAGGAGGACCCCTACGCTGTTGCTCCAGCAGGAGGCGAATCCGGGGTGAGGGTTCTCAGTCGTGCGCTTCCGGCACTGCTGAGTATTGTGGAAGAGAACCGAGGCAAGACGGTGGCGGTCATTGCTCACAAGGGAACCAACCGTTTGCTGATCAGCAGCCTACTGGGGCTTGACGTCCGCAGGTTCAGGGATCGGCTCGATCAAAAACCCGCAGCCCTCAACATTCTCGACTTTGATCTCCACTTCAAAGCTTTTCTTTGCCTGTTCAACGACACCTCCCATTACGAGCGTTAGCGGCCCCTCTGACCTCCATGGTGAGCCCGGAGGTCAACGTGCCTCACGACCTCGTGACGTCCAGATCAGGAAGCAGGCCACACGCCCGGTAGTAACGCTCAGCGGCTCGCTGCACGTGCCTTTCACAGAGTGCCACGGCATCTGCCGGGACTTCGGCAAACTCGTAGGCTCCGAAGTACTGCGTCACCACTCCCATGTTCAAGGGAGCTTGAGCCAGATTTTCAAATAGGCGTGAGAGGGCCTCAGGTACTCCCTTGGCTTGCCAGTAGTAGCGAATCCGGTCGCTCAGGCTGAAGTGCTGAAGCAGCCGGACCTCTTTAGGTGTCCCCGTATAGTAGGCATCCCAATCACCCGGGCTTTGCGCCATCGCGGCATCCACAACCTCCTTGAGGTTCGAGCGTGTTTCGGGGTAAAGCAGATCTTCAATCGCAGCGAGAGCAAAAACTCCCTCGCGAAATCGAAACGTCAACTCCGGTCCAACCTTGAGGAAGAAGACGTGATGGTTGACCAACTCTCCCAGCGAGGAGGTGGGCTGATAGTCAGTCGAGTGTCCTTCGAAGGTCAGTCCGTTGTAGTTTTGAATCGCTGAGGCCAGCCCTTTTGCCTTGTTGGGCTCAAAGCGGTGAACGGAGGTGTGGTTGAAGTCCACTCCGGGCTGAGTAACCACCGAGACCACACGGCTCCATGCGTCCTCCACCCCCTCGTCATGAAAGGCCTGCTGATGGGTCTCGATCGTCTGCTCCAAGCGCTCTGGGCTCGTGATCTGCAACCCGGACATCTCGTCGGTTTCCCCTCCAGGAACCGGGACCTCGGTGCCAATGACGTAGATCAAGGCAGAGGGATCCGGGGAGGCTTTTTCAGCAACTCGACAGAGCCGGGCTGCCCTGCGGGCAATCTCGGTGAAACTGGGTCGAGGCTCCTGTCCACAAGCCATGCTCGCGTCAAGGTGGATTTTTCGGAATCCGGCTTTTGCATACTCTCGGACCAACACTTCCGCTTTTGCCATCGCTTGGTCAACGGGCTCCTTTCTCCACGGGTTTGGCCCCAGGTGGTCTCCCCCCAAGAGCATCTGGCCGTCTGAAATCCCGGCCTGCTCGGAAAGCTGTGAGAGCCACGTGACAAAATCCTGCGGCTGCATCCCGGTGTACCCTCCATCTTGATTGACCTGGTTGCAGGTTGCCTCGATCAGGATGGGCAAGTGCCGCTCAACGGCAAATTTGAGCAGCGCACGCAGGACCGTTTCGTTTGCCGTACAAAAGCTTGGCAGGCCAACTTGGCTGCCTGCTCTGTTCTTGAAGATCAGTTCTTGGATGTCCATGGGGGGCTTTGAGGTCAGGGGTTCGTTTGAGCTTGAAGGAAGGCCTCCAGGTCCTGCAGGCTGGTGCTTCCCTCCATCGGGCCTCTTTGGGTGACCGCCAAGGCCCCCGCAGCGGTGGCGTAGCGCAACGCCTTGTCCGGAGCCTCACCGCGAAGCCATAGGGTTGTAAACGCTCCTCCAAAGCAGTCTCCGGCACCTGTCGGGTCAACCTCCCTCACCGCAAAACCGGGAGCAAAGTGATTGCCTGTGCGATCATAGTATCGGGCACCGTCTGCTCCCTGTTTGTGGACAATGACGTCGATGCCTTGACCCAGCAGCTCTGAAACGGCCCCCTCGGCAGTGGTGGACTGTGTCAGCAGAAAGAGTTCCTCTCCGCTTGGCAGAAACACGTCCGTGACTGCAAGAATTTTGGCCATGGCTTCGCGCATTCCGGGAGAATCAAGGATCTCTTTACGGAGGTTGGGATCAAAAGACACGGTCCCGCCACGCTCCTTCAGGGAGTGTGCTGCGGTGAGGTTGACCTCAATGAACTCTGGGCTGGAGAGAGAGGACCCCATCACGTGCAGGTGATCCGCGGTGTCCAGCAGACGCTGCGCGACCTCCAGAGTGGGGACTCGACCGCAGGCGCTGTGCCGAATGTTGAACACAAAATCACGCCCTCCATCTTCTCGGTAGCGGACAAACGCTGTCCCTGTGGGGCGTTCCGAGTCGATGGCAATGCCGGAGGTATCAACGCCATCACGCTCCAGCCGGTCAAGGTTGACGCGGCCAAAGTCATCTTTTCCCACTGAGGAGATGATGGCGCAAGGCTGCCCCATCTTGGCCACTTGATCGATATAAATTGCTGGTGCTCCAGACGGAAAAGGACCCGTTAAGGCAATGGTCTCCAGAAATCCCTCACCGGGATGATCTGCCATGATCTCAACAAGGATTTCTCCAACAACCACAATTTTCTTCATTTCAGAGGGCTCCTGATTCGTATGACGTGCTGGTTTGGGGGGACTCGGTTGATTTCTACGGGATCTGCTCTTCCGGAGGCATTTGGGTATCGTTCCTCAACCCAGACTACGAGCGGTCTGCTGGGTATCGTTCCTCAACCCAGCCTACGATCTGCTCTTCCGGAGGCATTACTGCCCAGAGGCGTAGTGATCCAGAGCCTGAAGCACCCCGGCAGAACTCAGGCGAGCCAGCGCTTTGGCAAAGGTCTTCTGGAAAGCCGGAGCTTGTCCCAAATCTCCAAACACCTCCCTTACCTCCAGGAACGCCTCCGGGCGCTCTGAGGCTGCGTGGGCAGCAGGAACCAGCCGATCTCCGTTCACATCGTCCACGTCAATTGGTGCCCCGGATTCGCTGGTCCCTTGCAGGTAGCGACACCAGAGAGCGCTGACCAGCGCGAGCCCGTCCACCGGAAGGCCTTGCCGGATGCGGTCTTGGGTGGAGGGCAGGATGAACTTGGGCTGACGGTTGGATCCATCCTGGGCCAGGCGCGAGATTGTGTCTGCAATCTCCGGGTTGGAGAAGCGTGACTCGATCTGCCGGAAGTAGTCGGACAGGTCCGTTTTGGGCACTGGAGGAACAATCGGAATGACCTCCTCTTGCATCATCCGCTGGAGGAATTTCCGGAGGGCGGGGTGCTCCATCGCCTCGTGGGCAAAGTGCAGGTCGAGCAGTGCCCCCGGGTAGGCAATCGAGGCGTGGCTCCCGTTCAGGATGCGCAGTTTCATCAACTCGAAGGCCGCCACCTGGTTGGTGAAGGTCACTCCAACTTCCTCCAGCTCCGGACGCCCGAGTGGAAAGTGATCTTCCAGCACCCACTGACGGAACGGCTCACAGAAGACGGGCCAGCGGTCCGTGATGCCGAACTGCTCTTGCAGCAAGGCCTTCTCCCGGTCTGTGGTGACGGGGGTGATTCGGTCGACCATCCCGTCCGGAAAGGCCACCTCGTCCTCCACCCAGCGGGCCAACTCCGGATCAACCTGTTGAGCGAGGCCGACCACCGCATTCCGCGTCGCCTTGCCGTTTCCGGTGAGGTTGTCGCAGGAGAGTACCGTGAACGGAGCGACCCCGGACTCACGACGGAGTCGTAGCCCTTGTAGCAGGGTGCCGAAGACGCCTTGGGGAGCTTGCGGGTTGCGGGCGTCCGCGACGATCTCCGGATGATCCGGGTCAAACGTCCCGGTTGCCGAGTTGATGCAGTAGCCGCCTTCGGTGATCGTCAGGGAGACGATTCGGATCCGGGGGTTGGCCAACGCCTGAATCAAGGCTGCGTTGGTGGGCTCTACCGGAAGAAAATCCAGCATGGACCCGCAGATGCGTGCTCGGCGTGCCCCGGGTTCCAACTCGACAACCGTGGTCAGCCAGTCCTGTGACTGCAAGGCATCGCGCACCCGGGCATCTCCCGGACGGACCCCAGCCCCAAGAATGCCCCAGTCCAGCGCCTTTCCCTGATTGAAGAGGTCCTCCAGGTACAGAGCCTGGTGGGCCCGGTGGAAGTTCCCCAAACCAATGTGAATGATCCCTGGAGATTGCTCCTCCCGCCGGTAGCGAGGGGTCTGCACTTGAGAGAGCGTGGCGAGTTGGTTCCAAGACAGGGACGTGTTCATTTCAGGTCTCTTGAAGAGCATGTTGAGTGAGCAGTTGCCGAAGCTCCGGAACATCCTGCACCATCCCGGAGATGCCAGACTCTGCCAGCCGTTGGAGGTGCTGAGGGGTCATGTGGCTCCCGCCGGCAAATCCATAGACCGTCATGCCTGCGTTCAGGCCGGCTTGCACTCCGGTGGGAGAGTCCTCCAAAACCAAGGTGTTTCGAGGCAGAACTCGATATTTTTGGGCAATGTGCAGGTGCAGGTCGGGAGCCGGCTTGGGACGAAAGGACTCTGTGCTGAACACGTGCGGACGGCATACATCCCACAGTCCGGCGGCCGACAGCGTGGCCCGCAGTCTGGAACAGGAGCTGTTGGAGGCTACCGCCCAAGGCTGAGGAAGCTCGGTCAGCAACTCCCGCATTCCCGGGATGGCGCGAACCTCTGGGATCAGGTCATCTTCAATCTGCTGTTCCATCTGGGTCGCCTGCTCCGGAGCCAGCGCGACGTCACACTCCTGGGCGAGCTGGGCCAGGATGACCTGGACCGGTTGCCCCAGTCGCTGGTCCACCCAGCGGGAAAAGGCCTGCAGGTCTCGCAGCGGATGATCAGGAGAGCTGTGATCCGTGAGGAACTTGCGGGCTTGGAGGTGGAGGGCCTGCTCGGCGATGACTTCGCTGTCCAGCAAAACCCCATCACAGTCGAAGATCACAAATTTTGGCATCTTGGGCAGTTCAGACAAAATCAGCTCATCCAGTTGCCACCATCGACATTGTAGGTCTGTGCAGTGATGTATCGAGCATCATCGGACGCCAGAAATACAGCAGGATCTGCGATGTCTCGCGGATCGCCCATGCGACCAAGTGGAACTGACTCCCCGACCAAACGCTTCTTTTCTCCAAGCGGACGGTTTTCGTATTGGGAAAAGAGAGAGTCAACATGATCCCACATGGGAGTGTCGATGACTCCCGGAGCAATCGCATTGACCCGAATGTTGTGCTTGGCCAACTCCAGCGCCAAGGATTGGGTCACACTGATGATCGCGGCTTTGGTAGCGCAGTAGAGGACGATATAGGGCTCACCTCGACGTCCGGCCTGTGACGAAAAATTGATGATCGCTCCGCCGCCACGCGTGATCATGTGAGGGACTGCCGCCTGGCAGGTGAAGATGGTTCCGGCCACATTGACATCAAACTGATGGCGATAGCGCTCCTCCGTGATTTCTTCCAGGCGGCACATGTCAAAAATACCGGCATTGTTCACCAGCAAGTCGATGCCTCCGAAGGCTTCGACAGTCGCGCTGACGGCTTCCTGAATGGAAGTCTGATCGGTGACATCCATACGGGTGCTCCGGGCCTGAGAGCCGAGTTCCTTGGCCAAGGCCTGAGCCGCATCATCCAGCAAATCCGCAATCATCACCTGGGCACCTTCACGGACGTAGGCTTCTGCAATGCTCCGGCCGATTCCTCTTGCTGCCCCGGTAATCAGGGCAGACTTGCCTCCTAAACGTTTCATTGGATTCTATCTCCCTTTGAGTCGAATTTGTGAATCATGTTTGGCCTCGGGGTCATGTAGATGGTGTCCCCTTGAGCGAAACCAACCTCACCACTGACGCGGACTGTCACTTGACGCTGTAGGCTGCTGTCTTGAATGTGAAAAAAGGTATCCGAACCCAAATGTTCAGAAAGTCCCACCGTTCCTTTCCAGCGACCTTCGTTTTCGGAGACGTCAATGTGCTCCGGCCGAATCCCTATCGTATGGGCACCGTGTTCGGAAGCTCGCTCTCCTTCAATAAAATTCATTTTGGGAGATCCGATGAATCCGGCAACGAACAAGTTTTTGGGGGCACGATACAGCTCAAGTGGCGATCCCACCTGTTCGATCACTCCGGCGTTGATCACTACGATCTTATCGGCCATGGTCATGGCTTCGACTTGGTCGTGCGTAACATAAATCATGGTTGTCGCCAAGCGCTTGTGCAACTCGCTGATTTCTAGGCGCATGCCAACACGCAAAGCGGCATCAAGGTTCGACAGCGGCTCATCAAACAGGAACGCCTTTGGCTCGCGAACGATGGCTCGCCCGATGGCAACACGCTGCCGTTGTCCACCAGACAGCTGACTTGGTTTCCGATCAAGGTAGTCAGTAAGGTTGAGTGCTTTCGCTGCCGATTCGATCCGCTTGTCTTGTTCTGCCTTCTCCAAGCCAGCCATGCGCAGTGGAAAGGCAATATTCTTGCGAACAGTCATGTGGGGGTAGAGCGCATAGCTCTGGAACACCATTGCCAACCCTCGCTTGGCAGGAGGAAGGGTTGTGGCATCCTGACCGTCAATGAAGATGGCCCCTTCGGTGACATCCTCCAGCCCGGCAATCAATCGCAACAACGTGGATTTCCCACAGCCAGAAGGGCCGACAAAGACGACAAACTCACCATCTTCAATTTGCAGATTCAGCGGTGGGATGACCGTCAATTCGTCAAAATTTTTACTGACTTGCTTGAGAGTTATTTGTCCCATGATTTTTCCTTACTTCACCGCACCAAAAGTGAGTCCGCGAACAAGTTGTTTTTGACTAAACCAGCCCATGATCAGGATTGGGGCGATTGCCATCACTGAGGCCGCACTGAGTTTTGCGTAGAACAATCCTTCAGGGCTGGAATAGCTGGCGATAAAAGCTGTAAGAGGGGCTGCTTGTGCTGCCGTCAGGTTTAATGTCCAGAATGCCTCATTCCAGGCCAGAATGATGTTCAATAAAACGGTGGAAGCCATTCCCGGGACCGCCATTGGGGTCAGGACGTAAAGGACCTCACTGCGCAAGGAAGCCCCGTCCATTCGTGCAGCTTCCAAAATTTCATTTGGAATCTCTCGAAAGTAGGTGTAGAGCATCCAAATGATGATCGGCAAGTTGATCAGCATCAACACAACAGTGAGTCCCAGGCGGCTATCCAGGAGACCAAGGTCGCGGAAAATCAGGTAAATCGGTACCAACACCCCAACAGGAGGCAGCATTTTTGTGGACAGCATCCACATTAAAACATTCTTTGTCCTTTTGGCAGGAACGAATGCCATCGACCAAGCTGCAGGGACGGCGACCAACAAACCAAGAAATGTGGACCCAAGCGAAATGATCACCGAGTTGGAAAAGTGCTTTAGGTAATCAGATCTTGCCTGGACGGTGCTGAAGCTTTCCAGGGTCCAGCCGGAACTGAACAAGATTTCCAGTGGGGCCCGGATGGCATCTTCCTCTGTTTTGAAAGACAGGATCAGAATCCAAAGGATTGGGAAGAAAAGCAGGGAACCGAAAAGCCCGGCTATTATGGTGTTGGTGATCTTGACTGAGCTGGTAACTGCGCGTGCCATGAGTTCTCACCTATGCGTCGAGATTCTTGCCGATCATCCGCATGAGGAAGATCGCAACGATATTGGCCAAAATGATAGCAATGACACCACCGGCACTTCCCATTCCAACATCGAACTGTAACAACGAAGACACGTAAATCAGATAGGTAAGATTAGTCGTTGCGGTACCTGGTCCACCGTTTGTGGTGACGAGAATCTCTGCAAAAATCGAGAGCAGGAAAATGGTCTGAATCAAGATCACGACCGTGATCGCTCGAGATAGGTGCGGAAGCATGATGTGCCAGAATCGGCTCAACCGATTTGCGCCATCCATCTCAGCCGCCTCAATCTGTTCCTGATCAAGCGATTGCAGTGCTGTGAAGAGAATCAGTGTGGCAAACGGGAGCCATTGCCAACTGACAATGACGATGATTGAGGTGAGTGGGATCTGACCAAAAAAATCAATTGCTTCAAAGCCCAGGCCGGTTGCGATGCGCCCGAAGATTCCGTTCACTGGATTCATGAACATGTTTTTCCAGACAAGGGCGGAAACGGTAGGCATCACAAAGAAAGGTGCAATGACCATGACCCGAATAATCCCCTGCCCGAACATGGGCCGATCCAGCAACAGAGCAAGCAGGATTCCTCCGATCACCGTAATCAAGAGGACACCCCCGACCAATAACAAAGTATTGATCATGGCCTCTTCGAAGCTGGGATCAGTGACAAACCAGTAGTAGTTTTCAGACCCCACAAATGGATTCCCACTTGGCGTGATCAGGTTGTATCTCAGAAACGAGAAATAGACTGTCAGCACAAGCGGTACGATCATCCAGCCCAGCAAAAGCAGTACGGCCGGTGAAATCATCATCCTCGCGGCGGCGCGGGAAGCTTTGGTTGCCATGTGAACAGTTGGGTCGAAATTATCAAGAAAGCAGGTCGATCTTCAGGGACCGGCTCGCACTCTTTAATCAAATCTTACTGGTGGTAGCCCGCTTTGGTCGTCTCACGAAGGGCAAACTCTTGGCTGTTGGCCAAATCGGTTTCAACCGGGTTGAGAGCCTGCCAATGCTACAGCGTCTTGTTGCTCTGCGTGGTAGCCGGTTCCTTGGGAATCAGGAAGGCCACAAATTGTATACTGGTGCCAGGAACTGGGAGCAGGTTCAGCCGAGAAGACAGTGTCTTTGATACTGGCCACAAACGGGGCCGCTTTCAGCAGGCGTGGGGTCTCGTGAATGGGAGCACAAGCTCCGCTCGGAACCAACCCCTGGCCTTCGGTTTCACCAGCCTGCAAATACTTGCTTGAGACTCTCCATTTCAGGAAGTCTTTACAACGTCCGCTTTGGTGGAGCTTGCTGGGAGGACAAGGCCCAAGACCAACCGGCCCCTTTTGCAGTTGCCCGCTTGGGGGCCTGGAAGAAATTGGTCTTGTCAGCAACTGGAGGAGTTGACTGGACTGCGAACGTCATTCGCGCAAGAAAAACGGGCCGACCCTCAGATCGGCCCGCATTCTTTGAGACCTTACTTGTAGTAACCCGCCTTGGTCATCTCACGAAGGGCGAACTTTTGGCTGTTGGCCAAAGCAGTTTCAATCGATTGAGAGCCTGCCAATGCAGCAGCTACTTGCTGTCCTACGTAGTTGCCGATTCCCTGGAACTCAGGAATGGCGACAAACTGAACACCGGTGTAAGGAACCGGCAACAGGGAGGGATCTGCAGGGTCCACCGAGAAGATGGCGTCTTTGATGCTGGCCGCAAACGGTGCCGCTTTCAGCAGACGTGGGTCCTCGTGAATGGAGGCACGAGTTCCACTTGGAACCGCCACCCAGCCTTCGGTTTCACCCACCATCTGGAAGTACTCTTTCGAGGTCCCCCATTTCAGGAAGTCTTTGGCAACGTCCGCTTTGGTGGAGCTTGCCGGGATCGCCAGGGCCCAAGACCAGAACCAACCGGTTCCTTTTGCAGTGGCCTGCTTCGGGGCCTGGAAGAAGTCGGTCTTGTCAGCGACAGAGGAGTTGGCTGGGTTGCGAACGTCATTCGCAGCGGAAGTCGCGTCAATCCAAGTGGCACACTTGCCGTCCTTGAACAGGGCACGGTTTTCATTGTGACCGTTTCCGGTTGCTCCCGGAGGTCCGTAGTTGGTCATCAGATTCACGTAGTACTCGATTGCAGCGTTCCACTCAGGAGAGTCCAGCTGCGGCTGCCATTTTTCGTCGAACCAGCGAGCACCAAAGGCATTTGCAAGCGTTCCAACAAAAGCCATGTTCTCTCCCCAGCCAGCCTTACCACGCTGACAGGTGCCGTAGATGCCGTTTTCCGGGTCATGGACCTTGGAAACCATGTCGGCAAACTCTGTATAGGTGATCTGCTCCTTGGGAATGGAGATCCCCGCCTTTTTGAAGACATCCGTACGGTAATACGTAAAGGATGTTTCCGAATACAGCGGAACCGCATAAAGGTTGCCGTTTGCCGACAAGCCATTTCTTACGAGCTGAAAGATGTCGTTGACATCATAACCCGCATCATCTCCAAAATCATTCAGTGAGGTCAGCCAGCCGTTGGCTCCCCAAATCGGGGTCTCGTAAGCACCAATGAACATGATGTCAAAAGAACCCCCATTGGTTGCGATGTCCTGAGTCGTTCGCTGACGAAGGACATTTTCCTCAAGCACCACCCAGTTGATCTTGTTGCCTGTAGCCTGCTCCCACTTCGGGGCCAGCTTCTGCATCACGATCATGTCGTTGTTATTGACTGTGGCGATAGTGATCTCCTCCGCGGTGACGGTCGTGGAGGCAACTGAAGCCACTGCCAAGCCGGCGACAAGGCCAGCAAATGTTTTGGTCAGCTTGGATATGCGACGCATTTTCTTCTCCGTTGATCAGTTATGGCTTTCTGCACAAGAAAATTCCCATGCCTTCAAGCCAAGGGTTAGGACCTGTTGGTGCCCCTTTGAACTTAAAGGGACGATCAATCGTAAGTGGAGATAGCTGGGTAAATGGCAGCTATGATCACCAACGATTAATTGCTCACCAACTCTACAGGGGATGAGAAAATCTTGTCAAGCAAAAATTTCATCTCGGTTTTGGGCCGTTCAACGGGTTTCTGCTTACGCATTGCGGAAAGTTCGTTTACACTACGTTCCCAATCGACCCCTGGCGCTTTCTCTGCAGAAACACACGGGGCCTCAAGACCTCTGAACGGACATTGAAAAATGGAGACAACACCGCTGCGCAACCCCATAGGCGAACTGGATCTGGAGTGGGTGTCAGGGCTTCGCGTCAACCGCAGCGCCTCGGAGCGTCGAGCCGCAACGCTAGGAACGCGCCGCAGCGTGAAGAAGCAGTGGCAGGCAGCGTGGCTGCTCAAGGCGATCGCCTGCATGGACCTGACAACCCTTTCCGGCGATGACACCCCGGACCGCGTGAGACGCTTGTGCGCCAAGGCTCGTCGTCCGCTACGTGAAGACCTGGTCCGGAGCCTGGGGATTGAGTCGCTGAACCTGAAGGTCGGGGCGGTGTGCGTCTATCACGCGTTTGTGGAGACGGCGGTCCGGGCCTTGGAAGGCTCAGGCGTTCCGGTGGCGGCGGTCTCCACCGGGTTCCCTCATGGACTGAGCCCGCTTCCTGTGAAGCTCGCAGAGATCCGGGCCTCGGTGGAGGCCGGGGCTCGGGAGATTGACATCGTGATTACGCGCTCACATGTGCTGACCGGTAACTGGCAGGCGCTGCATGACGAGGTGTCAGCCTACCGAGAAGCTTGTGGAGAGGCGCACCTGAAGACCATTCTGGGCACCGGAGACCTGGGAACCCTCCGGAATGTGGCGCGAGCGAGCGCGGTCTGTCTGCAGGCCGGAGCAGATTTCATCAAGACCTCCACCGGGAAAGAGTCCGTGAACGCCACCCTCCCGGTGAGCCTGACCATGGTCCGGATGATCCGCGAACACGAAGAGCGCACCGGCTTCCAAGTTGGCTTCAAGCCGGCAGGAGGCATCCGGACCGCCAAGCAGGCGCTGGAGTGGCTGATTCTGATGAAAGAGGAGCTGGGCGGTCCCTGGCTCACCCCGGAACTGTTTCGCTTTGGGGCCAGCGGACTGCTGACCGACATCGAGCGCCAGCTGGAACACCACGTTACCGGACGCTACGCGGCCGCCCACCGTCAGCCTGCGGCCTGAAATCAAAAGGAACCTTGGGGACTCTTCCCAATCTTTGGGGAGCGATGCCCCGCTGTTTCGGGGAGAATGCTTCCCGAAACCCTCAACGTCAACGTTCTGCCAGGAGCACCTCATGAGTTCAACATCCGGGCGATGCCTGTGTGGCGCCGTTACCTTTGAAGTGACCGGAGAGCCGGCGATGCAGGGCAACTGCCACTGCCTCGACTGCAAACGTGCCACGGGTGCCGGCTTCGCCACCATTGCCTTCTTCAAGGAGGGGCAGTTCCAGCTGCTCTCCGGAACCCCAAAGTCCTTTGCGCACACCGCAGATAGCGGAAGCGAGATGAGCAAGTCGTTCTGTCCGGACTGCGGATCCCTGCTCTTCGGGAGCAACTCCAGCCGGCCCGGCGTGATCTCGGTCTACGCGGGCTCCCTGGAGGCTCCGGAGTGGCTCAAGCCGCAGTTCAACGTCTGGACGGTCCGGGCGTGGTCTTGCTCCACAATCGATCCAACGCTCAACAACTTTGAGAAGGGGCGTCAGTGAAGGCAACTCGAGCCTGATGTGGAGGGCGTGTCGTGAACCCTGAAGAGGCGCTCCGCCTGCTTGAACAGGTGGCTGCCGGACAGTTGGCTCCACCGGAGGCGCTGGGAAAATTGCGCGCGTTCCAGGTGGAGACGCTGGGGTTTGCCGAGGTGGATCACCACCGCGAGTTGCGCAAGGGCTTTCCGGAGGTGATCTACTGTGAGGGCAAGACCGAAACGCAGGTTGCGGAGATTCTGGTTTCGCTGAACAGGGCCAGCCCGCACTCTTCCATTCTGGGAACTCGCGCGACTCCGGAGCAGTACGCCGCAGCAAAACGGCGCCTCCCGGAGGTGGGCTACTGCGAGGTTTCGCGCTGCCTCTTCCTGGATCGCACCACAGAAGACTCCTTGCTGGGCGATGTGCTGCTGATCAGTGCTGGGACTACGGATCAGCCGGTGCTCTGGGAAGCCTGGCACACCGCGAGGCTCACGGGCAGCCGAACCGAGGTCATTGAAGACCTCGGGGTGGCCGGACTGCAGCGCATTGTCCAGAGGCATGAGCGGCTCCTGCAGGCCCGGGTGATCGTGGTTGCTGCCGGAATGGAGGCCGCCCTCCCGACCGTCATCGCGGGGCTGGTCGGCTGCCCGGTGATCGGCATCCCCACCTCGGTGGGCTACGGGACGGCGTTTGGAGGCGTCACTGCGCTGCTCGGAATGTTGAACAGTTGCGCCTCCAACCTCTGTGCGGTGAACATCAACGCCGGCTTCCGGGCCGGATTTCTCGCCAGCTTGATCAACAGGCCCTGATGCACCTCCACGTCCACTGCACCTCCGGAATCAGCGGAGACATGCTCGTTGGCGCATTTCTCGACCTCGGCCTGCCCTGGGAACACCTGCAAGCCAGCCTGAACGGCCTGGCGCTGGAGGGCTGGCGCATCCGGCACCAGCAGGTTCGGAAGGGAGGTCGGGATGCGGTGCAGTTTCAGGTCGAGTGGGAGGAGCAGACCCGGCACCGCCACCTCCGGGACATCCTGGAAATTTTACAGCGTTCAAAGCTTCCGGAGCCTGTTCAACGGGTCGCCATCGACCTCTTCCGAACCTTGGGAGAGGCCGAAGCGCAGGTGCATCAGGTACCGCTGGAGCAGGTGCACTTTCACGAGGTGGGCGCGGTGGACACGATTGTGGACATCACGGCCATTGCTGTGGCGCTTGACTACTGGAAGATCCGGAGCGTGACCTCGACCCCTGTGGTGGAAGGTCTCGGCTCGGTGCGCTACTCCCACGGGACCACCGAGTTGCCGGTTCCGGCAGTACGTGCTCTCCTGGCCGATGCCTCCTGGCACCGGATTCCACTGGATTCGGAGCTGGTCACTCCCACCGGTGCGGCATTTCTCAACCGCTGGGTGTCTGCCTACACCGAGCTTTCTCCGCTGCTGAAACCTGCAGGGGGCGTGGGCTGCGGATCCAAGGACTTTGAGCATCCGAACGTGCTGGAGCTGCAGCTTGGAGACCAGCTGCTGGAGTCGGAAACCCTGCTGCGTCTGGAGACCAACCTGGACGATGTGAGCCCTCAGATCCTGGCGAGCTGCCTGAAGCTCGCCTTGCAGGAAGGCGCGCTGGATGCCTGGGCCTCTCCGGTGTGGGGGAAGAAGGGGCGGTTGGGACAGCAGCTGGTGCTGCTCTGCACCGAGCCGAATCGTGATGCGCTGATCCGCTGGATGATGAAACAGGCGGGCACTTACGGGGTGCGCGTGGTTCCGGTCTCTCGGTTGAAACTTCTCTCTCAACATGAACACTTTCCGAGCGAGTGGGGCCCGGTCTCGGTCCGGACGGGACAGCTGGGAGACGAACTGCTGCACTGGAAACCCGAGCATGATGACGTGGAGCGTATCGCCCAGGAGACGGGAGAAAGCATGCTCTGGGTTGAGGCGCGCATCCGGGAGGCCTGGGGAAGCCGCATCCGGAAGCATGGAAAGGACACATGAACCACACGAACCTCTGGAGCCGGCTGGAGTCTGTCCTGAACGGTCCGTCCCTCCGGGTAGTCGCCTGCAGCGGAGGGGTGGACAGCTTGTTGCTCGCCACGGTTGCTCATCGGTTGGACGCAGGAAGGACGCAGGTCGCCCACGCAGTCGGGCCTGCAGTCCCGGAGGCAGCAACCCGCAGGGTGCAGCGCTGGGCGGCTCAGGAGAATTGGGATCTGCAGTTGGTGAATGCCGGAGAGTTTGAGGATCCGCAGTATCTGGCCAACCCGGTGAACCGCTGCTTCTACTGCAAAAGCCACCTCTACCAGTCCCTTGGTCGAATCCGAGACGTGCTGGATCCCTCCGGAGTCCTGATGAGCGGCACCAACACGGACGACCTGCAGGAGTTTCGTCCTGGACTCCAAGCCGCGGAGTTGGCGCAGGTTCGGCATCCCTTTGTGGAGGCGCAGTTCAGCAAGACACAGATCCGCGAGCTGGCCCGGGAGATGGGCCTGCCTTTTGCGGAGCTGCCGGCCTCTCCATGCCTGGCCAGCCGCCTCTATACTGGAACTCCGGTCTCGGCACCGGTGCTGGAGGTCATCGACTGGGCCGAGTCGCTGATTCGAGAACGCACCGGGTGGAATGTGGTCCGGTGCCGTGTCCAGCAGGACGTGATGCGCATCGAGGTGGAGGCTCCGAGCGCGTTTGTGGAGTTCCCCGAACTGCTGGAGGAGGTCGCCGCCCGAGCGCGTCGCTCTCCCGCCATCCGGCACGTCGAGATCGACTCGGAACCCTACCGCTCCGGGCGGGCCTTTGTCCCACCGAACCCCCTTGAGGCTGAGGCGTCAGGGCACACGCGACTTTCTCGCGCAATGAGAGAGTCTGCAGACTTCAAACCCGCATGAGGAAACGCAAGCATGACGATTGAAAAGCGAAAGTTTGGCCGAACCGGTCACATGAGTTCAGCCGTTCTCTTTGGAGGTGCGGCCTTGGGAGGAGTTGACCAGTCCACGGCCGACCAGGTGCTTGACCTGCTCTTTGAGCATGGCATCAACCACATCGACACAGCCGCAAGCTACGGAGATTCGGAGAAGCGGATTGGCCCTTGGATGAAGCGCCACCGCAAGCAGTTCTTTCTGGCAACGAAGACGGGCATTCGCGATTACGCCGGCGCCAGGCAGCAGATCCACGAGTCGCTGGACAAGCTCTGTACCGACCACGTGGACCTGATTCAGTTGCACGCCCTCATTCATCCGGACGAGTGGGAACAGGCTCTCTCGGCAGGTGGAGCGCTGGAGGCGTGCATCGAAGCCCGAGAGGCCGGGCTGGTCAAGTACATCGGAGTGACGGGTCACGGCTGGAACGTGGCGACCATGCACAAGCGCAGCCTCGGACGGTTCAACTTCGACTCGGTGCTGATGCCCTGGAACTACTTCGCGGCACAGCATGAAACCTACGGTCCGGACTTTATGGAAACCTGGGAACTCTGCAAGGAGCGCAACTTGGCGGTGCAGACCATCAAGTCGATTGCCCGGGGGCCTTGGGCGGCAAATGCCGAGAAGAACCGGACCACCTGGTATCAGCCTCTGGAGCAGGAGAAGGATATCCAGCGTGCGGTCAACTGGCTGCTCTCTTACGACGGGTTGTTTCTCAACTCGGTTGGAGATGTGAACCTCCTGCCCTCCGTGCTCAAGGCGGCAGACAACCGGGGCAAGCGGCCGTCCAGGAAGCAGATGGAGGACCTGAGTGAGCGCATGGGCTTCTCCAGCATCTTCGGACTCTGAGGCGCGTCGATGCTTTGGAACGACCCACACCTCCCGGCCACCAGCGACTCCGGGGTTCTGAGAGCCGGTTGGACGTCTCCGGAAGCGCAAGCCGAGCCCACCGGCGCCTCCGTCTGGAGTTCTGGCCTGTGCGATCTGCAGATCAATGGATTTGCTGGCGTGGACTACAACCAGCCCACGATGACTCCGGAGGCCTTCGAGCGGTCAATGGAAGCGATGTTGCGTTCCGGAGTGACGCGGTGCCTCCCCACTGTGATCACCGGCGATGAGGCTTGGCAGTCCGGATGCTTTCGGGCGTTGGAGGCCGGGAGACAGGCCTCTGCCCTGGGACGGGAGATGGCCGTGGGCTATCACCTGGAAGGGCCATTTCTCAACCCGGAAGAAGGGTTCCGGGGCTGTCATCCGCATCAGGACATGGCCCCCGCACGCTGGGACCACTTCCAGCGCCTGCAAGAGGCGGCTGGAGGAAACATCCGCCTGATTACCGTCGCGCCGGAGATGGAGGGCGTGATGGAGTTGATCCCGCGTTGGGTCGAGCAGGGAGTCGTTGTGGCGCTCGGACACTGCAACCCGAGCCGAGACCAGGTTCGCCAAGCCGTGGAGGCTGGAGCGACACTTTCCACCCACCTGGGAAATGGAACGGCCTCGCCCCTGCCCAAGTCGGACAATGTCATCCTGCGGCAGCTCGCCGAAGACGGCCTGAGCGCGAGCTTCATTGCGGATGGCATTCATGTGCAGCCTCACGTACTGGGCGTCTACTTGCGCGCCAAGCAGTCTCCCCGGACCATTCTGGTCACCGATGGCACTGCCGGTGCGGCCACGCTCCCCGGACGGTACACACTCGGGCCGGTACCGCTGGAGCGCCAGGAGCAGGACATCGTCTACATCCCGGGGACACAGAGCCTTGCAGGTTCGGCAGCGACGCTCTCCAGCTGCGTGCGCAACGTGACCCGTTGGTTCAAAACACCTCTTTCCGAAGCCGTTCAGTGGGCCTCGGAGCATCCTCGCCAGCTGCTGGGGATGAGCGCGACTCCGGAGGTTGGAGCATTGGCTGAAGGGGTGCGGTGGGTGCGTGAAGACTCCGGATGGCAGGTGGCTGAAGTGTTGCTGGGCAACCGCCGAGTCTCGGTGCTCGAGTCGTAATCCGCAGAAGGGTGTGCCTTCCGGGAGTTCACGGATGGACGGTTTGGGGCCGGCGTGAGAGCAGGTGGAACCTGATGTTGTGCAGCACTGCGGCCACGGTGAGTCCTGCAATCAGTCCAGCCCAGATGCTCACCGGTCCGGTCTCCCAGACAAACCCCAGGAGATAGGCCAGTACCAGCCCGACGCCCCAGTAAGAGACCAGGTTGGCGATCAGTGGAATTCGGGTGTCCTTCAGCCCACGCAAGGCTCCCGTGGCGGAGACCTGAAGTCCATCTGAAAGCTGAAAAAGTGCGGCCATTGCCAGAATCTGCACGGCCATGGCGGTGACCGCCTCGTCGCTGGTGTACAAGGAGACGATCGTCTCCGGAAGCAGCCAGAACGCGCTGGCAGTCCAGGTCATGCAGGCCACGCAGAGCAGCACACCGACCCTTCCTCGAAACCGGACGGCATCCCAGTCTTTCTTTCCCACCGCATGGCCTACACGCTGGGTGATGGCAACAGAGAGGCCCATCGGGATCATGAAGGTTAGCGCTGCGATGTTCATCGAGATCTGGTGTGCCGCCAGAGTGGCGACTCCGAACGTTCCCATCATCAGGGCCACCACGGCAAACATTCCCACCTCCGCAGCAAAGCTCAAGCCGCTGGGCAGACCGACTTGCAGAATTTCACGCCAATATCCCCAGCGAGGAGGGTCAAAGCGGGAGAGAAATTTGAGAGGTTGCAGCCTCCGAGAGCGCAGGAGGTAGAGCCACATTCCGAGGAGCATGATCCAGTGGGCGAGCGCGCTGGTCCAGCCTGCACCGATCGCACCCATCCGGGGAAAGCCGAAGTTGCCGAAGATCAGCGTGTAGTTGCCGAGGACGTTGACCCCCAGTCCAAGGAGGCTCAAGAGCATGTTGGGACGCGTGACCCCCAGCCCCTCCAGTCCGTGCTTCAGCGCCAGGTAGGCATAGGCAGCCGGGAGTCCCCAGCAGAGCGCCTCGAGGTAGCCATCGGTGATGCGGATCACCTCCGGGTCGTACTCCATGGCCTCCAGCAGCGGCTCGAGGTTGGGAAGCAGGAGGAGGCTGAGCAAGGCCAGGAGCTGGCTGACCCACAGACCCTGGCGCACGCTCGGGGCAATGCGCCGGTGACGCCCGGAGCCTTGGAGTTGTGCGACAATCGGCGTCATGGCGACCAGGACTCCGATCACGAAGCAGACCAGCGGGTGAAAGAGAGCGCTGGCCGTGGCGATTGCGGCCAGCTCGTTGGGGCCGGCATGTCCGGACATGACGGTGTCGACAAACTGCATCGAGAGGCTCAGCACCTGAGAGATCACCACCGGGAGACCGATGTGGATCAGAGCGCGCAGCTCCTGCAGGACGGGTGCAGGCTTCACGAAGGACGTCGAGGCTCCGCCTGGAGGCGGTCCATGATCTGCTCGCGTTCCTTTGCCGACATTGCGGTCCAGCGAGCGATCTCCTCCAGCGTCCGGCCACACCCCAGGCACTGGCCGTTGCGGTCCAATTCACACCTTTTGATGCAAGGAGAGGGGATGAGTGTGGGAATGGACATTCCGGAAGCGCAGAAGGTTGCGGAGTCGGTTCAGGAAGAAAATTCAAATATCCTGAAAGCCGACCCCGGAAAGACCAAGTCAAATCAGGGAACCCGGGCAATGCGTAACATTTCGTTTTTTCGTTTATCCCGTCAATCGAGGTATGATAGACTTTCAAAAAGCAAAACCATTCTGAATGGTGAAACTCATCGAGAGTACTTATGAAAGGAATGAAGAGCGAAAATCTGTTGATCATCCTCAGCATCTTGGTCCTGTCCTTGTTCCTGGTGAACATGTTCAACGGATCTTCGATGGGCCCGCGGGTCAATGAGATCATCTACAGCGACTTCCGGAGCCAGGTGCTGAGCGGGGAAGTCATCAGCGCTCAAATGATCGGAGACTCGCGTGTCGAAGGGTTCCTCGCGGATGGCAACCCCTACCGGACCTATGTCCCCCCAGAGCATCCGGGGGTGGTCGAGATGCTTCGAGTGAACGGGGTGCAGTTCAGCTTCATGCCGGAACCTGGACTGCCCTGGTATCTGAGCCTGTTCATCCACTGGGGGCCGTTCCTGCTGATCTTTGGTATCTGGATCTTCCTGATGCGCCGTATGCAGGGCGGAGGAGCCGGGAAGATGTTCTCTCTGGGAAGGAGTCGGGCCAACAAGATTGAGCCGGATCAACTGCAGATCACCTTCGAGAACGTGGCCGGAGTCCAGGAGGCCAAAGAGGAGTTGCACGAGACCATCGAGTTTTTGAGAGACCCCGCCAAGTTCCGCAAGCTGGGAGGGCGCATTCCGAAGGGGATGCTGATGTCCGGACCTCCCGGGACCGGAAAGACCTTGCTGGCCAAGGCCGTTGCCGGAGAAGCTGGAGTCCCGTTTTTTAGCATGAGCGGCTCCGATTTTGTGGAAATGTTTGTGGGCGTTGGTGCGAGCCGGGTCCGGGATCTGTTCGAGGAGGCCCGCCGCAACGCACCGTGCATCGTGTTCATTGATGAGATTGACGCCGTGGGCCGGAGCCGGGGGGCTGGGCTGGGGAGCGGAAACGACGAGCGCGAGCAGACGCTCAACCAACTGCTTGTTGAGATGGACGGGTTCGACGCCACCGAAGGCATCATCGTGATCGCGGCGACGAACCGCCCAGACGTACTGGACCCCGCCCTGATGCGTCCGGGACGTTTCGACCGGCAGGTGCATGTCCCTCTTCCGGATGTGCGCGGACGTGAGGAAATCCTGAAGATCCATGCCGCCAAGGTGCAGATGTCTGAAGGGGTGGACCTCTCGGTTGTGGCCAAGGGAACCCCCGGGTTCTCCGGTGCTGACCTGAAGAACCTGGTCAACGAAGCGGCTCTGGGAGCAGCACGTCACAACAAGACGGCACTGACTCTGGCGGACTTCGAGTGGGCGCGGGACAAGGTCCTGATGGGTCCGGAGCGTCGGTCGATGGTGATGAGCGACAAGGAGAAACGCACCACGGCCTACCATGAGGCCGGACACGCGCTGGTGTCGTCGCTGTTGCCGAAATCGGACCCGGTGCACAAGGTCACCATCGTGCCGCGCGGACGGGCGATGGGCGTGACCTCGTACCTCCCGGAGAACGACAACCGAAGCTATGACCGCGAGTACCTGAGTCACCGCATCGCCACGGCGATGGGAGGCCGTGCGGCGGAGGAGGTCATCTTCAACGAGATCACCACCGGCGCGAGCAACGACATCCAGCAGGCGACCGACATGGCCCGGAACATGGTCATGCGCTGGGGGATGAGCGACTCCCTGGGGCCGATCGTTCTGGGAAGCGATGAAACCCACGACATCTTTGGGCGCGACATGCGGATGGATCGCGAGTACAGCGAAGAGACGGCGGTGGAGATCGACGAGGAGGTCCGGCGCCTGGTTCAAGGGCACCACGATCTGGCAGTCAAGCTCCTGAAGGAGAACCTGGACGTGCTGCACCGCATCGCAGAAACCCTGCTCGAAGAGGAGATCATCGACGGCTCGCGCATTCTGGCATTTCTGGGAGAACCTTCGGGTTCTCCCGCCCTGCAACCTGAAAGGTGATGGGTCCCAAGCCGCTAGCCTTTCACCTCCTCCAGTACCTGCCCCGCAAGCACTTCAGCCGCCTGTGTGGGCAGGTTGCGGACCTTCCCCTCCCCGGAATCCTGCTCCAGCCCCTGATTCGCACCTTTGCCTGGGCGTTTGGGGTCGACTGGTCGGAAGCCGCTCTTCCTCCGGGAGCCTACCGCAATTTCACCGAATTCTTCACCCGGGAACTCAAGCCGGGAATGCGGCCGATTGCTTCGGGCGAGACCACTCTGATCAGTCCGGTGGATGGTACGATTGGGCAGTACGGGACCATCCGAGACGGGCGCTTGATTCAGGCCAAGGGGATCGACTATTCGGTGGAGGCGCTCCTGGGTGATCCGGAGCGGGCCCGGCGTTACGAGGGGGGAGAGTTCTTGACCATCTACCTCGCTCCCCACAACTATCACCGGATTCACAGCATGGTGGATGGCGAGGTGCAGGCGTTCTCCTACATCCCCGGAGACCTCTGGACGGTCAGCCCCTTGGGGGTAGAGCATGTGGAGGGACTGTTTGCGGTCAACGAGCGGTTGACGTCTTTCATCACGACCTCTGCAGGAGAATGCGCCCTGGTGAAAGTGGGGGCAACGGTTGTCGGACGTATCAGAGTGCGATATGATGGCCAGATTTCAAATCGCCCTGACGCGACCACGCGTCATGCGATTCTGAACCCTGCCTTTCCCATTCGCCGAGGCGAGGAGCTCGGTCAGTTCGAGTTGGGCTCCACCGTGGTGCTGCTGTTTCAGCCTGGTCAGGTGGAGTGGGGAAATATTCGTGTCGGACAACCGATCCGGTTGGGAGAGGCGCTGGGGAGATTTCACTATCACCGCACGGAAGACAAGCAATGATCGATTTTTCTGGAAAACGCGGGCTGGTGCTGGGAGTGGGAAACCAACGCAGCATCGCCTGGGCGATTGTGGAGCAACTTCATGCACTCGGCGCCGAGTTGGGCCTGACGTACCTGACAGACCCCAAGGGACGCTTTGAGGCAAACGTCCGAAAGCTCGGAGAACAGGTTGGCGCGACCTTCATCCACGAGTGTGATGTCGGAGAGGATGACTCGATTGAGAAGATGATGGCCGCGTTGCGCGACCACTGGGATGAGATGGACTTTCTGGTCCACAGCGTCGCATACGCAGACCATCAGGACCTGAGCAACCCCTTCTCGGAAACCTCCCGAGAAGGCTTCCGGAAGGCCCAGGAGATCAGCGCCTATTCGATCCTGCCCCTGACCAACGGGGTTCTGCCGATGATGCGCAAGCGAGGAGCGGGGAGCATCATCAGCGTCAGCTTTATCGGTTCGACGCTCGCGGTACCGAACTACAACGTGATGGGGACAGCCAAGGCCTCTCTGGAGGCCTCAACGCGCTACCTGGCACGTCAGCTTGGCCCGGAGAACATCCGGGTGAACACCCTCTCTCCAGGAGCCGTCCGAACTCTGGCGGCTTCGGGGATCAAGAACTTCTCCGAAATGCTCCGGGTTGCCGGAGAGCACTCGGCGATGGAGCGCACCGTGTCCCAGCAGGAGGTCGCCAAGGCCGCAGCCTTCCTGCTCAGCGATGCCGCCTCCGCGATCACCGGGCAGCTGCTGTTTGTGGACTGCGGTTACTCGATCATGGCGAACTGAGCTGCGGTGGCCGTCGCAGGTTCCTGACCAGCCGAGGCTCCCCCTCCCCCCAAGCCATTTCCAGCAAAAAGGCTTTACGTTCTTCCGCAGGCAGGCTGGAGTCTGCTTCGGTCAACTCCTCTGCTCGCCGGAGGAGTCGATCCCAGTCCTTTTGCAACACGGCCTCCGATTCTCTTGAAAGCACCAGAGGACGTCGCTCCAGACGCGCCGGCATTTCCGGAAAAGCGGGAAGCTCCTTCCAGAGAGGGCTGTCCGGATTCACCAGCGCCTGCCGGGAGATCCGGAGCTTGATGCGATTGTTGGGATAAAGCTCCAAAGCCCTCAACTGATCCAGCTCCAACAGGAGACCGTTCAACTCCGGGGGCGTGAACTCAAAGTTCTGGCAGATCTCCTCCGGGCTGTAGCCGTAGGTCAACAGGTAGAGAAAGACCAGCATCCGCGGTTTGCTCTCCAGAACCTCGCGCAACTCCGGGTCCAGTACCGACTGGACCTCGGAGGCGTTGCGCTGGGTCATCTTGGCCAGCTCGTAAAAGTCGAGGTCCAGTACCTTGAGGATCCGCTCCAGACGCTTGAGAGAGAGGCTTTCTTCGGAGAACAGGCGTTTGATGCTCGACTCGCTCAGCTTCAGGCGCTGTGCCAGGTTGCGGTAGGTGATGCCCTGAACCTTGAGGTAGAACTTGAGAGCATCCAGCAGTCTTGCGGTCTGAGTCATGATACTGAAAGGAGCGGATAACAGTACTCTGGGAATTTGGCTTCAGTTGAAGTTACCAACCGTTACAATGTAGTGTTCAGCATAATTCTGGGAAGCGACATTGCAATGCTTTTCAGACAAGTGGCTGAGAACAGACACCCTTGGGAGGCATCTAAAGAGGAAAGAAACGCATGACAAAGAAAGTTGACGATTTTCGCCTGCAGCTCAGAGGAAAAGAGTATGTTCCGATCATGGTCGGCGGAATGGGAGTGGACATCTCCACTTCGGCTCTGGCCCTGGAGGCCGCACGCCTGGGAGGAATCGGGCACATTTCCGACGCGATGGTCCCGACCGTCTCCGATCGGCGCTACAACACCAACTTCGTGCAGCAGAAGTACCAGGCCCACAAGGCAAATGCGTCCTTGACCGACAAGACCGCAGTGCATTTCGACTTGGAACAGCTGGCTGCCGCACAGCGCCTGCATGTCGAGAACGCCATGAACGCCAAGAAGGGCAGCGGAGCGATCTTTGTCAACTGCATGGAGAAGCTGACGATGAACAACTCCCGGGACACCCTGCAAGCCCGCCTGAAGGCAGCGATGGATGCTGGCATCGACGGCATCACCATGAGTGCCGGGTTGCACCTGAGTTCCTTCGAGTTGATCTCCGATCATCCACGCTTCCGGGACACCCTCTTGGGGATCATCGTCTCTTCGGTCCGTGCGCTCAAGCCCTTCCTCAAGCGAGCCGCGCGTGTCGAGCGCCTTCCGGACTATATTGTCGTTGAAGGTCCTCTCGCCGGTGGACACTTGGGGTTTGGCATGGACTGGGCCGATTACGACCTGAAGACGATCACCCAGGAGGTCATCGCTTTTCTCAAGGAGAATGACCTGCAGATTCCGGTGATCCCGGCAGGAGGGATCTTCACCGGGACGGATGCGGTAGAGTTTCTGGAGTCCGGGTCAGATGCCGTTCAGGTCGCCACACGCTTCACGGTCACCCGAGAGTGCGGACTTCCGGACAGTGCGAAGCAAGAGTATCTCAAGGCCAAGGAAGAGGACGTGATTGTCAACACCGTCTCTCCCACAGGCTACCCGATGCGCATGCTCCGGCACTCTCCGGGAATTGGCTCCGGGATCAAACCGAACTGCGAAGCCTTTGGCTACATCCTGGACAAGGGCGGCAAGTGCGCCTATGTGGAGGCCTACAACCGGGAGTTGGCAAACAGCAACGGCGGAAAAATCGAGATCCAAGACAAGACCTGCCTGTGCACGCACATGCGCAAGTTCAAGATCTGGACATGTGGGCACTACACCTACCGTCTCAAGGACACGACCTTGGCCTTGTCGGATGGCACCTATCAGCTATTGGGTGCGGCACACGTCTTTGAGGACTACCAGTTCAGCACGGATCACGAGGTCCGGCTCCCGGAGCCTGAAAACAACGCCGAGTCTCTGCTGGAAGTGGCTTGAGCGGCTTCAGTCGTTTCGCACGAACGAGACGTTCCGGCGGGTCAGTAGGTAGACCGGGTACTTGAGGCCTTCTGTGAGATAGTGCTGAAGTCCGACGTCGGAGGTCCACCAGTTTTCCTCTGTATAGACCTCATTCGGTGCGGCTGACATCTGCAACTGCACCGGACTCCCCTCAAAGATCTTCTCGAACGCATACAGCGCCCGGCGCGTGTGAAAGGCATCTGTGACCAGGATCACCCGATTCCAGCCTCGAGCCTCTGCCCAGACACGCGTATCGTAGGCCTCGTCAAAGGTCGAGGTCGCTCCTCCCTTGAGCGAAGGGATGACCTCCACAGGGGCTTGGACCCCGGCCTCTGCAAGCACTGCCTGAGCAAACTCAAGATTGCTGGGATAGAGGTGGGCAAAGCGTGAATTCCCCTCTCTTTCATCAGTGACCCACAAGGTCGGAGCAAACTCCTTTTGGACCAGCTCGACTCCGTGAGGAGAGCGGGTAAGCCTGTTCCCGGAGAGGATCACAACCGCGTCCGCCCCCGGAGTAGCCGTATGGACGGTGAAGAAGCGGGCGTAGGCCGTGAGCAGCGTGGAGCGGAAGGCGTAGGCCAGACCCAACACCAGCAGCAGCGCGGCGATCGATCGGAGCAGCCCCTTCATGAAGCCTCCCACCAGGTCAGCCCGGACTCGCTGAGCAGCCCGTGCATCGGGAGGTCGTGAGGCTCCGTGGGCACCTCGGCGACCTGCTGCAAGTCAAAGCCGACCCCCAGGCGCAACGCTCCGGATTGTGAGAGGAAGCGGTCGTAGTAGCCCTTGCCGTACCCCAAACGGTTGCCGCGTTGGTCAAAGGCAACTCCGGGGATGAGGATGAGGTCCAACTGCTGGAGGACCTCCGGAGGTTCGGGGAGGCCTTCGGGCTCAAGAATTCCGAAAGCGCCCGGACGCAAGGAAGTCCCCGGACTGACGCGCAGGTGCTCCAGCAACGGCGTCCCGGGGAGCACCCGGGGAGCGAACAGAGTCTTCCCGTGACGTTGCAGCTCCGGAATCCAGGAGAGCGTGTCAGGCTCGTGCGGAGTTCCCAGGAAGAGGTGAAGGGTCCGGGCCTGCTGGAAACGGGGCTCCTCAAGCAGGTGCGCCCACATCTGTGCCGAGGCGAGGCGACGCTGCCCAGGAGGTAGGGCTTGACGGGCCTTGAGGAGGGTTGTGCGCAGAGCCTGCTTGGTGGCCGTAACGGGGTGCAGGGAGCTTCCGGGGGGCTCCTGAGCGGTCTGATCCGGAGGTGACATTATGGAACAACCTGCACCACGTCCCCGCTGAGGATCTGCTCCCGGACGCTCTCCTCCACAAGGCCCCAGGCGTTTTTGGGGAGAATCTCGACGAGCTGCATCTGGCCGACGAGGTCAAAGGTGATCTCGGTCCCTCCGGATGCAGAGGCTCGGCGGCTCCGACGGTAGATGTTCAGCGTGGTTCCCGGAGCGACCCCCTGGCGGGGGCCGACCTCTGCGCCGAGGTTGATCAGCGCGTAGGTCCGGTTTTCTCGGGTCTCCAGAATGAAGCCCTTGCGCGGGAAGGCCTTGCGGATCAGCTCTCCAAACTCGGTCCGGTGCTCCATCAGAGTCTCCGAACTGAGAAACCAGCGCTCGTCCACAAACGACTCGTGATCCAGAAGCAGCGGGTTTCGGAGCTGCCGAGCTCCCTCCGGATCCACCCGGTAGACCTTCAGGGTGACCAACACGCTCCAACTCTCCAACGCCTCCTGCTCACGAAACGGCGTAACGCGCATCAGCGCCACGTAATGAGTGCGCAGGTAGCGTCCGACCTCAAGAGCCGTTGCCGAGCAGGTCTCATTGAGTTGGAGGCGGCATTCGCTGTCAAATGACTGAAACTCGCTCAGGCTCAAGGCCTCCTGAACCCGCTGCTCCCGGACGATCTGCAGGTTCCCGTAGTCTTCCAGCAGAGACTGGACAAAGGCCGTGCTGAGGGCCTTGTGGTAGCGTGACAGCTCACCGATGTACTGAACCGGAAGAAAGGCGATGCTCTCGCGCTGCGGGCGGAGGATCTCCTCGTCGGTGGGGTAGGTCTCCGAGCGGAGGTAGTCGGCCTCCTGCTGAAGAATGGATTCGCCAATTTTGGGAGCGCTGGAGCATCCGGAGAGTCCGAGGAGCAGCCCCAGCAGTAAAAGGAGAAGCTCAGGCCAGTTGCGCATAGCGGCTGCTGAAATACACCAACGGCTGGCCTTCCTGCATGGATGCCTGATGGACCCTCCCGATCAGGATCAGGTGATCTCCTCCTTCGTATCGCGTCTCCAGCGTGCAGTCGAAGGTGGCGAGGCAGCCTTCAATCAGAGGGAAACGAGTCTCGGGGAGGAGCGTGAGGTCCGAGAAGTGGCGGTCCGCGTGTTCGTCGGCGAAGCGCTCGGACCAGCTTCGCTGCTCTTCACCAAGCACGTTGATCCCGAAACCGCCCTGATCCAGGACAGGGTTCAGCAGGCGGGAGTCAAGCCCCAGGCTGAACAGGACCAGGGGCGGGGTGAGAGAAACCGAACTGAAGGAATTGATGGTGACTCCCTGCGGCTGACCTTTGGCGTCCCAGGTGGTGGCCAGGGCGATTCCTGTGGCGAAACGCCCCAGGGCGTGACGGTAGGCTCTCGGGTCAGTCGTGGGGTCAATCATCTCAGTATCGGTAGTGTTCCGGTTTGAAGGGACCTTCCTGGGCCACTCCCAGGTAGTCGGCCTGCTTGGAGGACAGGCTGGTCAGTTTGACGCCCAACCGCTCCAGATGCAAGCGGGCGACTTTCTCATCAAGGTGCTTGGGCAAGATGTAGACCTTGCTCTCGTAGTTCCCGGCATTTTGCCACAGGTCGATCTGAGCCAGAACCTGATTGCTGAAGCTGTTGGACATCACGAATGCCGGGTGTCCGGTGGCACAGCCGAGGTTGACCAGACGTCCTTCAGCCAGCAGGATCAGGCGCTTGCCGTCCGGCCAGACGTACTGGTCCACCTGCGGCTTGATATTGATCTTGCGGATCTGCGAGTCGTTGTTTAGAGAGGCAACGTCAATCTCAATGTCGAAGTGCCCGATGTTGCAGACGATCACCTGATCCTTCATCAGGTCCATGTGCTCGCGACGGATGATGTCGCAGCATCCGGTGGTGGTGACGAAGATGTCACCGATCGGGGCAACGTCTTCCATGGTGTTGACCTCATATCCGGCCATGGCAGCCTGCAGGGCGCAGATCGGATCGACCTCGGTGACGATCACTCGAGCTCCCTGAGAGCGCAAGGACTCGGCCGAGCCCTTGCCGACGTCGCCGTATCCGGCCACAACAGCCACCTTTCCGGCGATCATCACGTCAGTGGCGCGCTTGATGCCGTCAATGAGCGACTCCCGACACCCGTAGAGATTGTCGAACTTGCTCTTGGTTACCGAGTCGTTGACGTTGTAGGCTGGAATCTTGAGCGTCCCCTTCTGAGCCATCTGTTGCAGGCGGTGTACTCCGGTGGTGGTCTCTTCGGAGACTCCCTTGATGTTTCCCAGCAGGTTCGAATGCTTCTGGTGAACATGCAGGGTCAGGTCGCCTCCGTCATCCAAAAGCATGTTGGGCCCCTCGGCCCCGGGCCACTTCAGGGTCTGCTCGATGCACCACCAGTACTCCTCTTCCGTCTCTCCCTTCCAGGCGAAGACAGGAACTCCGGTTGCCGCGATCGCGGCGGCGGCTTCATCCTGAGTCGAGAAGATGTTGCAGGAGGACCAGCGGACCTCGGCTCCGAGGTGAGTGAGCGTCTCAATCAGGACTGCCGTTTCCACCGTCATGTGCAAGGAACCCGCAATCCGGGCCCCCTGCAGAGGCTTGCTCTCTCCATACTCTTCACGAAGAGTCATCAGCCCTGGCATCTCCTTTTCTGCAATCGTGATTTTTTTTCTGCCCAGATCAGCCAAGCTGATGTCTGCTACCTTGTAGTCTTGTGCGTTGGCACCCATGGAACTCTCCTCAGGAAATTTGTGAAAAGAGATCAGTTTCCGGAGTTTCCTCGCAAGTTTCAAGAACAAATCACTAAATCTGAATGTAGCGATTTGAAAAAAAACACATCGATCACTTGTCCTCCGGCTCAAATCAGGCTATCCAGATTGGGTGCGTGCCCTCGTGGCCATGTCCTGAGCGGACAGGATGAACATTCGTTCCCAGACTTCATGGATGAAGCCCAAGAATCAATCCCCCGCCCGTCGTAGCAAGAAGCCCCTTACCCGAAATCCTCCCCCACAGAGCCGACTTAGTAGCAGTCGACAGGAAAAGCCGCTGGAAAGCGTCGCGCTGAAGAAGCGCTATGTGGCCCTGATTGCTGCCGGAATCTTCGGCCTGGTGTTTTGGTTGACAGGCCTGGAGGGGGTCCTGGCCCCGGAAGGTCTGAGCGCCAAGGGGGTCGCCGGACTGGATGCCGCACGCCAAGAGGTCTCGAGCCTGCTGCGACGCGGGGTTCGCCCGGACTCCCTGGAGTTCCAAAAACTTCTGCAGCAACCTTTTCCGGGTATCCACTCCCTGAGCTTTGTTCCACAGCAGGAATCCGAAGTGCTTGAGCTGGCCTCCGAAGTCATCGTGGTTCCGGTCAGCAGCAGGTCCATTCAGGGAATCCTGATCGCGAAGCCGCAGTGGTCGTTCTGGCAGCATTGGCCGTTGCGGCTGTTGCTCAGCGCTGGCGCGGGGCTCTTTGTCCTTGCCCTATGGCTCCAACTGCGTGCCCGGCAGGTGACTCACCTGGTGGACAAGCTCTGCCGCCAGTTTGTCCGCTTTCGCCGCGAGCAGGAGTCAGAGGAGATGGACCTGGACCGGCGGACCATGCCGCGTTCGGACCTTGAGCTTCGGGTCGAGGTGCTGCAGGAGTTGTGGGAACGCTTCCAGTCCATGCAAGGTGAGCTGGCGGCAAATGTTCGCGAGCTGGAACAGTCCAAACGAAAGCTGGAAGACACGGTAGAGGACCTGCACAAGGCCCAGCAACAAGAGCGGCGGTTGGTGGAACTCGGCTACGCAGTAGCCGAGTTCGGACACGACATTGGTAACGCCAACGGATCGATCATGAGCTTCACGTCCTTGCTCCTGCAGATGCTGAGCAAGGAGGAGGTCACCGCCTTGGAGCGCGCACGCGCGCTGACCTTCATCCGCCGGGTCTCTCAATCCTCTGTCAACATCAAGGGCCTCACCGAGGACATCCTGGAGTTTGCCGCCGGGCGCCTGGCCATCAAGGAGGAGGTGTTTGACTTCGAGGACTTCGAGTCTCAGTTGAACACCCAACTCGGCTTTGTCGACAGCGTTCCTGTCGACTACTGCATTCCCCCGCATCAAGTGAACATGCAGTTCCGAGTCGACGGGCGCAAGCTCATCCGGGTGATTGTGAACCTGGTCAAGAACGCGTGGGAGAAGCTGCGGGAGGTCGAAGGTGGGCAGATCGAAATCCGCTTCATTCCTTCAGGAGCGGACCTGATCATTCAGGTCGTCGACAACGGCTCACCGATTCCGGAGCAAATCCTTGAGAATCTGTTTCAGCCCTTTCAAACTCAGGGCAAAGAGGGAGGCACGGGGCTCGGGCTTTCGATCAGCCGCAAGATGGTGGAGTTGCACGGAGGCAGCATCGAGGTGCGAAATCTGCCGCAGAATGCAGGGGTGCTGTTCCAGGTCGTGCTCCCGGAGCGGATCTTGACGGCCTCGGCTCCGGAAGCGCTCGCGCTGTCGTCCTGATCAGGCGGGAATCAACCAGTCTGCAGTGGTCACCGGGCGCTCGAAGTTGAAACGGGTCCGAGTACCGTTGTGTTGCTCCTCCAGCATCATGAAGTCGAGGTCATACAGAAACGACTGCACGGCCCGATTGACACGGTGCTCGAATTCCTTGGATTGCACGCGGGTTTGCAGGTTGGCGTCCAGGTTTTGCAGATGCATGAGGTTCTCCTTTCAGGAGTGTGTTTGAACTGGCCCGGAAGGACTCCGGGCGCGATAACCTTAACTCCTTATCGGCATCCTCTGAAAAACCTTTAGGGAAAAATTCCTCCTTGACGAAAAAATTTTAAATATTCTGAAAATTCAAAAACTTGTATGAGGTCTGAGCTCAGGCCTGAGCGACCTCGGCTCGCAGGCGCGACTTGCGCTGGGCTGCCGATTCGCGCTGAGCGACCTCGTCCTCAATGAAGTCCACCACCAGCTCCTGCAGGCGCACCCGGTTGAGCCGGTTGATGCGCGTGATGCCCCCCGGACTGCAGACGTTGACCTCCAGCAACTTCCCGTTCACCACATCCAGGCCCACAAAGTAGAGACCGTCAGCGACCAACTTCGGGCCGATTTTGCGACACAGCCGGCGCTCTTCGGGCGTGAGGACGTGCTTGACCGCCTGGCCGCCAGCGTGGATGTTGGAGCGAAAGTCGCCCTCTGCAGGGACCCGGCGCATCGCTCCAATCGCCTCCCCGTTGAGCATCAGAATCCGGACGTCTCCGGCCTCGGCCCCTTCGATGTACTCCTGGAGGATCACGTAGTTGCTCCCGGAGCTTCCTGCCGTTCCATCGACGTAGAAGTGCAACAGCGACTTGACGTTCTGCCGTGCGTGCTTCTCGATCACAATCACTCCCCGGCCTGCGAGTCCATTGAGCGGTTTGAGAATCATGCGTTCCTGGTCGCTCTCCTCAATGATCCTCCGGAGGTAGTCCTTGTTCTTGGAGACGTGGGTGACCGGGATGAATTCTCGGCAGGACTCGTGGAAGGCCGCGGTGTAGAGCTTGTTGCTGGCCCGGCGGAGTCCATCCACGGTGTTGAGGATGAAGGTGTCGTTCTTCACCGAGTCCATGAAGTTGAGCATGATCGGGTCCAGGGGCGGGTTGACGCGCATGAAGATGGCGTCAAATCCGGAGAGGGGAAGCATCTGCTCCTTGAACTCGATCTTGCGGAAAAATCGCTCCGTGTCCCGGGTGTCCTTCTCCTGAGGCTGGATGATCTTGCAGAAGGCGTGGGTGGCGCTGTGCCGGATGGTCAGGTTGTTGGGGTGAGTGATGGCAACACGGTGCCCGCGGCGCACACATTCGTGAATGATGCGCAAGGTGGTGTCCGATTCCGGGACCACCTTCTCCCAGGAGTACATCAGGAAGCAAATGTTCATTTTGAGTGACCAAAGAGGGGAAGCAGAATGGTGCGCCTGGTCGCAAACGGTGAGAATGGATGGAGGAGCACAAGTAGGCAAGATCAATGCTCTCTGGAGAAATTGCAAGCGCGGAAACGCGTGCAGGCTTCCGGGCAAGTTCCGGTGCTTCAAGCTCGATGGAAAGTTGATCTTGTGACTCCCGGAAACTCCCCATAGCATGTTGTGTTTTACCTAACTCTTTCACCAGAAAAACAGCAGTCACATCATGTTGAGCGAAGAGATCAGCAGCAGGGTCGAGGCCCTGGTTGAGCGTGTGGGCAGCTTAGAAGGGTATCTTTGAAGTCGCTCGCAAGCAGGAACGACTGAAGGAACTCGAAGCGGAAGCCAGCGAGGAAGCCTTTTGGGAGCGTCATCAGGATGAGCGCATGCCCATCCTCAAGGAAAAGTCCGCCCTTGAGGGAACCATCGAGGAGTGGACACAGGTTACCGGAATGCAGGATGATCTGGAGACGGCCATTGAACTGTACCGTGAGGAACAGGACCCGGAGCTGTTTCAGGAAATCCAGCAGACCTGTCAGCGACTGGAGCAGCAGCTGGACTCGATGGAGATCCTGGGGCTCTTCAGCGGAGAAAACGACACCAGCGACGCCATTGTCACCATCCACCCCGGGGCGGGCGGAACCGAGTCGACCGACTGGGCTTCGATGCTCTACAACATGTACCTCAAGTGGGCGCAGGAGGAGGGCTACAAGGCGGACCTGCTGGACTTGCTCCCCGGAGAGGAAGCCGGCATCAAGTCCGTCTCCTTTGCGGTCAAGGGACAGTACGCCTACGGCAAGCTCAAGGCCGAAATCGGGGTCCATCGCCTCGTCCGAATCTCCCCGTTTGATGCCCAGAAACGGCGCCACACGTCCTTCGCCTCGGTCTTTGTCTATGCCGACATTGACGAGGAGATCGAGATCGAGATCCGTCCGGACGAGCTGAAGGTCGACACCTACCGGGCCAGTGGCGCCGGCGGGCAGCACGTCAACACGACCGACTCTGCCGTCCGGATCACCCACCTGCCCAGCGGGATTGTGGTGCAGTGTCAAAATGAGCGCTCGCAGCACAAGAACCGGGCCACCGCCATGAAGATGCTCAAGGCCCGGCTTTACGACCTGCAGCAGCAGGAGCTGAACAAGGAGAAGGAGGCCGCCAACAGCAAGAAACAGGAGATCGCCTGGGGCAGCCAGATCCGCAGCTACGTGCTGCACCCCTACCAGATGGTCAAGGATCATCGGACCGGACACGAAACCGGAAACTCTCAGTCCGTTCTGCAAGGTGGGGCCTTGACCCCCTTCATCAAGGCAGCCCTCTCCCAGAAGGTCTGCTAACCCAACCGGTCCCTTTGGGGCCCAACTCTGGAGAACCCTATGGCTTCAAGCTTTTCGTTCGATATTGTCTGTGAGGTGGATGCGCAGGAGGTTACCAACGCGGTGGATCAGGCCCAGCGGGAGATCGGCAACCGCTACGACTTCAAGGGCACGCAGTGCGCGATTGACTTCGAGCGCAACGAGATGCTCCTCAAGCTGACTGCAGATGATGAAATGAAGCTGAGCACCGTCCGGGACATCCTGCTCAGCAAACTCCTCAAGCGCAACGTCCCGGTGAAGTCGCTGGTTTATGGAAAAGCCGAACCTTCCGGGAAGGTCCTCAAACAGGACATCACGATTCAGCAAGGCCTGAACAAGGAACAGTGCAAGACGCTCAACCTGCTGGTCAAGAACGCCAAGCTCAAGGTGCAGTCTCAGATTCAGGGCGAGTCCGTGCGCGTCACCGGGAAGAGCAAGGACGACCTGCAGGCGATCATGCAGACGATCAAATCTCAGGACCTGGACTTCGACGTCCAGTTCACCAACTACCGCTGAATCCTCCCGAGTCCGGAGCCGGGGACTCTCCGGGGAGGCCCCCGGGGTTCTGGCTCCGCAACGCTGCCTCGGAGGCCCTCCGTAGGTTTTGCCTTGACTTTCGTTTCATTTGAAACGATTTTGACTCCGGGCTTTTTCAGAAGTCCTTCCCAAAATTCACTCTTCTTCCAACGGATCTGATGAAGCTTGCCACCTTGCCTGATGGAACACGTGACGGACAGTTGGTGGTGGTCTCCCGGGACCTGCAGCGTTGCATCGCCGTTCCGGACCTGGCCCTGACGCTCCAGCACGCACTCGACGGCTGGCCCGAGGTTGCCCGGCGCCTGCGTGAGGTGTCCGAACTGCTCAACATCGGCGGGCTGCAAAACGCCGCGGCGTTTCGCCCGGAGGCGTGTCACGCTCCGTTGCCTCGTGCCTATCAGTGGGCCGATGGCTCGGCGTATGTCAACCATGTGGAACTGGTCCGCAAGGCTCGTGGGGCGCAGATGCCGGAGAGCTTTTGGCAGGATCCGCTCATGTACCAGGGAGGCTCGGACACCTTTCTCGGACCGTGTGATCCGATCCGGATGGCCGAGGAATCCTGGGGCATCGACTTCGAAGCCGAAGTGGTGGTGGTCACTGATGACGTGCCTGCCGGAATTTCCCCAGAGGCTGCTGGGGAGAAGATCCTGCTGCTGGGGCTGGTCAATGATGTCTCGCTTCGGAACCTCATCCCGGGAGAGTTGGCCAAGGGCTTCGGCTTCTTTCAGGCCAAGCCCTCCTCGGCGTTCTCTCCGGTGTTTGTCACTCCGGATGAGCTGGGCAGCGCCTGGGACGGGGGGAAAGTGCACCTCCCCCTGCAGGTGACCTACAACGGAGAACCGTTTGGGAAGGCCAACGCCGGGGTGGACATGACCTTTGACTTCCCGCGCCTGATCGCTCATGCCGCACGAACCCGCCCGCTGGGAGCCGGATCCCTGGTCGGCTCCGGAACAGTCTCCAATCGAGACGCGGAAGGCGGCCCGGGACGGCCCATTGCGGAGGGCGGTCTGGGGTATTCCTGCCTGGCCGAACTCCGGATGGTCGAGCAGATCCACAACGGGCAGGCGAGCACGCCGTTCATGCGCTTCGGTGATCGTGTGCGCATTGAAATGCTGGACGCTCAAGGGACCTCGATCTTCGGGGCCATTGACCAGGAGGTTCAGCCCGAGTAGGGCACGGTCTGCCCGTATGCTGCAAACTCAAACTCTCTGAACCGCTCTTGAAGAGAGCGTTCCCTCTTTGTTGACCTCAAACGACTCAACCCGATGACCACCTCCAAAGCCTTCGCCTCGGTCGGAGACACCGAAGCCAAAAACATCAGCTTCACCCAGCTTGGTGAGGGGCTCTATGCCTTCACCGCGGAAGGTGACCCGAACACCGGCGTGATTGTGGGCGACGACGCGGTCATGGTGATCGACACTCAGGCCACACCGATCATGGCCCAGCAGGTGCTGAAGTACATCCGCGAAGTCACGGACAAGCCGGTCCGCTACGTTGTGCTCAGCCACTACCACGCGGTCCGGGTGCTTGGAGCATCCGCCTACCAGCCTCAACAGATCATTGCTTCTGCGGCCACACGGTCCCTGATCGTGGAGCGTGGACAGGAGGACTGGGACAGCGAGTACGGACGCTTCCCCCGGCTGTTCCAGTCGGCAGAGTCGATCCCGGGGCTGACCTGGCCGACGCTGACCTTCACGAACCAGATGACCGTCTACCTGGGCAAGCGTCGAGTGGAGATCATGCACCTTGGGCGGGCCCACACTGCAGGCGACACGGTGGCCTGGGTTCCGGATGCCGGGGTCATGTTCTCTGGAGACACGGTGGAGTTTCACTCGGCCTGCTACTGTGGCGATGCACACTTTCGCGACTGGCCCGGGACGATCGGGAAACTGCGGGAGTTCCAGCCTCAGGCGCTGCTCCCCGGACGCGGTGACGCGCTGACCACGCCGGACATGGTGGAAGAAGGCATCCGTCTGACCCAAAACTTTCTCCGAGACACCTACAGCCCCGTCGCAGCGGCGGCGGCACAGGGGCGCTCGCTCAAGGATGCGATGTCCATGTGCCGCGAGGTTTGCGACCCGAAGTACTCCGACTTTGCGATCTATGAACACTGCCTACCCTTCAACGTGGCCCGTGCCTATGATGAGGCGTCCGGACTTGATCATCCGCGCATCTGGACTGCCGAGCGTGACCAGTTGATGTGGGCCAACCTGCAGGAATAGCGAATGGCTCGTTACACCTACCAGCCCTTTCCCTACCAGCCCCCGCCAGAACTGAACACAGCGACTGCCTCCGGGCGTCGGTGGCCGGTGGCCATTGTCGGGGCTGGGCCGATCGGCCTGGCCGCTGCGATCGACCTGGCCTTGCATGGCGTGGAGAGCGTGGTGCTTGACGACAACAACGTGGTCTCCGTGGGCAGCCGGGCGATCTGCTGGTCCAAACGGACACTGGAGGTCTTTGACCGACTGGGTGTGGGCGAGCGGATGGTCGACAAGGGGGTGACCTGGCAGCTTGGACGCCTCTTCCACCACGATCAGGAGGTCTGGAACTTCGACCTGCTTCCGGAATCCGGACACAAGATGCCCGCCTTCATCAACCTGCAGCAGTACTATGTGGAGGAGTACCTCGTGGAGCGGGTGCAGGACTTCCCGGAGCAGATCGACCTGCGCTGGAAAAACCGGGTGGTGGGTTTGGATTCCTCTGCCGAGGGCGTGCGCCTGCAGGTGGAGACTCCGGATGGGACCTATGCGGTGGAGGCCGAGTATGTGCTGGCCTGCGACGGGGCGAAGTCCTCGATCCGCGAGATGCTGGGGCTCGAGTTTGCTGGCAAGGTCTTTGAGGAGCGCTTCCTGATTGCCGACGTCGAGATGCAGGCTGACTTCCCCTCGGAACGCTGGTTCTGGTTTGAACCGCCGTTCCATGCCGGCCAGTCCGCGCTGCTCCACAAGCAGCCGGACAACATCTACCGCATCGACCTGCAGCTGGGCTGGGAGGCCGATCCGGAGGAGGAAAAGCGTCCGGAGAAGGTCATTCCTCGCATCCAGGCGGCGGTGGGCGATCGGGAGTTCGAGTTGGACTGGGTTTCGGTCTACACCTTTCAGTGCCGGCGCATGGAACGCTTTGTCCACGGTCGGGTGCTGTTTGTCGGAGACTCGGCCCACATCGTCTCGCCGTTTGGGGCCCGTGGCGGAAACGGAGGGGTGCAGGATGTCGACAACCTGTGCTGGAAGCTGGCGGCAGTGCTGCAGGGGCAGGCTCCGGAGAAGTTGCTGGAGAGCTACAACACGGAGCGTATTCATGGGGCGGACGAGAACCTGCTCAACTCCAGTCGCTCCACCAACTTCATGACGCCAAAGACCCGGACCGAGCAGGCCTTCCGAGACGCGGTGCTGAGCCTGGCCAAAGAGCACGCCTTTGCACGCCGGCTGGTGAATTCCGGGAGGCTCTCTCTCCCGGCAACCCTGGAGCCGTCTCCCCTGAACGGAGAGGCGGACGCGGACTTTGCCGGAGTGATGTGTCCGGGGGCCCCGATGCTGGATGCCCCGGTGCAGTACTCCGGCAAGTCGGCATGGCTGCTGGAGTCCTTTGGCGGGACGTTCCGCCTGCTCCACTTCCCCGGACCAGACACGCCCTCGACTCCGGAGGCGTTGCGAGTTGCCGAGGCCGGATTCGAGGCGAACACCATCCTGGTGCATCCTCCGGAAAGCGCCCCTTCGGACGGCTTGGGGCTGGTTGACACCGAAGGGCTGGTGCAGCAGCGCTATGAAGGACTCCCGGGCACAACCTACCTGATCCGTCCGGATCAACATGTCGCGGCGCGGTGGCGCACCTGGAGCCCGGAGGCGGTTCGGCAGGCGCTGAGGCAGGCTACAGGAAACCTCCGGAGAGACCCATGAGCTTGATCACTGAACCTCATTTCTTCGACCCTCAGGATCGTGCACTGTCTCCCACAGCGGCTGGGGACGAGTTCTACGAGGCCCTGATTGCCACCCATCAGGAACTGAGCGACGGGCAGAGCGAGGCGCTCAACGCGCGCCTGATCCTGCTGCTTTCCAACCACATCGGAGATCTTCAGGTGCTGCACGAAGCCTTGGCGCTGGCCCGTGCCTCCGGGAACGCCGGCGCGTCACCCTCCTGATCCAACTTCTTTTCAGGACCCATCATGATTGAAAAGATTCATCATGTGGCGTATCGCTGCCACGACGCCAAAGAGACCGTAGAGTGGTACCAGAAGTACCTCGACATGGAGTTCGTGTTGGCGATTGCGGAAAACCAGGTCCCCTCGACCAAGGAGCCGGATCCGTACATGCACATCTTCCTGCGTGCCGGCGACGGCAACATCCTGGCCTTCTTCGAACTGCCCACCAAACCCCCGATGGGGGCGGACCCCAACACCCCGAAGTGGGTGCAGCACTTCGCGATGCAGGTCGACTCCCGGGATACGCTGCTCCAGGCCAAGGCGCGGCTGGAGGCTGGTGGGGTGGAGGTCGTGGGGCCGACAGACCACACCCTCTTCGAATCCATCTACTTCTTCGATCCGAACGGGCTTCGGCTGGAGTTGGCCTACAACAAGGATACTCCGGAGATGAACCTGAAGCTGGACGAGGTGAAGTGGGAGATGCTGGAGGAGTGGTCCCGGACCAAACGCGCTCCGGAGCATGCCCGCTGGCTGCACGAACAGGCCGGATCAGTTTCGACCTCCTAGACCGCAAGGGCCGGAAGTTGGGCGGAGCTTCGTTTTGAGTTGAGTCTGATGAATGGGGGGCCTAAGTTACTCTCTGGTGCTGAACCCCTAACCGCAGCGAGCCCCAAGCGGGCTCCCGGCTTCCGAGAAAACGCGCATGGCCACTGAAGAACGCGGAGTCTACATCTACGCCAACCTGCTTGATCTGAACAACGACGGCAAGGTCGACATGATCTCTTTCCTGGATCCTCAAGGACGCGGCATCGCCGTGGCCATCGACCGGGCACATGATGGAGAGATGGACCACATCCACGTCTTTCAGGATGTTACAGGAGACGGGAAGCTGGACATGGAAGACAAGGAACTCATCCAGCGCGAAGCCGTGAAGATCTTCCAGAGCACCGACCTTCCGGAAGGGCAGATGCGCATCTTCATTGAAGACGGCGGCTACGGCTGAGCCGTGCCGGAGTTGGCCCGAGACCACTCTCCCTTGAGGTGAAACGGAGCCTTGGGGGCCCGGCTGGGAACCAGCGAGATTGAGCAGTGCGCCGACCGGGTGAACTCCGGAAGCTGTGCGCAGTGCGCCCGCCCGTTGTGCATGTTCTCCTGAATCTGCCAAGAGGTCCGCATGCTCTCCAGCACCTCCACCTGGAGCCGCGCCTCCTCGCGACGTTCACACGCCTCCAGATCCTCTGTCTGATACTCCTCCCAGCACTCTGCATGCTTGGGGATGTGCTCGTGCACGGTAATTGCAGTTTGACACCCCAAGAGCATTCCCCCTCCGAGACATCCCAACACCGCCAAGGCTTGGCCTGCTCGGAGTTTCTTTCTCCAATTTGCCAGAAGATGGCTCGTAAGAACAACCTGGACGTGATTATCAACAGCCTCGAGCGCAAGCCCGATGAGTGGCGAGTCGATGAATTTTGGGCGCGGCATCAAAGTGGGGTCACCCTGTGGATTGGCAATGGCTTCCTCGGCTACCATGTCGAGAAGCCCGAGTATCAGGAGTTCGGTCTGCTGGAACGCATCCGACTCCACAAGGCAGTCAAGGCCTTGCTGGACTTGAAGCAAGCCCAGGGCCCCTTTCAGTAAAACCTCACTGGGGTGGCGTATCGGAAGCGCAGCGAAACCCCAGAGTGGACGCAGTCAAGTTAGGCAGGGCATCACGCCTTCGCCCCGGCTCCAGATCCTGGGGCAGGTCCTGCCAACTTCCTCCCTTGATCACTCGATACTTCCCCCGAATCGGTCCCTGCGGGTTGTCCGTCGTGGAGGTCCGCCTTGGCGCATACCAGTCGTAGACCCACTCTTGAGCGTTGCCGTGCAGGTCGTAGAGGTGCAGAGTGTTGGGCAGCAACCCGGCGACTTGTCGATCGCTCCCGAAGGCGTTCCGGCTGAACCAGGCATAGTCCCGCAGAAACTCGACGTCGTCCCCAAAGGAATAGAGGGAAACGCTCCCGCCTCGAGCCGCCTTCTCCCACTCCGCCTCCGAGGGCAGGCGCTTGCCGATGGAGTTGCAGTAGTACCGCGCGGCGAACCAGGAGACGTTGACCACCGGGTTCAGCTCCTGACCAAACGGAGGGACCAGGTCGTCGCTCCAGTGCGAGAGGTAGTTCCCGTCATGAAACTTGCGGGGAAAGGTGCTCTTGCGCAGGAAGGGATCCTGTGCGGCAAGCCGAACATAGTCGTAGTTGGTGACCTCGCACCGATCGATCCAGAAGGCGTCAACCTTCACCTCACGGATCGGCTCCGGGCCGCCGCCCATCATGAACTCTCCAGCCGGAACGAAGGCCATGTCCTTGCTCACGGCATCCTGGGCTCCCGTTGGCTTCAGCGTGCAGCGGGTCTCGGCCGGCTCCTGGAAGTCCTCGGAGAGGATCTGCTCTTCCGGGAAGAGCTTCTTCTCCAGGTTGGAGAGGTACATCAGCAGCATGCTGTTCTTGGCCGGTTCGAACATGCCCAGCCGCTCAAGCACCTTCCGCTCGTCCCGGCTGCAGCGATAGAAGTCGGTGAGGCAGTTGACCTTGTGGCGAATCCAGACCCGCAGGAGCTTGCGTGCCTTCTGACGTTCGATCTCTCCCAGTAGTGTCGGTTCGGTCTCCAGGTAGGCGGCCTCGAACAGTTCGACGGTCATGACGTGCTTGCGGGCGAAGTCGATGATCAGGTCGTACTGGGCACAGAACTCCTGCTTCTCCTCCGGAACCTCTGAGCCGTAGGTCCGCCGCAGAGCACACTCTCGGGTGTCCGCGCGGTTCTTGATGTTCATCTCGCCCTTGAGGACATCAAAGCGCAGCTCGTACAGAGCGTGCATCATCGGGTAGCGCTCACCGGCAACGAGATAGTTGACGAAGTTCCGGATGGCCTTGTCCCGGTACTCCATGGCCATGCTGAGAAAATTCTGGGTGGCCGCCGTGGCCAGAAGGGCTCCCAGGCCCAGCCAGGCGGCAACGATGAGGAGTCTTTTCATGAATTCCGCAGTGGGTCTGTGCTCGGTGATCGAAGGGGTGTTGATACAGATGACAGAAAAATGTGCTGACTCTCGACAGAGTTTCGGGTTATTTTGGCCAAGCAAAGGATATTCCATGATCTTGGCTTTGACAGACGCATGAGCAATCTCTTGAAACTCCAGGGCGGTTGGCTCGCCCGATACCTCCAATTTCGCAGCACTCAGCCCTTTCCCAGCCGGCTCCCGGCCATCTTTCCTCCACCTCCGCCTCCGGATGAGGAGGCGCTGGACCGGCAACTCTATGCCAAGGTCCATGAGACCGGCATGCTGCTGGGATGCCCGGTGGTCTCTGCAGAGATGCAGCAGCAGGCACGCCGCCTGCGGTTCCCGGAACCTCAAGGGGGAACGCTGTTTCTCTTTCTGGAGACACTGCTGCGGCTGGTTCGGGAAGAGGAGGAGCTGATTCAGACGCCCAGCCACCCGATTGAGGTGCGGACCACCTGGCACCTGGTACAACTGCTCCAGTACTTTCTCCCGGAGAGCTACTATCAACTCCCGACCAACGTCCCGCTTCCGGAGCTCCTGCAGAACTCCGAGGTGCTGCACAGCGCCCTGCACCGTGTGGAGAAGGCGCTGCTGGAAGAGGTGGCCATTGCCGGCTACTCCAACGACCCGCGGCAGAACGCCTTCGTGTTCCTGCACATCTACACCTTCCTGCGCTGGCAGCGGGCCCTGCGCCTCCCGGCAGGCCCTCCTCTGGCGGTGATCCGTCAGCAGGACATGCAGTTTCGCAAAGAGCTGCTGCTGGCCCTCATCGCCCTGATCTGGGCGGATGATCAGATCACCGACATCGAGCGGCAGGTGATCACCAACTACCTGGACCAGTCCGGGCTGCCCTTCTCGGTCCGCCGGGAGATGCTGCAGCACCTGCAGCGTCCGTATCGCCTGGAGCTGCTCCGCCTCGAGCGCACCACTCCCATTCTGCGTCAGTACCTGATTGAGCAGATGATCCTGCTCTCCCTCATCGACAACAGCCAGGCTCGTGAAGAGTTGGAGCTGATTGCCGGGACGGCCCGTCAGCTGGGAACCTCGGAGGAGGAGCTGGAGCTGATCTATGCGGCGGTCGCGGACTTCTTCTCGCGCTATGCCAGCCGTTTCACCTTCCTGCACAACAACCCGGCGGTTCGTCAGATGCAGGAATACGTCGAGGAGAACGTGATCAAGGTGGTCAAGCTGAACCTGGGACGAATCATCCGGGAGATTCAGGAGACCCGAGAGCTTTACGATCTGCTGATCAAGGCCGGGACCACGCCGCTGACCGAAGAGGAGCGCCGTCGGGTCAACGAGCAGATCAAGGACATCCTCAAGGCGATCCCGGCGCTGGCGCTGTTTGCGCTCCCCGGAGGCTCGCTGTTGCTGCCGGTGGTCATCAAGCTCCTGCCCTTCAACATCCTGCCCAGCTCCTTCCAGGAGGCTCCTGAGGGAGCCGGAGCGCGCTCATGAGGTGGCTTGGGGAGTGGGAGCTTCGCTTGTGGCAGGGCGTGTATCCGGTGCTGTTGCAGGCGCTGCTGCAACTGGTCAAGCGCAAGGCGCTCCGGGACAAGAACCTGCAGGACGGGCTTCAGGGACGCGAGGGGCTGTGGGAGCGGCTGGGGGCGCAGGTTGCAAAACGGAGCTGGGGCCGCCCTCTCGTCTGGTTCCATGTCGCCAGCGCCGGAGAGTTCCTGCAGGCACTCCCGGTGATGGAGCGCTGCGTAGCCCGGGGGTGGGAGTGCGGCCTGACCTACAGCTCCGTCAACGCCTTGCGCTGGCTGGAACGGATGTCGTCGCGCCTCCCCCTCGGTGTGGTGTTTACCGAGTTCCTCCCTGCAGACACGCGCTGGAACGCGCAGCGGCTGCTGGCCACCGTCCAGCCCCAGTCCCTGGTTTTCGTGAGTTACGATCTCTGGCCTCAGCTGATCTGGGAAGCTTCCCGGCAGCAGGTGCCGCTGTTCCTGATCTCGGCGATCGTCCACTCCGGGTCGTTCCGGGAGGCGCACCCCCTGGGGCGCAGCCTCTACCGCACGCTGTATCGGCAGTTTGATCGGATGTTTGCCGTCTCCGAGGAAGATGCCGCGCGCATCCGGAGGAGCGTGGGAGGGGGCGTGAACCTTCAAGTCACCGGAGACACTCGCTGCGACAGCGTCCTTGAACGCCGAGATCGCATGGCCCCGCTGGAGTGGCCGGAGTGGCTTCGAGAGCGGTTTGTCTTCGTGGCCGGGAGCATCTGGCCGGAAGATGAGCGGTGCATCGCTTCCACGCTGAATCAGAGCCTCCACAAGCATCCGGAGCTGTTGGTGATTCTGGCTCCGCACGAGCCGACCCCGGAACACCTCAACTCCGCAGAGGAAGCTTTTCAGGACTGGCCGCAGGCGCGCTGGAGTGAGTACGGCGTCAAATTGTCACCGGAGACACGTGTGCTGGTGATTGATGCGGTCGGAGTGTTGGCGCAATTGTACCAGGTGGCTCAGGCGGCCTTTGTCGGGGGAGCGTTCACCACGGGGGTGCACAACACCATGGAGCCCGCCTCGTTTGGGGTTCCGGTGGTGTTTGGTCCCCGGTTCGACAACGCGCTGGAGGCCCGGACGATGCTGCAGCGCAACGCCGCCTTCAGCGTGGACTCCTCGGAGGCGTTTGCCGCGCACCTCAGGCGCTGGTTGGAAAATCCGGAGGAGTGCCGTCAGCAGGGGCAGCGGGCACGGCAAGTCATTGAAGAGCAGCGAGGCGCGGCAGAGGCCTGCGTCCCGTGGATTCTCCCGGAGTCCTCACCAGCCTATGTTGGAGGGACGCTCTCCTCCGGAGGGTCTTCCCGAAAGCGCCGTGCGACCACCCAGGCGGTGACCTGAGCGGCTCCTTGCTGCTTGAGGACCCGGGCCATCTCGTTCAGGGTCGCTCCAGTGGTCATCACGTCATCTACCAGCACAACACTCCGCCCGGATACCTCCGCCTGAATCGCGAAGGCATTCTCCGGGTTCTTCTGTCGAGCCTCCCAGTCCAGAGAGACCTGCGGTCTCGTGGAGCGCACACGCTGCATCCCCCGGAGGCAAAGTTCCCATTGAGGAGACCTCAGAGCATGTGCCAGCAGCAAGGACTGGTTGAACCCGCGTGCTCGCAGCCGCTCCGGATGCAGCGGGACGGGCATCAGCAGCGACGGCCTGGGAACGCTGACCTGTGGCGCGGACTCGCTCATCAACCAGGCCAGCAGCGGCGCCCAGTTTTCCTGTTTGCCAAACTTGAAGCGCAGGATCCAGGATCGGACCGGATCCGCATAGGCGCAGGCGGCCCAGGTCGCATTCAGGGACCAGTTGGCCGAGCGGCAGGTCAGCAAGGATGCCTCGTGAGCCTCTTCAGGGAGCCCGCAGGTCTCGCAGAGCGCAGAAGGGTTCAGCCACGGGAGGTATGGCTCGCAGGAGGCGCAGAGGAAGCGATTTCCCACCTCCCAGGGAAGGAAACGGCCGCACTGGCGGCACTCTGCAGGAAAGACCGCCTCGAGCCTCCGGAGTCTCCGGGACCTCTTGGGAGTCTTGGACGAGTCGGAGTTCATTCGGCTTTCTCCGAAGAGGCCTCTATCCCCCGGGCCACCTGAGGGACCAAAGAACGGAGTTGGAGGCGAAGAGAGCTTGCGAATGGAGCCCGGCCTGCACTATGTTGAAAGCCCTGGAGGCAAAATCAAAGAAAGAGGCACCGTGGTTGAGGAAAGCTATTTGGTCAAGATCTATGGAGTGGTGGGGCATAGCGGCTACGTGGAGTTGGAGATCCCCTCGACTCTGTTGCAGGCCGGAAAGACTCTGGAGATCCGCAATCGCCGCTACAAGGTCCTGTCCATCATCCGTCGCAACGACCGCCCCTTTGCGGTCAACATCGGCTCGATGGAAGCCAATTAAAGCGTCTGGTGGCGCAAGTCCTCGGAAACTTGCAATTGGCGGGTACTGCGCTCAAGCGGAGTGTCGCATTCGACCACAAGTCGGGTGAGGACCCGGCGCTCCAGAGGGTCCCTCCCAATCAGCTCTCGGGAAAATTGCTTGTCGAGGACGGTGAACTTCCCTCGACACCGATCATGCGCCTGCATCATGCAGCGGCTGGTCTCGTGGCAGGCAAAGGCGTGCTGCTCGCCCCAGGGCTGCGGGGGGAGCGTGGACTGAGGCGCCGCGCAGGCTCCGAGGAACAGCAGGCTCAGGAGGCTCCAGCGCACAAGCCGCTCAGGTCCGATCAAACACCGAGCCGCGGCCCGGAATGAAGAGGCGTTCATAGGTTCGGTTGGCATACTGGTCGGTCATCCCGGAAACATAGTCACAGAGTACCCGGGCCGCGTCACAAGGCACGGAGCGGGCGGCTTGCCAGGCGCTCCGGAAGTCTTCAGGCAGAAGCAACTCCGGGTCGGAGGCGAAGGCCTCGAACAGCGCCGTGACGATCTGGTGCCCCCGGAAGGTCGCGGCCTGAACGGTATTCAGGCAAATCACATGCCGTGCCACGGTCTCCTTGAAGGCCTTGAGCAGCCGGAGGGCCGGCTCTGGCAGGCTCGCGCTCCAGGCCAGCAGCGGCTCCTCGAACTCCGGATGCTGCTCAAGGGTGATGGACGTGACCAGCGCGTTCACCAGCGTCCCCACCCCCTGCTTCCTCCCGGAGCTTCCGGAGAGCATCTGCCGGGTCATCTCCTCCACATCCAGCCCATGTGTCCTCAGCCATGCCTCCTCGGCGTGCCGCCAGACCTCCCGGAGGTGTCCCTCGTCCAGGAGCCGGAGGGCCAGCCCATCCTCAAAGTCATGGATGCCGTAGGCGATGTCGTCGGCAAGTTCCATCAGCGAGGCATCCAGCGACTTGTGCAGGGAGCGTCCGTGGGACTCCTCTCCGGGAGGGATGTTCTGGCTCAGGCGCTCGCGGTCTTTCAGGCTGAGCGGCTCGAGGATCCAGTCGAGGACCTCTTGCTCCGTGTCCAGGATGCACTTTGGAGGCTGCCAGGTATGTCGAGGAAGCTGCCGAGGCGGAATGGGGCGCTCCGGCCAGCCGCGGCGGCAGACCTGCGAATAGAGGACCGGATACTTGAGCACCCCCAGCAGGGCTCGGCGCGTGAGGTTCAACCCGAAGCCCGGGGTGTGTGCCTCCAGTCGCGTGAGCAGGCGCAGGGTCTGGCCGTTGCCTTCAAATCCGCCATGGTCGAGCATGCAGGCGTTGAGGGCGACCTCGCCTCCGTGCCCAAACGGAGGGTGCCCGAGGTCATGCGAGAGGCCCACGGTCTCGATCAACTCCGGAACAGGCAGGATGCCCTGCAGCTCGGGGTGTCGCTGACGCAGGACCATCACCATGCCCCGCCCGATCTGGGCAACCTCCATCGAGTGCGTCAGCCGGGTGCGGTGGAAGTCGCCTTCCTGCACGCCCAGGATCTGGGTCTTGGCCTGCAGCCTGCGGAAGGCGGCGGCGTGGATGACCCGGGCCCGGTCACGTTCAAAGGGGGTTCGTGGATCTCCCGGACGAGCGGGTTCCTGCGCGAACCGTCGCTCGCTCCAGGGGTCGTGCATCGTCAGAAGGGGAGGCTGCTCCAGTAGAACTGCAGAAAGTCCGGCTCCATGCGGTGTCTGGGCATGGTCTCCAGCAGCCGCTGCAGCTCGGCGATGTCTTCTTCCCTGATCGCCGTGACGAGCTGCAGGAGCAGCTCGAGCTGATCCAGCGTCACCCCCAGCAGCTTCGCGCAGTTCATGATGAACTGACGCTCCTTGGGGTGAAACTCCTCGTCGGACCAGGCGACCATGATCAGATCGACCATCAGCGCGACGCCGCGCCGGTCGAAGAAGGCGACCAGAGCCTTGCGAAGCTCGTCCTCGGAGGGTTGCTCCACGGACTTGAGCAGCTGCCCCAAGGTCCCGTTCGGCATCTCCAGCTGGGTGACCATGCGCTGCAGGAAGTCGATCTCCTCGTTGAGGATGATGTCATCGGCATCGATCAGCAGGGTCAGGATCTGCAGGTAGCGGTAGCGCTCCTCCTCGCTGGAGGAGAGCATCGGGTGAGGCACATGAGCCAGAGGCCAGGTGGGATAGAGGTCGTTGTGATCCATGAGCACCTTGAATGGTCAATGTTCAGCAGGAATCTCAAGCTTCAGGGCCCTGCGGGCCACTTCTTCAAAGTGAGCCACAAAGTGCACTGTGATTCCCGACTTCAGGGATTCCGGAAGCTCCGAATACTGGGCTCGGTTGCGTTCTGGAAGCAGCACGGTCTTGACGCCGGAGAGGCGGGCTCCCACCAGCTTCTCCCGGATGCCGCCCACCGGCAGAACCTGCCCGGTGAGGGTCAGCTCCCCCGTCATCGCCAGGTCTGGAGCGACCGCCTGATTCACCAGCAGGGAAAGCAAGGCGGTGGCCATGGCGATCCCTGCCGAAGGTCCGTCCTTGGGCGTTGCGCCTTCCGGGACGTGCAGGTGGACGGCGCGCTGATGAAACAGCCGGGAGCGCCCTGGGAGGCGCTCGTTGAGCGCTTGAACGTAGCTGTAGGCAATCCGTGAGGACTCCTGCATCACCTCGCCGAGCTGTCCGGTCAGGCGCAGCCGCTCTCCCGTGGACTCGGAGAGGGGGAGGGCCTCGATCGGCAGGACCTCGCCTCCGGTTGGCGTCCACGCCAGGCCGCGGACGAGCCCCGGGCGGTTCAGGATCTCGTAGGAATTGCGGGCAAAATCCGGCGGTCCCAGCAGCTCCTCCAGGTCGGTTTCCCGGATGCTGATCTGCTCCAGCCCTTCTGTGAGGAACTTCAGGGCGGACTTGCGCAGCAGGCTCTTCAGGTTGCGCTCCAGCCCCCGGATTCCCACCTCCCGGGAGTACTCCTCGATCAGCCGGTTCAGCGCCCCGGGAGTCAGGCGGAACTGGTCTCGGGACAGCCCGGACTCTTCCAGCTGTTTGGGCAGCAGGTGCTTGCGGGCGATCTGACGCTTCTCTTCCGGGATGTAGCCGGGGAGCCGGAGGACCTCCATGCGGTCGAGCAGCGCCGAGGGGATGGACTCCAGCGTGTTGGCGGTGGCGATGAACAGCACGTTGGAGAGGTCGAAGCGCAGGTCCAGGTAGTGGTCGAGGAAGTCGATGTTCTGCTCCGGATCGAGGACCTCAAGGAGCACGGACTGCGGGTCGCCCCGAAAGTTGCCGCGCCCGATCTTGTCGATCTCGTCAAGCAGGATCACAGGGTTGACGGACTGGGTCTGGCGGAGTGCCTGAATCAACCGCCCCGGCATGGCCCCCACGTATGTCCGGCGGTGCCCCTTCAGCTCGCTCTCGTCGCTCAGTCCACCGACGGAGAAGCGGTAGAACTCACGCCCCAGGGCTCGGGCAACCGAGCGTCCGAGCGAGGTCTTGCCGACCCCCGGAGGTCCAACGAAGCAGAGAATCGCCCCCTTGAGCTCGCCCTTGAGCTTGCGGACGGCGATGAACTCCAGGATGCGCTGCTTGACGTCCTCCAGGCCGTAGTGGTCTTGCTCCAGAATGCGCCGGACCCGCTTGAGGTTGAGCTGATCGGCGGTGAACTCGCCCCACGGGAGCGAGGAGACCAGGTCGATGTACTGGTGGACAATCTGCAGCTCCGGAGAGTTCTCCTCAAGCATCTCGTAGCGCCGCAGCTCATCCTCCATGCGCTGTTGAGCCTCATCGCTGAGCGCCTTGCCCTCCAGGCGCTCCTGCAGCCGCTGCAGGTCAAGGGTCTTGCGGTCCTGCTCCAGGCCCAGCTCGCGCTGAATCTCCCGCAGCTGCTCGCGCAGGAAGAACTCGCGCTGATGCTTCGACACCCGCTCATCGATCTTCTGGCTGATCTGCTCCTTGAGCAGGCTGAGGTCGTACTCCTCACGCAGCAGCAGCAGGGTGCGCTCCATGCGTTTGGCCAGGTCGGTGGTCTCCAGGATCTTCTGGAGGTCGTGGCTCTTGGCGTTGGTCATCGAGGCCGCCAGATCGGTGAGCATCGCCGGCTCGTTGATGTCGATCTGGTTCAGGAGCATGTACATCTCCTGCGAGAAGGTCGGGTTGTGCGGGATGATCTCCTTCAGGGTCGACATGATCGCCGCCGCCGCGGCCTTCAGCTCATCCGTCATCGGCGGCTTGGCATCTTCCAGATAGGCCGTCTGGGCCAGAAAGTGCCCGTCATCCCGCGAGAAGCGTCCGACCCGGAAGCGCTTGAGGGTGCTGATCATGAACTGACAGCTCTCGTCCGGAAGCTCGACCCAGCGCAGAATGTAGCCCAAGGTTCCCACCCGGTGCAGCTGCGAGGCCGACTGAGGACGGTGCACCCCCAACTCGGCGTCTTCGGTGCTCCGGCGGACCATGATCAGCCCGACCATCTTGTCTTCGTGGTGGACCTCGCGCAGCCAGCGGCTGGTCTCCGGGTCGGCGCCGATGGTGGTCAGAATCCCTGGGAAGACGGGGCGCTGAAAGACCGGAAGTACCGGAATTTGCTCGGGAAGATCGGACGTGGTGATGACCGTCCCTTCAGAGTCCACCAACAGGATTCGGTCTCTCTTCGGAGAGGGCGAGGGGTTCTTTACGTGAGCCATGCGTTTCAGGAAGGCCGCGTGTCGCGGCGGGGTTTGAGGGAGTGCTTGAATGGTCAATGCACCAGCCTAGTCAATCCCACCTCAAGGGTCAATGCGCTTCCGCAGCGACCCTCCGAGTGACGCTTGCAATCTGTTCCAGATCGGGCTAAAGTACCCAATTGCATTGCGGAAAGGTGACCGAGTGGCCGAAGGTGCATGACTGGAAATCATGTGTGCGGGCAACCGTACCGAGGGTTCGAATCCCTCCCTTTCCGCCAGTGCGTGAGTATAGAATGCTGAAATTCAAAAATAATTTTTTCAGCATTTTTTCATTAGCCCACCCATTGGCTCCCCAACCAAATCCAATATGAAAGGCGTCTTCTCGAGTGTGAGGAGATCCTGGGCAAGAGTGTTTTTATTGCTCTTGGCGGAATCCGAAGCAGGCGAGCTGAAACTCCCCGGCATCCATCTTCTGCTTACCAATTGCTCTTGAGAGAATCCCGTCTTTGCCCAGATGATAGGCGCGCGAAACCCGTGGGGAAAGGAACACACTATCACTAGGGCCCGCGAATCCAGTACTAATTTTGGGGTTGAGGGAGGAGCCGAAGTAGAAGGCATGGAGGTGAACCTCACAGACACCATCTCGGTTCTCTAAGAGCACGATATCCCGATCACGGATGACGATCGGTTGGAAATGCTTGTCGCACAAGACGAAAGGGATGCGATTCAGTTGGAGGGGTAGACAGTAATAACTTTTCAAACACGTACACAATGTTCACCAAGTTCACGCTTTTGGACACGGAGGTGGGTTGTGCGGTAGCCGAAACGTTGGTAGACCTCGGTCTGCGAATAGTTCAGCACCGCATCCTTAGCGCCATCAGTGAGTAATCTTCCGTGTCACTGAAAATGCGATGCTGTATTTATTAGGTACGCCTATAGCGTTGGGCGGTTT
>JAYPUA010000015.1:0-69103 GCA_038133845.1 Deltaproteobacteria bacterium
GGGCTGGAGATTGGAAAAATCTGCCGTCTGGGGGAGGCAAGGCCCGGAGTGAAAAGTCCGGGCACAGGGGGTCAGGACTTCGGAGTCATCTGCTCGATGTTCTTCATCCACTCTTCAGTCATCTTGCGCATCTCGCCCATCATCATGCGCGTGTTCTTGAACATTTCCTCCACCATGTTCATGTGCACGTCCTTCACGCCCTTGATGGCGCCCCCCATCGGGGTGCTCTCCAGCGCTGCGTAAGCGTTCTCCAGTGCCTGACGCTGATACACTTCAATCTCTTCCAGGTTTCTCTGATACTGTTCGGCCCAAGTGTTGTAGGCCTGCTGCATGGCGTCCATGGGGTTGTTCATTCTGCCTCTTTTTTGTTTCGGTTGGGGGAAAAACAGATGAAATCTTAAAGAAATATCAAAAAATTGCAACTTAAATTTTAATTCGACACCAAATAGTATTGAAGTGGCTCCGGAAGAAAATCCGAAGGGAGGGAAGCCCCGGGGACAGGCTGCTCGTGGTCTTGCCATCTGAAGGGAGTTGTGACAGGTTTTTTCACAAAACCTTCACGCAGTGCCGTGAAGGTCAACTCAAGACAGGGGACGAGGCATGGCTGCCGTAGGAAAGAGCATCCCACATGATTCTGCTGTGGGACATGTAACCGGGGAGGCGCTGTATCTGGACGACGTGGCCCCCATGCGGGGAGAGCTGTTGGTCGACTTTCTCGGAAGCCCGGTTGCTCACGGGAAGCTCCTTGGAGCGAACTACGAGGAACTTCTCGGCCTCCCCGGAGTGGTCGCGCTCTACACTGCCGAAGACCTGCCCGGACACCATCAGTTCGGACCGATCCTGGCGGACGAGGACTTCCTCGCCGAAGGCTGGGTGCAGTACATCGGACAGCCGATCGCCATCGTCGCCGCAGAGCATCCGCGTGCCCTGTCCGAGGCCAAAAAGCGCGTGCGCTGGGAGATCGAGCCGCTCGAGTCGGTGCTGACGATTGAGCAGGCGCTGGCTCGAAAAGACTTCATCGGTCCCACCCGCAGCATCGAGCGGGGCGACTTCGAGGCCGCCTGGAGCGCCGCGGAGCATCGGCTGGAAGGGACCTTCTTCTGCAACGGGCAGGAGCAATTCTACCTCGAGTCCCAGGCAGCGCTGGCCTACCCCGGAGAGGGCGGTGAGTTGCTGGTGCACTCCTCCACCCAGAACCCCACGGAAATTCAGCAGGTGGTCGCCGAGGCCCTGGGACTTGGCTTTCACGAGGTGGTCTGTACCTGCAAGCGTATGGGAGGAGGATTCGGCGGCAAGGAGACACAAGCCGCTATTCCGGCCGTGATGGCTGCCCTGGTCGCCTACCGCACCCGCCGTCCGGCCCGGATCGCCTGGACGAAGGATGACGACATGATCACGACAGGGAAGCGTCACCCCTACCGCATCGACTACCGGACCACCTTCACCGCCGAAGGACGCATCACAGGGCTGGACTTCGACATCTACTCCAACGGTGGAGCCACGGCAGACCTTTCGACCTCGATCATGGAGCGCACGCTGCTGCACTCAGAGAACGCCTACTACGTCCCGAACGTGCGCTTCCGGGGAACGGTCTGTCGCACCAACCTGCCCCCCAACACCGCGTTCCGTGGATTCGGAGGCCCGCAGGGAATGGCCAACGTGGAGAATGTGGTGCAGGAGATCGCCATCTCTCTGGGCAAGGACGCCTACGACATTCGGCGACTGAACCTCTATGGTCATGACGAGCGCAACGTCGCTCCCTATGGGCAGTTGGTACAAAATCACGTGCTCCCGGAGGTACTGGATCAGCTGCTGGAGACCTCCAACTATCGGCAGCGCCTCGCAGACATCGAGGCCTTCAACCGGACCTCCTCTACGGAACTGCGTGGCCTCGCGCTCACGCCGGTCAAGTTCGGAATCTCCTTCACCACCAAATTTCTCAACCAAGGCAACGCGCTGGTCAACATTTACAAGGACGGCTCGGTTCAGGTCTCCACAGGTGGAACCGAGATGGGGCAGGGCCTGAACACCAAGATCCGGCAGCTGGTGGCTGACGAGTTGGGAGTGAGCTACGAACACATCCGGGTGATGACCACCTCTACGGAGAAAAACAACAACGCCTCGCCCACTGCCGCTTCTGCCGGAACAGACCTGAACGGGATGGCCGCCGTGGAGGCCTGCCGGAAGATTCGTGAGCGCCTGGCCCCACTTGCCGCCGGGCAGTTGGAAAATCCGGAGGTCGGAATCACTGCGGACGCCAGCTTCATCCGCTTTGCACATGACCAGGTCTGGGACGAACGCCTTCCGGAGACACGGATGCCGTTCCCCGACCTCGTCAAGCAGGCCTACATGGAGCGCATCAGCCTGGGTGAGCGGGGTTTCTATCGCACTCCCGGGGTCGACTTCAATCGGGAGACCGGGAGCGGCTATCCATTCTTCTACTACACCACCGGGGCTGCGGTGGCCGAGGTGAGCATTGACAGATTCACCGGAAACCTTGCCCTGCGGCGGGCCGACCTGCTGATGGACATCGGCGAGTCCATCAATCCCGGGATCGACCGGGGCCAGGTAATCGGCGGGTTCATCCAGGGCGTCGGTTGGGTCACCAACGAGGAACTGCGCTACTCGAGCGAGGGCGCGCTGCTCTCGCACTCTCCAACCACCTACAAGATCCCCAACATCCAGGACCTCCCGGAGATGCTGCAGGTGGACTTCATCCACAACCCGAACCACCAGATCAACGTCCGGCGCTCCAAGGCGATTGGCGAGCCGCCGCTGATGCTCTGCATTTCGGTGTGGATGGCCGTCAAGCATGCCCTCTCCTGCGTCAGACCCGGGGTGATTCCCAGACTCAACCTCCCGGCAACCGGTGAAGAGATTCTCAAGCGGCTCAGCGAATTGGAGGGCTTCCCGGCGTTTCAAACTCCGGAGGCGGAGATTCCCCTGGTCGGAGTGAGCACACCGGCCCCACCGGCCTCCTCCATCGCGGCCTGACCCCTTCTCAAACTCAGGAGACGTGATGCGCTGGACCAGATCTCTGCTACACCGGCTGGGCGGAGGGCTCCTGCTTGGAGCGCTCGCCGTGTCCTCGGCCTGGGCCGACCAGAACAGCCCTCGACTCGACGCCCTCTTTGGCCAACTGCACGTCGCCCGGAGTTCCTTTGAGGCCGGGATGCTCGAACAGATGATCTGGGAGGTCTGGATTGAGCACGAAGACCCGCAGGTGCAGCGGCAGATGCGCTCCGCGGCAGACTTCATGAGCGCCCAGGAGTACGGGTCTGCCTTGGCACTCCTGGACACCGTGGTGGAGCAGGTCCCGGACTATGCCGAGGGCTGGAACCGAAGGGCGACCGTGCGCTTTCTGGCAGCAGACTACAAGGGGTCGGTAGAGGATATCGACCGCACGCTGGCGCTGGAGCCTCGACACTTCGGTGCACTCTCCGGATTGGGGCAGATCCGCATGATCCAGCAGCGCCCGGAGGAAGCGCTGGAGGCCTTTGAGCGCGCGCTGGAGGTCAACCCGCACATGCGCTCAGTCCGGACCATCCGAGACCGCCTGAAGCTTGGTCTGCAGCAGCAGGCCATCTGAACCTTCCTGCCCTCCTCCGTATGTCGACCTCGTCCCCTTCGGACACCTCGATCACGCTTGCCCCGCTGCATCGGGTGACCTTTACCGTCACTCTCCATCCAGAACAACCTCACGCCGAGACGCGGCAACACGTGTTCTCTCTCCGGAGTCGTGTTCCAGAGCATGTGGAGGACTTCATCTCCGCGCGGCTCTGGGATCTCTCCTTGCGCTACGAGTCCTTCTCCAGCAAGCAGTTCACCTACCAACTGGACGCCCTCACCTCCTGATCTCTTCAAAAACGATTTGCGGGTCCGCCCTTTTCTGGGCAAACTAGCCCCTTGGTTCTTGGAGATGGACTTGGAAAGACAATGAGATGGATATTCATGGGGACTCCGGAGTGGGCGCTGCCTTCTCTGGAGGCACTGCTCAATGCAGGAGAGGAAGTTGCGGGCGTGTTGACGCAGCCAGATCGACCCGTCGGCCGAAAGCAGGTGCAGACGCCCTCTGCGGTCAAGGTGCGCGCACAGGAGCTGGGAATTCCCGTCTTCACCCCGGAGCGTGTGGGCGATTCGATTGGCCAAGAGGCGCTGAGGACGCTGCGTCCGGAGGCCCTGCTAGTCTGTGCCTACGGACAGCTTTTGCCACAATCGGTGCTGGACCTCCCGCCTCAAGGATGCTACAACCTGCACTTTTCCCTGCTGCCCCGGTGGCGCGGAGCCAGCCCAGTTCAGGCCGCAATTGCTGCCGGAGATGCTCACACCGGGGTGTCTCTGCAGAAGATGGTGATGAAATTGGATGCCGGCCCCCTCGTGGCCCGCTCAGAGGTTGTGCCGATTCAGGCACAGGACACGTCCGAGACTCTGGGAGCCCGGCTGGCTTCCTTGGGTGGCGAGTTGATCCGAGACGCTTTGCCGCTTCTGTCGGGTGGTGCTCCGGAGGCCCAGCCTCAGGATGAGGCTCAGGTTACCATCTGCCGCATCCTCCGCAAGGAGCAGGGGCGGATCCACTGGGATCAGGATACTGCCGTGAGCCTGGAGCGTCGGCTCCGGGCCTTCACCCCCTGGCCCGGGCTTTACTGTTTTGGTCCCGATGGGAAGCGGCTACAACTGACTCAGGTCGAGGCAAGAGCGGAGAGCGACGGAGGCTCGGAGGCCGCCTCCGTTCCCGGAATTGTGCTACCGGAGTTTTTTGTCGGGACCGCAGAGGGGACACTGCAGGTGCTGCGCCTCCGTCCGGAGGGCAAGGGAGAGATGACCGCTACCGAATTTCTCCGAGGGCGCTCCGACTGGGTGGGGAAACACCTGCGTGCCTCGTGAGCCGGTGACCCAGCTCCCCAACTCGATCTTCTGCAGGCTCGCGCCTGCTGCTTTGAAATCCTGGAGCAGTCGCTTTTGCTCCTCCTTTGCTCAGGGTCTTCATGCCCACAGTCATTTCATTTGCCAGCCAGAAAGGGGGCGTGGGGAAAACCACGTCGGCCATTCACCTCGCCTCAGCCTTTGCGCTCGGGGGCTACCGAACCTTGCTGATGGACCTCGACCCACAAGGCTCGGTTCACTCGGCCCTGGGCATCTCCAAGCGTCCGGAACGGGGAGTGCAGGAGTTGTTCTGCGACTCCGAGATCCCGATCAAGGACCTGATTCAGCACAGCGAACACGAGAACCTGGAGTACCTGCTCTCCAACATGGGGCAACTGACGGAGGAGCGAGAGGTATTGCAGGCCGCCTCGGACTACTACTTTCTGACTCAGCGGCTGGAGGAACTCCCGGAGAATGAGTATGACTTCATCCTGATCGACTCTCCGGCAGCAATCAACTCCTTGAGCATCAACGGCGTGATCGCCGCAGATCTGGTCATCGTTCCGCTCCAGTGCGAGGCCTTGGCCATCAAGTCGCTCAAGCGCTTCCTGTCGGCCTTCCGCGAGTTGCAGAGCAGCGTGGAACCCAACCTCCGAATCGCCGGGGTGCTGCTGACCATGTACAATCGGGGGATTCGTGCGCACCAGCAGGTGGTGAGGCAGGTCTATCAGGCGCTGGGAGACTCGGTCTTTGAGACCATCATCCCGGAGTGTCCTCACATCGTCGAGGCAAGCGCACTGGGAGTGGATGTGATTCGGCAGCGCCTCAACTCCATCGGAGCGACGGGCTACATTCGGCTGGCCAATGAGTTGCTGGACCGCTTCCGGTTGCGCTAGCGCTTCTTGCGGCTGAGATCAAACAGCCTTCCACGCAGTTCTCCAAGGATTTCGTGGATGGGCATGTCCGGCATTTCCTCCCAACCCATCGTCCGGAGAATGTAGGCCAGCAGCAACGGCCGCCGCATGCCTCGGTCTTCCCAGATGCGGTGAATCTCCTCATGCTCTCGGGGCAGGGGGCGTCCGTCGATGTCGCGGCGCAAGAGAAACTTGAGGGCCGAGTCCGGATACTCGCCAACAAACAGGGCCATCGAGGCCGCCGTGATCTCTCCGTTGCCAAAGACCACGTCTGCTTCGTCATCCGTCACCTGAGCGAGCCCCAGTTTGCCTCCTTCCAGTTCCTCCAGATCGTCCAACTCGTCGAGATCTCCCGCAGGGAGTTCGACATCCAGCAGGTTGGCCGCAGAGACCTCTTCAACAGAAGTCACAACCACTTCTTCCTCCAACGGTTCCTCCTCGAACTCTTCAGAGAGCGCCGCCGCTGAGGTAACTGTCCCCTCTGAATCGTCTCCGGCGATCTCCGACTCAACAGGAATCTCCAGGCTCTCTTCCGACAGTTCCTCCTGAACCGAGGCTTCTCCGGCCTCCAGTTCTTCGGCTACTGGGATCTCCAGATCCTCCTCGGTGGAGGACTCCATTTCCGGACCTTCCTTCCCTGCGGCGCGGCGCCTGCGACGGTGCCCTTCCAGGTAGTCTCGGACGCGGGTAAAGGGAGGGAGTGGATTTTCAGGGATGAACTCTGGATCCAGAAAACGTCCTGCTCGGCGCAGTCGTTCATAGGTAACCGCAGGGGTCTGTTCGGACGTGTCCTCAACAAGTCTTAGGATGTCCTGAGGCATCACCCAGCCACTCGCCGGACGAGCCTTCGCCGGAACTCGGGCGCGGGAGGTCTGACGCGATTCATCGGAGAGGTGCGGGGATTCCGGATCGTGAACGGAGGCTGGGAGGTGGCGTTTCCAGAAGCCGTCCAGCAGAGCTTCGGCCTGGAAGCCGGAGAGAGGCATCAGGCCTTGGTGCGGTAGACCATGCCGACTTCCTTCAGCAAGGCTCCGCTTCGGAGGATCCGTTCGAGGGGGTACTCGTGGAGGACTCGTCCTCCCTTCTGCAATTGAATGAGGGTCTTGCCCGCGATCTCGATGGGGACGAACTCCATGGAGCGGGTTCGAGGGTGACGCTGCAGGCGAGAGTTGGCCTGCAGGACCAGGCGCCGCAGCTTGAGGCGGTCCAGGCGAGACTCTTCGGGCAAGGTGGACTCTGTGCGAGCCGGAGCCACCGGGCTTCCCGATTCAACAATCGGGGCGCTGTGTCCCACTGCTCCAACGGCATCCATGTTGATCGACATCTCAGGCCTTGTTCTGACGGCGTAGGTTCATCAGCCGACCGGCACGACCGGCACCAGGCTGAATGTAGTTGACTTGATTGCGCAGTTGTCCGATCTCCCGAGACAGCTCTTGCCGATCCTTTTGGAGACGGGTCATGAACGAGTTTTCGGCTTCTTGAATCTGCTCCAGCAGTCGAGCCGATAACCGGAGCTGGCGAACCTCCCGATAGTTCGGGGGGCGCCGATGCCGCGCCCCCCAGCTTTCCATAAGCTGGTCCAGCTTCCGGAGCTCTTCCATGAGCTGCTCTTTCCGACCGAGCAGGAGTTCCAACTCGGCCGGTTCCATCGGTTCTCGAATCGCAAGCTGCTGCTGACTCAGCTCAACCCACTGTTTGAGTTGGTCATTCTTGCGTTCGAGGATCAAGATCAAATCGCTGTCCGCGAGTGCTTCATCACTTGCCAATGCAGAACTCAGCGAAGATTTTTCCAAGCAGGTCGTCCGGAGTGGTCGCTCCGACGATGGCCCCCAAGGCGTTGAGAGCCGTCCTCAGGTCCACCGCGAGGCACTCCTCTCCAACGTCCTGCACCAGTCCATCTCTCACCCACTCCAACGCCTCCAGCGCTCGCTCTGCGGACTGCTGTTGTCGCAGGTTGGTGATCCAGATCTCTTCTCCTGCGGGGACCTCGCCCATCATGGCCTTGCGTACCAGCAAGGCTTCCAGCAATTCCAGACCCTCTCCTGTACGGGCGGAGAGCAACACCTGCTCTCCGGGAAGCTCCGGATGCAGCCAATGTGGAGGCTGAGAGCAAAGATCCATCTTGTTCAGCACAGTCACTGTGCGCTCTGGATCAGCCTCCTCGAGCAGCTGAAGACTCTCCGGACCGAGCGGGCGCGAGGCGTCCAGCAGGATCAGGGTCAGATCTGCCTGCTGCCAGGCGTTGCGGGATCGACGAATTCCTTCCTGCTCCACCACATCTGCAGTGGTCCGGATCCCTGCGGTGTCAATGATCCGGAAGGCGAGGCCTTTGAGGTGCAGTCTTTCTTCCAGACTGTCTCGCGTGGTCCCCGGAATCTCTGTGACGATCGCCCGCTGTTCTCGGAGCAGCGCGTTCATCAGCGAGGACTTCCCCACGTTGGGTTCGCCGATCAATGCAAGCGACACACCTTCGCGCATCCGGCGTCCCTGGTCCGCATGTTCCAACATGTGACGCAGGTCTGCAGAGGCTTGATCGATGCGCTTCAGGCAGTCCTCGTGATGGGTGAAGACGGTCCCTTCTTCCGGAAACTCGATGCAGGCCTCCACTAGCGCCGCGACCTGTGCCACTTGCTCCTCGATCGCCTCAATCGCACGAAAGAGCTTGCCACGCAGCTGGCGGACTGCCACCTGACGTCCGGACTCGGAGCGCGCGTGGATCAGGTCCGAGACCGCCTCCACCTGGGTCAGGTCCAGTCGGCCGTTCAGGAAGGCTCTCCGGGTAAACTCTCCTGGCTCCGCGAGCCGGGCTCCGTTTTCCAAAACCATCCGGACCATGGCTTCCAGCGTCAGCGGGCTGCCGTGGCCTTGAATCTCTACAACCGTCTCCGCCGTGTAGGAGCGGGGGGCGCGCATCACTGCCACCAGGACCTCATCCAAAGGCTCCCCCGCTTTACTCATGATCCAGCCATGACTCAGCCGATGAGACGGCACCCGATGCAGATCGGCTCCCTGAAAGTGTGTGGCGACACACTCCACGGCGCGGGGACCGCTGATGCGAAGGACTCCAATTCCGGATGGCTGCGGAGCCGTCGCGATGGCGACGATGGTATCGTCGAGGTGCATTACATCAGCGAGTGGACGTGTCTCACCGGAATGGAAGCAGCCTGCACATCCAGCAGCACCCGTAGGGCATTCTCCCGGATGCGATGGCTGTGGGCCAACAAGGCCATGCTCGCCTCGGTCACAATCTGGCGCCGGGTAAAGTCTGCCAGCTCCTTGGCCAGATCCACGTCTCGGACAATTGATTCGGCGCTGCCGACGCTTTCCTGAGTCAGCCGCAAGACCGAATCGTGGTGGTCCAGAGAACGCTGTACCGACCCCAGATATCCGCGCACCGAAAGGAGCTGCTCCGTTGCACCATCAACCATCCGGACGGCATCGGCAGCCGACTGAGGTGAATCAAAATTGATGTCAGCCAGGCTATTGAACCCGCTGTTGTTCGGAACCCCTCGTCCCAACGCAGAGGAGTGGATGTTGGCCAGCGTGATCGGCATCTGCTGCCCAGCCTCCGTTCCAATCTGGAAGCGCGGTGCGTTCTGACGTACCGTGATCGAGCCGACACTTCCGGTCGAACTGCCCAAATAGGCGACCTGCAGGCCACTGGTGAACTCGTTGGAGGCCTTTCCAGTCAGGTAGGCTCCGTTCCCCATCGCCGGTTCTTCGTTGATGGAGCCCGCGATGTCAGTTCCAAAGTACAGCTCCGGTTCATTGGCCGAACTGGTCAGCACCCCGTCCTTGGACGTTGTGATCATGAACCCCTTGGCCAGTCCGTAGTCCTTGTGCTCAATCCGGATGTCCTCGTCATCATGCGTGATGGCGAGATTCATGTTTGCGTCCAGCACTGCCTGCGCGAGCCTGGTGTAGAGGCCTTCGGCACTGCTGAGCGGGTTGGCATGCACCGTCACTGCTCGCCCATCCTCCTCTTCGAGCACAATTGTCAGTCCGGAGGCGTCATCATCATCCATGCTGCCTTCAAACACGGCACGTCGAGGCAACCGGGTAACCTCCACCGAGTAACCGTTGACCGGCGAACTCAGTGTCTCGGCTCCAGAGCGGATGAACACCAGCTCCGAGTTGTTGCTCGTTCCGACCGATCCCTGGCTTCCATCCAGCAGGTTCTTCCGACCAAACTGGGTATTCCGTGAGAGGCGGTCGATGCCGTCAAGTGCCGTCTTCAATTCACTTTGAAAACCGGCGACGGTTGCCAGATCGTAGGGATCTGTATTTGCGGCGGCAAGGGCTGTCTGGCGAAGTCCCATGAGCAGTCGGGTCGCTACATTGATCGCATCGTCTGCCGTCTGGACGATGGAAAGCGAGAGTGCCGTATTCTCCAGAGCCTGTTCCACACTGGCCAACTGGGCCCGTAGTTGCTCCGACAGGATCAGGCTGGCCGGACCATCCGCAGCCCGGGTGAGTTTGCTTCCTGATGCCAGGCGTTCCAGAGAACGCGCCAGAGCGTTGTGGTTGACCGCAAGGTAATGAAGCGGATCCGGAGTCAGGCCGTCATTGCGTATTCCCAGAATCATGACAGTTCACTCAAGTGAGTGGGTCCGGGATTCAGGAGCCTCCACCTTCCCGGGACCTCCCTGGGGGAAATCCCGGAAGTTGGGTGGAAGTCCTCAGGCGTTGATCAAGCGCATCACGTTTTGTGGCATCACGTTGGCTTGAGCCAACTGAGCCATGGCGGACTGCGTCATGATCTGGTTCCGGGTGAACGTGGCCATCTCGGAGGCCATGTCCGTATCCCGGATCACCGACTCGGCTGCGGTCAAGTTCTCCTGAGCGACACGCAGGCTGGTCAGGTTGCTCTCCAGAGTGTTTTTCTGGAAGGCACCCAGCTCCCCACGGATGGTGGCGATCTGCTGAATCGCTGCGTCCACCATGCCGATGGAATCCTGAGCCCCGCTAGTCGATGTCACGTCGATGTCTGCCAAGGAGGCGAAGCCACTTCCGTTGCTCACCGACTCTACGGTCTTGCCCACCATCCGGCCGTTTTCACGCTGAATCGTGACGTTGAAGCCCAGATTCTGGGAAGCGACGCTGGGCAGTTCCACCGAGGTGGTCTGTCCGGCGTTTGCTCCAACCTGGAAGCTCAGGGTGGAGTTCTCTCCATTGAGCAGCTTCTTGCGGGCAAACTGCGTGTTGTCAGCAATCCGGTCGATGGCCATCAGGGCGTTCTCGATCTCTTGCTGGGAAGCCTCACGCATGGCCTCATCGTTGGTTCCTTCGTTGGAAGCGGCGATGGCCTGCTGGCGGATGTCGACGAGCAATCGACCCACTTCGTTCAGAGCGCCTTCTGCGGTCTGGACCATGGTGACGGCCGCTTCGTTGTTGCGAGTTGCCTGCTCCAACCCGCTGACCTGAGCCCGCATGTACTCCGAGATCACCAGGCTGGCAGGGCCATCTGCACCCCGGTTGATCTTCAGACCTGAAGACAAGCGCTCCAGGCTCTTGCCCATAGCTTCGGAGTTTTGGGTAAGGTTGCGGTGAGCAATGTTGGCACCGACGTTGTTGTTGATGCGAAGAGTCATAATTCCTCTTTAGGGTCAAGAAGTTGAGTAGAGATTCCTCCTGGAAATAAGCATCTCCTCCAATGAGATGCTCTCAACGTGGGATCCACCTTCCGATGGTGTCGCTTAGAACCTGATGTCAATTTCAGGCCTTTCCCATGCTCCTCTTGGAGCTGCGACTGACGAAACCTGCTCGGAACCTCCGCAACCGGCTAAGGAGCGGACCACCGTCCATGGCAATCCGCGTAAGCGGGAACCGAGGCTTTCGCCACAATAAAGACGTGTTGCCTTCAGCAGTACTGCGTTGACAACAGACGTTGCAAGGCCTGAGACGCCTGCTCCAGTCCCAGCCCGGAGCCTTCACTGCCGGAAGGGGCCGAGGCCGCCAGCGCACTTGCAACAGGGAGCTTGATGGAGACCGGTCCCAAGGCATCAAGCCGGGAACCCAGCCGGGATTCTCGATTCACACAACGGTCAATCGAGTCCAATGCGGCCTGAACCGCAAAAGCCTCACCTATCCCGGGGGATTCCGGGATCTCGGATTGCGGCTTTAACACGCGTCGGAGGTTCAGTTCCGAGCGGTCTTGAGGATCACGCCACATGTGCTTGCTCCTGAAAGTTGAGAAGCCCCCTTCTCCTGAATCAAGGTGCCTTCCCATGGCTCGCTCGAAACTTGAGCGGAGAAGGGGGCAATAGTGGTAAAATAAGAGCTTCCTCGAGTCGTCACCAACGGGACTGCTGGAGGAAGTTTACGATGCGCGGGCCAAGCGGCATCGAATTCCAGAGAGCGTGTGGAGAGAAAGGTCCTCCGGACCGCTCCTGTATTTCGAGGGACCTTCCGTGAATCGGAGAGCCCCTGAGAGTCTCAGCACCCGCATTTGCGGGTAAAAAAGTTCTTGATCGCGCGTTGTTCATCTTCAATCGCGCTGCAGTAGTTCGAGCAGCCAGAGTTGGTGCTGCAAGCTCCGAGGCCGATCAGGAGGACCAGGAGGCCTCCGATCAGGCGAATTCTCCAAGAGAGCGTTTCCCTGGAGCAGCTGTCTCCTGGGTTCAGTCTCAACATCGTGGAGTGCACCAGGCTCCTCATTCAACAAACCACCAAATCCAGTGGGTGCCGGGAGAGCCGTTCGCACCCGGACTCCGTCACCACCACCGTGTGTCCCAGGCTCATCGCCTGATGGGCGGCGCTATCCATCAGGATCATGTGGAGGAAGAACACCATGTTCGGCTCGGCCACTACCGGGTTGCCGTGATAGAACATGGGCCAATCCATCCAGTTCGGCGCGAAGGTGGTCCCCAGGCTGTAGCCTGTCGCGTTGAGTCGATGCTCCCGCATTCCGGCGGCATCACACGTTTGGGCGTAGGCATCAAAGACCGCCCCCACAGGGTTCCCCGGGACCAGTGCCGCCTCGCAGGCTTCCAGCGCTGCCACACAGACCTCGTGCATGAGCCGGTGCCGAGCCGTTGCCCGGCCGACCGGGATCGTGCGCATCATGGCCGCGTGGTAGTGTCGATACACTCCGGCCCACTCCAGCGTGAGTTGATCCTCCGGGTCCAGTTGGCGTCGTCCGGTGGAGTAACGGCAGAGCAGCGCCTGCGCTCCGGAGCCAATGATGAACTCGTTTCCCGGATAGTCCCCGCCTCCTCGAAAGATGGTCCCTTGCATCACGGCAAGGAGTTCTCCCTCGTCGGTGCCTGGCTCCAGAATCCGGAAGGCTTCATCCAGCGCATCGTCTGCCAGCTCGGCTGCACGCCGGACGTAGCTCAGTTCCGCAGGGCTCTTGACCACCCGCAACTGGCTCACCAGTAGCGAGGCGTCTTCCAGCACGCAGAAGTTCCGGAGCGCTTGCTCCAGCCGCTTCCCGTTTGCCGCAGTCAGTCCATAGGCGTCGTACTCCACCCCTAGAGATTTTCCGGCACATCCAAACTCGCGGAGGGTCTCCCGGAGTTCTTCCGCAGGGTTTGCCCCAAATCCATCCGTCCAGATTCGAATGTCAGTGATCATGGACGTCTGCTGCGCCTGTCGCAGGTCCGCAGAGCGTGTCAACAGGAACAGGTCTCCGTTGACTCCCAGATACAGACACTGAAAGAACACATAGCCAAAGGAGTCGTAGCCCGTGAGATAGAACATGCTCTCCTGACGGAAGATCAAGATCCCGTAAAGGTTCGCCTGTTCCAGGGAGAAACAGACCTGCTCACGTCGTGTTGCCAGTTCTTCCCGCGAAAAGTGCAGGGGCATGACTCCTGTTCAGTTCAGAGTGAAAGCCGAGGCCGCCTTGATGAAGACTCCGGAGCGTTCCGGAGTTCACGGGGCAACCTTTTGGAACAGGGCGAGACACAATCGAAAGCCGAGGCTTGCGTTTGGTTCTGTACGGACAGATTCGTTGTGCCGCCCCCTGATCCCGAAAGTCACGAGATTCCGGAGGGCTTGGCTTCCATGCACGGAACAACAGATGTCAAAGAACAAGGCGACAGAGGCGGTCACTTCCTGTGGTGCCTGTGGGCGTCACCAGTGAAGGTCCGAAGGGGCTCTTCAGGCCTTCGCTGGAGGCGTCCAGCACAACGTCGGGAGCTTAGAGTCGAAGCTCCAAGCTCCCGGCGAATCCTTCCAGGCAGGGAGTCCCTGCCTGGAGAGAGTGTGTTTAGCCGTTGATCAGCCGAAGCACATTTTGCGGGTTCATGTTCGCCTGGGCCAACTGAGCCGTTGCCGACTGGGTCATGATCTGGTTGCGGGTGAACGTCGCCATCTCCGCAGCCATGTCCGCATCGCGGATGACCGACTCGGAAGCCTGCATGTTCTCCTGAGCAATGCGCAGGCTGTTCAGGTTGCTCTCCAAGGTGTTCTTCTGGAAGGCACCCAAACGACCTCGGGTGGAGGCCACCTGCTCAATCGCCGCATCCACCAGGTTGATGGTGTCCTGTGCCCCCAGCGTGGTGGTCACGTCCACGTCCGAGAGCGAGGCAAAACCGCTCCCGTTAGCCACAGCATTCTTGGCTCCGGTGGCCGGATCAACATCGAATCCCAACTGGTTGGTTGCCATGTTGGGGACGTCGATGGTCACGGTCTGTCCGGAGTTGGCACCGACCTGAAAGGTCAGGGTCGGGTTGCTTCCGTCCAGGATGTTCTTGCGGCCGAACTGGGTATCGCGAGAGATGCGGTCAATGGACTGCAGCGCGTTTTCGATCTCCTGCTGAGAGGCCTCTCGCATCGCCGGATCGTTGGTTCCTTCGTTGGCAGCGGCAACCGCTTGCTGTCGAACTGAAACCAGAAGTTTGCCCACCTCATCCAGTGCACCTTCTGCGGTCTGGACCATGTTGACGGCGGTCTCGTTGTTGCGAGTTGCTTGCTCCAGGCCGTTGACCTGAGCCCGCATGTACTCGGAGATCACCAGAGCGGCAGGTCCATCTGCACCACGATTGATCTTCATTCCGGAAGACAGGCGCTCCAGGCTCTTGCCCAAGGCTTCATTGTTGCCCACGAGGTTGCGGTGGGCGTTCATGGCACTGATGTTGTTGTTGATTCGAAGAGACATAGGGACCTTTTTATTGGTAAGGTATTGTCAATTATCCTTCTTGGAAAATAGGCACAATCTCATCCATGTGATGGCCTGTATCAGGGGTTGCCTTTAGGCAACTGCCGCGGGAATGTTTGGTTCCATCCTCAATTCCTCCCTCCACCGGAAACCGGTGGGCGGTACCGGAGCATTTCCGAAGAAATCCTCGCGGGAAGGACCGCCGTCCATGGCAGTCCTAAAAAATCAAAACGATCTGTCAGCAGCGATCTGTGGAAAGCAGTTGGCGCAGGGCCTGGGCCGCTCGCTCCATGCGGGCGTTGACCTCTGCACGCTGGCTTTGCCAGTGATCCTGCCTCGGATTGCTCACCGGATCTGCATCGGTCTCCGACGAGGGGGCGTTTGCACGAATTCTCCGTTTCCTGCTTACAGGAATTTTTGAATCCGGAACGCCGTGGCGGTCAATCGATTCCAGCGCCATGCGGATGGCTTCCGATTCGCGCTCGGCAGCACTCGCAGGGGACTGGAGCTTTACAGTCTGTGAGGAATCCGGAGCATCCCACTCTGGGACATCCAAGTAGTCATTCCACATATTCATCTCAGCATTGGTGAATGCGAAGAGCCTCTTCCCTGAGCCGTCTAAGGTACCGTTCCATGGCTCGCTTGGACGAAACTCGAGGGAAGAGGCAAATCCTCCTACTCCGTCCAATGGAGATCCCGGCACGTACTTTCCGCTCAATGGAAAGTGGGTTGTAAGAGTTCTGTAGCGAACTCCGACCTCATCCACGAGGCCTCGCACCTGGATTGCTCCACGGCACAGGGTGAGACACGGCTTGATGTCCCTCCCTGTCACGCGGAAGGCTCCGGAGTGCAGGAGGTTCTACAGTCCTCGATTGTTCAAGAGCACATGGATCTGCTCCATGGGGCATTCAGTCAAAATCTGCAGGCCATTGCGGATTTCGGTGATGTTCAAACATGCGGGCCAGTTGACCGGACGTCACACGTTCGATGGACAACTCCGGCAGTTCCTCTTCCCGGAAGAAGGTCGCCTGCTCGGTCTCCAGGTTGTCCACTGGAGTTCCTCCCAGCAGCCGACAGCGAATGAACAGCTTGTAGACGCTGTATGGGTGCGGAGGCTCATGCGGATGTCGGGCGCGGTCGTAGACCGCCAGCAGCTTCTCGGCTTGAACCCGGTATCCGGATTCCTCCCAGACTTCGCGCTCCACGGCCTCGCGCGGGGATTCGTTGGGATCCACCCAACCTCCCGGCAAGGTCCAGCGCCCATCGCTACGTTCCCGGACAAGGAGCAGCGCCTGGTCCCGAAAGATCACTCCACGAGAGTCAACCTTCGGGGTCTGGTATCCTGTTTCCTTTTGAAAGAGCGCGCGGATCTGCTCCGCAGGAAGACCGCTTCCGGCCTCCATCATCTCTGCCGCGATCACACGGATCTGTTCATATCGCTCGCGATCAAATCCGTTCTCGGCATACGTGAGCCCATTTTGCGCCAGCGCCTGAAGCGCTCGCGCCCAGCGGAGCCACTGGGGGTCTTGTGGGTCTTTCATGACCTGAGCATCCTGCCCCGCCAAACCACAGCGAGACGTTCTTGGAGATCTCCCCAAAGGTGGGGGAACGTTCCTGAAGATCCGTTCCGGATCGGTAAACAGAGCCTCAGGAGTTCTGGACGAATTGCTGATACCGACGACTCCACCTCCAGTCGCTCCCCGGATGAAGGTGTACCCCTCCAATCCAGAGGTCGTGAGCATGCAGCTTCAGCCAGTCGGCTTCACCATTCAGCACAGCTTCACCAAGCGGAGTCAGTTCCGCCTGAAACTCACGAAAGACCGGGTCCCGGACTTCACGAGGCACCGCCTGAAACGGCGCGGGCCCATGAATCCGCAAAAGCGGAGCATCCGGGGATTCCAAGTCCAGGACTCGCCGCCAGAAAGACCAGTCGCCCATAAAGCGCACCGGCTCTTGGCGTTGGGTCTCCCGGAAAAGCTCCACAACTCGAGAGGTTCCGGAGGATACGGCCTCCAAGATTCTCTGCTGTGTGAGCGAGAGCCCGGAGTGTTCCTCTGGGAATTCCTCTGCAAGCCGGGTCAGTCCGGACTTCAGGAAAGGCAGTTCCGCAAGATCCTGCTGAATCAACCTTCCCATTGATCCAGGAGTCGAAGCGGTAAACGCTACCCAGGCAGTTTTTCCAAGATCCTGCTGCTCAGGGCGGAGGTCTGTTCGTGCAGCCCACGCCTCCTGCAGCGTCGAAGGAGAGCCGGAGCCCCCCAGGTAATCCGCGACCAGGACCAGACGGACCGGTGCGGGTGATGAGCCGGGCATCTGGGGAGTTCCCCGGATATCCGGCAAGGCATCAAGGATCTGCAACAGGTGGAGCTGGTCAAACAGCTCGTGACTGTTCCAGATCACGATCTCTTCAGCCGCCTCCAACGCGGAGGTCAGCCGTTCGTCTCGAGCACGCAGTCGTGCCCGGGCGTTCTCCTCAGAATCCCATCCGCACACCGCGATGAAGCGGGCACGAGTGTCGATCAATTGTTCCGGAGGGAGCCCTCCGGGGACTGGTCCGTCGTGAAGCACGTCCAGCCAGTTGAGAAAACTCCCCGGGACTTCAGTCCTGCGAAGCAGGGCAACCGCTGCATCCCCGTTGACCAGGTGCAGCATGAGGTGCCTTTTCGCAACACATTCTGTCTTCAGGGAAGCCGCTCATCCATGAGCGGCAGCGAGCCGATCTTTGAAGAGGGCTGGCCTCTTTCAAGAACGGATCTCGCACTGAAGGAGCCTCTTCCAGACTCCATTTCGCACTCTCACTGTCAGCCAAACAGCTGAGAGTCCATCACTTTCAGGTCTGGTGCAACCTGGACCTCGAAGGGCAGATGCTCCAGAACTTCTCGTGAATACTCCACGCCAGGAGCCACTTCCGTCAGCTCCAGGGCCGGCAGTTTCCTGCCTGTCTCAGGGAGCAGTCGAAAGACCGCTCGCTCCGTGATGTACCACACGGGTTGCCCGCATTCACGGGCATACTCTCCACTGAAGGTCACCTGCTCGACCTGAGGAACAAACTTCGGGAGCCCCTCACGGAGGATGCGCAGGCGTCCATTCCCAACCTCCAACTCGGCCTTGGCCGAGAAGGTTCCGAGAAAATACAGGGCCTTGGCGTTCTGGCTGATGTTGATGAATCCGCCAGCTCCGGCCATCTTTGGCCCGAATTTGCTTACGTTGACATTTCCGGAGGCATCCAGTTGGGCCATTCCCAGAAACGCCTGGTCCAGCCCGCCTCCGTCATAGAAGTCGAACTGGTAGGGCTGATCGACAATGGCATCCGGGTTGTTCACCGCTCCGAAGCTCAGTCCGGATGCAGGGACTCCTCCGATGCCGCCCGGCTCAACCGTCATCGTGATCCGGGAGAGTTGGCCTTCTTCAGACGCGACAGAGGCGACGCCTTCCGGCATGCCGATTCCCAAATTCACCACGGCCCCGGCTCGCAGCTCTTGAGCCGCCCGGCGGGCGATCACCTTGCGCGCGTCCAACTCCATCGTCGGTAGCGAGGAGAGCGGACGTCGAATGTCTCCGCAGTACGCTGGATTGAACGGTTCCGTCAGCGTCTGCCAGTGCTCTTCCGGAGGAGCCACAACCACCTGGTCCACCAGAATTCCTGGAATCTTGACCATCTGCGGAGGCAGACGGTGCTGCTCCGTGACACGCTCGACCTGAACGATCACGGTGCCCCCCGAATTTCGGACGGCCTGAGCAATGGAGAGCGCCTCCAGTGTCAACGCCTCACGCTCCATGGTGATGTTGCCCGACAAATCCGAGGTCGTCCCTCGGATCAGGGCCACATCAATCGGGAAGGCCTTGTAGAACAGCCACTCCCGCCCTTGCAACTCCACCAGCTCCACCAGCTCTTCAGTGGTCCGGTCGTTGAGTTTTCCGCCCTCCAGTCGAGGGTCGACGAAGGTCCTCAGTCCCACGTGGGTCAGGACTCCGGGCTTCTTCCCGGCAATCGCCCGATACAGGTGCGAGATCACGCCCTGAGGCAGACAATAGGCCTCCAGTTCTCCCGCAAGAGCCATCTCTCCGAGCTTGGGCACCAGGCCCCAGTGTCCGCCCACAACCCGGTGGACCATTCCGGGATGAGCGAAGTGGTTGACTCCACGTCGGTCCCCATCTCCTTGCCCCGCGGCATAGACCACGCTCAGGCCTCCCGGACCCCCGGTGCTCAGATATCGCGACTCCAAACCGCTCAGCAGATACTCCGGCGACCCGGTGGCCACAAAGCCTCCGGTGGCGATCGTATCTCCCGAGCGAATCCGGGCAAGCGCGACTTCAAGGGGCACCACCTTGGGTGACATGTCCCTCTCCTTGTTTTCAACACTCCTCCAGGCGGGCAGGAGAAGTTGCGAGTTTGAGGCACGCCCCGCTCGTCAGTCCGTTATGGACTCGCGGGCGGCCTCTGTGAGAGCTTTCGTGCTCTTGCGGTCTCTCCGTGGAGTTTCCACAGATACCAGCACCCGACGGTCCGCCAGGGACGCCAAGCCTCTGTTTTTGCCGAAGCTTCGTCCTGCCACTTCTCTTCAGGAAGTGCGTAGAGGCTCCGTAACGCAGCCTTGATCGCAGCATCTCCCAGCGGGAGGACGTCCGGGCGGTTCAGCGCAAAGATCAAATACATCTCTGCGGTCCAGCGCCCGATGCCCTTGATGCAGCAGAGCGTGTGGATCAGCGCTTCATCTTCCAAGGCCTCCAGCTTTTCAGCGCTCAGGCCTCCGGATGTGAAGGCTTCCGCCAGCGCTTGAACGTAGCCGATCTTGGCCCGCGAGAAGCCGATCTCCCGAAACCTCGGGACTTCCCACTCCAAGACAGCCTCCGGAGTAGGCAAGCCGTCTGTAAACTGCTGGCGGAAGCGCGCTCGCAGCACCTGGGCCACCTGATTCGAGAGCTGTTGCCCCAGAATCGACTCGGCCAGCGTGACAAATCCGCCCTCCTGCGGCTGCAACGAACACGGTCCGTGACGCTCAACAACCGCGCGCAACCTGGAGTCTGCACCACACAGATGCTCCTCTGCAGCTCGCCAGTCGGTGTCGCTCAATCAGCGCCCCCACTTCCAGTTGAACTCCAGACCGAAGCTGTTGGTCTGCTTCAAGCCGGACTTCTCAAAACTTCCCAGCTTCAGGGCATACTCCCGGTTGTGGACAAAGAGCCGGACCACTCCAAGCTGCAGCGCTCCTCCGCGGACCGTGGTGTCCATATAGCCGTCAAAACGGTTTTCTGTCGGAGAGCCCGGATCAGTCACCACCACCTCGTAGAGTTGGGTGTGCCGCTTTCCGGCATAGAGGCTGACAAACTGCCCCGCACCCAAAGCCAAGTCGAGCCCGCTGTTCAGCCCGGATCCGGTCAAAGTGTCCGAGTTCTCGTCCTCCAGGCGAAGCATGCCGCCGTATAATCGGACGGAGACCGGGAAATCGCTCCCGCGCCGTCCACCGCCTAGCTGAGTTTCCAGCCCCAGGTGTGCTTCATGAAACTCGACGCGTTCGGTGTTGCTGTAGCTCGGGTTGATCGAACTCAGCGGCAGCGGCTTGGTCTCATGGGCCGGCGACTGTTCATAGTTCAGGAACAGGCTTTTCTGCGAGCATCCTGCCAGCAACAAGGCTCCTCCAAGGAGCACAGAAAGGATTCTGATGTTCTTCATGGAGAGCACCTCCATCGCTTTTCAGAATGTGTTGATCTCACACGGTTCGGAGTTCCGGACTGTGTGGGCATTCACCCTTGGGGACGAATGCAGGTCTGGGCCGAGACTCCGGCCGCTCGCAGTTGGGCCTTCTGCACCTTGTTCGTGGGCGTTTTGGGGAGCACATCCACGAGTTCGAGGTACAGAGGCTGCATGGTTTTTGGAAGTCGACTCTGGCAAAAGGCCCAGATCGACTCCGGACTTGGCACTTTTTGAGCGTGAGGAACAATCACCAGCTTAATCTCGTCCTCTCCTCCGGCAATTTCCGAAGGAACGGCAATCGCCGCCACTTCGGCAACTTCCGGATGCTCCAGCAGGGCGGACTCCACCTCGAAGGAGGAGATGTTCTCCCCGCGACGGCGGATGCAGTCCTTGATGCGGTCCACAAAGTAGAAGTAGCCGTCGTCATCGACACGGCCCGCATCTCCGGTGTGAAACCAGAAGTTGCGACACGCCTCCACAGTCTTCTCCGGAAGGCCATGGTATCCCTGCATGAAGCCATAGGGTTGCCGCGGGCGTACACAGATCTCGCCGACGTGATTCGGCGAGAGCGGTTCATCCGTCTCGGGATGGAGTACGGACACTTCATAAAATCGTTCCCAAGGCTTCCCGCAGCTTCCCGGACGCGGAGCTTCCAGCGGGGTGTAGAGTGGAATGTTCACCTCCGTCATCCCGTAGAGTTCGATGAAGTGTCGGACTCCGAAGCGTTGCTTGAACGGCTCCACCTGCTCTGGCGGAAGCGGTGCGGCAGTCACCACGCGCAAGGAGTGGTCGCCCTCCTGCTCGGACGGCGGTTGGCGGAGGAGAAACTCCACCATCACTCCAAGTGTGTTGGTGACGGTACACCCGTGATTCCGGATGTCTGCCAGCCACTCCGAGGCGCTGAAGCGTTCCCGGAGCACGGCCGTCATTCCACCGATGAGCACCGCGTAAAGCTGCATGAACAGGGCGTTTGCGTGAAATAGAGGAAGACAGATGTAGTACACATCGTCTTCCTGCAGCTCCAGATTGCAGATGCTTCCCAGCCCAAACAGGTAGTTGTGGGCATGCGGCATCAGCACCCCCTTGGAAGGTCCTGTGGTTCCCGAGGTGTAGAGGATGGAGGCGATGTCCTGATAAGACACCTCCCCGGCCTCTTCCGGAGGACCCGCCACCTCGCTCAGAAGTTCTCCCAGAAATACCTGCTTGATGACACGCCCGGCGCTTGCAGGGAGTGGTCTTCGGAGTCCAAGAGGCTCCGGAGAAGATCGCGCAGCATGCAGGGTGGGCGGACAGACCACCACGACCTGCAGGTCTTGCAACTCTTCGGAAATCTCGCTCAAGTTGTCCAAGAACTCGGGAACCGTGAACAGCACACGGGCCTGACTGTTGACCAGCACGTGCTTCAGAAAGCTCCCTCGGTATTCCAGATTGACCGCGACGTGGATTGCTCCCAGACGCGCACACGCCAGCCAGGCCAGCACGTGCGGCAGTCCATTCGGAAGCAGCAGCGCCACGCGATCTCCGAAACCGACGTCCAGGCGCTTCAAGCCATGAGCTAGCTGATTCGCCTGTACGTCCGCATCGGAGTAGGTCAGAGCCTCCCCCTGCGTCGTCTTTACAAAAACCTTGTCCGGTCGTTGATGAGCCCTACAAGATAGTTGGACTCCCAGCGACCATTCCTTGACAGAATGGTGGACCATTGTCTCTTCTCGCGTCCATGCGTTGAAGTGAAGTATGGCTGCTGCTGCTTCGCGTCCATGCGATGCCAGACTGGGCTCCCGTTTTCACGGGAGTGACCTGTGCTGTTGCTCAATCCGCCATGCCCGCGAAGGCGGGGATCCGGACTCGAGACAAACAGCCTCCTGCAAAAGAAAACCACCCGACATCGTGCAACGGATGCCGGACACACCTCTCCCTGGAAAAACACACTCCGCATTTTTCCTAAAAAATTTATATTTCTTATAGTTGGGCAGAGACTCGGTGCGGAAAGCCTTCTTGAGTGGCTTCCCGGACGGAGACTCCGCGTTCGGATGAAGCCGACTCCGGCATTGGGAGATGCCGGAGCCTGGCGTTTTCACTCCGGAGCGACTCTGCTCCGGTCAATCAAGCGATTCACCTTTTCTTCACCAGGGAAGAGGGCCCTCGCCTGTTTATCCTTGGGCGCGGAAGGTCCCGCGTGCAGCCGCCTGGGCTGCAGCACGCTGCTTCTGCTCCACACTCTGCTGCCGGAGCTGAGTCCAGCCCTGACGCAGGGTATCGGTAATCTTGATCAGTTCTCCAATGATTTCCGGATCCTTGCGGAGGTTGGCCTCCACAATGCGGCGGAACATGTACAGGTAGAGTTCACGCAGGTTCTTGCCGACGTCTCCGGTATTCTCCACACGCAAGGTGGAGAGCAGTTCGTTCACGATGTCTTTGCTCCGCATCAGATAGTTGTGCGTGCCTTCAATGTCGTTGGCCTGGGCTCGGGACTCGGCTTTCTTGAGAAAGCGGATCATCCCGTCGTAGAGCATGATGATCAAGGTCAACTGATCGGAAGTCTGGACGTTCGTTTGATAGTACGCCCGATAAGACTGGTTGGGGGTGCGCATATTCCTCCTGGATGATTACCCTCTAAGATTGACACGTTTGTTGTCTGAAGCGCCGGGAGCCGGACGAACCGGTTGCTGGCCGGGGGCTGCCGTCTTCTGCGGCGTGCCGATATAGACCCAGGCTTCCCGTAATTCCCTGAGCAAGTCCAAGGCGACCTTGGCTGGCTTCGGATTCTTGTGAATGTTGGCCTCGATGAGTTGGTTGAACATGAAGTTGTAGAGGCTTTGGAGATTCTTTGCGATCTCTCCTCCCTTCTCCAGGTTCAGCGAGGACATCAGCTCTGCCACAATGTTCTTGGCCTTGACCAGGGCATTGTGGGTGCGCTCGATCTCATTACGTTGCATGGACTCGAGGGCAAACTGAATGTTCTTGATTGCTCCGTCGTAGAGCATGACGATCAGCTTGTTCTGATCCAGCGTGTTGACCGCCGCGCGTTTGTAGGCGTTTTGATAACCGCTGTAAGGGTTCATGATGATATTCCCTGAAAACGGGGTTTATGATTCATGATTTAAGAGATCAGCCGTCTTTCTTCTGACCGCCATTTGCTCCGCCCAAGGCGGAGAGCTGTTGACTGACATAGCTCTGTTGCGAGCGCAGACGTCCCATCGTGCTGTCCAGCTTGGCGAACTTCAGCTGAAGCTGCTGCTGTTTGGCGTCGATTCGCTCGTTCATCTTCTTCAGTTGATCATCGTAGCTGCTCAACTGCTCGCTCAGGTCCTGGCTGAGCTTCTTGTACTTTCCATCGACCGGGCTGTTGATGTCCTGCAGCTTCTCCTGCAGTTTCACGGCAACGCCCTTGGTTACGGTCACGCTGGCTTCCGGTCCGTCCATCAGGTCTTTTTCCGTCAGCGACACATAGATGCGCAGGCCCTCGGAGTCGTGATCATCCGGGCCGATCAGCAACTGCCCTCGTCCAGGAGCCTCGACTCCGTCGATGGTCCCGACCACATCCTGTCCGTTCTCTTGTGTTCCGCCGGCGAGCCCCAAGCCGTCCAGAGACTTCTTCTCTCCCGGCTCCACCTCGATGGAGGAACTCTTGCCGTACGATCCGGACGTGAAGCGCAGGCCACCGTTGTAGGTATCCACCTGAATGCCTCGGCGTCCCAGAACCTTGTCTTCATTCAGAAGCTTCTGGATCGACTTGGCCAGGCTGGACACCGTGTAGACGTCCTTGCGCAGCTCCAGAGGTTCGGAGCTTCGACCATTGTTGCGGATGACGATCACGTTGTTCGAGTCGTCTACCCGAATCATTCCTCCCGGAATCGGCTCGCCGATGAAGCGGCCCTTCTTGGCCACCTCACTGACATCGATCTTGTAGCCGTCCGGGCTGATGCGCGTCCGATCTCCGAGTCCCACGAACGTCACGCCCGGGTTGTCGGATTCTCCGTTGCTGCGAAACAGGTTCGCCACGGAGGTGTATTCGTTCTCGATCTTCTCGCTCAGCTTCTTTTCATCAAGCGACATGATCCCCTTGTCGTTGATGCGCAGCCCGACCGAGAAGAGCATGTTGCTCGACTGAGGCAGGCCAGCCACCGTCGCGATCGTCGTTGTCGCCAGATCGTTGGTGATCTGCGCGAGGTTGCGGTCACTCAACAGCGGCGCTGCCGTGTTCGTTGACTTGTCGAACTTCGACACCTCCGTCGAGGTCGCCTGGTACGTGTTGTAGGCGTCGACAAAGTCCCGGATGCGCTCACGCGCCTTCTCCGTATCTCCAATCACGGACACCGTGACCAGCTCCTTGTTTGAGGACAGGAACTCCAGGTCCAAGCCCGGAATGATGTCGCTCGCCTTGTTCTCAGAGCGCCTCACCTCCAGACCCCCTCCCTGATCGGAAGCTCCCAGGCGAACCACCAGATCCTGGGCCTGCCTCATGGTTGAGGTGTAGGTGTTGATCTCGAAGCTGTCGCCTTCGTACAGATCTCCGCGTCCCAGCGACAGACTCAATCCTCGATCAAAGAAGATCGATTCGCCTGGACGGTAGCCTTCTCCCACGTTGAGCACCCCCTTGTTGCCCAGCTCGTCTTGCCACTCCAGCAACAGGGCTCGAGTGATCCCGACTCCGCCACGCCGACGCACCGTGAAGGTGTACGTCTTGGAGATGTCTCCGATGAACTCTCCGGAGATTTCGATGGGAGCCGTGCTGACGTTTGCGCCGTAGTCGGGAATGCCATCCTCGACCGCAGGGCGCGACAGGTCGCGTTCCTCCTCATCGTCATAGTCCTCAAAGGGTCGCCACTCTGCCTTGGTGTCAACCTCTCCGGTCACGCCTCTTACTCCGTCCGGCAACCACCACCAGTCTTCCGACGAGGGGGCTACCAGTTCGATGTCAGCCGTGTCTCCGTCTCTCAGGACGCCTGGAGGAATCTCCACAAACAACCCGTTTCCAATCGGAAGCTTGGTCGGTGGAGCCTCTCCGCTTTCCCCGTTGAACTTGAGATCAAACAGGGCTTCGCCATCTTTGGCATCGTACGCCGTCGCATCGCTCGGGCGCTCTTCGGAACTCTCGGACTGGTAGGGGTAGCTGAGATCCAGTTGACCTCGCTCTCCTGTTCCGGAGAATTCGTAGTGCAGGATCAGCGACTTCTTTCCGCCAACCTGACCGCTTCCCTCGACCCGGAAGATCACATTCTGATCCTGGTCGCCTTCATACTTTCCGGTGACCTGAATGCCTCCGGAGCGTTCCTTGGACCCCCAATCCGTCGGTTTGGAGATCTTGGCGGCCCGATCTGCGTCGTTCAGCCACCAGAGCATCGGGGAGCGAGCGGCGCGGGCTTCCACCTTGAAGTCATCTCCACCAACGACCTCTCCGTCGCTGAAGCGCAGCTGAATTCCATCAACCACCTCGACCGGTGTCCCGGGAGCGTAGTTGTATTCGTTGATCTCGATCTGCCCTTCACGTCCAAGCGAGTCGGACCAGCCCAGCACTACGCCTTCCGCAGAAGGGATCGTCCCAGGCTTGAGCACCCGGAAGACCATCTCGATGTCATCTTCACCGGTGTACACACCAGCCACATCGATGATCGGGGTGGACGATCCAACCCCGCCTCGTTCCAGCACATCCGGAGGGAGCAGGTCCAGGCCTTTCCATTCCGACGTGCGATCAAAGTCGTTCCGGAAGTCCGGAGCGTTCTCCTCGTTGAGGTTGACCTCGATCGAGATGCGCCCTTCTGCACCTGTGCGTTTGCTTGTCAGCAGCAGGCGATAGGGGAGGTCTCCGTGGGTCTTGGCAATGAAGGCCTCAACCTCGGCATCCTCCTCGTTGATTGCTCGACGAAGCCCCTCAAGGGTGTTGTTGTCTTCATCAAGCGTAATCGTCACCGGAGAGTCTTCAGGGTCGTCTCCGACCTTGATGCTCACCGTTCCCTCGCCGATTCGAGTATCTTCGGTCTCAAACCCCTGCGAGGCAATTTGGTGCGAGAGAGCAACCGAATCCACCGCAATCACGGTCTTTCCAGGCTTGGCGTCTCGACGTGCACGCGCGATCACCACATCCGGATTGGACGACTCAACGGAACGGGCTTCCCAGATCTCTGCGCTGTCCAGCGATCCAACCACCTCTTGGAGCTTGTCCAACTCCGCCTTGACGATGCTCCAGGCTTCGATCTCCTTGAGCTTCTCGTCTTTGCGCTGCTGGATGGGCTCCAGCCTGCGCTTCTCGATGTTGACGAAACGCTCCACGATTTCCTGGGTGTTCATCTTCGACCCCAGGCCCGTGACCGCGTTCGGATTCAGTTCCGCCAAGGCAATTCGTGCTGCAAACGTACGGACTTGCCGCCGCTCAGGCAGAAATTGCCGTTGCGGGAAACCTGCAAGCCTCTGAAAAAATTGGCTCTCTTCATTTGCGTCGTGCGGACGCAAAGGGAGCACTCAGAGGCTTCAAAAAACGTTCCACCGCTTCCGCCTCAGCGAGGCGTTTACTCAGTCCTACTGTCCGACGTTCAGGAGTTGCAGGACGGAGCGAGGAACCTGATTTGCCTGAGCGAGCATCGCGGTGCCGGAGGAGAGCAGGATCTGATTCTTGACCAGGTTGCTCATCTCTTCGGCCATGTCCGTGTCGGCCAGTTGCGACTCGGAGGCAGTCAGGTTCTCCTGAGCAACCCGGAGGTTGTTCAGGTTGGTTTCCAGGGCATTCTTCTGGAAGGATCCCAGGCGTCCACGCAGCGACGAGACCTCCTCGATGGCCTGATCGACCACGAGCAGCGCGTCCTGAGCCAGGTCGGCTCCCCGGACATCGATGTCTGCCAAGCTGCGGAATCCGCTCTCGTTCTCCAGATTGTTTGCCAGAAATTCGGGGTTGATGCTGCGGACCGAGATCTTGCTCTGGTGTCCTTGATTGGGGCCAATCTGAAAGGCCAGAGCATTCTGGGTCACGTGAACGTAGCCATCGACAGGTTCGCCCACCAGCAGGTCGTTCGAGTTTTCACGACGGAAGAGTCCGGCTACACGGTTGTCCAAGCGATTGAACACTTCGTAGATCACATCATCCGTGGTGTTGGAGTAGCGAACGGTCACACCTTCTGCGACCGATCCGGGCGCTCCGGTGAGGAACTGCCCGTCTCCAATGGCCGGCTCGCCGGAGCCAAACTCCGGACTGCCGCCAATCGAGCCCTCGACGTCTCGTCCGGGAACGGAGAACGTGGCCTCGTTTGCCGGAGTGTCGTCCTTGAAGAAATCGTCCAAGGTGGTCGAGACCGTGAAGTTTGGGTCGCTGCCGAACTCCCGGTGTCGGATCACGATCACCTCCTCGTCTCCCACCAGGTCTCTCACCTCTCCCGGATACTCGGCGATCTTGCTCAGAGCATCATTCAGGGTGTCGAAGCTGGAGAGGAAGGCTCCCAGTTGCTCTGCCGGGCGGTAGACGAACACATCCAGTTCCATCCCGGCCTCGTCGACCTGCCGCTGCATCTCTGATGCGATCAGCTGCTGCACTGCTCGCTCGGCATTGGCGATCGCCTCCGGGCTGCCATCTCGTGTCGCCGCGCTGGCAATCTTCTCGATCTGAGAGTTGAGCTCCTTGTTCTTTCCCAAGTCCACCCCGACTGTTCGGCCACCTTCGTTGATCACAAAGGAGACCACCTTGCTCGGATCGGAGGACACCACGTCTTCCAAGCGCAAGGCTCGGGTTCCAACGAGGAAGGAGCGAGTGGCCACCTGAGTGATATTGACCTTGTAGCCTTCTGCCGGAGAGGACTTGCTGGTTTCAGTGGCACTGATGAAGTTCAGCCCGTCTCCAACGGCAACTCCGTCGGAGGCATTGCTGCCGTCCAGCAGGGTCTGGGTGCCAAACTGAGTGTTGCGGGCAATGTTGCGAACCGTTGAGAGCAGGTTCTCTACCTCAATCTGATCGGCCTCCAGCATCTTCTCATCGTTTCCGCCTTCGTTCGCCGCGTGTACGGCCAGTTGGCGCAGATTGATCAGAATGCTGCTGACCTCGCTCAATGCGCTTTCTGTGGTCTGGACCATCGAAACAGACGTCTCCGAGTTCCGGATTGCCTGTCCCAAGGACTCGATCTGGGCCTTCATCTGCTCGGAAATCACCAGAGAAGCCGGTCCATCCGCAGCGCGATTGAGACGTCTTCCAGACGAGAGTCGCTCCAGATTCGTGGTCAGCGCCTGCTCTGTGCGATTCAATTGCCTCAGAGCGTTCAGGGCTGCTATGTTGGAGTTGACTCGAAGTGCCATCTTTAAGGTTCCGAGAGTTGAGTAAAGACTGTTGCTGAGATCCTTATCGGCAGCGTGGAAAATTTCTTTAGCACGCCGCTTCTTTTTTTTGGATTCAGAGGCGAGGCTTGCACGAAAGGATCACCTCAAAACAGACCCGGCATCACCTCGACTTGCTTCCTTATCGACCGCTCTCCAGATTTCTTTAGCAAAAAATACGTCATGCCCCCGGAATCCCTCCCGGCCTTCCAGCAGGCCCTGGTCGCCTGGTTCCAGAGCGCGCAGCGCAACCTGCCCTGGCGGCGAGCCTACGACCCCTACCAGGTCTGGATCTCCGAGATCATGCTGCAGCAGACTCAGGTGAAGACGGTCCTTCCTTATTATGAACGCTGGATGAGACGACTTCCGGACCTGCAGCAACTGGCGGAGGTAGAGGAGTCGGAGCTGATGAAGCTGTGGGAGGGGTTGGGGTATTACTCGCGCGCGCGAAATCTAAAGAGAGCCGCTCAGCAAGTCTGTGCCGAGCATGGGGGAGAGCTTCCCCGGAATGTGGCAGAGCTGAAGCAGCTCCCGGGGATCGGCCCATACACCGCCGGAGCGATTGCCAGCATCGCCTACAACCAGGACGCCCCGATTGTGGACGGAAACGTCCTCCGGGTGCTTTGCCGGCTGGAGGCGCTGGACGCTCCTCCGGACACGCCGGCGCTTCAAAAGCAGCTCTGGCAGCTGGCTCAAGAGTGGATCCCTTCCGGGCAAGCCCGCTGGTTCAACCAGGGGCTCATGGAGTTGGGAGCAACCGTCTGTCTCCCCCGGAACCCTGAGTGCCTGCTCTGCCCAGTCCGTGCACACTGTCAGGCTCTGGCTCAGGGACGGGTGAGCGAGTTGCCGCGCCCCAAGGCACGCAAGGCCCCTACGGAGGTGAACAAGGCGGTTGCCGTGATCCGCTGGGGCGAGGCGTTGCTCATTCGCCAACGCCGGGAGCCCGGGCTGATGCAGGGGCTGTGGGAGCTGCCCACCGTGGAGTGCCCTCAGAACCAGCCTCTGCCCGGGCTACTGGAAGCCTGGCTTCACCAAGAACTTGGCACCTCTGCCGCTCCCGGAGCCTTGCTTCAACAAGCCACCCACCGCTACACCACCTTCAAGGCCACCCTCCACTGTTTCAATGTCTCCTTGAAACCCCTCCCGCTCCCGGAACACTGGACTCCTGTGCGACAATCCAACGTCGCTCAGTACGCCTTTCCAACTGTTTACCGAAAATTGATCATCCAATTCTTCAAGAAACTGCTTGAAGATGATCCTTTTCTTAAGTAATCTTGAAACTAGTTTTATTTCAGGTCTGTCTCAGACAGGTCCTGTTTTCCCCTTCGTCCCTTTCCTGGAGCACCTGTGAAACACATCCCCCTCGTTCTCAGAGAGCGAGTCCATGAGCTCAAGAAAATCGGCTACACTCAGAACCATATTGCGGAAGCCCTGGGGATCTCACGCAGCAGTGTGGCCCGGATTCTTCAACGACAGCCCACCGACCTCGGACGCCGTCCCGGAAGCGGTTTCAAAGGCCTGATCCACGAAAAGGAGCTGGAGTGTCTGCGTGAGTTCTACCAAAAGAACCCAAACGCGCGCTTACGTGAATTTGCTGCTGAACTGGCAAGCCGCTGCCAAGTCCAAGTCAGCCTCACGACAGTCTCCAACCACCTGAATCGAATGGGCCTCAAGCGCAAGCAGAAGCAGCGCTGAGCGCCAGAATCCGCCTCTCGCTTCACCTGATGCAGGCTGGATGCTCGAGCCTGCGCTTCTCACACCTGACGTTCTCTCAGAAACCGTCCGGTCTTTGCAGAAGGAAACGAGAAGTTTCTGCTGGCCGGTCCTCAAGAGGCTTTCTGTGATTTCAGGAAAGTGGAGAAGAGGGAGGGATGAAGAGGGGGATCCGCTTGAGAGTTCCCGGAGAGCATACCGTCGAGCGGAGCGCTGACAGATTCAGAGCCTTGGCAGGGAGGAGAGGATCAGGAAGGGCTGAAGCCGGAGGAAGGCTTACTCCGCAGCTTGCCGCTCCTGAATAATCGCTTCAGTGTTGTTGCGGAGCAACGGAGCGCTGTTACGAATGGGTTGCTCCCAGAGGCGCAAGATTCGGTCTGCCAAGCGGTTGACATCGTCTGCCAGGGTCGAGTCGGGAGCGCTGCCCATCAGGGTTTGTCGTTGCCGCGTCAACTCCGAGGCCAGCCCGTCAGCAAAGACAAATCCAAAAAAATCCACTCGCAGCTTCAGACTCTGCTCCAGGCTGGTCTGAATCTGCTCCAGCGTCCCCAGATCCTCCGGGCCCTGCCCACGGTTGAAGACAATCCGGGGGCGGTATCCCAGCCACCGTTTGCCTATCCCCTCTCCCAACTCCGGAGAGTCCTTGCTGATCACCTCCATCAACTCGTCCATGGTGAGCGGCTTTTCAGGGTCTTGGTTCTGCAACATCCGCTGCACCTGCTGGCGCAGAAAAGACTTGGGGGGAAGCGCCCGCTCCACTGTCCGGAAGGCAAAGTTCTTCAGGAAGGTCATCATGTTCATCAAGGTCGCGTACTCCGGGACCGTGATGATCAGACCGTTGGGGCTCATCCCAAAGTAGTCGAGTGTGTTGTAGCTGCTCCCGGCCCCCAGGTCGAGCAGGACGTAATCGGCTTGCAGGCGGGTCAGGTTGAGCAGGAGTTTTTGCTTTTGAGCATGAGGCAGGTTGGCCAGAAACGGAGTCCGACCATCTCCGGGGAGGAAGCGCAGGTGTTCCCAGGATGTGGGAACCAGCAGCTCCTCCAGGCCCCCTCCACGGTGGAGGAAGTCTCCGATTCCCGGCGAGTTGTTGCCCAGGCCCAGGTAGGTGTGCAGGTTCGATCCTCCGAGGTCCAGATCCACCGCAATCACCTTTTGCCCCATCTGAGCCAGGGCAATCGCCAGGTTCGCCGTCAGAAAGGTCTTCCCTACTCCGCCCTTGCCGCTGGCCACCGGGATGAACGTTGGGATCTTGTTGGGTTCCATCAGGCCTCAGCGTTACAGTTGAGACGGCACCGCCCAGGGAGGCCACTCTTCCGGAGTGGTGAAGGGCTGGAGATTTTGCAGCCCGCGCAAGGCGTGCTCACTGAACTCCAGCAACGCCATCGGGCTGGTGAAGTAGTACACATGCTGCTGTCCCCCGACACGCAGCAGCGCCAGGTAGCAGGTCGGCTTGCGGTTCGTCTCGCTGGAGAAGATCCGCAAGGAGAGCATGCCCTCGTTCTCTCCATAGAAGGACGCCAGCTCATTGGCCACAAAACCGTTGCGCTGCATCGCCTCTGCAACAGGATCGTCCGGACTCTCCAGACGGAAGGCCTCTCCAGGACGTTGAGTCCGCGGTACCTTCCACAGGATCTCGATCGTTTGCTGCTTCTCCCGGGATTCGTAGTGAACCACATTCAGCTTTCGTTCTTCCAGCATACCGGCTTCTTCTTGGATTGAGATACGTTACAGGCCTCCAGAGACCTCCTCTGACCTAGAGCTTGCGTCGTGATGTTCTTGTTTTTTATGATGGAACCTGAATCGCCTTTCCCCTGAATTCCGAAAGGCCCCTTCTTCAAGCTCAAGCGATTGAGGAGAAGACCCATGAAATCCACAGCCTTTCCCTTCAACTGGAGCGCATGGAAGCGATACGGATTTCTGATCGGGCTGACGACTCTGACTCTGCCCCTTCTGTCCTGGCTCCACATGGAGCGCTCACAGAGTGAGGCCTACGCCTGGCTCCCCCTCTTCATCATCTTCGGAGTTGTCCCACTCCTGGACTGGATCATCGGCTCAGATCGTCACAACCCCGAACCGGAGGCCTTCAAGCCGCTGGAGCAGGACCGCTGGTACACGCTCCTGCTCTTGTCCGTTGTCCCCCTCCAACTGGCCTTGATCTTCTGGGGGGTCGGCCTCTATGCCTCTCCGGAGTTGAGCCTTTGGGGCAAGCTGGGCTGGATGCTCTCCATGGGAGCCGTGCTGAGCACCGCAGGCATCACCGTGGCGCATGAGCTGGTCCACCGCAAATCTCCCCTTGAATCCAACGCCGGAGGCCTGCTTCTGGCGAGCGTCTGCCTCGGGAGCTTCAAGGTAGAACACGTCCGGGGGCACCATCAGTATGTGGGTACTCCAGAAGACGCCTCATCGGCTCCACTGGGACGTACTGTGTACTCGTGCATTCTAAGTGCCATTTTGAGCAATTTTTTCAAAGCGTGGGAACTCGAAGCCCAGCGACTGGCCAAGAACGGCCGCTCCGCATGGCACTGGAGCAACGAAGTTCTGGGGTGGTCTCTCGCCTCCGGAGGGCTGCTTTTCCTCTTGATTCAGCAGCATGGAGTCTGGGGGGGCCTGGGTTTTCTCGGTCAAAGCCTCGTGGCCACCTCGCTGCTGGAGGTGGTCAATTACGTTGAGCATTACGGGCTCCAGCGGCGGGCGCTGGGCAACGGGCGCTACGAGCCCGTAAGCGCAGCACACTCCTGGAACTCCTCAGCCCTGCTCACCAATCTGCTCCTCTTTCACCTGCAACGCCACTCGGACCATCACCTCTATGCCCGACGTCCCTATCAGGTGCTACGCAACCACGAAGCAAGCCCACAGCTCCCCTTCGGCTACGGGACCATGGTGCCTTTGGCCCTGATCCCTCCTCTGTGGTTCTGGATCATGAACCCCCGGGTGGAGGCTGTCATGCAAAAGCATCACGCAACACACCCTTTACCCGAAGCCGTATGAGCGCGAACAAATCACTCTTTGAACAGCAGGGCTTCCTCGTACTGGAGAATTTTGTCTCTACCGAGGCCTGCGAGCGCTTGCAAGCACGCACTCGGGAGTTGATCGATGCCTTTGATCCGGAGACGCACCGGAGCTTCTTCACCACCAACGAGCAGCAGCGCAACTCGGACGAGTACTTCCTGACCTCCGGAGACCAGGTCCGTTTCTTCTATGAAGAAGAGGCTTTTGATGACCAAGGGCACCTCCGGCGGGCCAAGGAGGACTCGCTGAACAAGCTGGGGCACGCCATGCATGACCTGGATCCGGAGTTCTCGCACTTCTCCTACACTTCGCAACTGGCCCATCTGCTGCGCGAGCTTGGATACGTCCGTCCTCAGGCCCTGCAGTCAATGTACATCTTCAAGCAGCCACACATCGGTGGAGCGGTGAACTGCCACCAGGACGGCACCTTCCTCTACACGGAGCCGCTGAGTGTGACCGGATTCTGGTTTGCGCTGGAGGATGCGGATCAGGAAAACGGATGCCTCTGGGCCATCCCCGGAGGGCACCGCACTCCGCTCAAGTCTCTGTTTCGGCGGGATGGTTCGGGAGGTATGCGGTTCGAGGTGCTGGAAGAGCGCGAGTGGCCCCTGGAGCAAGCGGTTCCTTTGGAGGTTCCACGTGGGACGCTGGTGGTGCTTCACGGACAGTTGCCGCACCTGAGCAAGGCCAATCGATCCCCCCGGACCCGGCACGCCTACACGCTGCACTTCATTGAGGGTGAGGCAAACTATCCGGAGTGGAACTGGCTTCAGCGTCCGAACCTGCCTCTGCGCGACTACTACGCTACCGTTTCAGCATCGGCCTGAGCTGTCCGCTCTGCGGATCCGCCACCCGGATGTCCCACTGGTACTTGTTCTCCGGACGGTCGCTCATCACTCCTTCCCGCCCTTGGCCATCCGGAGCATAATCCACGATGGCCAGCGGGTTCCCGTCTGCATCCTCCAACACCACGGTAACAAACTCGAAGCGCTTGCCCTCGGCGTTGCGCTGGTTGACCAGGTCCTGTGCTGCCTTGGCCGCAATCCGGGCGTACTCCTGCGGGGAAACGGCTTCCGGAGCGGTGATGCTTGCCTGGGCCCGAGAGCGGGTCGCCACGCTGCGATCCTCCATGCTGTTCAGGGAATAGCTGGGCAGCGTGTCCGGGTTCAAGGTGGGCTTCTTGGGCTCCTCCAGCAAGAGCAGCAGCAGGGCAATCAGCAAGAGCAGCAGCAGCAGCAGCCCCCACAGTCCACGCCGAGTCCACTCGCCACGCAGGGCCGGGAACTTCATCGCGATCCGGTCCCAGATTCCAGGCATGAAGGTCAAGCTCATCACCGCCAGCGCGATTCCAGGAATCAGCCCCACCCCCAGGGGCATCAGCATCGCCATCGCCACTCCGGCGGCAACTCCCGCTGCCGTGAGCCCATAAGGCGCTGCCGCCTGAGCCGCCTGGGCCACATCCGCTGCCGTGACCGCAGGCTTGCCATCTCGCTCACTGTCTTCTCCACCACCGCCAGCCAGTTCGGGCTCCTCAGGGACATCGGGGTCGGCTGGAGGCGGGTTTGGAGACTCTGCAGCATTGGGATCGGCCGGCATGTACATTGAGGTACACCAGCGGTGCTCCGACGTCAGCGTGCTCAGGCACTTGCGGTTCGGCACCGGGAGCGTGAAGAGCGCCTTCTGGGTGCCCAGCACCACGTTGTGCAGCTTGGCACACTCCGCACAGCATGCGCTGGCGTTGATCTTCACCTTGTCGGTGTTCGCCTCCTTGAGCTGCTTCAGCCGGCACTGATGCGACTTCTGCTGCTCCTTCCACGAGTCCTTCCCCCGGGAATCCTTGAAGACCGCCAGGTTCCAGTAGAGCACCTGCAGCACATCCCAGTTTCGCGCCTTCTTGATCAGGTCATGAAACAGCCCCTCAACGACCAGGTCCGGCTCAGGCTCCTTGCCATCCTTCTTGGTCATGGCCTTGAGCTTGCGCTTGTAGTCTTTGTCGGAAATGCCGTAAGTTTGAAGGTCTTCTGGAAGCGGAACTGCCATGTCAGATAAGCTGTCTCTCTTGTCGCCCGGGGCAAAAAGGAAGGCGTGCGGTGGCCCCTCCCGGATCGTTTCGCGCCCCGCAGGTCAGGCGTGTGTTCCCTGAATCGACCGAGCAAGGACCAAGGGGCCAAACGGTCATACTGTGCGGGCTTTCGCCCGAACCCTCAATGCAAAACAAAGGACGCATGTTTTTGGAAAATCCTCCCCTGATTGAAGTTCCGGGCTTTCGCTGGATGGGAACCAGCCTGGGCATCAAGGACACCAGCCTCGACTTTGGCGTGCTCGCGTCAGATGTTCCCTGCTCTGCTGCGGCGGTGTTCACCCGCAGCACCATGCCTGGAGCCCCGATCCTGGTTGGACGGGAACACGTCAGCAAGGGGCAGCTTCAGGCGGTGGTCGTCAACTCCAAGAATGCCAACGTGGCCACCGGAGCCGGAGGAATCGCCGACGCCCGGGAAATGTGTCAGGGAGTCGCCGAAGCCTTGGGGATCACCCCAGAGTGGGTTCTGCCCTCCTCCACGGGGGTGATCGGACGCCGCCTGCCGATGTCAAAAATCCGTGAAGGCTTCTCCCGCATCATCCCGGAGTTGGGGTCCAGTACCGCCCACATCGAGTCCTTTGCCCGAGCGATCATGACGACTGACACCGTGCCCAAGTGGGCTGTGGGACGCGTGGGGACCGCCACCATCGTCGCTGTAGCCAAAGGGTCCGGCATGATCGAGCCGAACATGGCGACCATGCTGAGCTACTTTGCCACGGATGCACAAATCGCTCCGGAGGTGCTGCAACCGCTGCTCACACGAGTTGTCAACCGGAGCTTCAACCGGGTCACCGTTGACTCCGACACCTCGACCAGCGATACGGTCGTCCTGCTCGCCAACGGCCAGGCTGGGCCGGTGGGTCTGCAGGAGTTTGAGGATGTCTTCACGCAGATGGCCACCTCCCTGGCCCGCAAGCTGGCACGTGATGGAGAGGGTGCGACCAAGCTCATTGAACTGACCGTCTCCGGAGCCCGCAGTCCGGAGATGGCTCTGCAGGTGGCCAAAACCGTGATCAACTCTCCGCTGGTCAAAACGGCCATCCACGGAGCAGACCCGAACTGGGGGCGCTTTGTCATGGCCGTGGGGAAGGCCTTCGAATATCCGGTCCAGCGCGAGGACCTGAGGATCTACTTTGGGCGAGGGGATGAACGGAAGGTCATTGATGCAGAGGGCATGGAGCAGGGAACCGTGGATCTGGAGGCCATCTCGGAACTCCTGCGCCTTGAGGACGTGCCCATCGAGTTGGTCGTCGGGAAAGGAGACTTCCGGGAGGTCGTCTGGGGATGCGACCTCTCCCGGGAGTATGTCGCCATCAATGCCGACTACACGACCTGAGGCGTTTTTGCTCCAAAGCGGCAGGAGCCTCGCAATCCACGCTCCTGTCGGCTCAAGCCGCGTCGGTCTCAGCCTGGCCGCTGAGGTCCGGAGTCACTCGCAGGAGACGCTGGAGTCCTTGGCCTTGGCTTCTTCACATGCTGCGGCCTTCTGTGCTGCTGCGTCTTCATCCGCAGAGTCCTTCTTCGCCTCTGCATCCGATTTCAGCGAGTCGGCCTTCTCCGACGCCGAAGCTTTCTTGGACTCTGCATCTTCGTTGGCTGAGGCTTTTTTCGCCTCCGCATCCGATTTCAGCGAGTCAGCCTTCTCCGAGGCTGCAGCCTTCGTGGACTCGGCCTTGCCCTTCAAGGAGTCCAACTTGTCGTTCAGGGAAGCTTGCTGGGCTCCGGTGCAGCCGAACAGCAGAAGAGAGGCGTAGATCGCGAACTGTTTTCTCATTGAAAATCTTTTCCTTAATCAGTGAACAAAGAAGGGACCTGCAGGCTTTCCCTGGCGGTCCTGAGGGAACAAGAGCGACTCCATCCTGCTCAGGAAGGCTTCACTCCGGAGACACGTCTCACCGCATCGCGCGAGCCGTGGTGCAGCAGCATCTGGAAAGCTTCCGTTACAGCGGCCGCAAAATCCTCGTCTGCGGCCAGATCCGTACCAAACACCTCGTGCACCTGCAACAGCGCCTGTACATAGGCCGGTCCTCGCTCCGGGTGCCACCCCCTCGCATCACACAGTCCCGAAGTCTCGGCAAGCGTCTGGAAGCGTTCAGACAGCGGGTCTTGCACCGTGAACTCCTCCTGCTGCTCGCTGCGCCCCGTGACGTAGCGCATCCACCCCGCCACAGCGAGGACAATCCCAGGGCTTGACGCTCCGGAGCGTCGCCGATCCCGGAGCGTCCCCAGCAGGCGCTGCGGGAGCTTCTGCGAGCCATCCATCGCGATCTGATACAGCCGGTGCCGCAACGCCGGGTTGGCGTAGCGCTCCAGCAGCGCGTCCCGGTAGGCTGAGAGGTCCGTTCCAGCAGGCATGTTCAGCGTTGGCCGGATCTCCTCGTCCATCATCTTCCGGATCAACCCGGCAAACTCAGGGGTGCTTACGGCATCGGAGACGAACTCCAGCCCGGCCAAGAACCCGAGATAGGCCAGGGTCGAATGCGTCCCGTTGAGCATCCGCAGCTTCATGTGCTCGAAGGGCCGGACGTCCTCCACCATCTGTGCTCCGACCTGATTCCACCCGGGCCGGCCTGCGGCAAAGCGGTCCTCGATGACCCACTGACGGAACGGCTCACCAATCACCGGACTTGCGTCCTTTCCTCCCAGCAAGCGCTCCACGGCAGCGCGGTCGGCCTCCGTTGTTGCCGGGACGATGCGGTCGACCATTGTACAAGGGAAGGTCACCTCCTGTGAAATCCACTCCGCCAGTTCCGGACTCTGCAGGCGGGCCAGCTCCAGGGTCAACCCCTGCACCATGTGGCCATTCTCCGGGAGGTTGTCGCAGCACAGGACGGTGAGCCCGGTGCCTCCAGCCTGGCGGCGGCGGTTCAGCGCCTCAACGATGAGCCCCAGCGCGCTGTGAGGCGAGCCTGGATCTCTGAGGTCGTGAGCAATGTCCGGATGTTCCGGATTGAGCTTGCCGGTCGCCGGGTCGTGGCAGTAGCCCTTTTCGGTCACCGTCAGCGAGACGATCCGCGTCTGCGGAGCAGCCATTCGATTCAGGACCGCCTCTGGAGCTTCCAGAGCGAACAGGATCTCCCGGACCGCTCCGATCACCCGAATTTGGTCCCCGGAGCCATCACGTTCCAGCAGGGTGTAGAGCCCCTGTTGCGGTTGAAGCTGATCACGGATGTCCGGACGCTTCAGGCTGACGCCACAAATCGCCCAGTCTCCACCGAAGCGCTCCAGCACCTCGTCCGTGTACAGCGCCTGATGCGCTCGATGAAAAGCCCCCAGTCCCAGATGGACGATGCCAATTTCCGAGGCCTCGCGCTGATAGCGCCGGGCGAAGTGTTCTTGCAGTGCAGCAGCAGTCATGACTCACTCAAACAGGTAGGCTCTCTTGACGAGCCGGTAGGCCAGGTCGATGGCAACCTCGCAGGCTTCCTCCTCGGGCAGACGGTGCTCACAGACCAGTTCGGCCAGGAAGCGACAGTCGATGCGTCGGGCCATGTCGTGACGAGCTGGGATCGAGAGAAACGCCCGGGTGTCGTCGTTGAATCCAACTGTGTTGTAGAATCCAGCGGTCTCGGTGGTATGCTTGCGAAAGCGCAACATGCCTTCCGGGCTGTCGTGGAACCACCACGCCGGTCCCAGCTTGAGGACGGGATAGTGTCCGGCAAGTGGCGCCAGCTCACGGCTGTAGCTGGTCTCATCCAGCGTGAAGAGGATGATGCTCAGACCAGGCTCATTCCCAAAGCGGTTGAGCAGCGGCTGCAAGGCCTGCACGTAGTCGGTACGCGTTGGAATGTCCGCCCCCTTGTCACGTCCAAAGCGTTGGAACAGCGGCACGTTGTGATTGCGGAAGGAGCCCGGATGAATCTGCATCACCAGCCCATCCTCCAAGCTCATCCGGGCCATCTCCGTGAGCATCTGCCCTCGGAACATCTCGGCCCGCTTCCCGGAGAGTTCACCGGCCTGCGCCTGCGCGAACAGCTTCTCACACTCCGAGGCCTCCAGGTTGGCCGTCACTGCGCTCGGGTGCCCATGGTCGGTGGAGGTCGCTCCCAGGCTCTTGAAGAACTCCCGGCGCTGCATCAGCGCCTTCAGGTAGCCGGACCAAGTCCGTGTGTCCTCTCCGGTCAGCTCTCCCAGACCCTCCACGTTCGCCGCAAAGCCTTCAAACTCCGGGTCCACTACCGGGTCCGGCCGATAGGCTGTGACCACCCTTCCGGACCAACCCGATTCGCGAATCTTTCGGTGGTGCCTCAATTCATCCAGCGGAGACTCGGTCGTCGCGATCACCTCAATGTTGAAGCGCTCGAACAGCGACCGCGGGAGAAAGGCCTCTGTGGACAGCTTCGCGTTGACCTCGTCATAGATCGCGTCCGCGTTCTCCGGAGTGAAGGGCAACTCCACCCCAAGCACTTCGTGCAGCGCGTGGTCAAACCACATCCGCGACGGGGTCCCCCGGAAGAGAAAGAAGTTCCGGGCAAAGGTGTTCCAGATCTGGCGTCGGTCCGACTCCACCTCCGTACCGTCCTGCGCCGGAATGCCCAGAGACTCGAGAGAGATCCCCTGACTGTAGAGCATCCGGAAGAGGTAATGGTCCGGAATCAGAAACAGATCCGTGGCATTCCCAAACGGCGCGTTCTCGGCAAACCAGGACGGGTCCGTGTGACCGTGTGGGCTAACGATCGGAAGATCTCGAACCTCAGCATAGAGCCGGCGCGCCACAGCACGCTGATCCGGGTCCGAAGCGAACAGACGATCGGGGTGATTGTAGCGAGATTCAGTCATGGGCTCAGCAGAATGTTCAAGGGTTACAGACACTTTTTCGGTCGATTAATATATCAATCCGCCGTTGAGGATAGCGGCAAGTGAAGTGGAGTTCAAGCGCTTCGTGGGCTTTTTCAGGACGCTGGAGCGTTGAGGCTGGGAATGAGGTTGCGCCGCGACCACTGCACGATGTGCTCATCCAGTTGGGCAACGGCCTCGGAGAGGTGTCCAGAGTGGATCAACCGGGCGATGTGCACATGCCCGGCAAGCGAGGTTTGGGTGGCTTCGTCCGAGCGGGAGATGTAGTGGCGCAGCGTCTCGATCATGGAGTTGATCTGGTCGTAGTGCTCGAGCAGGAAGCTGTTGCTGCTCGCGAGGAAGAAGTTCCGGTGAAACTCCGTGTCCAGACGCAGATAGTCTTCACGGTCTTCGGCCCCCTGATGCTGCTCCATCTGCTGCAACGTCGCGTTCAGCTGAGCGTCCAGTTGCTCCGGGTTGCGCTCCACCGCATAGCGCAACGCCTGAGACTCCAAGGCAAAACGCAGCTCGCAGAAGGCCACCAGTTGCTCCTGGTTCATGGAGAACACCTTGTAGCCCTTGTGCGTTTCCGAAACCACAATCCCTTCAGACTTGAGGACCGAGAGCGCCTCCCGGACGGGAGTTTTGCTGATCCCCAACGCCTGCGAGAGCGCCACTTCAGTGAGCGGTTGGCCCAGCACCAGCTCTCCCCGGATGATGCTGTTCCGGATACTTTCCACCGAGGCCTCCACCAAAGACTTCGGACGGTTCTTCAATTCCAGCACTCGTCTCCTCAGAACATCATAAAGCGGCATCGAGCCGGATTTCAAAATCGCTCCGGCTCCAAGAAAAACACTTGCGCTTTCCTGAACGCTCCTCAAATATCAGACATCGTATACAATATCTCAAGAAGAAATTCAGGGAGGAGGATACGAAACCATGCATTCAGGGAGGAGGAGCACATGAGCCGCAAAGCGCGGATTGCCGTTGTCGGGGCCGGATGGTGGGCCTGTGAGTACCACATCCCGCACGTTCTGGCCAACCCGGATGCCGAGTTGGTGGGCATCTCTCGGCTGGGATCCGAGGAGCTGCAGAGAATCCAGGAGCGATTCGGGATTCCGTTTGGAACCGAGGACCACACGAAGCTGTACCACCAGTCTCTGGATGGCGTGATCGTCGCTTCCCCTCACGTCCTGCATGCGGAGCATGCGTCCCACGCGCTGCGGCAGGGCTGTCATGTCCTCGTCGAAAAGCCAATGGCGACCCGGGCCGAGGAAGCTCGCCTGCTGCAGGCGCTGGTGCAGGAGTCCGGCAAAGCGCTGATGACCCCGTACGGATTGAATCACACCCACTACATGGAAGCCGCTGCCGACCAGGTGCATTCCGGACGCATTGGCGAGATCCAGCATGCCGTGCTGCACATGTCTTCGGCGCTGATGGACCTGTTTGGCGGCGAGCCGATGCTAGAGACCCAGGACCACATGTACCGTCCTCTGGCCTCCACCTGGTCCGACCCTCAGCGCGCCGGCGGATATGGCTGGGGACAGCTGTCTCACGCACTGGCGGCCTTGTTCTTCGTCGCCCCGCTTGAGCCCCGAAGCGTCCACGCTCACACCGTCCGCTCCTCAACTGGGGCGGACTACTTCGACGCTGCCGTGGTGCGTTTTCAAAACGGCGCCTCGGCGACTCTCTCCGGAGCGGCCGGTCTCCCCAAGCACGCGCCTCCCCAACTCGACCTCAAGCTCTACGGCACCGAAGGAATGCTCCTGCTCGATGTCGAGCCTGAGCGTGAGCGCCTGCAAGTCCGACGCTTTGATGAAGACGACACCTTCGTGACCATTGAGCGAAACGGAGGGTTCGGATCCTACTCCACCCAAGAGTCCGTGAACCGCTTCATCAGCCTCTGCCTCGGGCAGCCGGCGCGCAACTGCGGAGATGTCCACGTGGGAGCCCAAACTGTCCGGGTCCTTGAGGCGCTGTATGCTTCGGCACACGCAGGAGAAACCATTGTCTGCCCCTGAGCGCTCATGAACCTTCAGCAAGAATACATCCAGCAGGGCTTCACCCTCGTTGAGGAGTTGTTTCGGGAGGAGGACGTCCGTGCCCTGCAGCAGGCAACCGATGAGTTGATCGAGCGATCTCGGGAGCACACGGCCTCCGACCATCGGTTCGACTTGGAGCCGGATCACTCTCCGGAGCGTCCCCGGGTGCAGCGCATCAAGGTGCCTCACAAGCAGCATCCGGTCTTTGCAGAGGCCGTGAGGCATCCTGGGGTGCTGAACGTGTTGCGCGAGCTGCTGGGCGAAAACGTACGATTCCGCAACAGCAAGCTCAACATCAAGGCGGCTCAAGGCGGCTCGGCTGTGGACTGGCACCAGGACTGGGCCTTCTATCCGCACACCCACTCCGGCTTGCTGGCCGTGGGGATCATGATTGATGACATTGGGGAGGACAACGCTCCGCTGATGGTGGTTCCGGGCAGCCACCAAGGGCCCGCGCTGAACCACCATTTCAATGGAGTCTTCAGCGGTTCGGTCAATCCGGAGCAAGAGGGTGTCGACCTCTCTCAGGCAGTCAAGCTCACTGGCCGTGCCGGCTCGGCCAGCTTTCATCACGTCAAGGCGCTACACGGTTCCAGCCCCAACCACTCGGAGCGTCCGCGGCGTCTCCTGCTCTTTGAATATGCCGCAGCCGATGCCTGGCCGCTGGTTGACTTCGAGGTGTACGGAGACTTCGCTGAATACGAGGAGAAGATGGTCCTCGGCCACAGCACGTTGCAGCCGCGGTGCGAGCCAGAGCAGATCATCATGCCCTACCCGCGCCCGCCGAATCCGGACTCGATCTACCGGATACAGGAATTCCGTCGGCAGTCTCTTGGATCGACTGCGGCTCAACCTCTTCATGGAGTGCAATCATGAGTCAGAACTTTGCCTGGATCCTTGAAGTCCGTCCCGGCTACGAGGAGGAGTACAAGAAGCGCCATGAAGAAATCTGGCCGGAAATGGTCGAGATGCTCCGCGATGCCGGAGTGCGCAACTACTCGATCTTCCGGCACGGCCTGACGCTCTTTGGCTACTTCGAGACCGATGACCTTGAGCAAACCATCGAGGCCATCAACGCGAGTGACGTCAACCGGCGCTGGGGCGAGTACATGAGCCCGATCATGAAGATCGAGGTCGATCCGCAACGCAACTTTCCCTACCTGCTGCCGTTGCAGTGGCACATGGATTGACCCGCCTCTGAGGAAATCTGTGAACTCTACCGTCCCTCCCATCCTGGAAGTCCAGGGGCTCTCCAAGCGCTTCGACATGACGCAGGCGCTACGAGACGTCTCGCTGCAGCTCCATCCGGGAGAAATTCATGCTCTGGTTGGAGAAAATGGCGCCGGGAAATCGACCCTGATCAAGATCCTCACCGGAATCCAGGGTGCAGACGAAGGAGAGATGCGACTCGCCGGAAACCCCGTCCGCCTCGCCAACTCCCAAGAGGCTCAGGCGCAGGGAGTCGCGGCAATCTATCAGGAGCCCATGGTCTTTCCGGACCTGGATGTGGCCGAGAACATCTTCATCAGCCACCGCAACCGAGGAGCCTGGGTCCGCTGGGGCAAGATGTACGAGGACGCAGAGAAGATCCTCTCCGATCTGGGGATGAACCTGGACGTCCGGGCTCCGGCAAGTGGGCTGACTCTGGCCTCGCAGCAGGCGGTCGAGATCGCCAAGGCCATCTCGCTCAACGTCAAGGTGCTCATCATGGACGAGCCCACAGCCTCGCTCTCCAACCACGAGGTCGAGCAGCTCTTCAAGGTTGCCCGCAAGCTGCAGCAGGAGAACGTCGCGGTGCTCTTCATCAGCCATCGCTTGGATGAGGTCTTTGAGATCGCCGACCGGATCACCGTACTTCGTGACGGACAGCACATCTCCACGCGCCCGGTTGCCGAGGTCACACGGGAGAGCCTGATCCAGGAGATGGTTGGCCGGGAGGTCGATCAGTTCTATGCCTCGCGCCAGGCCCGCCAGCGCGGCAAGCGCCTGCTCTCGGTCCGGAACCTGGGACGCGAGGCCACCTTTTCCGGGATTCAGTTTGACCTGCATGAAGGCGAGGTTCTGGGATTTGCCGGACTGGTCGGTTCGCGAAGGACCGATGTGGGGCTGGCGCTGTTCGGCATTCAGCCTGCCGACTCCGGAACCATTGAGCTGGAAGGACAGACCGTGACCCTCACCAACCCCCGGATTGCCCAGAAGCTGGGGCTGGCGTACATGACGGAAGACCGTCGCAAGCTCGGGCTGGCCATGCCGCTCTCGATCACCTCCAACATCACCCTCCCGGCTTTGGGACGCTACCTCGCTGGCCTCGGGTTCATCCGGACAGACCAGGAGCGGCAGACCGCGGAAGAATACAAGAGCCGCCTGCAGATCAAGGCACCCACGCTTGCCCATGAGGTCGGGAAGCTCTCCGGAGGGAATCAGCAGAAGGTGATGTTCAGCAAGTGGCTCAACACTCAGCCCAAGGTCTTCATTTTGGATGAACCCACCCGCGGCATTGACGTCGGGGCAAAAGCCGAGGTCCACGCCATGGTCCGGGAGTTGGCCGAACAGGGGATGGCCATCCTCTGCATCTCCTCGGACCTCCCGGAGGTGCTGGCCATGAGCGACCGGATCCTGGTGATGCGCGAAGGGCGGCAGATGGGCATTGTCGATGGAGCCACCGCCACCCAGGAATCGGTCATGTCCCTGGCGATGGGAGAGTCCCGGGAGGCCGCATGAACGCGCTGCAGGGACTGCGCCCGGAGAAGCTGCGAGAACTGGTGCTGCTGCTGCTGATCGTGGCGGTGCTGGTCTTCTTCAGCAGCATGATCGAGAACTACCTCAACGCCCGGCTGTTCAACCGAGTCTCGGCCAGTGTGGCCCTGATGGCGGTGCTGGCCATCGGGCAGACAATGGTGGTGCTGACACGCAACATCGACCTGTCCGTGGGCTCCATCGTCGGGTTTACCGCCTACTTTGTCGGCCAGCAGCTTTCCCAGAACAACGAAATGCATCCGGTGCTGGCGATCGTGATGGCCGTGGGGGTCGGGGCCTTGATGGGAGGAATCAACGGGGTCTTGGTGGCTTACTGCCGGATCCCCTCAATCATTGTCACTCTGGGGACGATGGCGCTCTACCGGACGCTGCTGGTCGAGTACTCCGATGCCCAGACCGTCCTGACGGTCAATCTGCCTCGCTGGCTGCTCAACCTCCCCAGCCTGAACGTCTTCAGCATCGACCGGCTCCACTTGCGGGTGATGGTGTTGGGCATGATCGCAGTTGTGGTGCTCTTTCAGATTCTGCTCAGATACACCTCTTTCGGGCGCAAGCTCTATGCGATCGGCTCCAACCCGGAGGCCGCCAGGATGGCCGGATTTGCAAATCAGCGCATCGTGCTCTCCGCGTTTCTGCTCTGCGGAGCGCTGGCCGGGCTGACCGGGTTCATGTTCCTCGCACGCTTCGGCAACATCACCGTGGTCGCCGGAATCGGGTTTGAGCTGAAGTCCGTGGCGGCAGTCGTCGTTGGCGGGGTCAACATCTTTGGAGGCTCCGGAAGCGTGGTTGGAGCGTTCCTCGGTGCCGCCCTGATCGACCTGTTGGAAAACAGCCTGATCCGCTGGCTCCAGATCAGCGAGTTCTGGCGCGACGCGCTGCTCGGACTGCTGATCCTCACGTCCGTGGCCACCGACAGCGTGATCATGAAGCGCTTCCAAGGCTACTGGGCCCGGAAGCAGGCTCAGGCAGTTCCGGAAACTCAGGAGAGGTGATGAACGTGTGGAAGCATCTGAGAAGCTGGGAAGGATTTCTGGGGCTGGTCTTGTTGCTGACCATTGCCATCAATGCCTTCAACTCCGACGCCTTTCTGAGCATTGACAACCAGATCAACCTGTTCTCCCTCTCCATCGAGAAGGTGATCATTGCCCTGATCATGGCCTTCATCATCATCAACGCCGAGATCGACCTGTCCGTTGCCTCGATGATGGGGCTCTCTGCCTGTGCGCTGGGATGGCTGGTGGATTCCGGAGTGGGCATGCCCATGGCGCTGGCCCTGTGCCTGATCATCGGCATGGCCGGAGGCCTGTTCAACGGCTTCTGGATCACCTTCATGAAGCTCCCTTCGCTCGTGGTCACGCTGGCGATGCTGATCGGCTTTCGGGGGCTCGCGCGCGTGCTGGTCGAGGACCGCTCCATCCGGGTCTTTCCCAAGTGGTTCGAAGACCTGGGGCAGCACCCGATCCTCGGGCCGTTTCCGCTGGCGGTGCTGATCTTCTTCCTGCTGCTGTTGGTCGCCGTGGGCGTCTTGCGCTTCACCGGATTCGGGCGCTACGTGTATGTGATCGGGATCAACCAGGACATGGCTCGCTACTCGGGAATCCACGTCACCCGCGTGAAGCTGATCCTGTTCACCGCCTCCGGAATCATCTCGGCTCTGGCCGGGATCCTCTTTGCCGCCCGGCTCGGCTCGGTCCGCGGAGACATGGGGCTCGGGTTCGAGCTGGACATCATCACCATGGTCCTGCTGGGCGGCGTGAGCATCTTCGGCGGTTCCGGCTCCATCTTCGGGGTGATCCTCTCCATCCTGATCGTCCTCTACCTGCGCAACGGGATGTCGTTAAGCAACATCACCGGGCACCTGCAGACCGGGGTAATTGGCATGCTGCTGATCTTCTCGGCCATGGTCCCCAACCTGAAAAGCTACTGGGAATCCCTACAGGCCCGCTCTTCATGAACTCTTTCGGGAACTTGCCTATGCTGCCATGACTACTCTTGAGCCCCAAACCCACTTTGATTGCAACCCCTCAAAACAAGGGAAAAACAGATGACAAAGAAATTCCTCGCCATGGCCGCAGCCGCGCTGCTGGCCTCCAGTGGACTCGTGATGGCCCACACCATCGCCAAGAAGGGCATGAAGGCCGACCTGGTGCTGATGCCCAAATTCCTCGGAATTCTGGTCTTTGACCAAGCCAACCAAGGGGCTCAGGAAGCCCACCGAGAGCTGCAGAACCCCGGGAAGCTGGAGTTCCTCGGCCCAACACCGGAGAACAGCGTCGCCGGACAGATCGAGATCCTGACCACCGCCACCACGCAGGGTCAGGATGGGATCATGATCTCCAACAACGCCGGAGACCAGATCGCCCCAGCGGCCAAGGCTGCCCGCTCCAAGGGCATGACCGTGGTCACCTGGGATTCTCCGATCCCCTCTGCGGAAGGAGAGCAGCTCTTCATCGCCCAGGTGGACTTCAATGAAACCGGAACCGTGATGGCGGACATGGCGCTGAACATCATCGGTGCCGGCGGAGGAGAGTTTGCGGTGCTTTCCGCTTCTCCGGATGCTGCCAACCAGAACGCCTGGATCGCAGCCATGAAGGAAGCGCTGAAGAATCCAAAATACTCGGCGATCAAGCTGGTGGACGTGGTCTACGGTGATGACCAGTCCGAGAAGAGCTACAACCAGGCGCTCGCGCTCGTGGACAAGTACCCGAACCTCCAGCTGATCATGGCCCCGACCACCGTCGGCATCGCCGCTGCGGCCAAGGCCATGCAGGATGAGGGGCTCTGCGACAAGGTGAAGACCAGCGGTCTGGGGCTGCCGGCCGAGATGGTGAGTTACACCATGAATGGCTGCGCCCCTGAGTTTGCCCTCTGGAGCTTTGTCGACCTCGGCTACCTCTCCTACTACGCGACCTACCTGATCGCCACCGGGCAGATCGAAGGCATCGCCGGAGAGACGTTCAAGGCCGGACGGATGGGATACTACACCATCGAGAAGGACCCCACCCGCGCTGAAGGCCTGCGCGTGCTGATGGGACCGTTCACGGTGTATGACCAATCCAATGTCGAGGCAGCTTCGAAGTAAGCCTGCCCACTCACGCGGGGGTTTCGGCCCCCGCCTTCACTCCGAAACAAACAGGAATGTCACATGAATCAGATTGATCTGAAGGGGAACCGGGCGGTCGTGACCGGCGCGGCTCAAGGAATCGGCCTGGCCGTCACTCGGCGCCTGCTGGCCTCCGGGGCAAGCGTGAGCCTCTGGGACATGGATGCCGAACAGCTTCAGGCAACCATGGTCGAGTTGGGGGTTCCGGAGCAGACGGATTCCCAGGTCGTTGACGTGTCGGATCTGGACTCGGTGGAGAACGCTGTCGCCGGGACAAAGGCACGGTTCGGAGGCGTGGACATTCTGGTCGCCAATGCCGGAATCGCCGGCCCCAACCACAAGCTCTGGGAATATCCGGTGGAGGCGTGGCAGCAGGTGATGGACATCAACATCAACGGTGTGTTTCACTGCAGCCGGGCCATTGCGCCGCTGATGGTCGAGCAGAAGTACGGGCGTATCGTCAACGTCGCTTCGATCGCGGGAAAGGAAGGCAACCCAAACGCTTCCGCCTACAGTGCCTCCAAGGCCGCAGTGATCGCCATCACCAAATCCCTCGGCAAGGAGTTGGCTGGCTACGACATCTCTGTCAACTGCATCACGCCTGCCGCCGCACGGACCCGGATCTTCGACCAGATGACGCAGGAGCACATCGACTTCATGCTCTCCAAGATTCCCCGCAACCGTTTCCTGGAAGTCGATGAGGCCGCGGCCCTGGTGACGTGGCTGGTCTCCCGAGAGAACTCCTTCACCACCGGAGGCGTCTTTGACCTCAGTGGAGGACGAGCCACCTACTGACCCCGGAGCCTTATGGAAACCACAACCATCAAAGATGTCCGGGCCTATGTTCTTGAGCAGAAGGGCTCCGGAGGCGACTACCACGACCGGGAAGCCGGGCACTGGCTGGTGGACTCGCTGATTGCCACCCCAATGTCCGGATACCCGGACTACCGGGCCTCCCGGACCAGCTTTGGCATCAACGTGATGAACAGCATCGTCGTGGAGATCGAGACCTCCAACGGCGTCCTGGGGGTCAGCGCCGGGCAGGGGGGCGCTCCAGCCTGCTACATCATCGAGAAGCACTTCAAGCGCTTCCTCTTGGGGAAGGACCCTCGGCAGGTCAACTTGTTCTGGGACGAGATGTTCCGGGCCAGCCTGTACTACGCCGGGAAGGGCGTGCCGCTGTGGGCCTTGAGCGCTGTGGATCTTGCGCTCTGGGACACGCTGGGCAAGCTCCGAGAAGAGCCCATCTACCAGATGATCGGTGGAAAGGTCCGTGACGAAATCTCGCTCTACTGCACCGGGGTGCGCCCGGATGTCGCCCAGGCGAACGGATTCATCGGCGGGAAGATGCCGCTCTCTCACGGCCCGGCAGATCGGCTGGAGGGGCTCAGTGCAAACTACGAGATGTTCCGGGACATGCGGGAGAAGGTGGGACCGAACTTCATGCTGATGGCAGATTGCTGGATGGCACTGGATGTTCCGTATGCCACGGAGCTGGCTCACACGCTCCGGGATCTCAAGCTCTACTGGCTGGAGGAGGTGCTGCCGCCCTACGACTTCGACGGACACACCCTGCTCAAGCAGCGCGTCCCGTGGATGCGCTGGACCACCGGCGAGCATGAGTACACGCGCTACGGCTTCCGCAAGCTGATCGAGAGCCGGGCCGTGGACATCCTGCAGCCGGATGTGATGTGGTGCGGCGGGCTGACCGAACTGCTCCGGATCTCGGCCCTGGCCGCTGCCTATGACATCCCGGTGGTTCCGCATGGCAGCGGCGCATACAGCTACCACTTCGTGATCACCCAACCGCACTGCCCGTTCTGCGAGTACCTGAACACCAGCCCGGACTGCCTCTCGTTCCCGGCGGTCTTCGGAAACATGTTCACCAACGAGATCCTTCCGGATCAGGGGAAGATCCGTCTTGGCGATGAACCCGGCTGGGGGCTGACCCTCAATCGAGAGGCCTTGAGCCTGAAACGTCCTCATGCGGAGGAAGCATGAAGCTTTGGGACCCACACTTTCACATCTGGGATGTCTCTCCAAACACGAGCAGTGGGCACGATCCCGCCGTGCTCTTTGCTCCGGAAGACGCCCCGATCTACTCGCTCTCACGCTTGGAAGCGGACTTGGCCCCCTCCGGGCTGGAGTTGATCGGAGGAGCCTTTGTCGAGGCCACCAGCGTCTGCCACATCGCAGAGGATGGGTGGCGCTACTCCTCCGCCTGTGTTGCCGAGACCTGGTGGGGGTCCCAGCAGTTTCAGCGCTCGCCTCTGGACTACCGGATCGTCTCGGCCGCACCTCTGGAAGATCCGCAGATTCGGCAGATTCTCAGTGAACTGACGCGCTACCCGAACGTCTGTGGCATTCGACAGATCCTCAACCATGAGCCCTCCTGGCCTCGCAACGGGAGGCTCGGGAATCTGTTCGAGAATGAGCCGTGGCGTCGAGGCTACGCCCAACTCGCAGACTTTGGACTCTCCTTTGATCTGCAGCTCAACCCGCATCAGTTCCGCCAGGCCGCAGCGCTCTCGGCACAGCATCCGGAGATTCCCTTGATCATCGGGCATCTGGGCAGTCCCACGCTGGAAGACCTGCAGAAGGGGAAGCGCTACTGGGAGGGAATGCAGGCTCTGGCAGACCTCCCCCATGCGTCCATCAAGCTCTCGATGCTTTCCTATCCGGACCGCAACTGGGAGACCAACGCCCTGGTCAAGGAGGCCGTCCTCCGGCTCATTGACCTCTTTGGTGTGGACCGCTGCTTCTTTGCCTCCAACTTTCCGGTAGAGGCCAAAGACGGCTGGCCTGCGGAGAAGCTCTTCCGGGAATTGCGCAACCTCGTCTCCTCCTTCTCTGCGGAGGAGCAGCAAAAGCTCTTTGCCACAAATGCACAGCGCGTGTATGCCCGACCCTGAGCTTTGGCGAGGCACCCCACCCGGAAACGGTCCCCCTCAGGTGAGGGCCTGCTCCACGGCAGGTCAACCTGGCCTGATGCACGTCTGCTGTAGAGTGCTTGAATGGGTTGACATCTCCAAGACAGACGTGTAAAGCTTCGCATCCTGGTCCGGTTTTTTCGGACCCACTTGTCTCGGAGGAGTGAAATGACTCGCTCTCTCCGGTTTTTTCAACCAATAGGAGGTTTTGATGTTGTCCATGCGTAACGCCCTGCTTGGCGCCTTGTGCGTCGTGCTCTTGCCCTTTGCCGCCAGCGCCCAGAAGATCACCTTTCTCACTCCGTCCTGGGGAGTTCCTCCGGACAAGTCGTTGCTGGAGTCCTTTCAGCGCGACTCCGGAATCACGGTGGAGATTCAGTCCGTACAGAACAAAGACCTCTTCAGCCGGGTCCAGGTTGCCGCGGCCACTGGACAGGCTGCGGCCGATGTGATTTTCCTCACCGAAGAGGCCCCCTCAAACGTGGTGGCCACCAATGTGATGCGCGCGCTCAACGACCTTGCGGCCAAGGACCCTCTGGAAGCAGACCTGAGAGGCCAGGAGTTCTGGCGAGTCGATGGAGAGCTTTACGGAATTCCGGTGTACTCCCAATTGGTGATGATGGACTACAACCAGGCGCGCCTTCAGCAGGCAGGTTTCAACGCTCCGCCCAAGACCTGGGCCGAGTTGAAGCGCATGGCCGAACAGCTCAAGTCCAAGGGCATCGACAAGCATCCGATCGCCATGAAGGCCAGTGACTGGTCCTGGTACCTGATCGCCCTGTCGATGGGAGATCCGATGTTTGATGACGAGCTGAACCCGGTCTTTGCCGACTCCGGATCCAAGGCGCGCCAGGCCATGAGCCTGCTGTTGGAGTTCTTCTCCGAGGAGTTGATCAGCCCGGAGATCGTCGCCGGCACCGTGAACCAGCACTCCATCTTCTGGAGTGGCTCCGGGACCTTCCATCAGGGCTGGCAGGGCTCCATCCGGGTCGGGAACAACCCGGAGCGTTCGAAGCAGGCTCCGAATGTCGCCTACATGGTCCTCCCTGAGGCCGGCAACACCTGGAGTTTCCCCGCAGCCATCGGAATTGCAGAGAACTCAAAGAACGCCGAGGCCGCCTGGAAGTTCATCCGCTGGTACACGGGAGCAGCCAACCAGAAGAGCATCTACAACGCGTTCGGCCTCTATCCGTCCCGGACCTCCGTGGCTGCCGAGTTGAACGGAGAAGGCGCAATTGCGGGCTACGGAGAGATCGTGGCTCAGGCAGATCGTGTGAACGAGCTTCCGCGCTACACCCTCTGGTGGGGCCCCTTCACGGCCAAGGTCTCGGAGACGATTCTGACCGCCGTCCAGACCGGCATGAGCGCGGATCAAACGGTCGATCAACTCGCCGAGATCTGGAACGACCTCAAGTCCGAGTACGAGTAATCGTTGCCTCGGGAACGCCTGCGGTGCTCCGTCACAAACGGCTGAGCCGCAGGCGCTCCTGCTTCGTCTGAGACCTTTTCATGGGCCGCGCCTCAAGACGCGATCTGCTCTTTCTGCTGGTCATCCTCCTTCCGCTGGTCGTTCTGGTGGCGGCGCTGATCTACTATCCGGCGCTGGACACCTTCCTGACCTCGCTGACCAACGAGAACCTGCGGATCCGCCGTCCCCCAAAATTCATTGGCTGGAGTAACTACGCCAAGTTGCTGGGGCAGTCCGAGTTCTGGACCGTCACCTTGCGCTCCCTGCTCGTCGTCGCCTTGACTCTTCCGCTGGAGCTTGGGGTCGCGCTCGGGTTGGCCTTGCTCCTGACAGAGGTCTTTCCCGGACGATCCTTTGTCCGCACCCTGGTCCTCTTGCCCTGGATGCTGCCTCCGATTGTCAACGGCTTCCTCTGGGGCTGGCTGCTCAACGGAGAGTACGGGGCCCTGAACGGGCTGCTGTATCAGCTTGGGTGGATCGACGAGTACGTCACCTGGCTGCGGAATCCGGACACCCAGATTCTCTGGGTGGCGGTGGTCCAGACCTGGACCCGCTTCGCCTTCCCGACCATCATTCTGCTTGCGGGGCTGCAGTCGATCCCCACCGACTTGCTGGATGCGGCCAAAGTCGATGGTGCCTCGGCCTGGCAGAACTTCCGGCACGTGGTGTTTCCGCTGCTGCTGCCCAGCTTTGCCGTGGCCCTGACCATTGAGTTCATCGCCTCGTTCCAGATCTTTGATGTCATCTGGACTCTCACCGCCGGAGGCTCTGCAGGAGGAGCCATCAACCCGTTCACCAAAACGCTGATGCTTTACAACTACGAGCTGGTCTTCCGGGACCTGCGGATCGGGCTGGGAGCGGCGCTCTCGTACCTGATCCTCTTCCTCTCTTTGGGAGTGGCCATCGTGTTTGTCACCCGGCTCTACAACCAATCCGTTCGCTAGCCACAGAGGGCCCCATGACCTCACTCACACACCAGAACAGCCCCCTGCGCCTGTTGCTGATCTACGGGCTGTGCGCGCTGGCGCTCCTCTGGGCCATCGGCCCCATCTACTGGGTCGCGGTCTCGTCCATCTCCACTCGCATGGAACTGTACGCCACTCCGATCAAGTCGTGGTTTCCTTCAGAGCCGACCTGGGACGCCTACATCCGTTTGTTTTCCGGAGGAGGGCAGTACCGCGGTGGCGAGGTGAGCCCCACCGATGGGCTGATGTGGTCCGGGCTCGTCAACACCCTGATCGTCTCGATCCTCTCTGCGGTGTTGGTCACGGTGCTCTCCACGAATGCCGGCTACGTGTTTGCCCGGATGAAGTTCCGCGGGAAGGGCTTCGTCTTCTTCTTCTTGATGCTGATGATGCCTCTACCCATCTGGGTTTCCCTGATCGCCCTGTTCTTTCTGGTCAGTCAGGTGGGACTGCTGGACACGCTGCATGGGATGATTCTGCTCTTTGTTGTCTTTCTGCTGCCGCTGGGAATCTGGCTGATGTCCACCTTCGTCCGGGAGATCAACCCGGAGATTGAGGAGGCCGCAATGGTGGATGGCTGCAACCGCTGGCAGTTGATGCGCTGGATCATCTATCCGCTCTCGAAAGCCGGGATGGCCGCTGTGTTTCTGGTCTCCTTGCTGACTGTCTGGAACAACTTTCTGCTGCCGTTGATCTTCACCCGCGGTCCGGATTCCCAGATGCTCACAGTGGTGCTTTCGCTCTTTGTCGGTCAGTACGAGGTCGCCTGGGAAGACATGGCCGCAGCCGCCGTGGTCACCATGCTGCCTCCCTTCATCATCGCCCTCTTCTTCCAACGCTTCCTCATCCGAGGCATGACCCTGGGAGCCGTCAAGTGAGTACAGACCTTGAAACGCTGGCCAGCCGAGCCGGAGAACTCTTCCTGCTGGCCTTTGCCGGAAGCGACCCTGCCCCGGCACAGCAGATGATCCGCAACTATCACCTCTCCGGGCTCTACCTGAGCAACGACAACATCCCGGACACCTCGTCGGCCCGAGCCTTGACGAAAGCGGTTCAGGAGACGGCTCGCGACTCCGGAGAGGCCTTCCCGCTGCTGCTCGGAGTCGACCAGGAAGGAACCTGGTCGGTCATGGCCACCGACTCACATCCCGGACCGGGAAACCTCGCGCTGGGTGCTGCAGGAGCTCCGGAGTTGACCCACGCTCGCTACCGAGACCTGGCGCTGGAACTGCGGCAGAATGGGCTCAACCTCCTGCTTGCGCCCTGTGCCGATGTCAACACCAACCCGCACAACGCAATCATCGGCATGCGCTCCTTCGGCACCCATCCGGAGGCTGTCGGGAAACACGTCGCTGCCGCAGTGCAGGGAGCGCGCTCGGGAGGAGCCCTCAGCACCCTCAAGCACTTTCCGGGACATGGAGACACGCTGGTGGATTCCCACCGCGACCTGCCCACCGTCAGCCGCAGCCGAGAGGATGTCTGGGACATCGACCTGGCCCCCTTCCGGTGTGGAATTGAGGCCGGGGTTGACCTGGTGATGACCTCACACATCTGCTTCGATGCGCTCGATCCGGACACCCCCGCGACGTTCTCCCGAAAGATCTTGCACGACCTGCTGCGAAAGGAGATGGGCTTTTCCGGGCTGGTGATCTCGGACTCGATGAACATGCACTCGCTGCGCAAGCACTTCGACCCGGTCGAGGCTGCCGTCCGGGCGATCTCTGCTGGAGTCGACCTGATCATGCTGGCCGAAGAGCACTACGACCATGACGGCGCCTACCAGACTCGACAGCGCCAACTCATCGAAGGACTGGCTGCAGAAATTCGCAAAGGACGCATCCCGGAAGCACGTCTGGAAGAAGCATTGAACCGAATTCAGGCCGTCAGGAAGTCTCTGAGTTCCGCCACTCCGGACACCTCTGCAGACTTTGCTCAGAGCGCAATTCAGGCAGCACGGCAGGCCCTGAGGGTCCACCATCAGAACCCCCGGTGGCGCTCCCCGCAGCCGGGCGCCACGGTTCGCCTGATACGCTCCTCCCCCGACTCCGCGTTCCTTGCCGCAACCCAGACCCGAGGAATCGGCCCAAACCCTCAGTGCTCGGCCTTTGATGCCCTGCACAAGGCGCTGGAACCGCATTTCTCTGTACACCTTCAACCTCCGTTTGCAGCGGTTTCCCAGGAAGATCCGGTGGTCTTGGTACTGGAAAACTACACCCTCCCCGGAGCGGATTTTGACCGCTCCCGCGACCCGGAGGTCATCCGCTGGGCGCAGTCGCTTGACCCGGCACAGGTCACCGTGATCGCTCTGCGGGATGCGTTTGAGTTGGTGGAGACGCATCCGCTGACCACGCTGTGCGCCTACAGCTTCCGGGAAGAGTCTGCAGAGCAGGCGGCGCTGTGGCTTGCCGGGCAGGTCCCGGAAGTTCGGAAAGGAGGAGCCTTTGGGTAACCCCTCCCGCTCCGCCTCCCTGTCTCGGTTGGCCTATCCCGGTTCCGGATGGGCGGTCGCTTTGGGCTCCGAGAACGCGTGGCAGGTCGAATGCTTTGGAACCACCGGTCCGTCCGGAGCGGCGATCACGGAGTCCACGCTCTTTGACGTCGCCTCGCTGACCAAGGTGGTGGCCACGCTCCCGGCATGCCTGGTGCTGATGAAAGCCGGGGAGTTGGACCTGGACCGTCCGCTCCGAGAGTACATCTCCAGCATTGGCTGGTTCCAGGAGCCGTCGCTGGGATCCGTGACCGCCCGACAGCTCCTGACCCACATCAGCGGACTTCCTGCATGGAAACCGCTGTTTGCGCAGTCCTCCAACCGCTCCGTGCTGGCCGCCGCAGTTCTGCAGTCGACGGTCGGACCTCCGGGCAAACGGGAGTACAGCGACCTCGGCCTGATTCTGCTCGGACACCTGATTGAGTTGCTCTCCGGGAAGCCTCTGGATCAGTTTGTCGACCAGCAGGTGCTGCAGCCTCTGGGCATGCACCACACCGGGTTCAACCCGCAAGAGCGCTGGCCGGGAGTCGAGTGTGTGGCCACCGAGCGCTGCGGGTGGCGCAAAATGCTGCTTCAGGGAGTGGTGCATGACGAGAACGCCTTCGCGCTCGAGGGCGTCTCCGGACACGCCGGACTGTTCTCCAGCGTCCGTGACCTCGCACGATACCTGGAGGCCTGGCTGAACGAGCTGGCTCCGCTGGAGTTGGAGGCTCAGGCCCGGGAGATCTTCCAGACCGTGTCCACTCCCGGCGGAGCCCCGGAGTATGGGCTCGGATGGCGAGTGGCTCCTGGGCTCGATTTCTCTGGCCCAGGCAATCGCCCGGGAGCGTTTGGGCACACCGGCTATACCGGAACCAGCCTCTGGTTTCATCCGGAGGCACAGCAGGCCCTCGTGCTGCTCAACAACCGTGTCTACCCGACCCGGGTCGGAACCGACTCGGCCATTCATGCGCTTCGCCAGCAGGTGCACGAGCACTTTTTGCGCGATCGCATTCGCTGAAATCAGGTCTCAGGCCTCCTCGGAGCCTCAGGCTTTTTTCTTTGCAAGATTTTCAGGCTGCACGTACTCTGCAACCCAGCCTTGAGGCCCGGCTTCATCCGGACTGCAGAGGCGCAGGCTTGATCGCATCACAATCTTTTTTTCTGGAGAATCACATGCACTTGCTCATCACCGGCGCCGCGGGAATGCTGGGCCGCAAATTTGTGGAACGCCTCATCAAGGAGCCCGAGCTTGGAGGCCGTGAGGTGACGCGACTGACACTGGTCGACCTCGGGACGCCGGAGGGATTCGAGGCGTTTTCAGGAACCTGCGAGGCGCAGGGAGTGGATTTGGGAGAGCCTGGCGTGGCCGACCAGTTGGTCGCCCAGCGTCCGGACATGATCTTCCACCTTGCCGCCGTGGTTTCCGGAGAGGCCGAGGCCGACTTCGAGAAGGGCTACCGGGTCAATCTGGACAGCACCCGCATGCTGCTGGAGGCCGTCCGGGCACAGGACAACTACAAACCTCGCTTCGTCTTCGCCTCGTCGATTGCCGTCTATGGCGCGCCGTTCCCGGATCCGATTCATGATACCCACCACCTCACCCCGCTCACCAGCTACGGGACCCAGAAGGCGATCGGCGAACTGCTGCTTGCAGACTACTCTCGCCGGGGATTTCTGGAAGGCATCGGGCTGCGCCTGCCAACACTGTGCATCCGCCCGGGCAAGCCCAACAAGGCGGCCTCCAGCTTCTTCTCCGGGATCTTGCGCGAGCCGCTGAATGGGAAGGAGGCCCTCCTCCCGGTTTCTGAAGACGTCCGGCACTGGCACGCCAGCCCGCGTGCTGCGGTCGGTTTTCTGGTACATGCCGCCTCGCTGGACCTGGGCCGTGTGGGGACCGCCTGCAACCTGAGCATGCCCGGGCTGTGCGCCACGGTTCGCGAACAGATTGAGGCGCTCGATCGCGTGGCCGGTCCGGAAGCGGTCAAGCTGATCCGACGTGAACCGGATCCGGTGGTGCAGAAAATTGTCGCCGGGTGGCCCCAGTGCCTCGACCCGCAACGGGCGCTGTCACTGGGCTTTCAGGCGGAGACGACCTTCGACGAGATCATCCGGGTGTACCTGGAGGAGGAGAAAGGGGAGTAGCCCCGAAGACTCAAGGGAGCAGATCGCGCAGGCGAAAGTAGGCCATGGCGAGCACGAGGGAAGGCATGCGGAGCAGCTTGCCTCCCGGAAAGTCGGAGTGTGGGATGCGGCTGAAGACATCGAACCGTTCGGCCGATCCGGCGACCCCTTCCGCCATCAGCTTCCCGGCCAGGGGCGCCATCGCCACCCCATGTCCGGAGAAGCCTTGGGCATACAGCACGTTGGGGGCCAGCCACCCCAGGTTTGGAGCCCGGTTCATGGTGATCCCGACAAACCCGCCCCAGGCATACTCCATCCGAGCCTCCTGAAGCTGAGGGAACACCAGCAGCATCCGCTCCCGCATGGCCTCCGCCAGATTCCGAGGCTCCATGGTCGAGTAGCTCACCCGCCCTCCAAAGAGCATTCGGTGGTCGGCCGAGAGCCGGTAGTAGTCCAGAACAAAGTTGATGTCGGCCACCGCCATGTTGTCGCGGATCAGTTCTCGGGCACGTGCCTCGCCCAGCGGCTCCGTGGCGCCGATGTAGGTCCCAACCGGCATCAGTCGCCTCCGGAGTGGACGTGACACCTCGCCAAGGTAGGCGTTCCCCGCCAACACCACAAACTTTGCCCGCAACGTCCCCCGGTCCGTGCGGATCCTCGCCGGGTCTCCAGCCTCCACCTCATGCACCGCAGTCGACTCGTGAATCACCGCGCCCGCACGCTCTGCGGCCTCGGCCAGCCCCAGCGTGAAGTTCAGCGGATGCAGGTGCCCGCTGTTCGGGTCAAAGAGCCCCGTGCGGTAGCGCTCCGTCTGAATCCGCTCACGCAGTTCGTCGCCCTCCCAAAGCTCCAGTCCGGAGTAGCCATACTCGCTCTCCAGGTCCTCTTTCCAGGCATGAAGGTCCTCGCTCTGCCGAGGCTTGATCGCCGCGTGCATCTGTCCTTGAACCAGGTCGCATTCAATCTGGTGAGTGCCCACCAGCTCCCGGACCAGCTCCAGGGACTCCAAGGACATCTTCCAGAGCTTGAGGGAGTCCTCACGTCCCACCAGGCTGCGCATCACCGGCATGTCGCAGCTGAAACCGAAGATGAACTGTCCTCCGTTGCGTCCGGAGGCCCCCCAGCCGACCCGCTGAGCCTCAAGCACCTTCACCCGGTAACCATGCTCGGCAAGGTGCAAGGCCGCCGAAAGCCCGCACAGTCCGGCCCCCACCACGCACACGTCCGTCTCCTCCTCTCCGGAAAACGCCGGCCTCGCAGGGGCACGATGTGCCGAGGCCGCATAGTACGAGTTCGGATGCTCAGAGGTGAGGGAGGCGGAAGGTGCAGTCATGAATGCCTGGAGAACGAAGGGACCTCCGGGACGGAAGCCGGAGGTCTCGGGGATTTCTGATCAGCTGGGTGGAGGAACGAGGCCCAGCACTTCAGTGTGGAGGATGCCCGAAAGGAGCGCAAGCTCAGAGCGTCTTCAGGTACCAGTCGTATTCAAGCGGATGGAAGAACTCCTGGAAAAGTTCCTGCTCTCCCCGCTTGAAGTTGGAGAACAGGCGCCAGAAGTCGCGCCCCAGCGCCTCCGGGAGGACCTGGGCGTTTTCAAACGCCAGGGTCGCCTGCTCCCAGCTTCGAGGCAGATCCGGCCCGAGCGAGTAGGCATCTCCCATCACAGGAGGCGGAGGCTCCAACTCCTTGTTGATCCCGTGCTCCAGGCCCACCAGCAGGATGGCCACCAACAGGAACGGGTTCGCTCCGGCTCCGGCCAGCCGATGCTCGATGCGCGTCGACTCCGGGAGTCCGGCAGGAATCCGCAAGGCGGTGGTTCGGTTGTTCCAGCCCCAAGTCCGGTTGCAGGGGGCGAAGGACCCTGGCTTGAAGCGCTGGTAGGAGTTCGCGTGCGGTGCACAGATCAGCATCGACTCCCTCATCAGATCCAGGATTCCGGCAATCGCGTGCTTGAGGGTCTTGCTCCCGTAGACGTCCTCGCCTTGAAAGAGGTTCTTGCCGTGCTCATCGAGCAAGCTCAGGTGCACATGCATCCCGTTTCCGGCCTGGTCCTGATAAGGCTTGGGCATGAAGGTCGCCTCCATGTCGTGACGCAGGGCCACGTTGCGGATGATGTGCTTGAGCATCAGGGCCTGTCCGCAGGCGAGCACCGGATCGGTCACGTGCTGCAGGTTCACCTCGAACTGCCCGGCATCCAGTTCGGCCACCGCGGTGTCTGCCGGGATGCCAAGGTCGTGTGCAGCACGCTGTACCTCCTTGAGGAAGGCTCCGTACGTGTCCAGCGCCCGGAAGGAGTACAGCTGGCTCTCCTTCTCGCGCACTCCGGTTCTCGGAGAGCGAGGCGGCTGCGGGAGGCCTTGACGGGTGAGCAGCTTGTCGATCAGGTAGAACTCCATCTCAATCGCCACCACCGGGGTGATCTTGCGCTCCTGAAAGCGTCGAACCACCGACTCCAACACCGTCCGGGGGTCACCGTAGTACCACCCGCCGCTGTCGCCTTCCATGCGCAGCTGCACCTGAGCAAGCCCCGGATGCCAGGGCACCACGCTGAAACTCTCCGGAATGAGCTGGCACCGACTGTCGCCATCACCGCTGGCAAACCCCAGCCCGGTACGTTCAATCGTCTGTCCGGTCACGCTGAGCCCAAACACCGAGGTTGGCATGAAGGCACCTTCCGAAAAGATCTTGGGAAGTTTGGCCACGGAAACCCGCTTGCCCCGGAAAATCCCGTGCATGTCGGCAATCTGCAGATCCACAAATTCCAGTTCCGGATGCTCGGAGAGCACCCGGTTGATGGTTTCCTCGTTGTTCATTTTAGGGGTGTTGAGAGAAGAGGGGGGCGGCGGGAGCCGTCAGCACTGGCGTTCCAGAGCACGGTTCCGGTAGGCCTTTTCGCGGTTCACGTCCTTTTGGGTAGGCAGACGCGGGGGAGGCGTGCCCTGAAGCATCTGGCGGAGGCGATGCTGCTGCCCATAGGAGAGCGGGATTCCCTTGCGCTTCCGGTTCCACGCGTCCAGTTCCATCATCCGTTGATGCTCTCCCGTGAACTGAGGCCGCTCCAGTTCCTCTTCCACTTCACGTTGCACCTTGTTCCGGCAGTTGGTCTTGAAGTGCTCTTTGAGAAACAGCCGATCCGTCGCATACTCCTGCGCTTGGGTCCACCCCGCAGAGAGGGCTCCTGCAAGGAGCAGCAAGGGAAGGAGCAGCAAGGGTCTGAAAAGCATTTTTCGATCGGGGCTCAAGTTTTTGCCAGAAGTTGCCGATAACGCAGTTAAGGATTGCCTTACCTTCAGGAAGGCAAGCAAATTTAACGCCCGAAATCCGTGCCGGCTCTCTTTGGGGAAATCAAGCTTTCCCAGAGAACGGCTGGATTCCAGTGTGTTTGTTCTTGGAAATCCCGAACCGAGTTCCTCTAGGCTTGCGCAGAGCCGCAGGAGAAACAAGTCGAACCACAGGGAACCGTCTCTTTCAGGACACCTCTCTGCGGGCCGGATGGGTTTGTTCTGGCTTCGCACAGTCCTCTTGACCTTGGCCAGGCTCCCTTGTGTCGATTTGCCTGAACGCCGGAGGGGTGGTTTCTCCCCTTCCCAAGTTCAGCCCAAGGCAAGAACTTGAGCGGGGAGCATTGCCCCCGCAGGTCAGATGTTGAGACCTGCAAGCAGACTGGGTCGAGGAACGTTACCCAACTGCAAGAAGGCTGGGTCGAGGAACGATACCCAACTGCAAGCACTCCTTGGAAAAGGAGAGCGCTGTGTTGTCGGGAATTCAGGAACCGTATTCTTTTTTTCATCCCCTTTACGGGGTTCATCCTTTAACATGGAGAAGAGCGTCATGACGCCATCGGAACAGAAGATCGAACAGTACCATGCGATCGTCGGAGACGATACCAGCTATCGCTTTGAGCACAAGATCGCTCAGGCGGTTCAGGAACTGGCAGAGTCCTTGGAGAACAACTTCATGGACGATGAGGCCAAAGTCGACTATGCCACCCACGTGTTCGCAAAAATGCTGGACGATCTCGCAGACTTTCTGGAAAATCCTCGCTTGATCAATTGATGGGAACTCCTTCGCCCGAGGCTCTTCGGGCGTGGCTGGAGCAACAACGCCTGCGACATGGACTCCAACTGTTTGGAGTCAGCTTCCTCGGAGCCGCCTCCGGGTTGCTGGTGCTGTTTCTCTGGTCAGACTCTCCGGCTCTGGAGCACTGGTTCCTGGCCAACCTGGCGCTCCTGTTGCTGTGCCTCGCAGGAAGCTGGTCTCTCAGCGAGCGCTTCTTCTCCTCACGACTCGCCCGGAAACATCCGGAACTTGCCGAGTCCCTGAGAACCCTGCAAGACCTGGAGTCCACTTCGGCCTCAGGGCCGGAGTTTGTCTTCTTCCGAGAGCAGCACCGGCGTCGGACCGAGCAGAGCCTGCAGGGCCCTGCCTCCGGGTTTCGCTCCTCCTGGAAGGGGCCCTTCGCGCTGGCGGTGCTGGTGCAGTGCCTGTGGTTCGCGGCGCTCTGGTGGGTGCCCGGAAATCCGGAATTTCTCGCTTGGCGAGACGGACCGCCGGTGAACCTGCAGGAATCCTATCGCCTCCTCTACCCCTCCTACTTGAACCGAGAGCCCCTGGTCTTGGAGCAGCTTCCGGAACGCCTCTCTCTTCCACAGGGAACCCGGCTGGAGATTTTGGCCGCGGAAGCCCCGGAAGACCGCAGCCGCTTTGAAATTCCCGGTCGGAAGCCGGAGCCTCTGCGCTGGTTTGAACAGCAGGGGCACTGGATGACCGCCATCGCCCCGGACCTCTCCGGAATCCTGACCTTGCAGTGGAAACGCCTGCAACTTCCGGTTGAGGTCGTCCCGGATCAGGCGCCGGAGCTGCTGGTCATCTGGCCCAGCCTGGAGCACATCTTCGACAGTTCTCCCCTGCCTGTGGACCTGAGCACTTCAGACGATCATGCGCTGCTCAACATCATCCTTCACTATCAGGTGGAGTTGACCGGAGATCCCTACCGAGAGATCATCCAAGCCTTCGAGACCCCTGTCCGGGAGCATCAGGAACTGTACATCTGGGAGCTCTCCGGGACGCCGCTCAAGGCCGGAGACAACGTCACCGCCTGGATCGAGGTCAGCGACCGGGACACGCTGAACGGGCCGCACATTGCGCGATCCCAGGAGTTTCGCTTTCAGGTGGAGAGCCTCAAGGAGTTCCACGAGCGGTTGCTCGCCAAGTTCTGGAAGGTCGACGAGGAGCTGCGCACACTCCTGGGATATCTGGACCAAAAGGTCCTTCCAGAGACCGCCCTCCAGGAAGAGGCGATCGACGCGCTGCTTGAAGAGATCCAGCGGGACATGGTGTGGGACCTGCTGCTCTCAGATGCCCTCAAGAACCTGACCCGGGAGATGCGCTCCAAGCTTGAATACTACCGAGAGCAGCGACAGCTTTCCGGCTCGCGTCCCAGCTAGACCTCCCCAAAAATCATCTAAAAGATTAGAGGTTTAAACCTTCAGAGAAGAAGCCTTGACCTGTAACTTCTCTCCTGTAGAATTGACGCTAGTCAGCTTAAATGGATTTAGGCCGCGGTACGCATTGGAAGCAGTCAGGAGTTCTGTCCGAACAGAGCCTCACCCTCCTTTCAATGAGGTCGCATGATGAAATTCCTGGAGGTCGTTGAGCCCATTGCCGCCATCTTTGCCTTTCTTGGCACGATCGCGACTTTCGCCTTCTTCTACTGAGCGCATGACCTCATCGTCTGGTGCGCTGCTCTTGCGCCCAACTCGGAGACTCAGGGGTGGCCTCTCATCGGGCAGACCACTGAGCCTCTGAGTCCAGGCCTCCCTTCTTCACGCCCTTTCCTCCAGCTTCTTCAAGCCCTACACGTCATCGCCTGAAACCGGCAGACCCCCCTATGGCAGGTTGCGCAAGCCAGCCTTGAGACAAGCGCTGCCGTTCATTTCGAAGGGATTTCTCCGGCGAGATGTTCTGGCAAACCGGACTCTGTCTGAGAGAGTTTCTGGATCAAGTCTTCCGGGATGTCATCGAACGAGGCGTAGTTGAGCGAGTAGAGCCGGGCGTAGAGTCCCCCCAGTTCCATCAACTCGCCATGACTTCCAGTCTCAATGATCTGCCCGTCCTGCAGAACGATGATCTGGTCGGCCTTGCGCACCGTCGCCAGTCGGTGTGCAATGATCAGGGCGGTTCGATTTTCCAGCAGCCGGTCCAAGGCTTCCTGCAGCAACCGCTCGCTCTTCGAGTCGATTGATGCCGTGGCCTCGTCGAGGATCAGCAGCGGCGCGTTGGTCACCAGCGCCCGCGCAAAGGAGATCAACTGGCGCTGCCCAAGCGAGAGGTTGGACCCACGCTCTTCCACGACCGTTTCGTAGCCGTTGGGCAGGGCGCTGATGAACTCGTGTGCCCCCACGATCTTCGAGGCCCGGATGACGTCCTCCCGACTGGCGGAGGCGGTGTTGTAGCGGATGTTCTCCAGGAGTGAGGTGGAGAAGAGGTAGGGTTCCTGAAGGACCATCGCGATCTGGCGGCTCAGTGAATCCTGGGTCAGGCTCCTGATGTCGTGGCCGCCAATCCGGATCTGCCCCTCAAAGGTGTCGTAGAAGCGGTGGATCAGTGAGGCGATTGAGGATTTCCCACATCCGGTGGGTCCGACCAGGGCCACGGTCTTTCCTTCCGGAATCTCCAGGTGGATCTGACGCAGCACCGGATACTGAGGGTTGTAGCCGAAGGTCACGTCCTCAAAGTCTACCGACCCGCTGGTACGGCCAACGTCTTGTGCAGAGGGACTGTCCGTAATCCCTACCGGGACATCGAGCACCTCGAAGATGCGCTCTCCGGAAGCCATGGCGCGCTGGAAGGCGTTGTAATGCAGCGTGAGCGCCCGGATCGGGTCAAAGAACCGCTGAACGTACAGGATGTAGGCGATCATGACCCCGGCGGTCAGTTCGCCCTGCAGCACCAGGCTGCCTCCCACCAGGGCGATGATCGCCATGGCCACGCCGGTCAGGGTGTCCACCGTGGGGAGCATGATCTGCGCGATGGCCGCCGCCCGGACTGTGGCCACAAAGTGATCGTTGGCCTTGATCTCATAGAGATCGCGGTTGACCCGCTCTCGGGTCATGCCCTGAACCACCTTGATGCCCCGGATGTTCTCACACATCGTCGCCGTGACCACGGACGACGTGATCCGGGCGCGCACAAAGGCCTTGCGCGCAATCGGGAGCCAGTAGATCCGGATGATCAGCAAAACCGGAAGCAAGGCCAGGGTCATGGCTCCCAGGCGCAGGTCCATCCAAAGCAGGACAAAGATGATTCCAAACAGCAGGATCAGGTCCCCAATCGCATAAACCAGCGCCTCCAGAAACTCCTGAAGCGCCCCGACGTCTCCTTGCAGGCGTGACATCAGCCGTCCGGTTTCGGTCTTGTCCATGAACGACAGGGAGACGCGTTGCAGGTGTTCAAACATTCCGCGACGGAGGTCGAAGAGCAGTCGCTGGGCAACCCGGGAGACCAGCAGTTCCATACCAAAGTGGCTCATGAAGTTCACAAGAACCACCAAGGCAAAGAGCAGAATGCCGAACTCCAAGGAGCTGAGATTGGACAGTCCCCCGAGCTCTCCATCCAAGGTCTTTTGGATGATGAGGGGGAACAGGACCTGCGTCAGGGTGTAGACCATGAGCCCCAACACTGCAATCAGCACGGTCTTCCGGTAAGGATGAATGAGGTCCAGAAACCGCTTCACCACATCCTGGTTGTAACCTGAGCTGAACATGTCCTCTTCGGCCACCTCCGGAGGGGGAGCAACCGCCCCAGGAGGCAAGGGATCGTCCGCCAGGTGGCGGTGCATGAAGAGCAGGGAGCGCTGGCTCATGGTTCCGTTCAGTCCAGAGTTTGCAGTCGATAGAGCTGGGCATAGTGTCCTCCGAGCTTGAGGAGTGCCTCGTGGTCTCCTTGCTCTTGAATCTGCCCGTGCTCCAGATAGATGATCTGATCGGCATGCATCAGCGAGGCGATCCGGTGAGAGATGATGATCGTGGTGCGCTCCTCCGCGCCATCTCGGAGGCTCTCCCGGATCTTCTTCTCCGTCCCGGCATCGACGGCAGAGGTGGAGTCGTCCAGGATGAGAATTCGGGTTCCAAGCAGCAGAGAGCGGGAGATGTTGAGCCGCTGACGCTGGCCTCCGGAGAGTGCCAGGCCCCGCTCGCCAATCAGCGTGTCGTAGTCCTTGGGGAGCTTGACGATGTGCTCGTGCAGTTGGGCCTGACTGGCCGCCGAGACCACGTCGTTTCCAGAAGCCCAGGGGTTGCCGTAGAGGACGTTGTTGTTCACCGAGGACGTGAAGAGGAAGGTGTCCTGCTGCACCAGGCTGATCGAGCGTCTCAGGGACTCGAGCGAATAGCTCCGGAGCGGCTTTCCGTTGTAGAGGACCTCTCCGGAAGTTGGTTCATGGAAGCGGGGAATGAGTTGAACCAGGGTGCTCTTTCCGCACCCTTGCGGACCGACAAGGCCCAGCGTTTGCCCGGGCTGGATCACGAAGGAGACCTTCTGGACCACCTCCGGCTGATCCGGTCCGGGGTAGCGGAAGCTGACATCCCGGAACTCCAGGGGGCCGGCCTGCGTGACCGCATCTCCCTGCAAGGCTTCCTGCACGTAGTCCGTGTCATCGAGGATCCGGAACAGCCGCTCTCCACAGGAGCTGGCGCGGGAGAACGAATTGATCAGCATCCCGATCTGTCGCACCGGCTGCTGCAGGATCGTCATGAAGGCCAGGAAGGTGGTCAGCGTCCCCAGGGTCATGCTTCCGGAGGCCACGGCCTGCCCGCCGAACCAGAGCACCAGCCCCATGGAGGTGAGGAAGGCAAAGGACATGAAGGAGTCGTTGGAGACCCGAACGAAGATCTGTCGGTCAAAGAGGCTCAGGGCACGCGCGGCGGCCTGGTCGTACTTCGCCATCTCGTGTTCCTGGGCATGAAACGCCCGGACCACCCGGATGCCGTTCAGGTTCTCGTCCATCACCTTGGTCAGATCGGAGAGGCGGTCCTGAATCTCCAGCCAGTTCCGCCGCAGGCTCAAGCTGGCAATCGTCCCGCGCCAGGCCAGAAACGGGACAAAGGTCAGCGAGATGAGGCTGAGGAAGAGGTCGAGCCGAAGCATCAAGGTCAGGCCTCCTCCCAGCAAGGTGAGGAGGAAGAAGATCCGGAGCAGCCCGGTGTTCACAAACATCCGGATGCCTTCAATGTCCAGGATTCCGCGGGTGATCAGGTCACCGGTGTGCACGTGGTCGTGGTAGCGAAAGGAGAGTTTTGAGAGCTGTTCGAAGTACTGCATCCTCAGCTCGTAGCCCATGTGCTGCGCGATCGCCTCGCCCAGAAAGGAGTGCGTGAACGCGAACGCGCCCCGGATGGTCGACAGGGCAAACAGGGTCAGGGCGGTCCAATAGAGCGGAGAGGGGTCCACTTCGGCAACAGCCTCGGCCTCCTCGAAGAGCGCCTGCGCCTGGTCCACCGCCTGCCCGAGGAATCCGGGGATGGAGAGCTGCAGCAGCGCGCCCATCACCACCGCAATCACGGCAACCAGGAGCTGAAGCCGGTTCTTCAGGGAGAGCCTCACCACCCGGGAGATCACCTGGGCAAAGCTGTAGGGGTCGGGGGGCAGAGAGGGCATGACGGGAGATGAGGCGGTTTGGACCTGAGGGACAAGAATCACGAGCCCGCTTCCTCCTCAGGGGCAATGCTTGACCTGAGAGGCAGCCGGGGGTCAGGAGGAGGAGAAGGGGATCAGAACTTCATCCCGAACTGACGGTCCAGGGTTTCCGCCAAGGCCTCGATCCGTTCCGGATCAATGGGCTGGAGGGGGGGGCGCAGGTTGCGCCAGGAGGGCTCACCCAACTGTCGGGCCAGCAGCGCCTTTTGGGCAGGAATGGGGGCATACTCCTGGAACAGCTTGCGGACGGCACAGACGTCCTCGTGCCGGGCCGAGGCCTCCTCCCACCGCCCAGCATGACAGAGCGCGATCACTTCGGCGATCCGAGCCCCGTTCAGGTTCGCCGTCGCCGAGATGCATCCGGGAGCCCCCAGACGGATCGCCTCAATCACCGGAAGCTCCGCTCCCGGATAGACCATCAAACCTTCGATGCCCAAGAGCGCCTCGGTGTTCTCCCAGTCTCCGGAGCTGTCCTTGATCCCCACCACGGTGCTCGGAAACTCCTGATGCAGTCGCGTGACCAGCGGAATCGAGAGCCCCACTCCGCTGACCTGAGGGATGTGGTAGAGGTAGATCTTCAGCCGCTCGTCGTTGATGTCCTCAATGAGCCGGACGAAGTAGGCGTAGAGGCCCTCATCGCTCATGCCCTTGTAGTAGAACGGCGGCAGCGTCATCACTCCAGCACAGCCCAGTGAGAGTGCATGTCGGCACAAGTCCACCGTGTCCGGCAGATTGCACAACCCGGTTCCAGGAATCAGCACCGCCGGGTCGACCCCTGACTGAACCAAGCCCTCCAAGGCCGCCTTGCGCTCACTGGAACCCACAGACAGCGCCTCTCCGGTCGTGCCAAAAGGAGCCAGGCCAGCACAGCCGGTGCTCAACAGCCGCAGGGCCAGCGCGTTGAACTTGTCCTGGTCCACCAGGAGGCGGTCGTCAAACGGAGTCAGGATGGGAGCGATTAAACCGGTGATCATGTGAGACCTCTTGAGATTGAGTGGTGGGCAAAGATCCACCAGAGATGCTTTGTCTGAAGATGAGGTTCCGGAAACCGCTTCAGTGCTTGGGAAAGATCAGAGAGGCAAGATGCGGCTCGTTTCAGTAGAGGA
>JAYPUA010000016.1:0-51983 GCA_038133845.1 Deltaproteobacteria bacterium
TCGGTGATGACCGGCATCGCCGTCTCATGATCCAACTCCAACGCCTTGCGGAACTCCACCATGGCCCGGTCGTAGAACTTTCCTTCCAGCAGCTTGCGGCCACGACCCAACGCCTCTTCAACTTCTTCGTTGGAGTCCATTGAAAAGAATTTTTCCAGCATGTCTTCTCCTTGGGGGATGTCTGTGGCTCCAGCCGAAGGACGGAGCGGATTACGGTTTGGGGTTCGTTGTCGCTGCGGTGTTCACCGGGTGGCCCGATAGACCCGCAGCATGGAGTCGATCAGCGTGTCCACGTCGCTGTGCTTTGGCACCCACCCGAACACCTCCCGGGCATGCGAAGCCTCTGCCAAAACAACCGCAGGGTCTCCCGCACGGCGCGGCCCTCGCTTGATGGAGAACTCCACCCCAGAGAGCCTCTGTGCTGCATGGAGCACCTCCAGGACGCTAAGGCCGTTTGAGGTGCCCAGATTGAGCGTCAGGTTGCTCTGGTGCTGTTCCAAAAAACGCAAGGCCTGCACGTGCGCCTGAGCCAGATCGGAGACGTGGATGTAGTCCCGGATGCACGACCCGTCGGGCGTCTCGTAGTCGGTCCCGAACACCTCCACGTGAGGGCGCCAGCCCATGACCGCCTCAAGGACAATGGGCAGCAGGTTGTTCGGCTGCTGCTCCAGCCCACAGACCTCCCCTTGCGGGTCGTACCCTGCGGCGTTGAAGTAGCGCAGGCTGGCAAAATGCAGGCCCCGGAGCTTGCTGTGCCAGGCCAGCAGCCGCTCGATCTCCAGCTTGGTGAACCCGTAGAAGTTGACCGGCTCCGTGGGGTGGGCCTCGTCCATGGGCACGTACTGCGGGTCTCCGTAAACCGCAGCGGTCGAAGAGAAAACGAAATGCGGGACCCGAGCCTCGGAGGCTGCGTGCAGCAGGTGAAGCGTCCCGCCCAGGTTCTGAGTCGCATAGCGCTCGGGCTGGTACATCGATTCGCCTGCCGCCTTGAGTGCAGCCAGGTGGATGATCCCCTCGACCCCCTGAACCGCTTGGCGAATCTGCTCCGGAACCAGCAGGTCTCCATGGATGAATTCGCTCCCCGAGAGCACGTTCACCCGCTGCCCGGTGCTCAGGTTGTCGAAGATGACCGGACGGTATCCCGAATCCCGGAGCGCCTTGACGACGTGGCTCCCGATGTACCCTGCCCCGCCGACCACCAGAATGCGGTCCCCTTCAGGCATGATCCCCCGGATCCTCGACGACCTCAAAGAGCACCCCGAAGGCGGTGTCTTCCCGTGACTTCGGGTGGACAAAGAACACGGTGGTCCCGCGAGATCCGGGCCTGGGCGCCGCGTCGATGATCCGGAACCCTTCTGCCTGAAGGTAGTCAAAGGCTTTTTGGGCGCTGCGTACCCGGAATCCGACGTGAGCCAAGCCCCCCTTGCCTCCGTTGCGGTCGAGCTGCTTTTGCACCGGAGATTCCGGAGACATGGGCTCCAGCAGCTGAATCAGGTTGGGGCTGTCTCCAATCTGCAGCAGAGACTCCCGGACCAGGTCGGTTCCGCCGACCTCTTCCCGGTGCAGTTCGCGGAAGCCCATAAGGGTGTACGCCGCAACCTGTCGGTCCAACTCTCCGGAAGGAATGGCGATCGCCACATGGTCGACAAAGAGGAAACCCGGTACGGTGTCCATCCCGCTTCCCTCAAATCCAGATGCTGTCATTTTCAAGTTCTCCCGCATAGTGTGGGACTTCTGCCCAGATGTTGCATTTTGACCTCAAGACCATAGCGCACCCGGGCCGAGGAGAAAAGTCGGGAAACTGCGGGCTCTCGACACTCATTTGCAATGCCTTCGGGCCTTGGGTACCTTGATGGTCTGTGCAAGCTTCCTGAACTCTCTCGCGAGGTCACCATGCCGGACAAGCCGCATCAACTCCATCCGCCGATGTCTCCCGGGCTGAAGTGGTCTCTGGTCGGAGGAGGCACAGGGCTGCTCATCGCCATCATCATCGCGATCCTCAACACCTACACCGACCTCTTTGAAGACGTCCTCAAGCCCAAGCCCAAGGTCGTGGCCCTCAACTATGTGGAGCCGGACGAAGTGAATGACAACACGCCAGCCAAGAAACTCTCGGATGAAGTCCGCAACGCGTACAACCAGGTTGATCGGGTGAGCGCACAGGTCATGCTCGGGAGCACCTGCACCGTGCAACTCCATGTCAGCCGCGCAGTCCTTGGACAATGGACCAAGAGCAAGTCTGTCGTCGAGGGCGTGCTGGAGGATGTCCGGAGCCGCGGAAAGAAGCACGCCAAAAGCCCCAAGTGCGTGGTGGATGTCATCGCGGACGGAGAGACCAAGGTCCGCGCGCTCCCCAAAGGAAGCAACACCCGCTTTGAATACTATTGACCCCCACGTGGTGATTCCCCATGTCTCAGCCCCAATACGTTACCGCCCTTGACCTTGAGGAGCTTCCTCGAGACCAACTCAGCCCAGAGGTCCGGGCCTATTTCGAAAAATGCGACGAGAAGTTGGGCTTTGTTCCCAACGTGCTGCGAGCCTACGCCTTTGACGAGGAGAAGCTCAAACCGTTCATGGCCATGTACGACGAGTTGATGCTGGGACCCTCCGAGCTGTCGAAGCTGGAGCGGGAGATGATCGCCGTGGTTGTCTCGGCCTGCAACCGATGCTTCTACTGCCTGACCGCACACGGAAATGCGGTCCGACGCCTCTCCAAGGATCCAAGGCTTGGAGAGTTGATGGTGATGAACTACCGGGTTGCCGAGTTGGAGCCGGCACAGCGGGCGATGCTGGACTTTGCGGTCAAACTGACCGAGCGTCCGCACGAAATGACCGAGTCCGACCGAGAGTTCCTCCGCCGGCAAGGGCTCAGCAACCGGGCGATCTGGGACCTCTGCGCCGTGGTTGGGTTCTTCAACATGAGCAACCGCGTTGCCGGCGGCACGGACATGCAGCCCAACGAAATCTACCACTCCCAGTTTCGAACCCCTCGTGAAGACTGACATCCACATTCTGCTGGTCGATGACTTCAAGCTGATGCTCACCGTCTGCAGCAAGATCCTCAATGGCATCGGCTTTGAGCACATCGGGATCGCCTACAACGGCAAGGAGGCCTGGGATCGCCTGCAATCCGAAGAGTTCGACCTGCTGATCACGGACTGGGACATGCCGGAGATGGACGGGGGGGAATTGATCGCCATGGTCCGTCAGGACCCACGCCTGAAGGAGCTCCCGATTCTCGTGATCACGGGAGAGGTGAGCTTCCGGGACCAGGCGTTGGAGGTCGGTGCCAACTCGGCCCTGATCAAACCGTTCTACGAGGTTGACCTCCGCGAAACCCTCGAATCCATGCTCTCCTGAAACAGGCTCTCCGGAACACGGTTGCTGGCTGCAACCTCCGATCGCTACCGGGCTCAACTCATTGGGATTCAAACATGTTCATGCGATTGCCCTGCCCTGTGGCCAATCGGCATCTGGACGCTTCAGAAATCGTCTCCTCCAGCGGCCTGAGCGGAGATTCGGGTTTGCCAGTGTTCCGGGGGCAGGTCACAATGAAGTTCCCGTCCCTTGCTTCAGGAGATACGTATGGATTTGGGAATTTCCTCAAAGGTCGCCCCGCTGATTCAGGCCGTCCGGGAGATGATTCAGGAGGAGGTGATGCCTTTGGAGGAAGAGTTTCATCGAGAGATCGGCGGCTCCGGACACCGCTTCGAGTACACCCCCCGGATGACCGAGATCCTTGAGGGGCTCAAGCGCGAGGCCCGGAGACGAGGCCTGTGGAACTTCTGGCTCACCGACAGTTCCCGTGGATACGGGCTCTCCACCGTAGAGTATGCCTACCTTGCCGAGGAGATGGGCAAGACCCCGCTGGGAGCCGAGGTCTTCAACTGTTCGGCTCCGGACACCGGGAACATGGAGGTGCTTGAGCGTTACGGCTCTTCGGAGCACCAGGAGCGCTGGCTGGCTCCATTGCTGGAAGGACAGATCCGCTCGGCCTACCTGATGACGGAGCCGCAGGTCGCCTCCTCGGATGCGACCAACATCGCGACAAGCTGCCTCCGGGAGGGCGATGAGTATGTGATTCAAGGAGAGAAGTGGTGGGCCTCCGGGGCCGGAGATCCTCGATGCCAGATCTACATCGTGATGGTGCGCACCGGAGACGAGTCACTCCCCCGACACCAGCGGCACTCCATGATTCTGGTTCCGGCAGATGCTCCGGGAGTCGAGGTGGTCCGCCCCATGATGGTGTACGGACACGATAGCGCTCCGCACGGGCACATGCACATCCGGCTGAACCAGGTCCGGGTCCCGGTCCACAACATGATTCTTGGAGAAGGGCGCGGGTTTGAGATCAGCCAGGGACGCCTGGGTCCGGGACGCATTCACCACTGCATGCGGGCCATCGGACAGGCCGAGGCCGCCTTGGCCCTGATGTGCCAACGTTCTCTGCAGCGCGAGGCGTTCGGCAAGCCGTTGGCTCAGCTGGGAGCAAACTACGACATCATCGCCGAGTGCCGGATGGAGATTGAGCAGGCACGGCTGCTCTGCCTGAAGGCCGCCTGGATGATGGACCAAGGGGACCCCAAGGCCGCCGCGCCCTGGATCAGCCAAATCAAGGTCGTCGCCCCCCGGGTGGCCCTCAAGGTTGTCGATGAGGCGGTCCAGCTCTTTGGCGGGCAAGGTGTCAGCCAAGATACGCCCCTGGCTTCGGCCTGGACTCACCTGCGCACCCTGCGCCTTGCCGATGGCCCCGATGCCGTGCACCGCCGGCAAATCGCCCGAACCGAACTCAAGCAATACACGGATGCCCGAATCTAGCCCAACCGCCATGAGGAGTGAAACCCTTGACCTTGCCTTGGTGGAAGCCGCCTTCCAGAAACGCCTCCCCCAATTCCAAGGCCCGCTTCAGGTCCGCAAGACCCCAACCGGTCAGTCCAATCCAACCTACATCCTCACCGGTGCCTCCGGGACTTATGTCCTCCGCCGCAAGCCAGACGGGGTGCTGCTCAAGTCCGCCCATGCCGTCGACCGCGAATACCGCGTGATGACTGCGCTTCGGGACACCGACCTCCCGGTGCCCAGAACCTACTATCTGTGCGAAGAAGAGGCCGAGATCGGGGCCGTGTACTTCGTGATGGACTACGTCCCCGGACGCAGCTTTCTCGACCCGCGCACTCCAGAGCTTTCCGTGGAAGAACGTCGGGCGGTTTACGACTCGATGAACCTCGGGCTGGCGCGACTGCATCGCCTCGACCCCGTGGCCTTGGGGCTGGAGGATTATGGCAAGTCCGGAAACTACTTTGCCCGCCAGCTCTCCCGCTGGTCCCGGCAGTATGAGGCCTCGCAGACTGAAGAGCTTCCGGATATGGTGGAGTTGGAGCGTTGGCTTCAGGAGAACCTGCCCACCGAGGAGGGGCCGACCCGGCTGGTGCATGGGGACTGGAGGATCGACAACCTGATCTTTGACCCACAGTCTCCGGAGTTGGTGGCCGTGCTGGACTGGGAACTCTCAACGCTGGGGAATCCACTGGCAGACCTTGGGACACAGCTGATGCAGTGGTCGATGCCAACCGGAGAGGACGGACGGGGCCTGGAAGGCGTCAACCGCCGGGAGCTGGGGATTCCGGAAAACGCGGAGTATGTGGAGCGCTACGCGGAGCGTGCGGGCTTGAACAGCGTTCCCGAAATGTCGTTCCCGGTGGCCTTTGCCTTTTATCGGATGGCCGGAATCGTTCAGGGGGTGAAGAAGCGGGCGATCGATGGCAACGCTTCCAACCCGGAGCAGGCCTTCAAGATGGGAGAGTACGTCCCGGTCTTTGCCCGAAAGGCGATCCAGTTCATCACGGAGAATGTCTGAGCCGGGCTCCCCTCAGTGGTTGACCCACCCGGCATCCACGATGAAGTCCTGACCGGTGCACATCCGGCTCTCTTCCGAGGCCAGAAAGAGGACCATCCGGGCGATGTCCTCCGGCTGCAGGCGGTCTGGGAGGCACTGGTTCGCATCAATTTCCTTCTCTGCCTCGGGAGTGACCCAAAGGGTGAGTTGGCGTTCGGTCATCACCCACCCGGGGACCACCGTGTTGACCCGGATCCGCTCCTTCCCCCAGGCCTTTGCCAGCGACTGTGTCAGGCCTCGGACCGCATGTTTGGACGAGGTGTAGCCCACACACGCATCCGTGTGAATGTGGGCCTGCATGGAGCCCAAGTTGATGATCGAGCCTCCTCCAAGCTGCTTCATCTGTGGGGCCACCGCCTGCGCCGCAAAGAACTGGTGCCTCAGGTTGACCGCCAGCCGATCTTCCCAGTACCCCAACGTGACCTCTTCCGGGCGGTGCCGCTCGTCGTGAGCCGCGTTGTTCACCAGCACCGAGACCGGGCCAAACTCTTTCCCCAACTCGGCGATCAATGTCTGCAGGTGCTCCACATTGCGCAGGTCACAGAAGCGAAACTCCGGAGGAGTCGCAGCCTTCTGCCACTTCGCGCAAAGCTCCTGGGAGGCCTGCTCGTTCAAATCCACAAAGCTGACTCGGGCGCCTTGGTCCACAAAGGCCCCCACCACGGCCGCTCCGATGCCGGAGCCTCCTCCGGTGATGAAAACGTGCTGGTTCTTCAGATCGGGGTAGTGCGCCATATGCTCTCAGGGAAGCGGGTTCAGTGGGGAAGCGGGCCCAGGTGCTCCGCAAAGTACCGGACCCGCTCCAGCCCGAACTCTGTGGGGGCCTGAAACGGTTCCCGGTCGAAGACGTCCAGCCCCAGCCGGTGGGCCAGGATCCGCTTTCCATAGCACAGCAGGTGCGGAATGGACTGCATCACAAACACGATTGCCGGGAGGATTTCACGATACTGCGCCTCGGCCTCTGCGTCCTGGCCCGAGCGCAACAGCCGCTCAACCTCAAGCTGCCGATCCACCAACTCCGGAGCTGGGATGATTCCGGAGCATCCGGCCCGGAGCGAGTCGGTCAGTTCCAGCCCTCCGCGTCCGTTGAACACGCGCAGCGCGCCTCCGGTCGCCTGCACCGTCTCCTGCATCTCTACGGAAGGTCCCTCTCCCTTGAGGAGCACAAAGTGCGGATGCCGGCTCCGCAGCTCCAGAATCTGCGCCAGACTCAGCCCAACCCCAAGGTATTCGCGGGCATTCTGGATGGCCAGCGGCATGTCGATCGCCGCCATCACCTCATCGAAATGCTGCAGGCACTCTGCATCCTCCAGCGGACGGCGCGACGGAGGCTGCAGGATCAGCCACGAGGCTCCCAGCGACTGCGCCTTGTGGGCAAACTCCTGCTGGGTGGAGGCATCCGGACCCGCCACCGTGACGGCCAGTGGCGCCCGCCCCTGCAGGTCCTCCACCGCCCAGCACATCACCGTCTCCCGCTCCTCCGGAGTGAGCTTGTGGACCTCTGTCGCCAGGCCCAGCACGGCAATCCCGGGGGCTCCAACCTTCACGCAGGCCTCGACCTGCAGGCGCATCGCTTCCCGGTCCAGCTGTCCATCCGGACGGAAGAACGCGTAGAGGATCGGCCAGATTCCAGAAAATTCAATCACCTGCGAAAGGACCTCCCCGCGACCAGTTTTTGGTTTTCGAAGATGGAGCCTTGTCCGGGTGCAGGAGGAAAAGGCATCCGAACAGGAACCTTCTCCAATCGTGGCAGCTGGCTGGCTCCACAGAGCATCTTGTTTTCAAAGGCGTCCCAGTCCTCCACTCCGCGGAGCGGCCAAGCGTCTGCGGCACAGTATCCCAGCAGCAGAATGGGGCGATCCCGCGCCGAGTCGTTGGGACGGGAACCATGAACGGTCCGGACGTGGTGCATGGTGATGGAGCCCGCCTTCCCGGTCAGCGCGATCGTGGTTGCAGGGTCGAAGGAGCTTTGCTCTAAATCGATGGCACCACAGAAAAACCCCTGGGCGTGGTGGTTCTCGACAGGCCCCCGATGCGAGCCAGGGATCATCAACAGCGGACCGTTTTCCTCAGTGCAGTCCTCCAGCAGCACCCCCACCTCAAGGAGGTCGTCATTGGTATAAGGGTAGAACGCCCAATCCTGATGCCACTCAACGGCCTCGCCACCGTTCGCCTGCTTGATGTTGAGCTTGGTGTGTTCCAGACGCAGGTCCTCGCCAAGCACCTGCCGCACACACTTCAGCACCTCCGGAGCTTTCAGGATACGGTCAAAGGCCTCATCCACCAAGTGCGGATCCTTGATCCGCCGAACTCGCGGGTGCGCTGGAGCATGCTGATCACTGAGGTCGTAGAGGGCGTTGCTGACGGTGACGTCTCGGGACGCTTCAACCAGTCCGGCCAAAACGTTCCGAGCCTGTTGAATCAAGGGGTCCGGGACTACGGACTCAACCAGTACAAACCCATCACGCCAAAACTGCGCTACCTGAGCTTGATCCATGAATCACCCTGCGAACCGGGAATCCGCCACCCCCCGAAAACCCGGCTTGACCTGAAAGAGTCCTCCCGCCTGCGGGTTGGCCTCCAGCTCTTCCGGGGTCATGTCCCAACGGGCGGTGGTGATGAACAAGGTGTCCAGGTTGCGTCCTCCAAAGGTGCAGCTGGTGACTCGAGAGACCGGGACCTCGACCACCGTGTCAACCTGGCCTTCGGGAGAAAATCGCATCACCGCGTTTCCCTCCCAGCGGCAACTCCAGAGCCCTCCGTCTGCATCCACGGTCGAACCATCTGGATATCCGGAATCTGGGTTTCCCTGCGCAAATGGCCGGGGGTTGGAGAGCGTCCCGGCCTCCAGGTCAAAGTCATAGGCCTGGACGACACCGGTGGCCGTATCGGTGAAGTAGAAGGTCCGGTTGTCCGGACTCCAGCACACCGTATTGGAGATCATGATGTTGCTCTCCATCTGTTCAAAGCTGAGATCCGGAGCAATTCGATACAGCGAACCGGAGCTTTCCTCAAGAGGCAAACCTGTCGCTTCAGGGCTGATGTTGTTCTGCATCGTGCCAACCCAAAAACGCCCCAGGCGGTCACACGCACCGTCATTGCAGCGATTCCGGGGCAGGTGTTTTTCCAGCTCAAGAACCCGCTCCAACTGACCGTTCTCGGGGTCAAAGAAGTTGATCCCGTGGTGAGAGGCCACAATCAGCCCTCCAGGCTCCCTGACTGCCATCGACGTGATCATCTCGGGCATGGGCCAGGTTTGATGCGCTCCGGTTTCCGGGCTCCAGCGGTGCAGCCGGGAGGGCATGGGGACGTCTAGCCACCAGAGCACCTGGTCCCGCTCATCCCAGATGATGCCTTCGCCCAGATGATCCTGGCAGTCCACAGCACACTCAGCTCTCATAAAAGCTCTCCTGATTTCCGGGTTACCAATCGACCACCGTGCCGTCCGGGAGCACGGCGTTCACGGTGGGAATCTTCTCTTGCTGGAACGGATGCCGAGCGGCCTCTTCCTCATTCACCTCGATGCCCAGGCCTGGAGCGGTCGGAAGCTCCCAGTATGCTCCGTTACGGACCACCGGAGACACCTGAACAACCTCATCGTACCAGGGGACCGAGCGGTCCATGACCTCCTGAATGACGTGGTTGGGGGTCGCCATGGCAAAGTGCAGCGCGGCGGCGGCGGCCAGCGGCCCGTTCGGGTTATGCGGGGCAATGCCGATGTTGGCCACGGCAGCTGCGGCAGCGATGCCTTGGGCCTCCAACAGCCCTCCGCAGTGGTTGAGGTCTGGCTGGGCGATGTTGATCGCCCGTTGATGAAACAGCGGCTCAAAATCACCCTGGCCGATCAGGCGCTCTCCGGTGGCCACCGGACAGGTGGCTGCCAGCGTGATCTGTCGGAGCGACTCGATGTCTCCGGGCTGGATCGGCTCCTCCACAAACAGCGGATCGAAAGGCTCAAGCTCCCGGATGAACTGCTGCGCCACCTTCGAAGACCCGCAGCGTCCGTGAAAGTCGATCATCACCTCGACCTCATTGCCTACACGCTCCCGGAGTTTTTCCATCAGCACCCCCACGTGTCTCAAGGCTCGGGGGACCGTGGTGTAGTTGGTGTAGGGGATGAAGACCACCTTGAACGCACCGTACCCCCTCTCGACCAGTTCGGAGGCGTAATCGCAGAGCGCTCCGGCCTCCATCGTCTCGTACACAGCCCGCATGTCTCCGAGGCCAAGATGGGTGTAGATCTTTACCCGATCCCGAACCTTCCCGCCCAGCAGACGCCAGACCGGCTCGTTGACGCTCTTCCCCAGTACGTCCCAGCAGGCGTGCTCAATCCCGCTGATCGCACTCATGATCACCACCCCGGGCTTCCAGAACCCGTGCTTGGTCATCACTCGGACGTTCTGGCGAATGTCCCGCGGATCTCGTCCCAGAAGCAGCGGTTTGAGGTCTTCAATCGCACCGACGACCGCCCGGGTCTTCCACTCCACCGTCGCCTCGCCCCATCCATAAAGCCCGGCGTCAGTGTGCACCTTCACAAAGACCCAGTTGCGCATTTCCGCGTTGACAACGGTGGTGGTGATGTCTGTGATTTTCATGCAGGGGTGGGCAGAGAGAGGTGGTGGAAATGCCGGCTCACGTCTCAAGAGCCGGCGTGGTGTAGAGCGTCTTCCCGGAAACCTCGATGGAGACCTCGACCAGGTAGGGCTTCAGCGCCTGCAGATCGACGTGCATGCCAAGGCCCGGGGCTTCCGGAGCCTGGACCTGCCCGGAGGCGTCGAGGTCCAAGTGGTTGCGGGTGATGGCGAGCGCAAGGGCCTGAGGAGTTCCGGGATACTCGCAGATCTTGTGAGACTCCAGCCCGGCATAAGGTTGGAGCGAGGCGCTCAGAGCCAAGTGCGAGGTGAAGGTGTGGTTGACGTAGGTCACGCCCCGATTCTGAGCATAGTCCGCCACCTGCTTCGCCGGACCGATCCCGCCAATGCGGCCGCAGTCGATCTGAATGAATCCCACGCCGCCGTAGTCGATCAGGTGCTGGGCCATGGCCGGATGGTGCGCCCCCTCTCCACCAGCCAGCCGAACCGTCCGGGTCTGCTTGGCCAATGCCCCATAGGCTTGCAGGGCGTGTGCGTGAAACGGCTCCTCAAACCAGACAACCCCACAGTCTTCCATCGCATCCAGCCGCTCCACAGCCCGCGCTACGTCCTCTCCAAAGATCTGCCCGGTGTCGACCAGCAGGATCCCGTCCGGACCCAACCCCTCCCGAGCAGCCCGGAAGTGTTCCGCATCTTCTGCAGCGGAGCCCCGTCCAATCGGTCCCCACCCGAACTTGGCCGCACGGAATCCGGAGCTTCGGGCCAGCTTCGCCCGTTGCTGCGTCTCCTCCGGATCTGCTCCAAACAGCACCGAAAAGTACGGGGTCTTGGCAAAGGACCTCGAGTAGCCGAGCAGCTTCCAGACGGGCTCCTGACGTGCCTTTCCCAGCAGATCCCACAAGGCCATCTCGATCCCGGAGAACGTGTGGGCGGCCTGAAGCAGGTCCATGCTGTGGTAGGCCACGGAGGCCGCGATGCGGGAGATGTCTTCCGGGCCGTGGAGTTCCTGCCCAAGAACCGAGTCTTGCACCGGCTGGCACGCCCCGTGGGAGAGCGGACAAACCAGCGCGGCAATTGAGGGGAGCGGCGCGGCCTCACATTCGCCAAAGCCCACGTGTTCTCCGGCACTCACCCGGACCAGCAGCGCGTCCTGACTGCCATCCGCCGCCTGGGTCACCTTCGGCATGGAGAGGTAGAAGAAGTCGATGCTCTCGATCTTCATGGGCCACTACCCGGCAAATCGTGCGGTGAGCCCGCCATCAGCGACCCAATTCGCGCCCGTGACAAAAGACGCCTCGCTGGAGAGCAGGAACGCCACGCAATTCGCAATCTCTGCAGGCTGAGCCATCCGGTGCATCGGGTGCACCTCCAACACCTTCTCACGCAGTGCCGGAGCGTTGCGCTCAAAGAACTCCTTCACCAGAAACGTCTCCGTGTATCCGGGAGAGAGGGCGTTCACACGGACCTGATGTGGTCCGACTTCCAAGGCCATCGAGCGTGTCAGTCCAACCAGCCCGGACTTGGCTGCGGCGTAGGGGAACATGCTCGGGTAGGTCATCTGCGCATGCACAGAGGCGATATTCACGATGGAGCCCTGCTTGCGCTCGATCATGTCCGGGAGGACCTCCCGCGCAACCAGCCAAGCGGACTTGAGGTCCACGGCAAACACCTCTTCCCACTGGGCCTCGGTCATGGTCACCGGATCCGCATAGGAGTTGCGGCCCGCGTTGTTCACCAGCCCGGTGACCGGACCAAACCGGCTCCGCGAAGCCTCACACCAACCGCGGATGTCTTCCGCAATACACACATCTCCAGAGACAAACAGGGTGGCATCCGGACGGTTCAGGGTCTCAAGCAGTTCCTCCCCAAGCTGCGTCTCCAGATCCAGGAAAGACACCCGTGCACCCTCATTCAGGCACTTCTCCACAATCGCGGCTCCGATGCCCCGGCTTCCTCCGGTCACCAGGATGTGCTCGTTCTCCAATCGTCCAGGCATGGTCTTTCTCTGCAGTTTCAGCGTCCGGTAATCGACTGTCTCCGGATGCGGCGGTCGATGATTGTCTGGAGGACTACGGAGATCACGATCACGAACCCGAAGCACAGTTGCGTGTAAAAGGCGTTGATCCCGGCCGAGACGATTCCGGCATTGATCGCTCCCACGATGTAGGAGGCGACAAACGAGCCGGCGATCGAACCGGTCCCTCCAAATACCGAGGTTCCTCCGAGGAACACGGAGGCGATCGTGTTGAGCAGGAAGCCCTCTCCGGTTGTCGGCCAGAAGTAGTATCCGTAGAACGAAGTGAGCAGTCCGGCAAAGACCGAGACCACCCCCACCAGCATGAAGGCCTTGATCTTCACGGCGATCACGTTCACCCCCATCAACCGGGCACTGGTCGGGTTGTCTCCAACCAGGAAGACATGGGCTCCGAACTGGCTGCGGTTCAGCAGAACCGCGAGGACCACCGCAAACAGAATCATCCAGAGCGTCTGCACCGGGAAGTTCAGGAACGGGGTCCGCAGCAACGCGTGCATCTCCGGGAACTTGTCCGGTGTCAGCGGAACGCCGGTTCCGTTCATCAACACCAGCTCCAGCCCCCGGTAGAGGAAAGAGGTCCCGATCGTGACCACCAGGGAAGGGATCGTCAACTTGGCGACCAGGTAGCCGTTGATCAGTCCGCAGAGGGCGCCGGTCAGGAGGCCGGCGACCAGGGCCAGCGGCCAGGAAAACCCGGCCTTGGTGATCAGCAGGCAGAAGATCGCCGTCCCCAGCGCCATGATCGAGGGGAAGCTCAGGTCCATCTCGCCGGTAATGACCACAAAGGTCAGGGCCAAAGCGATCAGCCCAAACTGGGGCGTCGTCTGGGCAAAAGCCGCATAGATGCGATAATCGGTGAAGACGTCCGGAGCGGCCACGACAAAGGCCAGCCACATGGAGAGCCCCACCCCGATGATGCCCAACTGGCTCCCGTAGCGACGCAGTACGGAGGGAGAGCCGGCGCTGTTGTCGGTCGGATCAAGCGTTTCGGTTTCGTTGCTCATGGGCTCAGTCCAGCTTTCCGGAGCGCGCTACCTGGTAGAGGCGCTCAATCAGTTCTTCCATGGTGATCTCACTCTTGTCATACATCCCGGCGATCTTGCCCCGGTCGAGGACGTAGAGTCGATCCACCACAGGATAGACGTGGAAGATGTTGTGATCGATGAAGATGGCCGACTTTCCGGCCTTCTTGATGTTGCTGACAAATTCCAGCGTCTTCTTGGTCTCCGTCAGGGAGAGCCCCATCGTGGGCTCGTCCAGGATCACCAACTCCGCGTCGAAGTAGAGCGCCCGGGTAATGGCGACGCCCTGCTTCTCGCCTCCGGACATGGTGGCTACCGTGTTGTCCGGATGCACTGCGGCAGAGGTGAAGCGCATGTGTTCCTTCATCAGCCGCGCCGACTCGGAGCGCATCCGCCGGACATCGAGCAGACCCAGCGGAGTTCGCAACTCGCGTCCCATGAACATGTTCCGCCAGATCGACTGTTTCTCACACAGCGCGCGCTCCTGATAAACCGTCTCGATCCCCAAGTTGCGCGCCCGGGAAACGGACCAGTCGTCGATCTTCTGCCCCTTGAAGAAGATCCGGCCTCCCGGATCCGGCACGTGGAAGCCCATCACGGTCTTCACCAGCGTCGACTTCCCCGCACCGTTGTCGCCAAGCAGGCCCACGATCTCGCCAGGGTAGACCTTGAAGTCCACCCCGGCGAGCGAACGAACTTCTCCGAACGTCTTGGAAACCTGTGAAAGCTCAATGACCGGGGTTCCGGATGCAGTTGCACTCATGGGGCAAAAGCCAGAAGAGGCCGGAGGCGGACGCCCAGCGTCCGTCCCCCGGCAATTGAAGGAATCAGCGGATCTCCACGGCAGCCAGCGGAGCCACAGCGGCCACGTTGGACTGGTCCACAAAGGCTCCTGCGGTGTTGATGTGCAACCCGGAGAATCCGTACTTCTTGGTCAGGCAGATGTTCAGCATCGACAGGTACCCTTGCAGGTAGGGCTGCTGGTCAATGACCAGGTTCTGGTAGCCTTCCTGAATCGACTGAGCCGTGTTCGGAGACATGTCGAATCCGGCAAAGTACACCTGTCCCACCTTGAGCCCGGCAGCCTTGGCGTAGACACCGACGTTCGAGGTCAGACCCCCGTGGTCGGTGACCACGATCTTGATCTTCGGGTTGGCGCCCATCACACCGACAAACGTTGCCGTTCCGGCGTTCGGATCCGCGTTGGTCGCAGCATCAATCTCTTGATACACCACCTTCGCCCCGACCTTCTCAAAGGCATCGATCACGCCCACGGTGCGCTGCCCCCGGTCTCCGCCCTGGCCCTTCAGGCCCCAGACAAACACCTGGTCTCCAGACTTCAGGTTGGCACGCTTCGCGGCCTCGGCCCCCAGGTTGAACCCGGCGTTGTAGTTGGGTGCCCCAACGAAGCCGAAGCCTTGCGGAGCAAACTTCTCCTGGCTCTTCGGCAGGGCCGTGTTCAGCGTGGTGAAGACAATCCCGCGGCTGTAGGCCTCCTGCACAACCGGCCCCGTCGCATCCTCTCCGGCAAAGCCGTAGGTCGCGATGCCGTCCACGTTGCTCGCCACCGCCTGTTGGATCTGAGAGAGCATCAGGTTCGGATCCCAGTTGGAGAAGTAGTAGCGCACGGTGGGCCCCAGGTCCATCTCGGCCTGACGGAAGCCATTGTAGACGTTGTTGGCAAAGACCCCGCCCTGAGGTCCGCCCGGGAACGCCGCGATCGTCACACCGCTGCACCAGTTTGACGTGGGATCGGTGGCCATGGCCGTGGAGCCGATGGACAAAGAAGCCGCCAGTCCTGCGGCGATGCCGATCACTTTCTTGAGTTTGGTCATTTCATCCTCCGATTTTGGATTGAAGCAAAGGGGGAAGCGCTCCCCTGAAGCTCCCGGAGCCCTCCGGGAGGTCCTGCGGAAGTCCAGGTGAACTTCCCAGAATCTGTAAAAACTCGTCCTTGTGCGCCGCAGAGTGCTGCAGCAGTTGGTAGTAGGCCTCACGGGCCGACTCCGGATTCTGCGAGGCGATCGACTCCGCGATCTGCTCGTGATAGGGCTGAGCCTGCTCCGAGGCCTCCGGATTGATCGAGGTTACCCGAAAGAGGATCTCCAGCGCGCGGCTGATCACCGGCTCCATGGCGACCACAAAGCGGTTTCCGCTGGACTTCATGATTGTCTGGTGAAACAGCAGGTCTGCCTCCTGCCCTTCCGGGGTGTGGAGCCGTTCCACGCTCATGCGCTCCACACACTGCAGCAGCGTCCCAACCGCTTCCGGATCCGCCCGCTCGGCTGCCAGCGCCGCGGCCATCGGCTCAATCATCCAGCGAATCTCCAGCATCTCGCTCAACACCTCCCCCAAGGGAGTGACCTCCGACTGCCAGCGCAGAATGTCCTCGTCAAACAGATGCCACTGATCCGAAGCTCGGACCGTGGCCCCAAGCTTCTGCCGAACGCTCACCAGCCCTTTGGCCTGAAGCGTCTTGATCGCTTCCCGCAGTACCGTCCGGCTGACTTCGAACTCCTTGAGCAGGTGCTCCTCGTTCGGCAACCTCGACTCGGGGCCATACTCTCCACGCAGAATCCTCAAGGCCAACTCTCTGGCCATTTTGCGGTGCAGAGTCTTCTCCCACTCCATCCGTGCCCCTTGTCCGTACGACTGTTCAGCCGTTCTGTTTTCGCCTTGTCGTATAGAATATATAGTACGACAATTGGCTCAACTTTATTCACCCACCTTCCGGAAGTCAACAGGAATTGGCAGGGGGGTTGAAAAAATCTCAGGGAGCACCCTGCGAGTTCCCATCCGAGGGGAAAGCTGCTATTTTGCTCCACACTCCCTGGCAAGGGAGAGCCAAGCTGGAGAAGCGGGGTCCCGTCGCCATCCGGCATTCTCAGAAGAGGCGCCATGAAGATCGAGCTTTCCTACGGACACGAGGGGTTGGACGTCGAATTGCCCGCCGAAGCGTCCCCTTGGGTCATCCGGAAACCCAACCTGCCGGTCCTTGCGGATCCTGTGGGAGCTGTCCGGGAGGCCTTGGATCATCCGCTGGGGGTTCCCCCGCTCAAGCAGGCGGCGGCAGGCGCGCAGACGGCTTGCATTCTGGTCTGCGACATCACCCGCCCGGTCCCAAACCACCTGTTTCTACGTCTGCTGATCGAGCAGTTGGAGGACGCCGGCGTACCCACCTCCGGAATCACGATCCTGGTGGCCACCGGGCTGCATCGGCCCAACCTGGGAGCCGAGTTGGAGGAACTCATCGGGGATCCTTGGGTGATGGAGCGCGTCCGGATCGTCAACCATTACGCCCGTGACGAAAGCGCCATCCGTCACTTGGGGGTGACCGCCAAGCATCAGGTACCTGTCGGGCTGAACCGCTGGTTTGTCGATGCGGACGTCAAGATCGCCACCGGGCTGGTTGAGCCGCACTTCATGGCCGGCTACTCCGGAGGACGCAAGGTGATTGCCCCCGGAATCGCCTTCCACGAGACGATCCGGACCTTTCACTCAGCGCGTTTCATGGAGAGCCCGTTCGCAGCCTCGTGCAATCTGGAGCAAAACCCGTTGCACGAGACCCAGTTGGAGATTGTGGAGTTGCTCCAAGGACCGGTTCTCGCCGTGAACACGATCCTTGACGAGCACCGGAACCTGGTGCACGTCAACTTCGGAGAGATCCGAGAGAGCCACCTGAACGCCGTGGAGGCTGCCCGGGAGAGCTGCGAGATCTCGGTCGGACGTCGCTTCAAGACGGTCGTTACCAGTTCCGCCGGCTATCCGCTGGACAAGACCTACTACCAGACCGTGAAAGGCATGGTCACGCCTTTGGACATCCTGGAGGAGGGCGGCACGATCATCATCGCCTCCGAGTGTTCGGAGGGCATTGGCTCCTCGGAGTTTCGGGAGTCGCAGGCGCGCCTGGTGCAACTGGGACCTCAGGCCTTTCTCGACTCCCTGCTGGCCAAGGATCTTGCCGAAATCGACGAGTGGGAGAGCGAGATGCAACTCAAGCCGATGCGGGTCGGACACATCCAACTGTACAGCCCGGGGCTCAGTCTGGAGGATCAGGAGTTGACCGGAGTGGAGATGATCAAAGACCTGCCCTCCGCGATCTCGGCGGCCATCCGTCACTACAACGACCCCGAAGTCGCGGTCATTCCAGAGGGCCCGTACGTGGTCCCCTTCGCCCGCTAGTCCCGGAGACGACCGATGCCGCTTTCCTCCTGGTTGTTTTGGGCTGTGCTCTCTGCCACCTTTGCCGCCCTCACGGCCATCTTCGCCAAGGTTGGAATCCGGGAGGTGGACTCTGACCTGGCGACCTTGATCCGTACGGTGATGATCACCGGAGTCCTGGCGCTGCTGGTATGGCGGACCGGCAAGTGGATGAATCCGCTGACGTTGCCCACCAAAACGCTGGGATTTCTCGCGCTCTCGGCGCTGGCAACCGGGGCCTCGTGGGTCTGCTACTTTCGCGCCCTGCAGTTGGGAGAGGCCTTCCAGGTGGCACCCGTAGACAAGCTGAGCGTGGTCCTGGTGGCCGTGCTCGCCTTCGCCTTCCTCGGAGAACGTCCGGAGGCGCGGGAGTGGATCGGCATCCTCCTCATCACGGCAGGAGTCCTCGTGCTGGCCTACAGGTCCTGAATCTCCCACAGCCTGAAACTCGTTTTGACCATAACTCCTTGAGCAAGGCCGATACTGAGAGCCTTGCGAGAAAGACCACCAAGATGCCCCCAAAGACACAGAGCTATGCCCTGGGCAAGTGGCACACCGGATCCGGAGCGGGACAGCAGGTCTGCCATGCCATCACCGGAGCGCCTGTCGCGCTCATCGATGCCGGAGGCCTGGACCTGGCCCAGGTGCTGGACCATGCCCGCTCCGTGGGCGGTCCGACCTTGCGACAGATGACCTTTCACCAGCGTGCCCTGGCTCTGCGATCGATGGCCAAGGCGGTGATGGCCCGCAAAGAGGAGTTGTACGAGATCTCCAAGGCCACCGGCGCGACCCGGGCGGACTCGTGGATCGACATCGAGGGCGGAAGCGGGACCCTCTCCGTGTATGCCAGCCTGGGACGGCGTGAGTTTCCGGACCAGACCTTTCATGTGGAAGACGACCTGGCGATGCTCTCTCGAGGTGGAACGTTCCTCGGCCGGCACCTCTGTGTGCCACTGCAGGGTGCGGCGCTGCACCTGAACGCCTTCAACTTTCCGTGCTGGGGACTGCTGGAGAAGTTCTCCTGCAGCTTCCTCGCTGGCGTCCCCTCCATCGTCAAGCCGGCGCCACAGACGGCATATGTCGCTGAAGCTCTGGTCCGGGTGCTGGTGGAGGCTGACGTGTTGCCTGAAGGTGCCCTGCAGTTGCTCTGTCTGGGCAACCACGAGGTCTCCCAAATCTGCGGGCCGGAAGGCTCTGGCGACCTGTTCAGCCACCTCACCTCACAGGACGTGGTCACCTTCACGGGATCGGCCGCAACAGGTCTGCAGCTCAAGTCGCACCCCAACCTGCTCCGGAACAACACCCGCTTCAACCTGGAGGCCGACTCTCTCAACAGCATCGTCCTCGGACCAGACGTTACCCCGCAGATGCCGGAGTTTTCGCTCTTCATCAAGGAGGTGGTCCGAGAGATGACGGTCAAGGCCGGTCAGAAGTGTACGGCCATCCGCCGGATTCTTGTCCCCAAAGAGCGGATTCCGGAAGTGCTTGAGGCGCTCCAGAGACGCCTTGAGGGCGTGCGCATGGGCGACCCGGAGCAAGAGGGCGTGCGCATGGGCGCACTGGTAGATGCCGAGCAGGCCCGAGTCACCAAGGCCCGGGTCGAGGAGCTGCGTCAGGAGGCGGAGGTGGTCTACAAGGCCTCGTCCGAAGCGACCTCCGGAGCCTTCTGCGAGCCGGTGCTCCTGCATTGCCCGAACCCTCGCTCCGGGACCCGGGTACATGAGGTGGAGGCCTTTGGTCCGGTCAGCACGGTCATGCCCTTTGAGACGCTGGAGGAGGCGGTTGATCTGGCGGCCAGAGGTCAGGGCAGCCTGGTGGCCACGGTGGTCACCGCCGATTCCGAGATTGCCGGAAAGCTGGTGCTGGGACTCGCTCCGTATCACGGACGGCTGCTGGTGCTCAATCAGGCCAGCGCTGCGGAGTCCACCGGGCACGGTTCCCCCATGCCCCAACTCGTTCACGGAGGTCCGGGACGTGCCGGCGGTGGACAGGAGCTGGGAGGCATCCGCGGGGTTCTGTTCTACATGCAGCGGGTCGCCCTGCAGGGAAATCCGGAGGTGATGGCCCGCATCACCGGCGAGTGGATTCGGGGAGCCGAGCAGCGGGAAGATCGGGTCCACCCGTTCCGCAAGCATTTTGATGAGCTGGAGGTTGGAGAGACGCTCTGGACGCACCGCCGGACGGTCACCGAGGCCGACGTGGTCAACTTTGCCGGAGTCTCCGGAGACTGGTTCTATGCGCATGTGGACGAAATCGCGGTGCAGGAGTCTCCGGTCTTTGAGAAGCGCGTTGCCCACGGCTACTTTGTGCTGGCGGCCGCAGCAGGGCTCTTTGTGCATCCTGCACCCGGACCGGTGCTTGCCAACTACGGTCTGGACAACCTCCGCTTCATCCAGCCGGTGTACATTGGAGACACCTTGCAGGTTCGGCTGACCTGCAAGCGCAAGACCCCCAAGCCCCCACGTCCGGAGGAGGTCCCGCAAGGCGTCGTTGCCTGGGATGTGGAGGTCTTCAACCAGCACCAGCAACCGGTTGCGGTCTACACGATCCTGACTCTGGTCGCGCGGACACCTCAGCCCTCCGAAGCACTCCCGCACGCCCAGCCGCTCCCATGATTCTCTACGCCCTGCCCATCAGCAACTTCTGCAGCAAGGTCGCCATTGTCCTGCGCCACAAGCAGGTGCCGCACGAGCTCCTTCCGCCTCCCGGAGGCTACGGTTCAGACGAGTACAAGCGCCTGGTTCCCAGCGGGAAGATTCCCGGCCTGGTCGACAGCGAGCTGGTCCTCTCCGAATCGGAGGCGATCAACGAGTACCTGGAGGAGCGCTTTCCCGAGCCGAAGATGCTCCCCGGAAGCGCCGAGCAGCGCGCCCGGCTTCGGCAGATCTCCCGACATCACGACCTCGCAGTGGAGCCCGTGATCCGCTCACTGTTCGGACAGGTCGCTCCCGCTCAACGGAATCCGGACCTGCTCCAGGCCAAGGCTCTGGAACTGCAACGACACCTGGAGCTGCTGGCTCAACTCGCTCAGCCCCAGCCCTTTCTGCTCACTCCAGAAGTTTCGCTGGCCGATGTCGGATACGCGCCAACCTTGCTTCTGGGAGAGATGATGTGGAACGCGCTGGAGTTGGAGTGGACTCTCCCGAAGGAACTGCAGTCCTGGTACGCCACCTTGTGCGAGGTCCCGGCCGTCACGCAAACGCTGCAGGAGGCACGGCAAGCCACCGCCTCCTGGATTGCCGGAAAGCTCTCCGGCTGAAGCCTCCCTGAAAAATTCACGCTCTCCACGAAACTTCACCTGCAACAGGACCTCCCATGCCTCTCGTTCGACTGGAAATCACGCGTCAGCAGCGCTTTGCCTCCGGAATGGAATTTGGGGGCGCCGGAACCTACGAGTTGGTGGAAGGCGTGGCCCACTACGAGGTCAACCCGCAGCATCCTGCAAACGAAGGAATCGTTGACTTGGAGTTGGCTCCGACCAATGCTCGTGGACGCGTAGAGTTCGAGTCCGACTTTGTGATGCTGCACCCGACTCGCCCGGAGCGAGGCAACGGCGCGATCCTCTACGACGTCGTCAACCGGGGCACCAAGACGGTGCTGACCTTCAACAGCGTCCCGCGCTCTGCCGACCCGCTGATGCCCGTGGCTCCCGGAAACGGGTTCCTGCTGCATCAGGGCTACACGGTGGTCTTTGGAGGCTGGCAGGCCGACGTGCCTCCCACGCCAGGATTGATTGGGATGCGTGTTCCGGAGGCACTCGATCCCCACGGAAAGCCTCTGGAAGGCCGGATGCTCTGTTGGTTTCAGGTGCAGGAAGCCGAATCCACTCCGTTTCAGCTGCTCTCTCACAAGGACCACCTGCCACATCCACCTGCAGACCCGGAGGAGGCCGAGGCCACCTTGTTCGTCAAGGACCACCCAAACGATGTCGGCCAGGTGATCCCGAGAAGTCAGTGGCGCTTTGCACGGCAAGGGACTCCGCAGGAGGAGCCGGAACCGCAGCACGTCTTTCTGGAGTCCGGATTTCAGCCGGGGCGCATCTACGAGCTGGTGTACACCACCCGGGGAAGCCGAATCATCGGGCTTGGCTTTGCCGCCATGCGCGATCTGGTGTCCTTCCTCAAGTACGGAACCGCAGCAGAGGGCAACCCCTGCGCCGGAGCCCTGAACCGTGCACATGCCTTCGGGCAGTCGCAGAGCGGACGTTTTCTGCGGACCTACTTGCACACAGGGATCAATACCGACGAGGCTGGACGCAAGGCCCTGGACGGTCTGATTCCGCATGTTGCCGGAGGCATGAAGGGCGAGTTCAACCTCCGCTTCGGACAGCCCTCCAAAGACATCTGCTATGTGCTCCCCGGCCTGTTCCCATGTGCGGACACGGCCCAGCGAGATCCGGCCACCGGAACACAAGGCTCCTTGCTGGACCGCATCCGGGAGGTCGGGAACCTGCCCAAGGTGATCTTCACCAACACCTCTGCAGAGTACTGGCGAGGAGATGCCGCCTTGATTCACAGCGACCTGCAGCACCAGGCAGACCTTCCGGAAGACTCCGAGTTTGTCCGACGGCATCACTTCTCCGGGACCCAGCATGGCGTCGGCATGTTTCCGCTGGAGACGGTGCGGGAATCCGACGGCATCCGGGGGCAGCAGCGCTTCAGCTGTATGGACTACAGCCCGCTCCTGCGTGCGCTGCTGGTTCAACTGGACCGCTGGGTGGCCGCTGGAGAGGACCCTCCGGAGAGCCGGCATCCACGAATCGCAGACGCCACTGCCCGTGAGTCCAAGGAGGTCTTTCCACGCTTTGCCTCCCTCCCTGGAGTTCACCCCCCGGAGCGTCTGGCCCGAGCACAGCGACTGGACTACGGCCCGGAGGTTGCGCAGGGACGCACCACCACGCTCCCTGCAGTCCAGGGCGAGGAGTTCCCAGCCTGGGTTTCGGAGGTGGATGATGACCTGAACGAAGTCGCCGGCATCCGCCTCCCGGAACTGGCGGTTCCGCTGGCGACCTACACCGGTTGGAACCTGCGGCATCCGGAGCGTGGAAATCCGCACCTGTTCCTTGGAGTCACTGGGGGACTGGCCGGGGCGACCCTGCCCTTTCCGGCAACACGCCACGCCCGAGAGGCCTCGGGAGATCCCAGACGCTCCATCGAAGAGCGCTACGCCTCCAAGGAGGACTACCTGAGTCGCGTCCGGGAGGCCGGTCGCCACCTGGCCTCGGAAGGTTTCTTGCTGGAGGAGGACGTGGAACGCATCGTCGATCAGTTGTCTCTCCGCTGGGATGCCTTCACGACCCCAACGGCCTGAATGCCCCGTGCGCCTCTGCAGAGGCTCACGACTTTCTTCACTCAACCAAGAGGTCTCAATGCCCCGAAGCAAACCCCGAAAAACTCCGGAGACGCTGCGCAGTGCGCGCTGGATGGCCCCCGATGATCTGCGCTCCTTTGGTCACCGCAGCCGCGTGATGCAGATGGGCTATGGTCCGGAAGACTGGGCCGGCAAGCCCATCATCGCGATCGTGAACACCTGGTCCGATGCTCAGCCCTGTCACCAGCACTTCAAGCAGCGTGTGGAGGACGTCCGGCGCGGGATTTTGCAGGCCGGAGGGTTCCCGATGGAGCTGCCTGCGCTCTCGCTCGGAGAGGTGCTCGTCAAGCCAACCACCATGCTCTACCGCAACCTGCTGGCGATGGATGCCGAGGAGCTGTTGCGCTCCCATCCGGTGGACGGCGCGGTGCTGATGGGAGGCTGCGACAAGACAACTCCGGCGCTGGTCCTCGGGGCGGTGTCCATGGGGCTGCCGTTCATCTACGTCCCTGCCGGACCGATGCTCCGTGGGAACTACCAGGGGCAGGTGCTCGGGTCCGGAACGGACGTGTGGAAGTACTGGGACGAGCGCCGAGCCGGGACCATCACCCAGGAGCAGTGGGTGGGCGTGGAAGGCGGAATCGCCCGCTCTCACGGACACTGCATGACGATGGGGACGGCCTCCACCATGACCGCAATCGCCGAGGCCCTCGGGCTCTCGCTCCCCGGAGCGAGTTCCATTCCGGCCCCGGATGCAAGCCACCCCCGCATGTGCGCAGAGTCTGGAAGGCGGGCGGTGGAGATGGTCTGGGAAGACCTGACTCCGGAGGAGATCCTGACCGCGTCCGCATTCCAGAACGCGACCGTCGTCGCCATGTCACTTGGTTGCTCAACCAATGCCGTGATCCACCTGCTGGCGATGGCCCGACGTGCCGGAATTTCGCTCAGCCTCGATGACCTGGATGAGGTGGGCCGCAAAGTTCCGGTGATTGCCAACGTGCGACCTGCCGGGAAGGACTACCTGATGGAGGATTTTTTCTATGCCGGAGGCCTGAGGGCCTTGATGAGAGAGTTGGTGCCTCACCTGGATCTGGACGCGCTCACTGTGACCGGAGACCTGTTGGGGACCAACCTGGAAGGAGCGCAAGTCTTCAACCGGGAGGTCATCCGATCACTGGAGAACCCGGTCTACCACGAAGGTTCCATTGCCGTGCTCAAGGGCAACCTGGCTCCGGACGGGGCGGTGATCAAGCCTGCAGCATGCGACCCTCGATTCTATCAGCACGTCGGTCCGGCGTTGGTGGCCAACAGCTATGAAGAGCTGAAGGCGATCATCGACGACGAGGACCTGGAGATGGATCCGGACACCGTGCTCGTCCTGCGCAACGCCGGGCCGCAAGGCGGTCCCGGGATGCCGGAGTGGGGGATGTTGCCCATGCCCAAGGCGTTGCTCAAGCGAGGTCAGCGCGACATGATCCGCCTCTCCGATGCACGCATGAGCGGGACGTCCTATGGCGCGTGCATCCTGCACTGTGCTCCGGAGGCATATGTCGGCGGGCCGCTTGCGCTGTTGCAGACCGGTGACCTGGTGGAGGTCGACATCCCCAACCGAACCCTCAACATGCGTGTCTCCGAGGAGGAGTTGGTTCGGCGTCGTACCGCTTGGGTCGCCCCTCCCCCGCGCTATGCCCGAGGCTACGGGTGGATGTTCAACCAGCACATCCAGCAGGCGGATCAAGGGTGCGACTTCGACTTTCTTGGCCGCGAGTTTGGCCCGGCCAATGACGAACCCGTGATCCACTGAGTCCACATGTCCTTTCCTGAACTTCAGACCACCACTCGCGAGAGGTTGATGGGCGTCTCCGTGGCCACTCTGGCGACCGCGCTCTTCCGCAGGGGGCTGCGCAACCAGACCCTTCAGGACGTCCGCCCTGTTGCTGCCAAAGGTCGGAACATGGTCGGGCCAGCCTTCACCCTCCGTTACATTCCCGCTCGGGAGGACTTGAACCCGCTCACGGAGTTCCGCAAGCCGGACCACCCTCAGAGAGTCGCCGTGGAGACCTGCCCTCCGGGGGCGGTCCTGGTCTTTGACAGTCGCAAGGATCCCCGGGCCGCCAGCGCCGGAGACATCCTGGTGACGCGCCTGCAGCAGCGCGGCGTTGCTGGCGTGGTGACCGATGGAGGCTTCCGGGACGCGATGCGCATCGCCGAGTTGGAGATCCCGGCCTACCACAACCGCCCTAGTTCTCCAACCAACCTGACGCTGCATCAAGCGCTGGACCTGAACGTGCCGATCGGCTGCGGAGACGTCGCCGTGTTTCCGGGAGATGTGCTGGTGGGAGACGATGACAGCGTGATTGTCCTCCCGGCACACCTTGCAGACGAGGTGGCCGAAGAAGCTGTGGAGATGACGGTGTTCGAGGATTTTGTGATCGAGCAGGTGCGGGCCGGAGTTCCGGTCATCGGACTGTATCCGGCCACGCTCCCGGAGCACCAGGAAGCCTTTGCCCGCTGGCGTCAGGAGCGCGGACGCTGAGTTGTGCCGATCCCGGAGCCACTCTCGCGGGACCGGCGGTGAGGGTCAGTGAATCTCTGCAGAGGCCCCCATGGCCTCGCGGAGCACCTCAAAGGAAAAGTCCGAGCGCTTGCACGCATCCAGGATGACCTTCTCCCGGCGGGTCAACAGATCAATGCACTCCGGAAGTTTCTCGGCAGCCGCGTGCGGGATGACCACCGCTCCGTGCCGGTCGGCGTGAATCAGGTCATTGTGCTGAGCGTACATCCCGAACACGTCCACGTCGCAGCCGCAGTCCTCCACATGGACCCACGCGTGGCTCGGCCCGACCTTCCCGGCAAGCAGCTGAAAGTCATCGGCGATCACATCCAGGTCCCGGATCGAGCCGTTGGTGACCACCCCCAACGCACCAAGCCCCTTGTGGACGTTGGTGTTCACCTCACCCCAGTGGGCTCCAAACCCAGGCTCGTCATCCAGATCCTGAATCACGATCACGCTCGGGCGAGGGGCCTGCGCCACGTACTCATAGTACCGGAGCGCGTTTTCCCGCTTGAGCTGTGGATCGGTCGCATTTCGAGCCCGGATCGTCGCTGTGCGAGCGTAGCCAATGATGGGCGGGAGGTCTGGACGCGCACAGAACAGCTGCTTGTAGGTGAAGCCGGTGGTCCGGCGCTCCGGGGCGGCCAGTTCCAGCGCGTTGCAGATGGTCGGGGTGTCGAACTGGCGCAGGTGCTCCAGCAGCGACTCCGGATGCGGGGTGAAGGTCGAACTCATGATCGGTCTCCAAAGAGGGGGTTGACAAAGGCCCTCATGCTATCAGATGCGCTTCCGGCTCGTCGAGTCGAAGATGGAGACTCCTCCTAGATCGATGTTCAGCGGTACCACATCCCCTACCTTGAGTTGATTCCCGCGAGGGAGGCGGCTGACGATCTCGGCACCATAGAAATTGAACGTAATGTTCTGCTCGTGCCCGGTCAGCTCGATCAGGGAAACCGGGAGGCTGAGTTGAAACTCCGTCTGCTCTGAGGAGGACTGCGGCATCAGGCATTCCGGACGCACCCCGAGTAGCACACCGGTCCCACTTCGGGGAGCTTCTCGGAACTCATATCCCGACACCGGAATCTTCAGGCTGCTCTGGGCGTCCGGCACTACAGCCACCAGGCTTCCCTCAACCACCAGCTTTCCGGGGATCATGTTGATGGACGGCGAACCGACAAAATCGGCCACAAAGACACTCTCGGGCCGATCATACACGACCTCTGGACTGTCGATCTGCTGGACAATGCCCTCATCCATCACCGCAATGCGTGTTGCGAGGCTCATTGCCTCGACCTGGTCGTGGGTCACGTAGATCATCGTGGTCCCCAACTGCTCGTGCAGTTTCTTGATCTCATGCCGCATCTCGACCCGGAGCTTTGCATCCAAGTTGGAGAGCGGTTCATCAAACAGAAACACCTCTGGCTTGCGCACCAGCGCTCGTCCCATGGCCACCCGTTGCCGCTGTCCTCCGGAAAGCTGCCCCGGCTTGCGCTGAAGCAGGTGGTCGACCTTGAGCATCTTCGAGAAGTGCTGCAGGGAGTTCTCCATCTCCTCCTGAGGCGTCTTCCGCTGTTTGAGACCGAAGAGGATGTTGTCGCGGACCGTCATGCTGGGATAGAGTGCATAGGACTGAAACACCATCGCAATGTTGCGGTCCTTCGGCTCCACCTTGTTGACCACGTGATCGTTGATCCGGACCTCCCCTTCGTTGACGGTTTCCAGTCCGGCGATGATGTTGAGCAGGGTAGACTTTCCACAGCCTGAAGGCCCGAGAAGTACCAAAAACTCTCCATCGCTGATGTCGATGTTGATCTGTTTGAGGACCTGGGTCGGTCCAAAATTCTTGGTCAGATTCTTGACTTGAAGGGTTGCCATCTCAGCCTTTTACAGAGCCTGCGGTGAGCCCGCGAATGAAGTATTTTCCTGCGAGGACGTACACGATCAGGGTCGGCAGTCCCGCGATGATCGCGGCCGCCATGTCCACGTTGTACTGTTTGACGCTAGTGCTGGTGAGCACCATGTTGTTCAGGGCGACCTGAATCGGCGCAGAGTCGCCAAACGAGAAGGAGGATCCAAACAGGAAGTCGTTCCAGATGTTGGTGAACTGCCAGATCACCGTGACCACAATGATCGGAGCAGAGATCGGCAGGATCACCATGAAGAAGATCTTGAAGAAACCCGCACCATCGATCTTCGCAGCCTTGATGATCTCATCCGGGATGGAGACGTAATAGTTGCGAAAGAAGAGAGTCGTGAAACTCAACCCGTATACCGAGTGAACCAGGATCAGCCCGTTGACCGAGTTCGACAGTCCCAGAATCCCCAACGTCCGGGCCATCGGCAACAGGATCGCCTGATAGGGGATGAAACAGCCGAAGAGGAAAAGCAGAAAAATCCAGTCGCTCCCGGGAAAGCGCCACTTGGTCAGGGCATATCCGTTCAGTGCCCCCAGGAAGGTTGAGACCACCACGGCCGGAACCACCATCTGGATCGAGTTCCAAAAGAACGGGCGCAGAAACACATCCCCGGCCGCATAGCCTCTGCCTCCCCAGGCCACTGCCCAGGCTTCGAAGTTGAAGGCGCTGGGCAACGCGATGATGTTGCCGGAGCGGATCTCGTCCATGTCCTTGAGGGACGTCACGATCATCACATAGAGCGGAATCAGGTAGTAGAGGGCGAACAGCCCCAGGATGCCAAAGAGGATCCAGCGGAAGATCGCTCGGCGTCGTTCGGCCGCACTCTCCAGGGCTTCGTAGTGTGAGGCTTCAGCGGGCATTGTCCCTCCTCAGTTCGGAATACAGGTACGGGATGATGATCGCCGTCACCGTGATGAACATGATGGTCGCGCTGGCCGAGGCCAGACCGATCTCACTGCGGTGGAAGGCCATCTGCGTCATGAAGACCGCAGGCATGTCCGAAGACGTGCCCGGTCCGCCTGCAGTCAGGGCGACAATCAGGTCATAGCTCTTGATTGAGATGTGGCAGAGGATCACCACCGCACTCATGAATACCGGGCGGAGCATGGGGATGATGATGGTGGTGTAGGTGCTGAAGAGGCTCGCTCCATCGATCTTGGCAGCCTTGATGATCTCGTCGTCTACCGAGCGCAACCCGGCCAGAAACATGGCCATCACAAATCCGGAGGACTGCCAGACTCCGGCGATGACGATCGTGTAGATCGACATGTCCCGGCTCACCAGCCAGTCGAAGGTGAACTCCGTGAATCCCCAGTCACGGACCAGCTTCTGGACTCCCAGGGTTGGGTTGAGGATCCACTTCCAGGCCGTGCCCGTCACGATGAAAGAGAGTGCCATCGGGTAGAGATAGACCGTCCGGAGGAAGCCTTCGGCTCGAATCTTTTGGTCCAGCAGCACGGCGAGCAACACACCAATGATGATGCAGATGATCAGAAAGAGTACCGTGAAGATAAACAGGTTCTCCACAGCGACGTACCACCGGTCCATCCTCCACAGGCGGAAATGCTGCCCCAAGCCCCAGAACTTGTAAATGGGCAGGAGCTTGGATTTGGTCATGGAGACGTAGATGGTCCAGAGGATGAACCCATAGACAAACCAGAGGATGGCCGCAAACGAGGGGGCAACCACCATTCTGGGAAGATTTTTCTGAAGCCAGTCCATAGTATCGGAGCGTGGGCAGTAGCTATTGCGGGAGGAGGGGACCCGGGGGTCCCCTGAAATCATGAATGCCCCGGGATGGGGCAAGGAGGCTTACAGAGTGTCTTGAACCGCCTGGGCCAATTTACGTGCAGCTTCCTGGGAGGACATGTTGGAGTTGAAGTGCTCCGTGACCACATCTTGGATCGCTCCCTTCTGAGCAAGGCGCAGGGCCATGCCATGAGCAAAGCTCGGCAGCAGTCCACCGGTCATGGCCGCATAGTTCAGGTCGGCCGCGGAACCTTTGGCACACATGTCAAACTCGTCCATCGGGACGTCCAGGCGTGCCGGAATGGAGCCTTTGTAGAGGTTGAACACCTTCTGGAAGTTCTTCCCCATCATCAGGCTGGCAAGGAGCTTCTGACCTTCCACCTTGCTCGAATCGTCCACCGAGTAGAAGATGAAGCTGTCCACGTTGTAGAGGTAGCCATGGTTCGACGGAGTCGGCAGGCAGTAGAAGTCCACTCCGGGCTTCATCTTCGCGTTCGTGAACTCTCCCTTAGCCCAGTCGCCCATGATCTGGAATGCGGCTTTGCCCTCCATCACCATGCCGGTGGCAACGTTCCAGTCGCGCCCCGGAGAGCCTTCGTCGGTGAAGCTCTGAAGCAGACGCATCTGATCAAAGATCTTGACCATGGTCGGGCTGTTCAGCGCATCCATCTCCAGGTCCACAATGGCCCGCTGGTAGAACTCGTTTCCTCCGACGCCGAGGACCACAGCCTCGAACACGGTGGCATCCTGCCAGGGCTGGCTTCCGTGGGCCAACGGAATGATTCCGGCGGCCTTGAGCTTGCGAGCTGCGGCGTTGAACTCGTCCCAGGTGGTGGGCATGGAGATCCCGTTGGCATCCAAGACTTTTTTGTTGGCCCAGATCCAGTCAATGCGGTGAATGTTCACCGGTGCCGCACAGTACTTGGTGAAGTCATCACACTTCATGTGGTTGGCGACCTGCTTGCTGAGCAGGTTGTCCCAGCCTTCTGCGCCAGCTACCTCATCCACATGATAGGGCTCGACCACTCCGGCTTCGTCATACTCTTGAATGGTCGGGCCCTTGATCTGAGCGGCGGCCGGCGGATCTCCTGCAACAATGCGTGCCTTAAGGGTCTGCATTGCGGCATCCCCACCACCACCGGCAACCGGCATGTCGGTCCAGGATCCACCATTTTTTGCAAAGTCGTCCTTGAGGACCTTCAGGGCTGCGGCTTCTCCTCCAGAAGTCCACCAGTGAAGCACCTCGGCCTCCTTGGCCCAGGTTGAAGAGGCGATCATGCCTCCTGAGGCGATCAGCGCCAAGCTGACTGCAAACGGTTTAAACATTACTCCTCCTGTCAGGATTAGGGGAACAAGCAACTCTATGCTGCTTGATGATTTTGGAGAGAAGGGCTCTCCTCCTCTGGCCCCGAAGGTGGGGCTAGAATTCGTTGCGGACGCGCTGAAGCACTTGCGCGACCTGCAGGTCATAAACGTGCCTGGGGTTCAGGCTCCGGGATTCCTCTCGAAAGTCCAACACCTCCGGATTCAGATGCTCCAGCGAGGGAGCCAACGACGCCCAGGTAGGGTGGGTGACCATTCCCATGCGCGAGCGCCAGCGAGTTCCCAGCGAGGCAAAGTCCTCTTGGCGGAAGTAGTCAAAGACCATCACCACCGACCAGCCTCCTTCCAGGAAGTGCCCTCCGACGCTGCTCCACTGGACCCCGGAGCGAACTCCCTGCAGCCCGGTTTCAGCCCAGTCAAACCCCCCAACCAGCAGATCCTTGCCCGGTTGGAGTCCCAGCCGAAGGGCCTCCTCGACTACCCCTCGAGCCATGACATCACTGGCGCACCAAACGACCTGCACCTCCGGGAATCGGTTGTGCAGAATTCGAAAGCTCCGGGCCGCATCTTCCGCTTTCCAATTGGCCGGCACCACTTGGTGCAACTGCACTTCCGGATACCGGGCAACCGTCCGGGCCAAACCCCGGGTGCGCTCGATGGACGCATAGTCCGAAACAATCCCGGTCAACGCGAACATCTCCAACTGAGCACCAGGCTGCAAGCGGGCAAGGCCTGCCTGAATGAGGCTCTCCGCAAGCGTTGCTCCCGCATCCTCTTCATCCGGAAGCAACTCGCCGATCCAGTAGCGAAACTGCTCACGAGGCACCCCCACCAACTCTCCTTCCGTGAAGCCCGAGTTGACGATGAATGCTGGAACCCGATGCCGCTCTGCCGACTCCAGAAAGGCCCGTCCTCCCATCTTGAAGTTGGGGAAAACCAAAGCCTGAAAGTTCCTGGAAGCCGCTGCCTCTTCAATCTGCATGCGCATCCGGGGCAGGCTTCCATCCGCATAGTGCGGCACGACTTTCACCCCAAGATCCGAGCCGGCCTTGAGGGCAAACCCGATGAAGCGCCCCCAAAAGGGATCCTCCATCTGCCTCGGTGTAAAAAGCGCGATCCGCAGAGGTTCTTGAGCCTGCAGCCCGTCGGAAATCCCCACCAAGACCAAGGCGAAGAGGATGGCTTTCCAGCAGTTCGGCACCATGAGGAAACTCTTTTTTTTCAGAGCTGGCAAGAGCAATCTCTGGAAAATTCGGTAAATAATTTTAAAAAACCATTAGAATTCAGAATTTTAAAAAACAACCTTGAGGGTTGCATTTCGCAAAATTCTGGGAGAACCTGTAGGCGGGTCAGGTGGAAGAGTGCATCAGCATGCGTTGAAACTCCTGCAGGTTGCGGAGGAGTTCCTCCACCACAGAGGAGGAGCCTCGACTGAGCACGAAGCGCACGGTACGCGTCACATCGCGCCAGCGCGGTTGTTTGGGGAGCGTGGGAACACTCAGGTAGCGGTCCAGAGTCCGAACCCGGAGGTAGCCTTTGTCTTCGTGTAGCTTCCAGATGCCACTCTGCTCGGCCAGCTCCAGCTTGGTCGTTCCAGTGGTTTCCTCCCAGTGCCGAAGCGCCAGATTCATCAGCTTCACCAACCGCTCTCGAAACTGCTGTTCTGCGTCACACTGAAACACCTGCCCAGTCGCTTCTTCAAGTGAGCCGTTCAAGGACTCGAGCTGGTTGCGGGTGAATTGCAGTTCCTCGACGAGGTCTCCAAGCGCCTCCGGAATCCGCGTGTGGGTCTCTGGAACCTGGGTGATCTGCCGGTGAAGAAATCGCAGCTCTTCCAGCACATCGGCAAGGGCAGACTCCATGACCTGGACCTTGAGACGGCAAAGGTCCAACTCCCGATGCAACTCTTCCTGAGGAAAGTAAAACCTAGCGGCACTCATTGATTTCCTCCAGTTTTCTTCAACTCAGGCTCTTCCGGGCCAAGCCTGAAATCGGGTCAATTCCCGTCTAAGATAAGTCATCTTGGGCTTGGATGCACTTTGTATTTTCTGAAAGTCCCCATGTTTGCCACATTTTTCGCCCCTTCCGGCTCTCTTTCCCGTCGAGACGCGATCGGCACCCGGTTGATTGTCAGCATCCTGCTCGCCAGCTCCCTCTTTACTCTGCTGGGCACAGGATATCAACTCTATGCCGACTACCGGCGAGATGTCGTACTGATCGAGGACCGGATGGAACAGATCCGGACCAGTTACCTCCAGGGCATCGTCAACAGCCTGTGGATGACCGACGTCCGTCAGGTCGAGGTCCTTCTGGAGGGCGTGGTTCGTCTCCCCGACATGCGCTTTGCCCGCATCCTTTCTGCCGAAGGACTTTCGCTTTCGATGGAGCAGGGGGCCCTTCCGGAAACGCTTGGAGTGGAGCATCGCTACTCGCTGCTCTATGAGCACCGTGGGGAACAGTTCAACCTCGGTGAGCTTCAACTGGTCGCCTCGCTTGAAGAGGCTCAGGGGCGACTCTGGGATCGTGTCCTCCTGATCCTTGGAACTCAGGCGGTAAAGACGTTTCTGGTCTCCGGATTCATCTTCATCCTGGTGCAACGCATGCTGACCCGTCACCTCCAGACCATGGCAGACTTCGCCCATGCCACCACTCCGGAAACGCTGGAGGCCCCACTACAGCTTCAGCGCCCGCACCGCAATGACGAGCTGCACGAGGTGGTTGTCGCCTTCAACAGGATGCGCCAGACCCTGAGTCAGTACACGGAACAACTGCGCGAGGAACTCCGGCTGCGGACTGAGGCTGAAGCAGAGCTCAAACGCTACAAGTCCCAGCTTGAGCAGCAGGTGGCCCACCGCACCGAGGAGTTGCGTGACGCCAATGAGCGCCTGCGTGAAGAGGTTCAGGAGCGTGTCGAGGCCGGAGAGCGCCTACAACAATCGCTCAAGGAAAAGGAGGTGCTGCTTCAGGAGGTGCATCACCGGGTGAAGAACAACATGCAGATCATCTCCAGCATGCTCCGCCTGCAGTTTCGAGGCGTCCAGGATCCTGCACTGGAAGAGCTGACCCGGGAGTTGCAGCAACGCGTTCACACCATGTCCTTGATCCACGAACGCCTCTACCGCTCCAGCACCCTGACTCAGATCGACTTCCCGGAGTTTGTGCGAACTCTTGCTCGCGAGCTGCTGGCCTCCTATAGTACTCCACAGGCCTCTACACGCCTTGAGCTGAAACTGGAGCCGGTGCGGATCAGCATTGACCGGATCATTCCCTGTGGGCTGATTCTCAACGAGCTGCTGACCAACTCGGTCAAGCACGCGATCTCGCCCCGGCAGGGCGGGTTGCTTTCCGTGCAGTTGGGACCGCATTCCCCCGGGCAGATCCAACTGATCGTACGCGATGACGGTTCTGGATATCGAATTCTGGACCACTGGGGCAGGAGCCCTACCAGCGGTCTCCGCTTGATCCATCTGCTCTCTGCTCAAATTGGTGGAACGTACCAGGCCTTCAACGATTCCGGGGCCTGCTTTGAACTGACTTTCCCGGAGGAGGCATGAGCAAGGGGCGCGTTCTGGTCATTGAAGATGAGGCCATTGTTGCAGATGACATGGTGTACTGTCTGGAAGAGGCAGGCTACTCCGTGACGGCAATTGCCTCCTCGGGAGAGGAGGCCTTGCGACACGCGGAATCGGGAGAGCTTGACCTTGCCCTGGTAGACATCCTGCTCGGGGGAACCATGGACGGCATCGAGACCGCAGGAGCCTTGCGGCAGAGTCTCGGGATTCCGGTGGTTTATGTGACCTCTTTCACCAATGAGCCCATGATCGAGCGGGCAAAGCAAACCCGCCCTTCAGGCTACATCGTCAAGCCCTTCAAGCGCCGGGAGCTGCTGGCAACAGTGGAGATGGCCCTGCACCAGGCGCCGTCACGCTCCGGGCTCTCCATTACGCCGCCAATACAGCACGGACGCCTGTTGGCGCGCTGGTGGAGCGAGGCATTGATCGGGCTTCCACAGGAACGCTCGAAGGAGGCCTTGCAATTGTCCACGTCCATTGCCAACGGAGTCTCCAGGCTCCTGCAGTTGAAGCCGGATGAGGAGATCCCGCTGGAAGTCCTGCTCCCTCCCCTTCGCCACCTCTTCAGCCAGAAGCACCCTGCAGTCTCTCTGAGCATTCACCAGGAACCCGAAGCCCGGACAGTGCGCGCAGCGCCCTTTGTTCTATTTGAGTTATTGGGCTGGATGCTGATGCAATGTGCGAAACATGTCGAGTTCGGCGAGCTGCGTCTGGAAGCCGGGGTTCTGCAAACCACGGATGAAAACGCTTCCTTTCTCAACCTCAGGCCCGGAGTATACTCTCGGTTTCGGGTCCTTCTCCCGGCCCCTTCCGAGTCGCTTGCCACATCGCTGGACCATCCTGAATCAATGTTGCTGCTCAACCACTTCCGTGCCGTGGCTCTGCAGCTTGCTGGAGAGCTGGTTTTGCTGCAAAACGGGACCGGACTTTCCGGCATCGCCGTGGCCTTGCTCCACGGTGGGCGCTAGCGTTCGAAACCCCCGGCCTCCAACCGTCCCGGGATAAGATACCGGATTTGCTCCACCTCCCACCTCGCTTTCTCCCTCCGGCGTCGGAAACTGCTTGCGTGTGCAAGGAAATCTCCCGTACGATTCGGGTTTTGCAGTTTTCAACAATGAGGCGTTCATGAACAAGATCCGAGGCATGCTCACCCTTGCAGAACTTCAAACCGAGGTCGAGTCCGGAACCATCGACACCATTGCCGTTGTCTTCACAGACCTGTATGGTCGGTTGGTGGGAAAGCGCTTTGATGCGGACTACTTTCTGGAAGTCGCCGCACAGGAAGGTACGCACGGTTGCGACTATCTGCTGACGGTGGACATGGAGATGGAGCCGGTCCCCGGATATACCTTCTCCAACTGGGAGCGTGGATACGGAGACTTCCATCTGGTTCCCGACCTGAACACGCTACGTCGGGCAAGCTGGCTGGACCGGACCGCGATGGTGCTTTGCGATGTGCGGAACGAGCAGACTCATGAGGATGTTGCCCAGGCTCCGCGCTCCATCCTGCGCAAGCAGATTGCGGCGGCGGCGGAGCTGGGCTTTGAGGCGTTGGGAGCCTCGGAGTTGGAGTACTACCTCTATGAAACCCCCTACCGCGAGGCCTTCGAGTCGAACTATCAGATGCTGGACCCGGCAGGCTGGTACATTGAGGATTACCACTCTTTTCAAGGGACTCGGAATGAGTCGTTTCATGGAGAGGCCCGAAGGCACCTGCGCGACTCCGGAGTGCCTGTGGAGACCTCAAAGGGCGAGTGGGGTCTTGGCCAGCACGAGCTGAACATTCGCTATGCCGATGTGCTCACCATGGCGGACCGGCACATGATCTACAAGCAGTGCCTCCGGGAAATTGCCGACCAACAGGGACGCAGCGTGACCTTCATGGCCAAGCCGCATCAGGACCGGGCTGGCTCCAGCTGCCACATCCATCTGAGCCTGTGGAAGGACGGAGAGGCGGCTTTTCCTGGAGAGCACCAGGAAGGCCACATCCGTTGCTCCGACACCTTCCGCTGGTTCCTCGGAGGGTGGATCAAGCACATGCCGGAGTTGATGGTGTTCTTCGCCTCAACAATCAACGCCTACAAGCGCTACGTCTATCAATCCTGGGCACCGACCAAGCTGGCGTGGTGCCACGACAACCGCACCGCCGGGTTCCGGGTCGTGGGTTCCGGAAGCTCCTTGAGGATCGAGTGTCGCCTCGCCGGAGCAGACTGCAACCCGTACCTTGCCTATGCCGCCTCCTTGGCAGCAGGGCTGGACGGCATCCGCAACCAGATCGAGCCGCCCGCACTGTTTGAGGGAGACGTCTACTCGGCCCGCGACCTTCCCGGAGTCCCGGAGAGCCTCCATGAGGCAACCCGCCTGTTCGCCCAAAGCGACTTCGCACGCGATGCCCTCGGCGAGTCTGTCCACGGACACTACCTGCACTTCCTGCGGACGGAGCTGGCCGCGTTCGATGCTGCCGTCACTGACTGGGAGCTCCGCCGCTATTTTGAACGCATTTGAACTCCTCGCGATCGAGGACTTGACCCGGGCATGCCAAAGGTTTGGCCTGCCCCACACTTCAACACTCAGGATCATTACATGAGACTACAAGGCAAGGTGGCGCTCATCACCGGAGCTGCCAGTGGAATCGGCCGTGAAGCGGCACTGCTTTTTGCCCAAGAGGGCGCAGCCGTCGTGGCCACAGACATCAACGACTCAGAAGGCGAACAGACCGCCGCAGACATCCGCAACGCCGGAGGCCAAGCCATCTACCAGCGGGCCGACATCTCGAAAGCTGCAGACTGCGAGTCCATGGTCAGCACCGCAGAGCGTGAGTTTGGAAAGCTGGACGTGCTCTTCAACAACGCCGGGATCATGCACAGCAGCGACGACAACGCGATGACCACCGAAGAGGACGTCTGGGACCTGACGATGGCCATCAACCTCAAGGGCGTCTACCTGGGCTGCAAGTTCGGAATTCCGGCAATGCGACGCGCCGGAGGGGGTTCAATCATCAACACCGCCTCGTTCGTCGGCCTGATGGGCGCGGCAACGCCGCAGGTGGCCTACACGGCCAGCAAGGGTGGAGTGATCGCCCTCAGCCGCGAGCTGGCCATCATCCATGCCCGGGAGAACATTCGGGTGAACGCCCTCTGCCCCGGACCGTTGCGGACGGAGCTGTTGATGAAGTTTTTGGACACCGAAGCCAAGAAGCAGCGCCGGCTGGTCCACATCCCCATCGGCCGTTTTGGAGAGGCGAGGGAAATGGCCCAGGCCGCCTTGTTCCTGGCTTCCGAGGAGTCGTCCTACATGACGGGACAGGAAATGGTGGTGGACGGGGGAATCACAGCCGCCTACGTGACGCCCGAATGAGCGACTCCACGTCTTCCCGGGTTCTGCTGGTCGACTCTGGAGCCGACTCCGGCAGCCTGATTTCGGTCGTGCTGGCCCGGGAGGGGTGTGATGTCAACTGGAAGGCTCGCTGGGACGAGGCGATCCTTTCGGTCAAAGAGGCCCCGCCGAACCTCCTGATTATGGATCCGGCGCTTCTGCAACTCTCTGCACTGAAGAGCATCCGTCAGGCTCGCCTGATCCCCGGGCTCGAGGAGATCCCGATCCTCCTGATCCTCAGCAAGCAGGAGGCTCCCAACTTTCCGATGGACCAGATCGGTCCGGACCAGGATTTCCTCATCCGCCCCCTCCAGCATCGGCAACTGTTCAAGAAGTTCCGCAAGGTCCTTCCCGAACGTTTTTCCTTCTGAAGACACCGTCGACCGGTTCCTCAAACGACTACGCTTTCATGTCTGAAGCCCACCCGGGAGCCCTCTCCGGGCTCAAGGTTCTCGACTTCACCACGCTGCTTCCGGGACCTTACGCCACCATGATCCTCGCCGACCTGGGGGCCGACGTCCTGAGAATCGAGCATCCGACACGTCCGGACCTGACGCGTAGGATGCCGCCTCAAGTCGGAAACTCTTCGGCAGTGCATGGCACCTTGAACCGCAACAAGCGCTCGCTGGCGCTGGACCTGAAGTTGCCGCAGGCCCGGGAGGCGGTTTACGAGCTGGTTGAGCAGTATGACATCGTGGTCGAGCAGTTTCGGCCCGGTGTGATGGACCGTCTGGGCGTGGGGTTTGAGTCGTTGCGCTCGATCAACTCGGCTCTGATTTACTGCGCCATCACCGGATATGGCCAAACCGGACCGTATCGCGATCGTGCTGGACACGACCTCAATTATCTGGCGCTCAGCGGGATTCTCCATGCCTCCGGGAGGACAGCCTCCGGTCCTGCCCCCTTTCCCATCCAGGTCGCCGATGTGGCCGGGGGCTCCCACCACGCGGTCATGTCCATTCTGGCAGCAGTGATTCATCGCATGCAGAGCGGAGAAGGTCAGTTCCTTGACATCAGTATGACGGACGCAGCTTTCGCTCTGCAGGCTCTGGACGGGAACTCTGAACTCTCCGGAGGACCAGCGCTGCAGCCAGAGTCCGGGATGCTCAACGGTGGGACCTTTTACGATGTCTACGAAACGGCTGACGGTCGCTGGCTCAGCGTGGGAGGACTGGAGCCTCAGTTCCTGAAGCGGACGCTGGAGGTACTCGGGATTCCTCCGGAACCCGGACCGTCCTCTCCTCAGGACCCATCAGGGCAAAGACGCCTCAAGCAGGCCATCGCGGAGGCGGTCCGGAAGCACTCGTTGAAAGAGTGGGAGCAGCGTTTTTCGGAGGAGGACGCCTGTGTGGAGCCCGTCCTCACGCTGGCAGAGGCGCTCGAGCATCCGCAGTTAAAGACGCGCCGCCTGGTCACGCAGGTGGCGCATGCGGACGGGAGCCTGCAAACCCAGATCGCCTCCCCGCTGCGCCTCTCTGTCACCCCTCCTCAGATCCGGCACCCGGGAACCGATGTAGGGGCGCACACCCGGGAGGTGCTGGAACAATTGGGCTGGAGTAGCGAACGTGTTGAGAAACTTCTGGAGTTGCAGCTCCCCCGGTGAGGCACGGCCCGGTGATTGCTCGAAAGAGACCAACCCGGCCGACTCGCCCTCCAGGCGCAGCCCGGGACATCACTTCCCGTACCTCAACCGTTCACTTGCCTCAGGCCTTGTGGCACACCGGAGTTGATCTGTGCAGAAATCCTCAAAACTGACGATTGGCATCCTCTGCGGAGGAGCCAGTGGAGAGCATGAAGTCTCCCTGCTCTCTGCGCTCAACATCTACCGTGCTCTTGACCGTAGCCGCTACGAGGTGCGGCTTATTGGCATCCGCAAGTCCGGGTCCTGGTTTTGGGGAGAGGACGACTCGATTCTGCAAGAAACCCAGAGCGTCCGGAGCATTCACCTGAACCCCAACCTTCCGGAGGTCGCTTCCCCACAGGCAGCTCCAGCCCGCTTGAAGGCCGCCTTGCAGGACATCGACGTCTTTTTTCCGATCACTCACGGCAAGCTCGGAGAAGACGGAGCTTTGCAGGGGTTGCTGGAGTTGATCGGGAAGCCTTATGTCGGCTGCGATGTCACGGGCTCAGCCGTTTGCATGGACAAGGATCTGACCAAGCGGCTGCTCCAGGCCGAGGGGGTTCCGGTCTCGCGCTTTCGGACGCTGCGCCGAGGAGAGGCCTGGAGCCATGACGAGGCGATCGAGGCGCTGGGCAGCCCGCTCTTTGTCAAACCGTCTCGCGAAGGCTCCTCGCTCGGAGTGGCCAAGGTACGCAACGCTCAGGAGTACGAGGAGGCTCTGCAAGCGGCCTTTGCGCTGGATCGCAAGGTTCTGGTCGAAGAGGCTGTTTCCGGACGGGAGATCGAGTGCTCGGTGCTGGGCAACGACACCCCGGAGGCCGCTCCGGTGCTGGGAGAGATTCGGCCTCGACACGAGTTCTACTCCTACGAGGCCAAGTACGTCGATGAGAACGGCGCTGATCTGATCGTCCCAGCGACCGTCTCTGCCTCAGAGGCCCAGCAGCTCCGGGAGATGGCCGTCCGGGCCTTTCAGATCACGGAATGCCGAGGCATGGCCCGGGTAGACTTCTTCCTCCGTGAGGACGGAAGCTTTGTGCTCAACGAGCTGAACACTCTGCCCGGATTCACCAACATCAGCATGTACCCTCGCCTCTGGATCGAGTCCGGGGTTTCTTACCCGGAGTTGCTGGACCGCCTGATCGTCCTGGCCTTGGAGCGCTGACCTCATGAAGCTGTTTGAGAACCCGCCGCTGAACGTTGTGCTCTATGAGCCTCAGATTCCGCCCAACACCGGAAACATCGCCCGCCTGTGTGCTGCGGCGAGGTGTCACCTGATCCTCTTGGGGCAGTTGGGGTTCGAGCTGACGGATGCTCAGCTCAAGCGGGCCGGACTGGATTACTGGGAGTGGGTCAGCTGGGAGCACTTTCCTGAGGCTGAGGCCTTCTTTCGGAGCCTGGAGCCGGAGCGTGTGCACCTGATCTCCGCCCACGCCCAGCAGCCCTACACCCGGATGCAGCCTCAACCGGGAGACTACGTGTTTCTCGGCAAGGAGACCACCGGGCTGCCCAAACCCTGGCTTCAGGAGTTCCCGGAACGCTGCTTCACCATCCCGATGTGGGAACGCAACGTCCGGAGTCTCAACCTGAGTTCCTCGACGGCCATTGTCGTCTACGACGCCCTCCGGCAGTTGGCGTTATTCTAAAAGTGCTGAAAGCGGGAGCGGCAGAGCAGCGCCTCACGCTCCGGGTCTTCCGGGAGCAGTTGGAAACGGAGCCGCACGCATCCGGTGTAAGGCGACTCCTCGAAGCGCAAAAACTCCACAGGCTCCAGCAGCGACTGAAACGAAGCGCCTCCAGAGCGTCGCAGCAGGAGCTTCCGGGTTGCGTCAAAGCGGTAGCTGATGCGCTCGCGCGGCCCGTCCAGGACGCCGTCACGGTTCAGGTCTGCTTGCAGCGACAGCTCTTCCGGAGCAAGCTGCAGTGGCAGGGCAAAGCCGGCATCCGGGAAGCCATAGCCGGCCTGCAGGGATTCCGACTGCATCAGCATCAGCGTCCGCTCCCAGGCGGCTCGCAACGTCCGGTGCTCGGTGGCCTCCAGCACCATCCGATTCAGCTCCAGCCATCCCGGAAGAGCCGCCGCCAAGAACACAGAGACCAGCAGCAGCGCCAGCAGCAGCTCCCACAAGGTGAAGCCACGGTGCTCCGACGCGCAGGCTCTCTCCAGATTCCCGCTTTCGCAGGAACGACGTCCCAGGGCCTGCACCCGCCTACATCGCCCAGGTCGTGTGCAGCCAGGTTTGGGGAACTTCTCCGGGGCCATCTCTCAACTCCAGAATGAGGACTTTGAAGGCGCCGGCATCCTGCAGTTCCTGGCAGTGAAGCTCTCCCTCGCTGCCATCCCAGTAGTCAATCGTCCGAACTTCCGGGAAGGACAAAGAGGCGGCGCAGGCCTGCTCCCACTCGCTCAGGCGGACCAGCTGTTCAAGGTCCTCTTGCTGACCTGCGAGCAGCCGCTGTCCCTGATCGAAAGACTGGAGCGCGATGCCTGTGGCCACGGCCAGCACCAGCCCCCCAAGGAGCACCTCAAGCAAGGTGAACCCGAGCTTGCCGTTCGGCAGGAATCGTCGATTCCTTGGTAAAAGAGCTTTTCTCATTCAGCACAATTTGATAGTAATTTTAAGTTCGAAAGCTTACTTGCCTATCCTTTCAGGGAGCAAAAGATGAAATTCGAGTACCAGGGGCTGAGCGATGCAGAAGCTCAAGAGTCACGAAGCCGCGACGGCTCCAACGCTCTGACTCAGCGACAGACTGAGACATTCTGGGACAAGTTGGTCAACAACTTCAAGGACCCGATCATCATCATCCTTGTGGTCGCCTTGGGAATTACCGTCCTTTTGGCCGTCCTGGGTTTTGCCCCTTGGTATGAGGGCATGGGGATCGCGATCGCCGTTGCCATGGCAACACTGGTTGCGACATGGTCGGAATACAGCAACGAGAACGAGTTCCAGCGCCTGATGGAGGAGGCCTCCAAGGTGCAGGTGAAGGTCTTCCGGAACGGAAAGCTCGTGGAGATCGGCATCGATGAAGTGGTCAAGGGCGACTACGTGCTGCTTCAGCCAGGAGACAACATTCCGGCAGACGGAGTTCTGGTTGCCGGCTTTCTGGAGGTCAACGAATCGGCGCTCACCGGAGAGTCTGAGTCCATCAAGAAGAAGCCTGCCGAGGACGAAGAGAATTTCAATGAGGAGAAAAACGGGCTGGCACGGGCGGCCCTGATTGATGATGGCGAAGGGGTGATGCACGTCACCGCCGTTGGCGATCACACCACCTACGGAGCCAGCGTCAAGGAGATCGCTCAGGCAGAGACCCGGCTGTCTCCCCTGCAGGCCAAGCTGGCCGGATTGGGGAATGCCATCAGCAAGTTCGGCTACTACGGTGCCTCGTTCATCGCGCTCTCGTTCATGTTCAACCACATCTTCCTCGAGTCGTCCGGATGGGCGGAGTACTTCTCGCAGGATGCCGGCGTGATCGCCTACCATGTGGTGACCGCCGTCGTGCTGGCCATCATCATCATCGTGGTGGCTGTTCCGGAGGGTCTGCCGATGATGATCGCGGTGGTCCTCTCGCTGAACATGCGCAAGCTGCTTCGGGCCAACGTCCTGGTGCGCAAACTCCTGGGGATTGAGACCTCCGGAAGCCTGACGGTGCTCTTCACCGACAAGACCGGAACCCTGACCGAAGGGCGGCTGCAGGTCGCCGATGTCCTCTCCGGAGACGGGCAGCACTTTGAGAGGCTTGATGGCGTCCCGCAGGGGCTGCAGCAGAACATCGTCTTTGCTCTGCGCAACAACACGACGGCCTCCGTGGACACCAGCAATCCGGACGACCCGCAGATCGTTGGCGCGAACCCCACCGAGAAGGCGCTGCTTCAGTTTCTGGGCCGAAACCTTGCGGAGCACGATGAGGTGAAGGTGGTGGCCAACATTCCCTTCAACAGCGCCTACAAGTTTTCGGCAGTGCAGGTCGAAGGCTCGCAGAGCGCCACCTTGATCAAAGGCGCCGGTGAGGTCGTCTTGGCCGGGTGCACACACTACCTCGACGCCAACGGTGAGCGAAAGCCCATTGACCCGCAGGTCTTGGATACCGAGATCAAGGGCATGGCCGGCCGGGCCATGCGGATCATCGGGCTGGCGCTCTCTGACCAGCCCTTGGGTACGGAGACCACGTTGCCTCAGGGCATGACGCTCGTGACGCTCTTCGGCTTGCGCGATCAGATGCGCCCGGAGTCCCGCCCTGCCGTTCAGCGCTCCCACGCCGCAGGCATCCAAGTGGTCATGATCACCGGGGACTCCCGGGATACCGCCGAGGCTATCGCCAAGGAGGTCTCGATCGTAGAAAGCGACGACCAGGTCGTGATCACCTCCAAGGAGTTGGGGGAGATGTCCGACGACGAGGTCAAGGCCACTCTTCCGAAGCTCCGGGTGGTCGCACGGGCGCTGCCTACCGACAAGAGCCGCTTGGTGCGTGTCGCCAAGGAGATGAACTGGGTCGTCGGAATGACGGGAGACGGCGTCAACGACGCTCCTGCCGTGAAGAACGCCGACGTGGGCTTCGCCATGGGTTCCGGGACCGACCTGACCAAGGAGTCCGGACACATCGTCATTCTCGACAACAACTTCCTCTCGATCACCAACGCGGTTCTCTACGGACGGACGCTGCTCAAATCCATCCGCAAGTTCCTGATCTTCCAGCTCTCGGTGAACGTCTCCGCGATCCTGGTGGCCTTCCTGGCCCCCTTCTTCGGGACCGACCTGCCGCTGACGATGACCCAGCTGCTGTGGATCAACATCGTGATGGACACCCTGGCGGCCTTCGCCTTTGCAGGAGAGGCGGCGCTCAACCGCTACATGCGGGAGAAGCCCATCCCCAAGGACACGCCCCTGATCACCGGAGACATGTGGTCTGCCATTTTGGTGGATGGAGCCTTCATCGCCATATTCAGCCTGTTCTTCCTCACATCCGACTGGGTGCAGAGCCTGTTCCCCTGCCCCAGTGGAGAGGAGGGTGCGTGGTGCACCGGGGCTGGAGACAGCAACCTTGTGCACCTGACAGCCTTCTTCGGCTACTTCGTGTTTGTCAGCAACTTCAACAAATTCAATGCCCGTACGGAGGGCATTAACCTGTTTGAGCACCTGACTGACAACAAGAACTTCCTCCAAGTCGTGGCTCTGATTTTTGTCCTTCAGATCTCCTTCACCTACCTGGGCGGAAACATTCTGCGTACCGTTGCGCTCAGCCTGGATCAGTGGATCTACATCATCGGCTTTGCCGCGCTTATCATTCCGGTCGACCTGACGCGCAAACTCATTCGAAACAGCTTCTTCGGCAACCCTGTCGTGGAATAACCTCCCGAAGGGTTCGGAAAAAAATCCGGACCCTTCGCAAAGTCCTTGACAAAACTCGGAAGTCATGGAATTTTAAGAGAAGTTTGTCCTGCCAGAAGCACACCTCTGCTTTACCTTACGGCATCTCCAACCTGGCCTTGTCCCCTGGACATCCAAGACCGAGATTTTGATTCCGATCCATTTCTGAATCGCTGAATTTAATTTTTATCCTTTCCTCACTTTCCTGCCGACCTGAAACGGTCGTTTGCCAACCTGAACCCCATTTGCGCATGAAGGCCCAAGTAGCGTCTCCACGTCGATCCCCAACCCGCAACCGCGAGGCGAATCTGGAGGGAGCCAAGGACTCTCCGGAAACCCTGAACCTGGTGGAGCTGAAGAAAAAAGACATCAGCGCCCTCATCAAGATTGCTCGCGAGTACGAGATTGAAAACGCAAACAGCATGCGGGTTCAAGATCTCATCTTTGAGCTACTGCAAGCACAGACCAAACAGAACGGTTCCATCTACGCCTCTGGGGTCCTGGAGACGTTGCCGGACGGATTTGGATTCCTGCGTGCCCCAGACTACAACTATCTGCCGGGTCCGGATGACATCTACGTCTCCCCCTCGCAGATCCGCCGCTTCAACCTCAGGACCGGAGACACCATCTCCGGGCTGATCCGTCCTCCCAAGGAGAGCGAGCGCTACTATGCATTGCTCAAGGTGGAGTCGGTCAACTTCCAGCCTCCGGAAGTCGCCTTCGACAAGATCCTGTTCGACAACCTCACCCCGCTGTATCCGGAGTCCCGACTCAGGCTGGAGCGAGGCGAGAAGGACCTGACTCCGAGGACCATCGATCTGGCGACCCCGATCGGCAAGGGACAACGCGGACTGATCGTCGCTCCTCCGAGGACGGGCAAGACCATGATCCTCCAGTCCATCGCCAACAGCATCACCACCAATCACCCAGAGGTGGACCTGATCGTGCTGCTGATTGACGAGCGCCCGGAGGAGGTGACCGACATGCAGCGCTCCGTGCGCGGAGAGGTGATCAGTTCCACCTTTGACGAGCCGGCCACCCGACACGTGCAGGTTTCGGAGATGGTGCTGGAGAAGGCGAAGCGGCTTGTGGAGCACCAGCGAGATGTGGTAATTTTGCTGGATTCGATCACTCGACTTGCCCGGGCCTACAACTCCGTGGTGCCTCCCAGCGGAAAGATCCTCTCCGGGGGGGTGGACTCCAACGCTCTGCACAAGCCCAAGCGCTTCTTTGGTGCGGCGCGAAACGTGGAAGAAGGGGGCTCGCTGACCATCATCGCAACGGCCCTCATCGACACGGGAAGCCGCATGGACGAGGTGATCTTCGAGGAGTTCAAGGGCACCGGCAACATGGAACTGGTCCTGGATCGCAAGCTGGTGGAGAAGCGGATCTTCCCGGCCATCGACATCAACAAGTCCGGAACCCGCAAGGAGGAGTTGCTGATCGAGAAAAACGATCTGGACCGCATCTGGGTCTTGCGCAAGGTGCTGGCTCAGCTCAACGTGGTCGAAGCGATGGAGTTCCTGACCGACAAGATGTCGCGTTTCAAGAACAACGCAGAGTTTCTCAACATGATGGACAAGTAACCTCTTTTGACGTGAAAGGATCAAGCAGACATGAAAGCAGGCATTCACCCCGCCTATGAGGACACCCTCTTCCGATGCGCGTGTGGCGCTGAGTGGAGCGTCAAATCGACCCTGGGGAGCGAGCAGACGGTAGAGATCTGCTCCAGCTGCCACCCGTTCTTCACCGGGCAGGCGCAAAAGATGGTGGACACCGCCGGACGTATTGAGAAGTTCAACCGCCGCTATCAGCGTGCCTGATGCGCGACAAGCTTGCGGGCATCGGAGTACGCTACGATCAAGTCAGTGAGCAACTCGGAACCTCCGAGGTGCTCGCTGATCCCGCACGCTACCAAAAACTCGCCCGCGAACACTCCGAGCTGGAAGAGATCGTTCAAGCCTACCGCTCTCTCCTCCGCACCGAACAGCAAATCCAAGACAACCTTAAACTCGCTGAAGACTCCCGAGAGGACGCTGAGATCCGGGACCTGGCTCGCTTGGAGCTTGAAGAGCTGAATTCCCGACAGGAGGAACTGGAGGAACAGATTCAGCGCTTGCTGCTCCCCAAGCATCCTGACGACAACCGGAACATCATCCTCGAAATCCGCGCCGGGACCGGAGGCGAGGAGGCAGCCTTGTTTGCACGAGACCTCTTCCGGATGTACGCCCGCTATGCAGAGCAACACCGCTGGAAATTCACCATTCTGGACGAGAGCCTGACCGATATCGGGGGGTACAAGGAGGTCACCGTGTCCGTAGAAGGGCAGAACGTCTTCAGTCGCCTCAAGTTCGAAGCCGGAGTGCATCGAGTGCAGCGGGTGCCTCGCACGGAGGCTCAGGGACGGATCCACACGTCCGCAGCCACCGTGGCCGTCCTTCCCGAGGTGGAAGAGGTGGAGGTGGAGATCAACCCGGCAGACCTGCGTATTGATGTCTACCGATCCAGCGGAGCCGGAGGACAGCACGTGAACACCACCGACTCTGCCGTGCGCATCACGCACCTGCCGACCGGGATCGTGGTCACCTGCCAGAATGAGAAGTCGCAGCACAAGAACCGCAGCCACGCCCTCAAGGTCCTTCGGGCCCGGCTCTATGAAGAGCAGATCGCTGAGCAACACGAGGCCGAGACCGAGCAGCGTCGAGGGATGGTGGGCAGTGGAGACCGGAGCGAGCGCATCCGCACCTACAATTTTCCTCAAGGACGCCTCACGGACCATCGCATCGGGCTCACGCTGTATCGGCTCGAAGAGATCCTGCTCGGTCAGTTGGATCCGGTCATTGACCCCTTGCTGCAACACCACCAGGCAGAACTCCTCAAGGCCTCCTGAGTTCCGGAGCCCCTCTCCCCCTTAGAAAACTTGCTCCTCTCCCCGGAACCCTTTATAAACCGCGAAGACCCCCGGGAAGCAAAGCCGGCCTTGTGCCCCAAGCCCCCCCGGGCTGATCCACTCAAAAAAACCAGGGGGAAGTCATGATCATCCGCAGTCCATATCCAGATGTGACCATTCCGGAAATTCCGCTTCCGGAGTTGATCTTGCGGCAGACCGAGCGACTGGCGGACAAGCCGGCGTTGATCGACGGCCCCAGCGGTCGCACTCTCACCTACGGTCAATTTGGCGCAGGGGTCCGGCAGGTTGCCGCAGGTCTGGCCGCACGGGGCTTTGGTCGTGGACAGGTGTTTGGGATCTACTGCCCCAATGTTCCGGAGTATGCTTTGGCCTTCCACGGCGTTGTTCTCTCCGGAGGGACCAACACCACGGTCAATCCGCTCTACACGGTTCCGGAGTTGGTCAAGCAGTTGAACGACTGCAAGGCTCGCTTTCTGCTGACGGTCCCGATGTTCCTGGAGAACGCTCTGGCTGCTGCGCAGGAGACTGATGTCGAGGAGGTCTTCGTTCTCGGAGAGGGCGAGGGAGCCACCTCCTTTCAGGAGTTGATGCGCTCCGGACCTCTGCCGGAGGTGGAGTATGACGTGAGGAACGACCTGGTCGTTCTGCCCTACTCCAGCGGGACCACGGGCACCCCCAAGGGGGTGATGCTGACCCACTTCAACCTGGTCGCCAACATCCTCCAATTCCAGGATCTGGAACCTACCGGAGAAGCCGACACGCTGATCGGGATCCTGCCCTTTTTCCACATCTATGGAATGACCGTGATCATGAACGCCGCCCTGAGCAACGGGGCCACAATCGTGACCCTGCCCCGCTTTGACCTGGAGCAGTTCTTGAAGACCCTTCAGGACTACAGGATCACACGAGCCCATGTGGTCCCGCCAATCGTCTTGGCCTTGGCAAAGCACCCTCTGGTCTCACAGTTCGACCTCTCGTCCCTGCGGACCATCATGTCCGGGGCTGCCCCTCTTGGAGAGGAACTCAGCCGGGAGTGTGCCCAACGCCTGAATGTTTTGATGAAGCAAGGCTACGGCATGACCGAACTGAGCCCGGTCTCTCATGTGACTCCGGATGAGCCGGAAAAGGTCGTGTACGGATCTGCCGGAGTCGCGCTGCCGAACACCGAGTGTAAGATTGTCGATGTGTCCTCCGGGGAAGCGCAGGAGGTTGGAGCACGAGGGGAATTGTGCATCCGGGGACCTCAGGTGATGGCGGGCTATCTCAACAATCCGGAGGCAACCGCAGAGACCATCGACGCAGATGGGTGGCTGCACACCGGAGACATCGCCGAGGTGGACGCGCAGGGCTACTTCCGCATCGTCGATCGTGTCAAGGAGTTGATCAAGTACAAGGGCTTTCAGGTCGCTCCGGCAGAACTGGAGGCCTTGCTGGTCTCTCACTCGGAAGTCGCTGATGCGGCCGTGGTGCCCTATTCCGATGAAGAGGCCGGCGAGGTCCCCCGGGCGTTTGTGGTGCGCCAGGCCGGATCTTCCGTTACGGAGGAGGAGTTGCTGGCTTTTGTTGCCGAGCAGGTGGCTCCCTACAAAAAGGTACGGCGCCTGGAGTTCACGGATCAGATCCCCAAGTCGGCGTCCGGAAAGATCCTCCGCCGTGTCTTGCGAGACCAGCCCTGACCCTCACTCAGGATACAGCCCCGGGAGCCCCACCGCATTCAGAAGCTCCATCTCCACCTCCAGCATCTCCCGGGCTTCTCCCTCTGAGCGCTCATGATCCCATCCGGCAAGGTGCGCGCAACCGTGCGCCAGGAGACGGTACAGCTCCGTCTGCTCGTCCCAGCCATTCTCCTCGGCTTGTGCCCGGACCCGATCCAGCGAAACCGCTAGATCTCCAACGTGCTCCACGTCCGGTTCTTCCTCGAAATAGGACCATGACAGCACATCGGTGGTCGCCTCCTTGTTCCGGAACTGGCCATTGAGTTGCTGCATCTCCGGATCATCGGTCAGATGCAGCGCCACGCTTCGCTCTCCTTCAAAGAGCCGATCCAGAAACACCTCCAGCACCTGCTGAAGCGCTTCAAGCGCAACCGGAGATTCCTGCGACTCTGCCAAGGTGATGCTGATCACGACGTCTCCGCCAACTCAAACACCCGCAACTTGGCGCTACGGCTTCTCGGGTTCTCCCGGACCTCCTTCTCGGAGGCGGTTACCGGACGCCGGGTCAACGCTCTTCCCAGAGGCTTCAAGCCACAAACACAGTACGGCAGCTTCGGAGGACACGTGCACGGCGCCTCCCAGCCACGAAAGGTCTGCTTGACCAGCCGGTCCTCAAGCGAATGGAACGAGATGATCGCCAACCGGCCTCCTGCGCTGAGAAACTCCGGGGCAATGGCCAGCAAGCCCTCAACCTCCTCCAACTCACGGTTGACCACAATCCGCAGCGCCTGAAAGGTCAGTGTCGCGGGGTTGAAGTTAGGCTTGTGAAAACGTTTGGGGATCACCCGGTGCACCAGCTCCGACAGGTCACGGGTGGTTTGCAGTGGGGACTTCTGGCGGGATTCCACAACCGCCCGGGCAATCTGCGGGGCAAAGCGCTCCTCTCCGTAAATTTTGAGCCACTGGCGCAGCTCGCCCTCCTTGACACGTGCCAGCAATTGCGCTGCAGTCGGCGTGGCCTCTTGCGGATCCATGCGCATGTCAAGCGGCCCCTCCTCCAGAAAAGAGAACCCTCGTTCGGCCCGGGAGAGTTGCTCCGAAGAGACGCCAAGGTCTGCAAGGATGAAGTCGTACTTCAGGCTCCAGAGAGACAGGTAGGCCTGCAGATCGGAAAAGCGGGCCTGACGCAGCTTTACCTGCTCCGGGAACTCGCCCTCGAGTCGCTCTCGCGCTGCAGCCAGGGCGTTTGGATCCCGGTCGATGCCACGCAGTTGAGCCTGGGGCACCTCCTTGAGAAGCGCCCGACTGTGCCCAGCGCCGCCCAGAGTGCAGTCAAGGATGTTTCGTGTTTCGGGGGGGAGGTGCTCCAGGACTTCATTCACCAGCACCGGAGTGTGCCGGAACTCACTCATCAGGCTTCACTGAGAGGCTTTGTTGCGGAACTGTTTACGCGCTTCCCCGTGGTAGGAGTAACGCTCCAGGTAGACCTGGTTGGAGGCTTGGCTCAGCTCCCGAAACAGCTCCGGACCTTGCGGCCAGGCGGCGATCCGGAAGATCCCGGAGAGCACCTCCTGAGCCAGCTCAGACGACAGATCGCACCGAGAGACCAGAAACGCGTGCTGCTCCAGGGTCTGTACGTTCCGCGACTGCCGAGGCAAACTCCGAGCAGGAATGACCCCCGGATTCAGCCAGGGAAACTGCTGGAGCAATTCCTGACGCACTGACGGAGCCAGCACCTGGATCTGAACCTGCGGATGAGTCCGGAGAAACTGTCGAAGCTGCGAGGCCTGGGGAGGTCCCATCCAGATCAGGATCTGCCCGGCCTGCAGCTCCGGCCACTCCGCGGAGAGCATTCGGACTGGCGGGATCCCTTCGGAGAGCCCGCTCCATGCCATGGTCAAGGGGATCGCGGATGGTGTCAGGAGCAGTTCCATCGGCCCCTCATTGCTCCCGGAGGTCAGCATCAGCATGCGATTCGGCCACAGCGCGCTGAGCACACACAGATCCGGAAGAGCAGGCAGTAGCCGATGGGCCGAGCGCGCGTCAAGGATGGCCAAATCCCCTTGGCGGCGGGGCAGACGCTCTAGGCGCAAGCGAGGATCCAGTTCGCTGCTCCAGCGGATCTCTTGCTTGGAGAAGCCAGGACGCTCCCAAACCTCTACGAGGGCTTGAGAAAAGACAAATGACCCCGTATCGCTGCCTCCACTGAGCAAAATCAGCGGGCGGGCCCAAGGAGTTGAGGCCCAAAAAACCAGAAGGACACAGGCACCTAAAACGATACGGAGCAACATCGGAAATCATGAGCGTGAAGGAAAGCGCTATCAGCCATTCAGCATAAGGTGCAGAACCTGGAACCGCAAGATGCACCCTTCGCTCAAGCCGCTGCAGCAAGCAAGGAGAGCCCGCTCCAGATCGGATTGAGGGGCAATCAGTCAGCCAAGAGAGTGAGGGTGCTCAGGGTTTAATTGAAGTTGACGTAGAGAAAGGCAGACTCATTGCACACATCACATTAGGCCAATCATGTTCAAAGCCCCGAACACCGACTTGTGGGGCCCCGTTCCAAGGCAGGTCTCCTCCCGCAACTGGGGGAGCCCCCGGGATCTTGTGCTTTGGTTCAGTGCTTTTCTTGTGGCCCAAAAGATTTGCCCAATGGAGCAGATTTAGAATTTATTTTAAAAAATCAGTATTTTATAGAAAATTTCCCTATTTTTCCAAATTAGGGAAAATTTTTTTTAATTTAAAAAAATCAGTATTTTAAATAGAAATCTCCTGAAATTTTCCAGGAATTGATTTTCCTTGAAAGAGGAGTCGTGGTGTCATGTTGGTAACATGGAAGTTAAAAGCCGAAGGAATCGGCACTCTTGAGCAGTACAACAATCTTGAGCCTTG